>DATKHV010000017.1:0-2127 GCA_035510055.1 Candidatus Cybelea sp. | reverse complement strand
GAATTCCTGCGCGACGATCCGGGTCGAGGTTCGGTGTTTGGCGGAACGATGTCCGGCACGCAGTTGATCGCACTCGGATTGGTCGCAGCCGGCGGAGTCATCTGGTGGCTGCGGCCGGGAGCGAAGGCGGTATCGACGCCTGTGGTGGGCGCGGCGCGGTAGATTTCGACGGTCATTCCACGTTGTCTCCTCTCTAGTGGTAACCTTGTTGGGCCATGAAAAAACTCACGCGTCGCCGATTCGGCAAGACTCTGGCGGGCACCGCCGCAGCTGCCTTCGCCAGCACGTCGTTCCCCAAGATCGCATTAGCAACAATGCCAACGCCGTTGTCCTTGCGGTTCCCAGCTAATTTTCTTTGGGGTTGCGCCACCGCTGCGTATCAGATCGAGGGCGCAGCAAATGAAGATGGGCGGAAGCCTTCAGTGTGGGACACTTTTTCACACACGCCGGGAAAAACTTTTGAGGGACAGACTGGCGATGTCGCGGACGACTCCTACCATCGCTACAAAGAGGACGTGAAGCTGCTGAAGAGCCTGGGAGTGAAGTGTTACCGATTTTCGATTTCGTGGTCACGCGTTTTTCCGGACGGCACCGGGCAGGCGAATGAGAAGGGCCTCGCGTATTACGATCGCGTGCTGGATGAGTTGCTTAAGAACGATATCGCTCCCTATGTCACGCTCTTCCACTGGGATTTGCCACAGGCTTTGCCGGGAGGTTGGCAGTCGCGCGACACTGCGAAAGCATTCGCGGATTATGCCAGCTATATGTCCAAACGCCTTTCGGACCGCGTGAGCCACTTTTTTACCATCAATGAATTCACGTGCTTCACTGACTTGAGCTATAAAACCGGGAAATTCGCGCCGGGAATGAAGCTCCCGGATGCCCAAGTGAATCAGATTCGCCACCATGCGGTGTTGGCGCACGGCCTGGGCGTGCAAGCGATTCGGGCGAATGCAAAGAGCGGAACGCAGATTGGCTTGGCGGAGAACACCAACGTTTACGTTCCCGTGATTGAAGACGCCGTGCAGATCGAGGCGGCGCATAAAGCAACTCGCGAAGAAAACGCGCCATTTTTAACGGCGGTGATGGAAGGCAAATACACTGACGGATATTTGCAGCGGGAGGGCGCGAACGCTCCCAAGGTGGAGGCCGGCGACATGAAGATCGTGGGCAGCCCGCTTGATTTCGTTGGCTTGAACGTCTATACGCCGGAGTATGTGCGCGCCGATGCTTCGCCAGCGGGCTACGTGGTGGAGAAGCGCCCAACTTCTTTTCCACGGATGGCTTCGGACTGGCTCTACATCGGGCCGGAAGTGATTTACTGGACGGTGCGGAACGTCAGCGACATTTGGAAACCGAAAGCGGTCTATATCACGGAGAACGGCTGCTCTTCTGATGACGTCATCGACGGGAATGGACGGATTGAAGACATCGACCGCGTGATGTATTTGCGCAACCATCTTACCCACCTGCATCGAGCGGTAGTGGAAGGGTATCCGGTCCAAGGCTATTTTCTGTGGAGCCTGCTGGACAATTTCGAGTGGGCCGACGGCTATAGCAAGCGATTCGGTCTGCACTATGTCGACTACAAGACGCAGGCGCGAACGCCGAAGTTGAGCGCTGAGTGGTATCGGCAAGTAATCTCGCGGAACGTTGTGGAGTGAAAGACGGGCTATAGAGTGTACGTGAGAACTACTCTTTCGCCCCTCTGGGGCTTGTTTTCTTCCCCACTTCCTACCCCACGGCTTGCGCCGTGGGCTGCATTCTGACCCCGCTTCGCGGCTGAAATCAGTGCGGCGTCCCACCCAAATTGTTGAGGGCCAGCTCTCACGCAGTCTCTATAGACCGGACGGATTTTGTGGAGCTAGGCGGCCTGTAAGGGCCGCCTTTTCATCGCTGCATCAATTCCCTTCCGTCGCCGCTTTTCTTCAGTATCCGGTTGCCGGTTTAAGTTGACGGCTTCGGTTCCGTCGTTGGCCCTTGGAAGGGTCCGCAGCGGCCGCGCATGCCTTGGCGAAATTTCTCGCGCTCCTCGGGTGTCATCTGTTCCCAGCGTTCGGACATGCGGCGGCGGAAGTTGGAGCGGCCGGGACCGCGCCATCCATGCGAGCCGAAGAGGATGCGGCA
>DATKHV010000016.1:0-2751 GCA_035510055.1 Candidatus Cybelea sp. | reverse complement strand
CAGTTCCTGACGAGCCCCGGCCTGGACCTCAGCATCGTGGAACTTGCCAGCAAGGCCAATGTCGTGACCATGCCCGGCGCGTTGACGCCGAGTGAAATAACCGCCGCCCTGAGAGCCGGCGTTGATTTCATCAAAGTGTTTCCGTGCGCGCTGGTGGGAGGCGCTGGCTACATTCGGGCGTTGAAGGGGCCTTTCCCCAATGCCGCGCTGGTGGCAGCGGGCGGGGTGACGCAGCAGACGGCCTCGGACATGATTCGCGCGGGGGCCACGGCTCTGGGGATTGGCAGCGAGTTGATTCCCCGGGAGGCCATCCGGCTCCAGCGCGCAGAGCAGGTTGTGGAATTGGCGCGAAGATTTATGAGCATCGTGCGGGCGGCTCGCAAATTGGCGCCTCCGGCAAGAGAACTTGCCGCGCGCAGCTGAGTCAAGACCAGCCGGCTTGCCGCCTCCGAACCAAACCAGCTTCGAGCTTCTTCAACTTCCCGAAGATTCCTCAGCGAAATCACCTTCCGGCGCGGGGAGCTTGTCGCCTTCCTTCGCAAACCACACGTACAAAGTCGGGAGCAAGAAGATACTCAGGGCCAGAGCGCCGATAAGTCCGCCAACGATAACAATAGCGAAGGGACGCTGGGAGTCTGAACCGATGCCACGAGAAAGCGCGGCCGGCAACAGACCGAGGGTAGCAACCAGCATGGTCATCATTATGGGACGGAGCCGGAGCACCGCCCCGTCGACCGCGGCGTCTTCGATCGAGTGACCTCGCGCGCGCATCTGATTGATGTATTCGAGCATAATGACGCCGGTTTGCACGGAAACGCCGAACAGCGCCAGAAATCCGACGCCTGAGGAAACGCTGAAGTGCGTGCCGGTAAAAAGCAGGGCGAGCAAGCCTCCGATCGGCGCCATGGCCACGTTTCCGAGAAGCAGAAGCGCCCACTTAAACGAACGGAACATGGTGTAGAGAATACCGAAAATCACCAGCAGCGTTAACGGCACGATCACCAGAAGCCGGGCTTCGGCTCTCTTTTCACTTTCGTATTCGCCTGCCCAGTCGATGTGATATCCGCGCGGCAGTTGGACTTTGGCGTTTACCTTCTGGATGGCCTCCTCGACGGCACCGCCAAGGTCGCGTCCGCGCACGCTGTACTTGATGGCGATATATCTTTCATTTCCCTCGCGGTAGATTTCTGAAGCGCCTTCCCGCTCTTCGATTTTCGAGAGTTGCGCCAGCGAAACGCGCTCTCCCGTGGGTGACAGCAAACGAATGCTCTCAATGGCTTCCCGCGTATTACGAAATTGCGGAAGGTAGCGGATAACCAGGTCGTATCGCTGCTCGCCTTGCAAAACTTGCGTGAAGGCAGTGCCGCCCACCGCGGTCTGGACGGCATCTTGTACATCCGCCACGTTGATTTGATGGCGCGCCGCTTGCGCGCGGTCCAACGCGACGTCTAAATTGGGCTGGCCGAGAACTCGAAAGACTCCCAGGTCCTCAATGCCCTTGACTTGGCGCATGGTATCGACGATCTGATCTGCCATGGCATCGAGAGCTTTGAGGTCGTCGCCGTAAATCTTCACCGCCAGTTCACCTTTTACGCCGCTGACCGCTTCCTCCATGTTGTCGGCGATCGGTTGCGAAAAACCCCAAACCACGCCGGGAATTTTATCCAGTTCGCGCTGCATGGCGGCGATCACTCTTTCCTTGTCCTGGTGGAAAACAGGGCGCCACTTTTCTTTCGGCTTCAGATCGACGAAGTACTCGGTATTGAAGAACCCAGTCGTGTCCGTTCCGTCGTCGGGACGCCCGACCTGACTGGTGCATTGAATCACCTCAGGAAAAGAGCAAAGAATCGCGCGAGCCTGGTTCGCCAGCCGTGTGCCTTCCGTAGGACCTGTACTTGGAGCGAGCGTCCCGCGCACCCACAGCGCGCCTTCATCCAAGTGCGGCAAAAACTCGGAGCCGATGACTCCGCCGAGGGTCAAATAAATGGTGGCGGCAAAACTCACTGCCGCCACACCCACGGTTACCAACCGGTGCTCGACGGCCCACCTGACAGCGCGGCGATAGCGTGTTTTCAAGAATTCCATGACTGGGTTTTGCCATTCTTTTACGCCCTTGCTGAACAGTACGCTCGATAGGACCGGAGCGAGGAACATGGAAAAGCACAGCGCGCCCAGAAGCGCAAAAGCCACTGTCCAGGCCATGGGATGGAACAGCCGCCCTTCTACGCGCTGCAAAGTGAAGATTGGCAAGTACGCGGTAATGATGATGCCGATGGCGTAGAAAACGGGTCGCTGCACTTCGTGAGCAGCTTCACGGATGCGCTCCATGGGCGTCTTGTAGGTGTTGCCGCCGTGGCCCATGTGCCGGAGGATGTTTTCCACCATCACTACCGCGCCGTCGACAACCATTCCGAAATCCAAAGCGCCAAGAGACAACAAGTTGGCGGGGATACCCTTCAGTTTTAAGCAAGTTGCCGCGAACAACAACGCAAACGGGATCGTCAAGGCGACGATGATGGCTCCGCGCACATTCCCGAGGAACAGAAAAAGGATGATCACCACCAGAATGATGCCTTCGGTGAGGTTGTGCAGCACCGTGCGAGTCGTGAACTTGACCAAATCGCTGCGGTCAATAAACGGAACGACTTTTACGCCCGGAGGCAAGATTTGCTCGTTCAGTTGTTTGACCTTGGCGTGAATTCCGGCGAGTACTTCGTCGGCATTTGCGCCCTTGCGCAAGAGCACGATGCC
>DATKHV010000015.1:0-25107 GCA_035510055.1 Candidatus Cybelea sp. | reverse complement strand
CGGCTCATGATCCAGGAGCAAGCGCACGGCCTCCCGTCCTGCCAGCGCAGCAGTCAGCAACATCAACGTGACCTGCCGATGATAAAACTGGATGCGATCGCCTCCTGCCGTGTGGATGGTTCGCTGCAAACAGCCCGAGCACTGACGTAGGTAGCTGGCGTGGCTCTCATGACCGTCGAGAACGACGACTCCCAGGCCGTAAATATCCGGCAAGGCTTTGTTCCGTTTCAGGCGCTCGTAAACGTCGTGAAGCCCTTGCCGCAACCCTTTGGCGTCGAGCACCGCATGGACTCGTCCCAGGGTGTCCGCACTGAAGGTCGGCTCTTCGAGCCAGCGCTTCCAAAAGCGGGCCCGCCCGACCTGTTCCCAAGAGTTGATGCTGCCCAACCTGGCCCAGAACAGCACCAGCGACGATTTCACCACCGCCGCTGTGGAAATGCGTGGCTTCTCTCTACGGTCGGAAACCGGAGTGACGATATCTTTGGAAAGCTGAAAGATTTTTTCCGCATAGGCGATCAGGCGGCGAAGAACGATTATCGTTTCTTTTCCTGAAGTCGTTTCCATTCCAGCTCGGAAACTTCCTCAATCAGTTCCTGCATCAGGTGATAATCGTTGACGGCTTGGCGGACGCGTTGCTGCCAGGCCTTTGGGACACAAATCTGGCGAGGCTTCCCGGCTTGGCTCTGCACCAGGTACAAAGACTTATGCAGTTCCCCTCGGGCACAACGGCAATTGGGCTTGCCACAGGTGCCAGAACGTTCCGAGAGAGTGCCACGAAGAAACCATTGACCGGAGGAGAGCTGCGCAATGCGGGAACGGAAGTTGCGCTCGACGGCGGAGAGCTTGGTGCGGCGGTTCAGAGAGTCGTTCATCGCTTATATATAGTCTATATACAAGACTAAAAGAAAAGTCAAGGACAAAAACACAATGCGAATTTGCTCTCCGAGAGTACCCCGGCTTAATCATGAATGGAATCATACGGTTGGATTGATTATCAATCTTCGATGCGGAACCACTGCCGCGAGCCGAGACTTGCCCCGCATAGGTCGGCACAGCTTGCTGGCCGTCCCTACTGCCCGCGCCAGAAAACTTTTGGGGCCATTCCGCTCTTACAGCATTCACCCTAGGAAAGTGCTCCGGTGATTTCCCGCATCTATATTTTTCTCAAAGTGGCGCACTCCTTTTCTTCATGAGGCACTTTGCATTTGATAAGTCTCGCTGGAAGTGGAAAGAGCGACAGAGACAACGCCTATTAGGGGGACCGACATGATGCACTTGAAAGCTTTGGAATCCGGAGATTTGGCGAGCCCGGTGGCTCCTGACGTTCGACGAAAAACGAGGAAGCCGAACCGGCCAACAAGTCGCGAAACGCAAGCTGAGACACCCGGCGCTTGGCGCAAACTAGCCCCAGAGGCGGCGGCCCACTCCGGCTACCGGCCACCCGCCGAAGGAGTCAGCGCGGTCAAAACCGCGTTCGCTTTGGCTGACTTGGGTGCCAGGCAGCGCAAAACGAACAGCCTGATCCTCTTGCTCTACGACAATTTTCGACAACCGGCCCCCCTGGGCTTGCGCTCCGGCCCTACGCGCGTCAGACAACTTCTTTATCGCGCCGAGCCTTACCAGATTGATCTGCAGATTGAACCGCTCTCAGAAAACAACCGCCTGGTCGTCAGCGGACAGTTGCTCGACCTTAGCCATCCAGAGATGGTTGGCCGCGACGTCCAGGTCACCCTCTCCGACTGCCGCGAAAGCCTGGTCCGCATGATGACCAATGAGTTTGGCGAATTCCGCGCTGAGCTCGATAACTCTGGCGCTTTGGAGCTTTCCCTTCTCGGCCGCACCGGCAAGCCCATCGTCATTTTGCTTCGCGGGGCGCTAGACCCTTCGCTCGTACCCAAGCAATGACCGGGATCCCCGCCTCGCCCCTTCGGCGCAAGCGGTTTTCCTCTGGCTGGTCATTCATCGCCATTTTCGGTCTACAGCATCTTCCGGCTAGTACTAAGGTCTTCACTCGATTGTTCCCTCATCCCTCCAATGCTAGGAAATAAAGATGTTGAAGGAGCTGGCGCGTGTTTCCGGCAACTTGATGGAGTGACGCAGCACCAGACCGTATAAAGAACCATCGCCGCCAAATGAAGAGAACTTCTCTCGATGAGCCTGATAAAGGTTTGCTTGCCGAAGCAGAGCGACACCTCTCTTCAGGAGTGCCCAGTCAAGATGTGAGCGAGACCCCTTTGGACCACGGTCCCAGTGGCAGAATAGAAAGGCGCTTGCCTATCATCGTCGTAGTGCGCCTCGCTCCCGGACTGGGCCCGGCTTCCAATGGCGGAGAACGCACCTTCACCGACAACATCAGCCCGAGCGGCGCGCGCATCTTTTCCAAGCACCCCTGGCAGCCCGGCGACTTGGTATGGGTTACTCCGCAGAACGCGGAAGTGGCCCCCGCCAAGGTCATCTATTGCCAGCGCCTCCCCGACGCCCGCTATACCATCGGCGTGGCCTTCCAAGACCACCCCGTCTCCTGGTCCGCCATGCAAAGATTCAACAACCTGTAAGGCCACCCGTCTTCACCCGTGTCTTTCCAAGGTCGCCGGGGACCCCTGCGGTCCATCAAGTCCCCTTCAGAAAGTGTGAAGCCCGTAAGTCCTCTAGAATCTGCTCGTCGGCAAACTGCCGGGAATCACCCGCTTTTGTTCCCAATTCGGGAACAAATTCATTCCGGCCGGTAACCTTGGCGGGAGGGCCGCTTTGCGCCAACAGGTACCTGTCCCGAGGGCGTGCATCCGCGGTACTATTGGAACCGGCGCTCCTTTGCGCCACGCTATCGGCAGGTCCAACGGGTCCCTCGTTTCCTAAAACTGTGTGGGAGGGGTGCCATGGGTAAATTTTCTCGTAGCTGGCTGCTCGTCAAGCAGAGCTTCACCATTCTTCGTTCCGACAAACAATTGATGCTGTTTCCGGTTTTCTCGGCGATCTCTTGTTTTGTTCTCACGGCCATAATTGCTACCGGCGGCGCATTCCTGATGCTGCCGGCGAGAGCTGCCGCCATCGCCGCGGGCGAGCGCTTTAATCCGAACCAGTCGCCGCTGTTTTTGTTCGGCTTGTTCACGTTGTACGTCGTGAACTATTTCGTCATCGTTTTCTTCAACGTGGCCCTGGTCGGCGTCGCCAATAGCCGCTTGATGGGCGGCACTTGGACGTTCCGCGACGGTCTCGAGCTGGCCTGGGCGCGCAAAGGCACCATTCTCCAGTGGGCGCTTCTGGCCGCCACCGTCGGCGTCATCTTGCGCACTCTGGAAGAGCGCCTGGGCTTGATCGGCCGCTTAATCATGCGCATCATCGGATTTGCCTGGACGCTGGCCTGCTACTTCGTTGTGCCAGTGCTGGCTTTCGAGGATCTCACTCCCGTCGACGCCGTGAAGCGTTCCGCCAAACTCTTCCGCGACACTTGGGGAGAAAAAGTGATCGGCGGCTTCAGCCTCAGCCTCGTTTCACTGGTCCTGATGCTGCCGGGCGTCGGCTTAGTGATCGTCGCCGCGTATCTGGGCGGCGGCATCGGCTTCCTGTTGGGCCTGGCCGTGATGTTTCTTTATTTCCTTTTGCTCTCGGTTTTCATGTCCGCCGTGGGTGGCATCTTCAACGCCGCCCTTTATCGCTACGCTTGCTTCAAACAAGCGCCGCCGGCTTTTTCGCCGGAGTTGATCGCTTCCGCCTGGGCGCCCAAGAGCTAGATTTTCTTCCGAAGAGGGCGGGCCCCAAGATCGCCAGTCGCAAGGTCCGCCCTTTTTTCGTCGCTCATTTTCACGGCGTTCTTGCCTGCCACCTTTTACGCCAAAGACCCCACTTGCCGTCACACGTTTTCTGGCGGCCTCGTTTTCCCGAGCCTGTTTTGGCGGCACTCTTCCTTCGCACGATTTTCGCGCACCCGGACGTTGTAACCTGCCGCGCTTTCGGTACGTCCGTAAGTTAAACCGGGTGTTGGCCTCCTTTTCTCGGCACAGGTCACCAGAACGGGCACGCCGCGAAACCCTACAACCGAGCTCCGCACGTGCCCGTCACTTTTTCTTCCCCGGGCGCACTGGAATTTAACCTCCGGTTCCCATACCCTGTTTCCCAAGATGAACAACGGTCTTATCTCGAAGCATCCTGGCGGCTTCAGAGCGGCTTGTTTTCTATTTGTGTTTCTGGCGCTGTTGCCGCTCGCGCTGCTGGGGCAATATTCGCGGGGGTCGCTGCGCGGGACCGTCCTGGACGCGAGCGGCGCCGCTCTTCCCGGCGCAAAAATCGTAGTGCAAGCCGCCGATGCCTCTTTAGAGAGAGAAACCGCCGCGGACGAGCGCGGAGAATTTCGGATCGAAGATCTTCCGCCAGGAACGTATCACTTGGCCGTGAATGCGGATGGATTCGCAGAAGCCCGTTCCGATGTAAAGGTGGCCATCAGTTCGGTCAGGGAAATCACTGTTCGAATGAAGCTCGAAGCCATGCAGCAATCGATCACGCTGGACCTGGATCTGCCCAGCTCCATCACCACGCAGTCGATTGATACCACCAGCGCCGTGCATCAAGCGGTGATCACGGAGCAAGATCTCCAAGCCATTCCGCTCGCCGCACGCAGCTTTGCCAATATCGCGTACTTGGCAGCCGGAACGGAACCCGTCGAGCCCTCCGATCCCACCAAGGCGCGCATCACCGCGGTTTCCACCGGAGGGAGCTCGGGATTGAACAACGATCTTTCCGTCGATGGCGCCGATAATTCCGATGACTGGATTGGCGGGTTCTTGCAGAATTTTTCTCCCGAAGCAATTCAGGAATTTGCGTTTCGCACGGCCATGGCGGATGCGGACACCGGGCGCACCACGGCAGGATCGGTGGTGATCACCACGAAACACGGGACCAACGAGTGGCACGGCGACGAAGCTTTCTACGAGCGCGCGGCGGCGCTCGACGCGCGCTTCCCAATTGAAAATCCCGCCCCCAATCCGAAGCAGCCCTTTTCACGCCAGAACTACGCGGTCACGCTGGGAGGACCGGTGGTCAAGGACAAACTTTGGTTCTTCTCTTCCTTCGAACAAGTTCACGAAAACGCCAGCATCGCCTACAGCCCTGCCAGCCAGACGCAATTCAAGGCGCTGGCCCAGCTGGCCGCCGAAGGCTTGCTTACTGTCGGGAACACTACGGTTGCTTCCATGGTCGTCCCTCCCAGCGTTCCCGTGCCTTTCCGGGATTACCTTGGGTTCGTGCGTCTGGACTGGACCGAGAGCGCGCACTCGCAATGGTTCTTTCGCGGCGCGGCTGACAGCTACATCACTCACAACGCTCTCGTTGCCCAAGCCACGCTTCCCTCGACGGGCGCGACCACGCACAACAACTATTTGAACCTAGCGCTAAGCAATCAGTTGGCGTTCAGTCCGGATGCGGTGGGGTCATTGGTTTTCGGTTACAGTGGATTGCATCTCACCCAAACGCGCAATTCTGACCTGGGATTCGCGCTGGCTTTCCCTTTCAGCTCCACCTCAAACACCATTTCCGGATTGGAGACTTTTGGTGACAATCAATTCATAACGGCGGTCACCGCGTTTCCCGTGCTGCGCAATCAGGAAAAGTACCAAGTGCGTTACGACGTCAGCCGTTTTCTGGGCCGGCACGCTCCTCGCTTCGGCGTTAATTTCATTCATGAACCGGTGCTCGGTGGAGCGCTTACGGCAAACGCGGAAACTCTCGTCCGACTTCCCGAGGATCCCACGTTTTATCTGTCCCATACCGCGCAGTTCACCGCCGATATCGTGGCCAACAGCACCTCCACTCCGGCGGGCGACGGCAGTTTTTCGCAAAATGTGCAGCGCTTCGGCCTGTACGCCGAGGATTCCTGGCACGCTACTCGCCGACTTACTGTGAACTATGGATTGCGCTACGAAACGACGTTTGGACTCTTTATCGCTTCCGGCCACGACCAGAGCCGGAATGCTGCGCTGGCTGGGAACGGCATTATCACTGGAATTCCTCATGACTACCGCAAAGCGTTTGCGCCGCGACTGGGATTGGCCTACGCTCTCGGCTCCTCGAGAAACACCGTGCTGCGTGGCGGCGCCGGGCTCTATTTCAATGACCTGGCGCAAAACGGCTGGGTGCAAGCCTTCACCGCGGTAAACGATTTCAATATCAAGAATGCTTCCGGCCCGCCCTCGCTGATCGATCCGCATTATCACACGCCTTACGCGCTGCATGCGGCTGCCGGTATCGAGCACGCTTTCAACGCCAACTGGAGTTTGAGCGCGGACTGGACCCTCGAGACCGGCATGCACGGTTACCGGCGCTATGACTATGCGAATGTTTCCGTATTTCGCAGCGACAATCGCTCGAGTTACAACGCGCTGGCGCTGCACCTACAGGGAAACGCGGCCAAGCGGCTGAGTTTGATCGCTAACTACACGCTTTCTTCGGCAAAGACTTGGGGCTGCGTCTTGGGCGAACTTTTCGACTACGTCAACGGCGTGTGCCATACGTCCAATCCGTTTGGCCCCGGCGATTACGGGCCGTCCGGAGAAGACGTGCGCCAGCGCGCCGTAGTCGCTGGAACCTTTTACGCGCCCGCCGGATTCGAATTGACACTACTGGCGCAAGCCGAAAGCGCGCGCCCCTTTGTTATTACCACGGCCGATAACAGCGCGCGCATTTCCGTGAACGGAGTGCCGACGTCGCTCGATGAATTCCGGGGAAGGCCCTATGGGCAGGCGGATCTGCGCGTCAGCCGCCCATTCAGAGTTCACGAGCGGTGGTCCATCGCGCCGTTCATCGAATTCTTCAACCTGTTCAACCGCAATAATCCCGGCGCGAACTACGTGACGAATGTGGCGGCTTTACCGGTTCCTTCCTCACAAGCGCAAGCCGGCAACGTGACGGACATTTGCAGCAATACGGCGTGCACGACGATCGAGCCAATCACCAGGCTGGGCCAACTGGCGGTACCGGCGGGCGGGCTGGGCGACTTTTTCGGCCCCGGCACAACCGTAGGCATCCCCTTCGCCGCGCAAATCGGTGCCCGGCTTACCTTTTAGCCCTTTCTTCCACCACGGCGGTCCACTAGCGATGCCGACCCCTGACCGCTCGACAGGGAAATCATCTCACTTTCGCAACCCGGTTTAACGCGGCTCCTGTCAGGAGCGCGGTTTTCCATTGGTCGAGGAAGGTGGCGCCCAATGATTTGTAAAAATCGATCGCCGGTTGATTCCAGTCCAGGACTTCCCAGCGCATGCCATAACAATTTTCGCCGAGGGCGATGGCGGCTACGGCAGCGAGCAAGGACTTGCCAATACTCTTGCCGCGAAATTCCTGGCGCACAAACAGGTCTTCTAGGAACAAGCCCGGACGGCCCACCCAAGTGGAATAGTAACCGAAGAACAAAGCGTAGCCCGCTGATTCTCCGCTCCATTCGGCGATCAAGGCGCGAAACTTGGGCTGGGAACCGAAACCGTCCCTAACCAGATCTGCCTCGGTAATTACGACTTGGTCCCGCTCCCGTTCGTACTCCGCAAGTTCCGAAATCAAGGTTCTCAGTAGAAGCGCATCGTTCACAGTGGCAGGGCGAATCGCTAGCATGAAGCAGAACTCCAGTCGGACTTTTTCCCCTCGTGGGGGCGCCACACCCGGCGCTTGCTCGAGCTAAGACCGCTGCCAATCAAGCCGTCTGCGCGCGCTTCAGCAATGGCTGCTTCTTACCGCCGCCATTCCAGGCGGGCGAATCACTCGCCGGGAAAGACTCCATGGAAGCTTCTTCGACGATATCCAAAGCTTCTTCTTGCCGAACAGGCTTGTGGAGGTCTATCGGCGCCGGCGATGCGTCCTCGGAATGTTTTGCCATGGCTCTCCCCCATTCTACTCCGGCTAGGACAGGAAGGAATATGGCCGGCGTTGGCGGAAATTGCCCGGTGGCGGCAGTCGTTTGACCCGGTACGATTCGGAAGCCTAAGATAGATTCTCACTCGTTAGGAATCACGAGCCGCTTGTGACGAACCGTGTTTGAAAACCTGACCGAAAAGCTACAACGGACGTTTAAGAATTTGCGCGGGCAGGGGAAGCTCACCGACGAGCACCTGGACACCGCGCTCGCGGAGATTCGCGAAGCTTTGCTTGAAGGCGACGTCAACGTAGGCGTAGCCGATGAGTTGCTCAGGAACATCCGCGCGAAAGCGATTGGCAGCGAAGTGATGCTGCAACTTTCGCCGGATCAGCAAGTGGTCAAAGTGGTGCGCGACGAGCTTGCGGCCATGCTGGGCAAGCACGCCAAGCCGCTGTTTGCTGCGCGGCCGCCTTCGGTGTGGATGATCGTGGGACTGCAAGGTTCCGGCAAAACCACGACCACTGGAAAACTTGCGAAATGGCTTTCGCAGCACGGGCATCGGCCGCTCGTTGTTTCTACCGACGTGTATCGACCAGCGGCGCGCGAACAGCTTCGGCAAGTGGCGAAAGCGGTGGGCACGGCGATTTGGCCGGGAACCGGCACGGACAAGCCGCTCGAAATCGTCAAAGGGGCCATCAAGGAAGCAAAACTTTCCGCCAGCGACGTTATTTTGGTGGACACGGCTGGCCGCTTGCACATCGATGATGACTTGATGAATGAGCTGAGCCTGCTGAAAAAAGAACTGCAGCCCAGCGAAATGCTGTTCATTGCGGACTCCATGATTGGGCAGGATGCCGTGCGCTCGGCGGGAGAATTTCACCAGCGGCTCGGGCTCACCGGAGTGATTCTGACCAAGCTGGATGGCGACGCGCGCGGCGGCGCGGCGTTGAGCATCGGCAAAGTCACCGGAGCGCCCGTAAAGTTCGTGGGACTCGGCGAAAAATACGACGCGCTGGAAGGGTTTTATCCGGAGCGTATCGTGTCCCGCGTGCTGGGGATGGGCGACCTCATGTCGCTCATTGAACGCGTGGAACAGACGGTTGACAAGAAAGCCGCCGCCGATCTGGAACGCAAGCTGCGCAAGGAAGAATTCACGCTGGAGGATTTCCGCGATCAGCTGAAGCAGATTCGAAAGATGGGGCCGCTGGAAAAAATCGTGGACATGCTGCCGAAGATGGGGCTGCTCGAGAATCTTCCCAAGGATGCGAAAGTGGACGAGGGGCAGCTGACGCGCTTGGAAGCGATCATCAACTCGATGACCAACCAGGAGCGGAGCGACCACCACGTGATCGACGG
The DNA here is from genome assembly GCA_035510055.1 of Candidatus Cybelea sp. GTDB lineage: Bacteria > Acidobacteriota > Terriglobia > Acidiferrales > UBA7541 > Acidiferrum. The sequence continues at coordinate 15,914 of DATKHV010000015.1, read as the reverse complement.
CAAAAGGCGCAAACGTATCGCCAAGGGAAGTGGCACAACGGTGCAGGACGTCAACATGGTCCTTAAGCAATACCTGCAGATGCGGACCATGATGAAACAATATGGCGCCATGGCTGCGCGGGCAAAAATGAAGGGTCTCGGCAAACTCGCTGGTTTATCCTGAGGACCTCGCCTGAATATTCTGTAGCTCACTTCTCGGGGTGAACGCTGTCGGAAAAGAAGAGATCGGCAATTTGCAGCGCTAGTTTTTCCGGCTCAAGATCGCTGCGGTTGGAAAGAATAATCACGGTCAACCCACTGCCGTCGGTGAATCGCTCGATGACCGAGCGGAAGCCCATGGTGCTTCCCGTGTGCCACATGCGCTGGCGCCCTCGGTAGGGATCGAGAAACCAGCCGAAGCCGTAAGAGACGGGCTTGCCGGGATGGAGGTTGTCGTCGTTGGCTTGGGCCGGCCAATGGGGCTCGGAACCATCGTTCAGTCTCACCGGGGTTAGCGCTGGTTGCCATTCTTTTTCACGGAGTAGAGTGTCGTGGCCGAGGGCGTCGTCCCATTTGGCGAGATCTTCGAGATTCGAATAGATGCCGCCATCGCCGAGCGTCGCCGAAGTGGAACTCTGATCGGTTTCCTGGAATGCGCCGTTTTCCTTGGCGTGGCCGAAGGCGCGATTTGGGACTTCCTTTTTTCCTTTTTGAAAGACGATGGTGTGGCTCATTTTTAGCGGGGCGAAGATTCTTTCGCGCAGAAAATCACCGTAAGATTTTCCTGAGGCCTTCGCGACGATGGTTCCGAGAACCACGTAACCGGAATTGCTGTACGCCCAGCTGGTTCCCGGCGCATACTTTCCAGTTTTTTCTTTTTTTAACAATTCCAGGACTTCGTCATCTTGAATTTGTTTTTCGGGCGTCCAAGTTGGGCCTTTCACTTTTTCGACGGCGTCCATCAAGTCTTCGTAGTCGGGCAGGCCGGAAGTATGGTTCAACACGTTTCGAATGGTGACGGATTTTCCGTAGGCGGAAAAATCGGGATCGATTTCCGTGAGCGTCTGGTCGTAGCGGAGTTTGCCGTCGTGAACGAGCAGCATGATAGCCATGGCCGTGAATTGCTTGGTGCAGGAAGCCAGGCGGAAATTCGTTTGTGCGTCGATGGCTGTTTTCGAACGAAGATCGCGAACGCCGTAGCCATGTTGAAACACGGACCGGCCATTCTTGGCGACCAGCACGGCAAGACCGGGCGCATCGGAAGAAGTCACTCCCGAAAAAACGGCTTCGATCTTCTTGTCCAGCCTTGCTTCGGATGACTGCGCCGGAGCAGCACTTGCGGTTGCTAGAGCGAGCAGCGGCAAGATTACGATGATGGATATGGGCTTCACCGGGCCTCCTGGCAGGCACGCCGCAGGATATCATTAGCCGGAGGACCAAGAAGCGCGTTCCTCTTGCCGTAACCCGGCTGCGATATGCGTAATGGTTCCTCATAAAGGATTGCCGCATAAAGCTTCGGGGTAATGTAACTCTCCTGCGCCTTTCATCGTAATCTCATAGAGGGGATTCCGGCAGATTTCGGAATGTAACTCGAGGTGCGCTCAACCGCGAACCCGGACGGCGCGCCGGCCGGGAACCTGTATAGTGGGGGGAGATTCTTTCTCGGCTCCATGCTGGCCGTTCGTGACAACTTAGAGTTGTGCTTCAGCGCCCTGCGCGCGCACAAGTTGCGCGCTTCTTTGACGATGTTGGGGCTGACCATGGGTGTGGCCACGCTGATTACGGTGATGACCATCGTGCAGGGCGCGAACCTGTACGTTGAGCAGAAAATCGCCAACCTGGGCACCAACGTCTTTCAGATCGCGCGAACACCGTTCGCGGTGACCGACTTCAACATCATCATCAAAGCGCTGAAATTCAAGAAAATTGAGCTCGACGACATGCGCGCGGTAGCCGAGGCGTGTCCCGCGTGTGAGGAGGTGGGCGCGACCGCCAGCACCACCGTGCGGGCGCGCTACGGCAACAAAGAGGTGCCGGACGTAAGCTTCTCCGGCCAAACGGCGAATATGGCCGACATCGATACGCGCACGGTGGAGTTCGGACGATATTTCACGCCTACCGAAGCGGAACATCACACCGCGGTGTGCTTGATCGGGGACACGCTGGTGCAGCAATTATTCCTAGGCGTGGACCCCATCGGGAAAACGCTTCGCGTCGGCAACGATGAACTCACGGTGATCGGGGTGCTGGAGAAGGTGGGCAGCGTTCTGGGCCAGGACCAGGACAACTTTGTGATGGCTCCGCTGCCGGTTTTTCTGCGTATCCAGGGAGCGCAGACGAGCTTGACCATCAACGTTAAAGCGAGCTCTGGGAATTTTGAAAAGGCCCAGGACCAGGCACAACTGGTGCTGCGCGCGCGGCGGCACCTCACCGGAAAGATGGATGCCGACTTCTTTATCGGCACCAAGGAAAGTTATATGAGCTTGTGGCGCAGCATCAGCTCGGCGTTTTTTGCCGTGTTCATCATGGTAAGCGCCATCTCGGTGGTGATCGGCGGAATCGTCATTATGAACGTGATGCTGGTCAGCGTGACTTTGCGGCGCAGGGAAATTGGCGTGCGGCGCGCGGTGGGCGCCACGCAACGAGACATTCTTCGGCAGTTCATGGTGGAAAGCGTGATGCAGTGTATCGCGGGAGGAATCGCGGGAATCTCGATCGGATTCCTGGTGGCGCTGGTTCTGCGCAGCTACACGCCTTTCCCGGCTTCCGTGCAAACGTGGGTGGCCGTCTTGGGAGTTATTCTGAGTTCCGTGGTGGGACTTTTCTTCGGGATTTACCCCGCGGTGCGCGCGTCGCATCTGGATCCAGTGGTGGCCTTGAGGTCTGACGGATGACGATCATGACGGTGGCGCAAGCCCGGGAGAATTTCTTCGCGGCCATGGAAACGCTGCGTTCCTCCAAGGTGCGTTCCGCGCTCACGGTGCTGGGCATCGTCATTGGAGTTTCCTCGGTGATTTCCATGGCCGCCATCATTCAGGGACTCAATAAGTTCGTGGAGGACCGCGTGGAAGCTCTGGGCTCGCGCACTTACTTCGTCTCGCGATTTCCGCCGGGGTCCGATCCTTCGCGCTGGCCAGAAAGCATTCGAACGCGCAAATATTTTGAATACAACTATGCCGGCTACATTCGCGAGGCCGCGCCAGACGTGCAGGCGTTGACCACCATCGGCACGCGCGGATTTTTCTTTGGTGATTCGAATCTGATCACCAGTGGGCACTTCAGCGTTGAAAAAGTCATCGTGCGCGGCGCCGAGCCGGAGTATATCGAGGCCATACCACTGTTCAGTATCGATCGCGGACGTTTCATCAGCGCGTTCGACCAGGAGCATGCACGGCCGGTCGTGGTGCTGGGCGCGGCGATCAGCGAATCATTATTCCCCACGAGCGATGCCCTCGGTAAGACGGTGCGCATCAATGGCAGCGTGTACGAAGTCGTTGGCGTGTTCGAGCACGACCAAGGGCTGTTTGTCGGACCCGGCGTGGATATTTTCGCGGTGATTCCGCTGAGCTGTTTCAAAAAAGAGTACCCGGAGGCCAAAGAGCTGATCATGGCGTTCACCGTCCCGGAAAACGTGAACGTCGAAACGGCGCAAGGAGAAGTCATTCAGGCGATGCGGCGGCTGCGGCGCATTCCCGCCGGGAAGGAAAACGATTTCGAGCTGAGCTCGCCCGACTTCATCAGCCATTTGTGGAATCAACTCACCGGGGCGCTGGTGATACTAACTACGGTGATCAGTTCGATCGGTTTGCTGGTGGGCGGTATCGGGGTGATGAACATCATGCTCATTTCGGTGACCGAGCGTACCCAGGAAATTGGGGTGCGCAAAGCCATCGGCGCGCGCCGCGCGGATGTCCGCCTGCAATTCCTGCTGGAAGCGGTGGCGCTCACGCTGGTTGGCGGGACGATCGGGATCGTGATCGGAGCGGGAGTGGCCGCAACTGTGCGCACCCTTATTCCGTCGATTCCCGCGGCGCTCTCCTACTTGTGGGTGTCGATCGGATTTACGATCTCCGTCGGCGTAGGCTTGTTTTTCGGTTACTACCCGGCGAATCTGGCGGCCAATCTTGATCCCATCGCTTGCCTGAGGTACGAATAAAGAACCGCCGGTGCAATCGAGCCCGCGTGCCAGCGTTCGCCGCAGGCCGTGGAATTCTAGAGAAGTTATGCGGCAACCTGCCCTTTCCCGCTAATGAGAGTCGTCAAAACCAGGCGCTGTTTTAGGCGGTGCGGATTTGAGCTGCCTCCCCTAGGCCTCTCATTTCGATCTCCAGCTGGCGAATGCGGAATTTCTGAACTTTGCCGGAGACGGTCATCGGGTAGCTGTCGACAAAACGAATGTATTGCGGGATCTTGAAATGGGCTATTTTTCCGCAGCAGAAATCGAAGATTTCCGTCTCCGTGGCCGTTGCACCAGCTTTCAGCCGAATCCAGCAGGCTAGGACTTCACCGAGCTTCACGTCGGGAAGCCCGAAAACCTGAACATCCGCGATCTTCGGATGCGCGTAGAGGAAGTCCTCGATTTCGCGGGGAAAGATGTTTTCTCCGCCGCGGATGATCATGTCTTTGGCACGCCCGGTGATGTTCAGGTGTCCATCGGGCCGCATCACCGCGAGGTCACCAGTGTGCAGCCACCCTTCCGCGTCCACAGTTTTTCGCGTGGCTTCCGGGTCCTGGTCGTAACCCTGCATGACCATGTAGCCGCGCGCCAAAAGCTCGCCCTGCTCGCCAAAAGGCAGAGTTCTCCCGGAGACCGGATCGGCTATCCGTACGTCGGTGTTCTCTCCGGCACAGCCGATCGTACTGGTGCGCAGCTCAAGAGAGTCGTCTTTCAAAGACATGGTGATTAGCGGCGAAGCCTCCGTCTGTCCGTAAATATCAAAAATTTGGTCCGTTCGAAAGCGTTCCGCCATTCGCCGCATTAGCTCGATGGGGCAAGGAGAGCCACCGATAAACATGGCTCGTATCGAGGAAAGATCGAAGCGATCGAAGGCCGGGTGTTCCAGTTCGGCAATGAACATCGATGGCACCCCGTACACCAGCGTGATTCTTTCCTCGGCGATGGACTGAAGTGTTGCTAGGGCGTCAAACATGCGCGCCGGGATTACCAGAGTGGCGCCCGCGAGCAGGGTAGCAAGTGAAGTGCAAGTGTAGCCGGCGCAGTGGTACAGCGGGAAAGTCACGCCAGCGCAGTCGGCATCCGTGATACCAGCACCGCGCCCGAACGCGTCGGCGTTGTTCACTAAATTGTGGTGGGTGAGCAAAACACCTTTGGGATTGCCGGTCGTTCCCGAGGTGTATTGGATGTTGGCGACGGCGTGCGAATCAAACTGCCGAGGGGGAATATCCACGCCGCCGGCAATCATCCGAGACCAGGCATCTGTACCGATTTCAATAGCCTGACGCAAGGGGAGATTCTGCTGGCTCCGAACTTCTTCAAGAATCTTGGAGTATTCCGCGCGGGCATCCCGTGGATGGTGGAAGATGGCGCTGATGTGGGATTTTCGGATGACATATCCGAGATCATTGGCACGGTAGGCAGGGTTCACATTGACCAGCACGATTCCGGCTCGAGCGGAGCCGTATTGCAAGAGAATCCATTCCGGGCAGCTCCCCGCCCAAATGCCGACTCGTTCGCCGGGGCGCAAACCAAGGCCCACGAGACCACGAGCGGTCTTTTCCACTTCTTCCGATAGTTCCTGAAACGTCCAGCGAATCCCGTCCGGACGAGAGATCAGCGCCGGTTTGCTGGGAAAGCGGAGAACAGCTTTTCGGAAGGCTTCGTAGATGGTATCGCCGCGAAGCGGGTGTGACGGACCTTTCCAATGGCTTAGCATGGCACGCTCTCGACTGGGGGGCCCCCAAAGTTGGGGGGATTATATACCGGGCTACTGGACCGCGGTCAAAGTTCCCTCCAAAGCGGGTCCAGAGTATGCCGGCGATGCTTCCTCCATGGCGATTTCGCAAGGTCGGCACGGATTCAAGCGGAAGATGTTGAGATGCATAATTTTCTGAGTTAAATCACTTCCCCCATCATTTTTGCAAATCTAGAAGGCCCTTGACTTTGGCCTTCTTCTGAGACTATTATTAGTATCAGACAAAGGCACGCCCCTCTCTGGCGAGTCTCCGCCTTAGAATGGCTGCCTGTACCTTTATGGCTGGCGATCCCGATCTTCGGTTGCGCGGTCAACTCGTCCGGCGTCTCGGATGGTTCCGCGAAATGCTGCCCGGCTCGTTTGTGGAAAATAAGCGCTCCTGTGGGCGACCGAACTGCCACTGTGCCGACGGCAAGAGCCTGCACACCCAATACCAGATTTCCGTCCTGATCGACGGGCAGCCCAAGACCTTCCACGTCCCAAAAGGCATGGTCGACCAGGTACGCCAGAAGATCCAATTGCGCCAGCGTCTGGAAGAGGCGGTCGCCGCCATTTGCAAGATCAATCTGCGCCGTTTTTTCAAAGAAAGGAAAAAGTCATAGCCTTCTCACGCCGGCACCGGTTCGAAGCTTATTTGGATAAGGTATTTGATTTCTCTTCTCACGTTGGGGCTTTGCCGGACGGGCGCCTCTATCCCTACCACTCCGGGAAGAAGATCTTTGACGCCGTGTTTCTGGGAGCGGCTTGCCAGTTTCCTGCGGTGCATCGCATGGAGACGGAATGCCAGCGGGGCGGTGTGCTGTCGAAACGGATTGGCCCGCTGAGTGAAGATGCCATCGGGTACGCGTTGGAACGCTACGATTCCCAGGCGGTATTCGGGCTGGGCTGCGAGGTGGCCCGCCAATTAAAGCGCAACGGGGTCTTCCGCTCGGGGTGGTCCAGGGGCCTGGTGGTGGCGGCGGTGGACGGGATCGAGATCTGCAGTTCCTTCGTGCGCTTCTGCGATCACTGTATGGAACGGAAGGTCACCCATCTGGTGCGGGGAGAACCGCGCGAAGAGGTGCAGTACTATCACCGCATCTGTGCCGTGACCGTAGTGAGTTCGGCCTTTCCCATTCCCCTGGGGATTCGTTTTCAGAAGAACGGGGAGGACGAAGTGGCCTGTAGTCTGGACTTACTGCGCAAACTGAAGGAAGAGCTGGGAAGCCGGTTTCTGGATGTGTTGGTAGCCGATGCCCTGTATCTGCAAAGGCCGTTTGTGAAAGAGATCGAAGGACTGGGTTGGGACTGGGTCATCAATCTGAAAGAAAATCAGCCGGAATTGCTGGCGGAATCTGAGCGAGTGATCTCCACCGTCGCCGCCGCGAAAATGGACGAACATCCGGAACTGCAGCTTTGGCACGCGCCGGAGGTCTACTGGCCGGTAGCCGATCGCACGGTTCGTGTGGTCAAAACCGTGCGTCAGCAATCGGTCAAACATCTGCGTGTTCAGCGGGACGAGCAAGGAGAGAAGCGCGCGGTGAAAGAAACCGTCCTCGAGTCGAGCACGAATTTTTACGCCAGCAATCTGGAACTCGGTTCGCTCCCCCCAGTGTTTATCCATCAATTAGGCCGCAGCCGATGGATCATTGACACCACCGTGTTCCAAACCATGACCACGGACGGGCATTTGAAACGTCCCTCGGTGCATCAGGATCGAGCCAAAGCGTTGATCGTGCTCACCATGATTCGCGTCCTGGCCTATACCCTGACCCTGGCGTTCTTTTTCCGGCAGGTGCGCAGCCATTTCCGAAAATGTTCGCTCGGTTTTTGCGACCTGGCGCAAAGGCTGGCCGACTGGTTCGTGGTTCTGCAAGTGAATTCCAGCTGAGGCCGCTCACAACATAAACCTCCGCACCCCCTGCCTTGGGTGCCAGGATTTTCTTCCTCCGAACACTTCCAGCGTCCCTTTTGCCGCGCCTCGAAGCCCCTTTTTCTCGCGCAAATCCTGCAGACCCTCTGCGCCGACGCCAAGCGACACTAAAATCAGCCTCTTAACCTTTCTTCGCGCGGGACTTTGCGAAATGGCCGGCTTCCTCCAGACTTCCATTGCCGCGCGAAGGCCGGGCAGGCTACAATGGATGGGTCGAGGAGGACTGACTGAGTGTTAACGATTCGGCTGTCAAGGATTGGCAAAAAGAAGAAGCCCTTTTACCGCGTGGTGGTCATTGAGAGGACCCGGCCGCGAGACGGTCGCGTGAAGGAAGCGGTGGGCACGTACGATCCGCTGAAAAAGCCGGCGGAGATCAAGCTCGATGCCGAGCGCATCAAGTATTGGATGGGACTGGGCGCGCAGCCCAGCGATACGGTGCGCAGCTTTCTCCGTTTGCAGAAGATCGCTTAACTGCCGCACCTTCCTGAAATTTTGCGCGTCTCCGGTTTCACCGGGGACGCCAACCCCCAGGGAACTTATGAAGGAACTGGTTGAAGCCATCGCCCGGGCGCTCGTGGACCATCCCGAGGAAGTGCAAGTGAAGTCGGTCGACGGATCGCAAGTCACCGTTCTGGAACTGCGAGTGCATCCCGAGGATCTGGGTAAGGTGATCGGGCGGCAGGGGCGGACAGCCAAAGCGATTCGTACGCTGCTCGGAGCGTCAGGGATGAAGTTGCACAAGCGGTTTACGCTGGAAATCCTTGAAGATTAATGTCTTTGGCAGTCATGCTTACCACGGACCACTCTGCGGTCCTACTTGTCCTTGAGCCCTGAAACTCCACGCTGGGTCCTTGTTGCGCGCATCCTTCGGGCGCGCGGCAACAAGGGCGAAGTCGCGGCAGAAATCCTCACTGATTTTCCGCAACGCTTGACACGATTGCGGGAAGTTTTTGTTGGACACGCCGAAGGCCAGGATGAACCGCGGCGCATGGCGCTCAAATCCTGCTGGCTCAGCCAGAATCATCGCGGGCAAGCGGTTTTTCATTTTGCAGGTGTAGAGTCCATTTCGGAAGCGGAAAAATTCCGCGGGCTTGCAGTGCTGCTTCCGTTCGAGCAGCGCGTGACGCTGCCGGCGGGACAATATTTCGTATCGGACCTCATCGGCTGTTCGGTGTTCGAAAATTCTGTTGCGTTTCCAGTCCTAGCTTCTTCGCCGTGCTCGCTGGGCGAAGCACCGGCTCTTCTCGGAACAGTAAGCGACGTGCAATTTCCCGGGGAAGAGATTTCCGGAACGCCGTTGCTGGAAGTGGCGACCTCGCGCGGGGAACTTCTGATTCCGCTGGCCGTGGATATCTGCCGCAAGATCGACACAGCGGCGCGACGCATTGACGTACTCCTCCCCGAGGGCCTTCGCGACCTCAACCGCGAATAGCGCAACCGGAGTACCCTTCTTCCCATGTCTTCCGTCCTTAGAACGCTGATCTTCACGGTTTTCGTGCCGGGCTTTTGGACCGTGATGATGCCCTACTGGCTGCTGCCACGCGGCGTGCGGCCGGATGTGCGCGGAGCGGGTGCTGCGGGCTGGCTGCTCATCGCTGCCGGCATGGCGCTGTACTTCGCGTGTGCGTTCTGGGGTTTCGCGGTACGCGGGAAGGGCACGCCACTGCCGCTCGATCCGCCGAAGAAACTTGTGGTCGAAGGACCGTATCGCATTGTGCGGAATCCTATGTATTGGGCCGTTGGTTCCGTTGTCGTGGGCGAAGCGGCGATTTTTCACTCGGTGGCGCTTAGGGACTTGGCTGCGGTATTCGCGGTTGCGGTCCTTGTCGTTGTGCTGCTCTTTGAGGAGCCGGAGCTGAGACGGAAATTTGGCGAGGAATACGAACAGTATTGCCAGCGCGTGCCCCGGTGGCTACCGCGCCTTCGCGCAAAGTAAACTACGCTAGATACAGCGTCCGTTTCGGTGGTGCTAGTGAACATCAATCGTCGTGACGCTATACGCCGGGAGCGTGATGGTCAACGACGAGCCACCTACGGCCATCGTGCCTATCGAAACGGGCTGGACAACCGTCTGCCCCGCGGCAGTTGTGGCGGTCATTTGATACAAGTGCGCTGTACCTCGGAGGTCCTGCCCGTTGATGGCCGTCACTTTGGATGCATTCGAGCGATTGATGGCCACGAAGACCACGCGACTAGGCGCAGCGCTATCTAAACTAGCGTAAACGACGACGCTTCGGACGTCACTGGAAGTCGACTGCAAAGAAGTGTCACCGAAGTTGGAGCCAGCTCCGTCGAAATCGCGATAGGCTTCAAAGCCCGCCAGAGCGTAGGAATAGGTACCGTTCGGAGGCCAGAAGTTGGCCGCGAAGACTCCCAAGCTGCCGAAGATGCCGAGGTTGTCTGCTTCGGCGACAGTTCCGGCGATGTGGTTGAAGCCGCCGTTCTCGTATTCGGAAATCGAGATCTTCATGCCGGGATTCTCAGCGGCGATCTTGGCTTGCAGGCGGCCGAGGATATAAATCGGTCCGCCGAGAACGCTGTTGGTGATCCAGGAGTCTTCTTGGAAAGTGGTATCCCACAAACTCCGGGGACTCTGGACGATGGCTTGTACTTGCGCATCCGTCAACGAGGACCCCGTCATGTTGATCACCCGGGTCGTGCCGTCGGTAGCCTCGGAATACCAGTGGAAGTCGTAAACATCCACGAGAGGGGCTCCATAGGTGAAGGAAGCAGCCTTGATTCCAGCCAGGTACTTGTCCACAAACCAGTCGGCTCCGTTCGGAGTTGGGCTCAGCGTGGGGTCGCCCTGCCAACTGTAAATGCCGTTAAAGCCATAGTTCACAGGCCCGAAGATCATGACACTCGAGAATTCGGTTGGGTAAGGGACTTTCAAATCCTTCAAAGCGCTTGAGAGGACGACGGTCTTGGCGATGAAGTTGGCCGAAGAAATGTTCGTCGAGCCCTGAATCTCCTGATGCGTGGAGCTCCAAAGGTCGGGTTCATTGTCCAGGCTGATAAAAGTTGGATGCGCCGGATTGCTGCCGAAAATATTCATACCTGAAAACTTCTGATCCAACGCCCAGGCAAATTCGTCCATGTACACGTTTTTGTCGGTTGATGCTGGCGGAGGAGTAAGCGTGAAAGGAAGGTTGGATGCCGAACTCTTCTTGGAGACTACCGGTCGGAAATACGTCAAGTTCGGAAAAGGCATGGGCACCTGGAATGTATTCGCGTCAACCGACACATAGCCCTGCATTTGGAAGGTCACCAGGCTAGCCAGCCCGGCAGTGTGGTCGGCGGCGATGAACGTGCGCACCGCTTCCGCTGGAATACTCGCGTCGCAGCTCCCGTTGCACAAATAGTCGTCATTTTCGTAGAAATAATCGCTGCCGGCATTGGAACCATTGTTGACCCAGTTGTAGGCCGTCCAGCGATTGCCGCCGTCGCGGTCAAAGGTGAAATTTGGCTGAGGCGAAGTATTTCCCGAATAAAAATTTGTGCCATAAATGTACGGGGAGATGGGCTTGGTCTTTGTGGGATCGACGGTGATAGTGACGTCCGGGACGGGCGGGGGCGGTGCAACAGGGGTGGCGCTGACTTCCGCGGAATTGGCGCTTTGGCCGTAGGAGTTATATGCCGAGACGACGTAATAGTATTTCGTGCCGTTGGCTACGCTGTTGTCGGTATAGCTGGTGGTCGATACAGCGGCGATTTGCGCTTCCGCACCGGGCGTTGTCGAGCCCTTCACATAGTAGCCCGTCGCGCCGGAACTCGCGTTCCAGGTCAGATTCACTTGCGCGTTGGCGGCTGTCGCCGTGAGTCCCGTCGGTGCGGGCGGGGCATTCCCGCCCCCGCCTCCTCCACCGCCGTTGCTGCCATAACTCCCACAGCCCGCCAGCCAGAGTAAGGCTACGGTCGAAAGGCACAAGGAAACCTGGCTTAGGCGAGCAGCAAACTTCATCGAACGGGCCTCCGGAGCTAACCTCAAACGCAACCCTTAGAGATGTTCAGCAATAATCGGGTTCCCCTCAGCTGGGCACAAGTTCTTCTTTGACATGAGGTTATAGGGAGCAGGACGGGCTGGCAAGCTGTACAAAAGGACAGAAAACGGACCATTCATCTTGGGGAGGAACAAAACTGCAGTGAAGACGGGGAGTCCGCACTGCGGAGCCTGGCTCCAGCGGCAGGATAGCGGCTCGACACGCAATTTGGTTAAACTGACGAAGAGGATGCGCTTCGATCTCATCACTATCTTTCCGGAGTTCTTTGCCGGGCCCCTCGATCACGGCATTTTGCGTCGCGCGCGGGAAACTGGCCTGGTCGAGGTTAACGTGCAGGATTTGCGCGCGTTTACGAAGGATCGGCACCGCACCGTGGATGACCGGCCGTTCGGCGGAGGCGAAGGCATGGTGTTGAAGCCGGAACCTCTATTTGAAGCCGTTGAGTCGCTCCTTGGGCGAGGCGTTGGCGAGGCCGCGAATCCTGGCGCTGGCGATCCGAACTCCGCCATTGTGCTGATGTCAGCGGCGGGGAAATTGTTCCGGCAGGAAACGGCTCGGCGTTACGCGCAATTGGAGCACATTATTTTCATTTGCGGGAGATATGAAGGCGTGGATGAACGCGTGGCCGAGCATCTGGCGACAGAAGAAATATCGATTGGAGATTTTGTGCTGAGCGGCGGTGAGCTGCCGGCGATGATGGTCCTGGACGCGGTCACGCGCTTGTTGCCGGGGGCGCTGGGGAATGAAGCCTCCTCGCAAAACGAATCCTTCAGCGCGGTTGCTGACGACCGGACCGGTAGCAGTCAACCATTACAAAGGTGCCGTCAATCCCTTCTGGATTTTCCGCATTACACCCGGCCGGCGGAGTACCGCGGTTGGAGCGTCCCGGAAATTCTCATCGGCGGAAACCATGCGGAAGTGGCGAAGTGGAGGCGCGCTGCCGCAGTGGAAAAAACCAGGCGCAATCGACCCGATCTGATCTAGAGCGCGCCTTAAGAGGGAGCAGGCGGCCAAGAGCTGGCTTGATCGCGAGGGAATAAGGGTAGCTTCGAAGCAGTCTGCTGATGAGTTAGGGCAAAAAAAGTTGGTGAATATTCGAAAACTAGGCGAAGGCGATGCTGAAGTTCTTTGGCGGCTGCGCTTCGAGGCCTTGGAGACGGATCCGGTTGCGTTTCGAGAATCACCGGAAGAGCACCAGCGCACGACGGTAGCGGAGTTGGCTTCGCGGCTAGGTTCGGGAGGCGATGGAAATTTTGTGGTGGGCGCATTCGATGGTGGAGAGTTGGTGGGTATGGCGGGATTTTATCGGGATGGACACTTGAAGCGGCGACACATCGGACATGTTTGGGGCGTATTCGTGGCTCCTTCGGCGCGCGGGAAGGGGGTAGGGCGCGCGCTGTTAACAGAACTAACCGAGACCGCCAAAGCTATGGAGGGGCTTCGGTGCTTGCGCCTAATGGTGTCTGTAACGCAAGAGGAGGCGCGGCATCTCTATGAAAGAGTCGGCTTTCGCGTGTTTGCAACTGAACCGACATCACTCAAGATCGGCGAGCGGTTCGTGGGCGAATATCATATGACACTGGAGTTCCTAGATTCGCGAAGTTAGACAGACAGAAGCTGCGTATCAGATCGAGACGGTAGGAGAGGATTCCTCGGCATGGAAAAAAATGGGAACGGGTCTGGGCTGGAAAAGCCCATCGCCATTTATTACGAGCATCCGGACTGGTTCCGGCCCCTGTTTCAGCAGATGGATGAGCGCGGCGTGCCGTGGTTGAAGATTGACGCGCGTCACCATAACTACGATGTGGCTTCGCCGGAACGCGAATACTCGCTGCTGTTCAATCGTATGAGCCCTTCGGCGTGGCAGCGCGGCTTGGGCCACGGCATCTTCTACACGCTCAACTATCTGGCGCATCTGGAAGGCCAAGGCGTGCGCGTGGTCAACGGGTATAGGTGCTTCAATCACGAAATCTCGAAAGCGCTGCAACTGGCGAACCTCCAAAAACTGGGTTTGCCCTATCCGAAAGCGCGAGTCATCAATCATCCTTCGCAAGCGCTCGACGCGGCAGAAGCTATCGGCTATCCCGTGGTCATCAAGCCAAACATCGGCGGCAGTGGCGCGGGGATTGAGCGGTTCAATTCGGCGGCGGAGTTGCGCGCGGCGGTAGAGGCGGAGCGGCTGTATTTTGGGATCGATTCCACGGCGCTGGTGCAAGAAGCATTTACGGCCCGCGACGGAATCATTACGCGCGTCGAAGTTCTTGGCGGAAAATTCCTGTATGCCATCCAGATTCACATCACTGGCGAAAGCTACAACTTGTGTCCGGCAGACATCTGCCAAAACACGCGAGGAGAGGAATTGACGCGCATCGCTTGCCCCGTGGACGCCCCGAAGAGCGGAATGAAAGTGGCCGGCTACGAAGCGCCCCGCCAGGTGATTCGAGATGTGGAGCGCATCGTGAAACTTGCCGGCGTCGAGGTAGGCGGCATCGAGTATGTGATCGACGACCGAACGGGGCGCCAGCTTTATTACGATGTGAACGCGCTCTCGAATTTCGTGGCGGATCCGGTGCGCATCGTCGGCTTCAATCCTTACGCGCGGCTGGCAGACTTCCTCATTGCCGAGGCCCAGCGTCACGAGGCCAGTCGCGGCGAGCGCGTGGTGGCAAGCGGAGGCTCGTGATGAGATACGGCTACTGGCTACCCGTTTTCGGAGGTTGGCTGCGCAACGTCGAAAACGAAAACATGGAAGTGAGCTGGGCGTATGTTAAGAAACTCGCGCAGCGCAGCGAGCAGATTGGCTTTGATCTGACGCTGATCGCGGAGCTGAATCTCAACGACATCAAAGGCGTCACTGCGCCTTCCTTGGATGCGTGGTCCACGGCGGCGGCGCTGGCCGCGGTCACCGAGCGCATCGAGTTGATGGTGGCGGTGCGGCCGACGTTTCATCTGCCCGCGCTGCTGGCCAAGCAGGCGGCCAACATCGACCGGATTAGCAATGGCCGGCTCACTTTAAATGTGGTTTCCTCCTGGTGGGCCGACGAAGCGCAGAAGTATGGCGTCGCTTTCGAACTGCATGACGACCGCTACGCGCGCACCAGCGAATGGCTCGACGTGCTGGACGGCGTTTGGAAGCAGGACCGTTTCTCTTTTTCGGGGAGATACTACCGCGTGGAAGACAACGTTCTGGAGCCAAAGCCGGTGGCTAAGCCGCGGCCCACGTTGTACGCCGGCGGCGAATCTCCCGCGGCCAAAGAGCTAATCGCTGAAAAGTGTGATGCCTATCTGATGCACGGCGATCCGCCGGAACGCGTCGCAGAGAAGATAGGGGATCTGCGCCAACGCCGCGCGCGCCACAATTTACCACCGCTCAAATTCGGCGTTGCCGGATATGCGATTGTCCGCGAAACGGAACGCGAAGCTGAGGATGAATTGCGCCGCATCACCGATGTTCATCAAACCGCCGCCGGATACGCCAACTACCAACAATGGCTCGCCGGAACGCAATTGGAGCAGCGTGTTTCGCTCGAAGACTATTCGGTTTCGAATCGCGGCTTGCGTTCGGGCTTGGTCGGCACGCCCGAACAAGTGGCCGAGCGTTTGGCGCAATTCGCAGTTGCCGGCGTTGATCTTGTGCTGCTGCAATTCAGCCCGCAACTCGAGGAAATGGAGCGCTTCGCTCGAACGGTCATTCGGCGAGATTCTTCGCTGGCGATGAGGAGCTGATTTTCTTTCTTTGGGAGGGGAGTTTAAGAAAAAACAAATCTGTCGGAATGTTCACCGCGAGGGCGCTTCGACTGCCGTGTTGTTCCAACCCGTAAAGTCGTCGGTGGACTCGGGATAGGGAAAGGTGATTCGCCGGGGAAGATGCGTCTTGGTGTCGATGCAAATCGTGAAGGCACGCATCTGCGGCCATTCGTTGCCGTAGTCCACGCTCCACTCCCGACATTTCACGCCATCCAGGGTTTCGAGCTGCCCTTTCGTGATTGTTCCCGCTCTCCGGCGTGGTATTTCGATGACGGCATTGAACACCGTTTGCTGCACCAGCAAAGGCCCCTTTCCACATTCCGTGGGAATCTGCGGATTAAA
>DATKHV010000014.1:0-4388 GCA_035510055.1 Candidatus Cybelea sp. | reverse complement strand
CTTGCAGCGCGACCGGAATCCCTGGCCCATCGTCTTCCACTGTAAGCACGCAACTGTCATCGCTCGGCACCGCGCAAACCGTCACGCGCCCGCCGCGAGGTGCCGCCTCCAACGCATTCACCACCAGGTTCGAAATCATGTCATTCAGCGCCTCCGCACTCACCGCAACTCTCGCGGTGTTTCCCGTAGCCTGTACCTGCAGCCGCACGCCGCGCTGCTCGGCTTCGTGCGACAAGACGCTGGTGACCTCCTCCATCACCACGTGGGCATCACAATTACCAATCGCGCTCCCTCCGCGCACCGCAGGCCGACTAAACTGCAGCAACTGATTCAGTTTCGTCGAAAGCCTCCCGATTTCGTCGAGCACCATCTTTGTCTCCCCGCGAATGGATTCCGGCAGCTCCGGATTCTCCAGTTGCACCTGCAAGATGGTCTTCATGGACCCCAGCGGATTTTTCAAATTGTGCGAAATGCTCGCCGCCATTTGCCCCACCAGCGCCAGCCGCTCACGCTCCGCCAATTCCCGTTCCAACCGCAGCTTCTCCTCAATCAACCGGCACAAATCCAGCGCCCCCGGCAACTGCTCGCACAAAAACTCCAGCGCCGCCGCCGTCTCCCCCGACAACATCGCGCCATGCGCCTTCACCCGCAGTTTTCCAGCAACCCGCCCGGCCTGTCGAATCGTAAACTCTTCTTCCGAAGCCTTGTCTCCCACTTCGATCTTCGTCCCGCTATCGAGTACAAGCTTCACTTCCGCCAGCTGCAGTTGTTCGCCAATCCATTTCTCGATGAACGCCACCAATTTCACTAGATCGCCAAGCCGCGCCACGTCCTGAATCGGCGCCATCATGCGCTGCGCATGATCCATCTCTCTCTGCGCCGCGCGCCGCAAAATCCTCCCCACTCCGCGTTGCAGCGGTTCGAACATCACAACAGGCAGAAACAGCAAAATCGCGGCAGTCGCCTCCGGCGGCAGATACGGATCCAGCCACAAACTCACTCGCCGGATTAAACTGAAATACAGCAGGCCCACAAACGCCGCGAATACCGAATAAATCAAATTCCTCTGCCGCCCGATTTGCAAAAAATTAAAGCGCTGCACATTCCGTATTAGCGTCACCAGCGGCGCCAGCGCGAAGCCCGCAATGATCGCGGTGGCCAGCTCGCCGAACGGCTCCGCCCCGTTTCCCATTCGCGGAACGAAATGCAGAAGGGCGATCCAAACCGCTATTCCCGATAAATAGTAAAAAAGTGCTCGGTGAAAGGATTTTTGCTGGCGGTCTGGCGCGGACTGGACAAAGCGCCATTGCCAACCCACCGAAAGCCCCAAAGCGCAGACCAGCCACACTTGGAACAAGCGCCCAAGCGCATTGCTAGGAAGCAAAAAGTTGAAATTCTCGCGCAGCCGCAGCACCGCGTACAGATTCGGCAGAAGCAAGACAGCCGGGGCATACGCCGCGAGAAGCCAAAACCGCTTTGCAGCGCCAGGGCGCAGCAACTCTCGCACTTGGGCGTATTCAACATGAAGATGCAGAAGTAGCGAAGGCAGAAACCACAGGCCGAAACAGAGCAGCGCCCACGCGACTCTTCCAAGCTCCGGCGGAATCGTCGAGTAGTAAAGCTGCGCGTTCAGCGCCAGCAACGACGCCCCGAAAAAGCAAACCATCGAAAGGCACAGAAAGAAAAAAATCCGCTCGAAGTTTCGCTGCCGCCGGTGCCCGAGAATCACCACCATCCAAAAAAATGGCAGCAACGTACCCGTCGTCAGAACAATCAGCCTCAAGTAAATCGTGTAGTGCAAGCTCGACCCCGCCGCGATTCTATGCCCGTGGGGGCAGCACGGCAATCGCCAAGTGTCGTATTTTTCTTGCACCAGTTAAGTAATTACAAACGAAAGGGTTACACTGACTGCCTGGCTCGGCCACCATCCTCTGAAATCCACAGACCTGTCCGACAAATGCTTGACATGCAATTTCTTTCTGCTATATTAGCAGTCGACTGCGAGGAGTGCTAATTCCCTTCCGTACCCTCGCTCTCTACTAAGACCGCAAGATCACCTATGGAGGATCTTTCAAGATGGCAGTGAATCTAACTCCGCTCCACGACCGCGTAATCGTGAAGCGCATTGAAGAGAAGGAAACCGTCAAGGGAGGCATCATCATCCCGGACTCCGCAAAAGAAAAGCCCATGGAGGGTGAAGTCATCGCCGTTGGCGCCGGTAAGCGCGAAAAGGGCGAACTGATTCCTCTCGACGTGAAACCAGGCGACCGCGTCCTGTTCGGCAAGTACAGCGGCACCGAAATCAAACTCGACGACGAAGAGTACCTCATCCTTCGCGAAGAAGAGATTCTCGCCAAGCTAAGCGGCGCCGCCAAAGCCGCCAAGAAGTAAACGCCTTGGCCGGTCGTCAGACCGGTATAGGCGCCGGGCTTTAGCCCGGCAGGCCACGTAGTGGCCGGTCTTTAGACCCGCGCCGTTGTTTTTCGCTGTTGGTTTAAATGTAGGGGCGGGCTTCAGCCCGTCCGGTCGACGCAACAAGGTAATCGATCAAAATTCGCAATCCGCAGCAAGAAAGCTAATCAGGAGGAAATACCAGTATGGCGAAGCAGATTGTAACAGGTGAAGCGTCCCGCCAAGCAATCCTACGTGGCGTCAACGCTCTCGCCGACGCAGTAAAGATCACTCTCGGCCCCAAGGGCCGCAATGCCGTGATCGAGAAGAAGTTCGGCGCGCCGATCATCACCAAGGACGGCGTCACCGTTGCCAAGGAAATCGAACTGCAAGACCCGCTCGAGAACATGGGCGCGCAAATGGTTCGTGAAGTCGCCTCCAAGACGTCCGACGTCGCCGGCGACGGCACCACCACCGCCACCGTTCTCGCACAAGCCATCTTCCGTGAAGGCGTTAAGACTGTCGCCGCAGGCGCCAGCCCCACCGCTCTCAAGCGCGGCATTGAACGCGCCGTTGAAGTGGCCGTCGAAGAAATCAAGAAGCTCCACAAAGACGTCAAGGGCGAAATGATCGCCCAGGTTGGCACCATTTCTGCCAACAACGACAAGCAAATCGGCGGCATCATCGCCGAAGCCATGAAGAAGGTTGGCAAGGATGGCGTCATCACCGTCGAGGAATCTCGCACGATGGAAACCACCCTCGAAGTCGTCGAAGGTATGCAGTTTGACCGCGGCTACCTCTCGCCCTACTTCATCACCGACCCCGAGCGCATGGAATGCGTCCTCGAAGACGTTCGCATCCTCATCCACGAAAAGAAAATCTCCTCGATGAAAGACCTGCTCCCGCTGCTCGAGCAGACCGCCAAGATGGGCAAGCCCCTCTTGATCATCGCTGAGGACATCGAAGGCGAAGCGCTGGCGACCCTCGTGGTCAACAAGCTCCGCGGCACGCTGCAGTGCGCTGCCGTCAAGGCCCCTGGCTTTGGCGACCGCCGCAAAGCGATGCTCGAAGACATCGCCACCCTCACCGGCGGCAAGGCCATCACCGAAGATCTCGGAATCAAACTCGAGAACGTGAAGCTCGAGGACCTCGGCCGCGCCAAGAAAATCGTCATCGACAAGGACAACTCCACGATCATCGAAGGCTCCGGCAAGTCCGCGGACATCGAAGGCCGTGTGAAGCAGATTCGCTCGCAAGTCGAAAACACCACCAGCGACTATGACAAGGAAAAGCTCCAGGAACGCCTTGCCAAGCTCGTCGGCGGCGTTGCCGTCATTAAAGTCGGCGCGGCTACCGAGACCGAACTGAAAGAAAAGAAGGCCCGCGTCGAAGACGCCATGCACGCCACCCGAGCAGCTGTCGAGGAAGGTATCGTTCCCGGCGGCGGCACGGCGCTGCTGCGCTGCCTCGCAGCCATTGAGAAGCTCAAGCTCCATGATGACGAAGCTGTCGGCGTCGGCATCGTGAAGCGCGCTCTCGAAGAGCCTTCTCGCCAGATCGCGCTCAACGCCGGACACGAAGGCGCTGTCGTGATCGGCAAGATCCGCGAGTCCAAGGACGAGAACTTCGGCTTCAACGCGGACACCGGCGAGTACGGCGACATGGTCAAGATGGGCGTCATCGACCCTGCCAAAGTCACCCGCTTGGCCCTTCAGAACGCCGCCTCCATCGCGGGCCTCATGCTCACGACCGAAGCGCTCGTCGCTGAAATCAAGGAAGAAAAGGCTGCAGCAGCTGGTGGCGGCGGAGCCCCCGGCGCCGGCGGCATGGGCGGCATGTACTAACCAAGTAGCACAGGCTTGCCCTGAGCAGCGAAGGGCACTCCTGCCTCTGTTCCGGTCCCTTGAAAGGACGCAGCAAGCTGCGCCCTTTCAAGCAAGATCGCAACCACTCGAAAGCTTTACCAGCACGTCCAGAAACCTCAATCCAGGGCGTCC
>DATKHV010000013.1:0-96376 GCA_035510055.1 Candidatus Cybelea sp. | reverse complement strand
CGAGCGATGTCAATTCGCGTTTCTCGTCCTCATTCAATTTCAGAGTGGCCTTGGGTCGTCCTGTGCGCATGCTCCCTCCTTATAGAGCAGTACGCATGGATCGCGCTATTTATTTCACTTATTTCAGTTACAGGACACTAGCTCGCCCTTTCTGAATTCTTTGATGCGGATCGCGTACCCGCTCCTCGAGGAATCTTCTTCACTTTTCTGTTGGGGTAACCATGGCTGGCTGCTGCAACCGGAATTCCAGAAGCGTCTCGCTGGGCACTTTCACCTGTTGGCCCTTGGTCAGAACCTGGACGCCCGCGCCTGTCGCCCCTCCAGCCGCGGCACCAACCGCCGCGCCCTTTCCGCCCCCCGCGATGGCTCCAATGATCGCTCCGGCGGCGGCGATGCCACCCACTTTCTTGGCCGTAGAGGCACCTTGTCCCTTGCCCTGTAGCGTGTAGTCGCTGCTGACCAGGGGATAGTCCTTGCCGTCAATCACTATGCGCGTTAGTTCTAGTTGTAACTCCGACTTGCCTGTAAATGTTCCGCTCTTTTGCGAATTGGCTAGCCGCCCATACACATCGGTGCCCTTGCGCGCGACCACAGAATTGCCAATGGTCAAGTCGGTTTCCAGGCTGGCGTGGAAAACGTCGCCCACGTGGTTTTTAGCGGAGTCCACGCCGTCGATCATGCGTATCAGCAGAGATTGCCCTGCCGGGATGGTCACGCTGCCGCCGGGATCGGCGCTCGGCGCCATACTGGACGCCGCACCCGGGGCCATGGTAGGAGCCGCTGACGCAGCCGAAGATGCGGAATTGCCAGTGAACGTCAGCGCCACGATGTCCGTGGTATTAAAGGTCTGAACTTCACTATTGATCTCGAAACGTAAAACGGCTTGCGTGCCGCCGAGATATCTCCCCTTCAGCACGCGGCCATCTTTTAATTCCAAAGTGTCCGCGGCAGCAGAACCGACAAAGAAGAGCCCCAGGGCAAGCGCCGACAAAAAGCGATTCACATTTTTCATTGTTCCCTCTCACGATCGGAGACCGGCATGCCCGGGATCTCCGCATTCGTTCCCGCGCCCAACTACACCTACGCCATTCTACCCCATTGGATGAGGGAGACGAGGCGATTGGTTGCGCTTAACTTAACTGAGGGGCTCCAATCGCGGGGAGGGGCGATTGTCCCGGAGGGAAGAGGCATCTCCGTCCCGGGCTTTGGCAATTCCACTCTGGGGATAAGGATCAGGGCCCAAACCAAAGGTGTGGGCCCCCATGCGGCTAAGGAACGCTTTAAGTTGAGTCAGGTGGTGCACTGAGGCTGCTGGTTAGAGTTGGCGGCGGGCCGCATCAGCCTCTTCCGCCAGTTGCATGAGCCTCTGAACAATCCCGGTGTCGCTCTTATTGGTTTTGGGATTGATGAAAAGCCCGTCCGTCAAAAATGACTGGACAGAAGCGACGGCGCCACCAAGAGCCGTCGAGGTGGGGCGGATGATGGCCACCGGGCCGAACTTCTGGTCCAAAAAATGGGTAGGCTCGGGCATGATCAGGTTGGCTTGGAGAGTGTCGCCATTCAGGGATTCCGGACTGGTCTCTCCCTGAGCGGCACTCAATGTGGAAAAGGTCACGGTGGAGTTGTTCAGGGGATCGACGTCCGTCAGAGGAGTGGCATTACCGGCTTTGTCCTGCCAGGTCTGGAAGTGCATGGTTTCACTGGGCCCGATGCTCAGCAGGATTCGCAGAACTTCGAGGTTGGTGACGTGCTGAGCCAGTGTTGGATAGAGGCTGGTGCCGCCCTCCTCGATAAAGGCGAAGTGGAATCCGGCAGTAAAGGCGATGGCTTTAAGGTGGTCGGTAAATGTGGATTGCGTGGGATCGTTGAGATTGATGATGCTTCCGTTCGTGTCGTCGTTGCTTCTCGGAATGGCGGTATGTTTTCCGGAGTTCAGGCTGGGGACCGCTTGGGCAAATTTTGCCGTGGGATCAAAATCGGGATTGGTGATGCTGCGGTATCTGGACCAAAAGCTGGTGTCGATGGTGAGTTGAGTAAGATTGGTGAGGCGTCCAATTTGCTGCGCGCCGTCAGCCTTGCTGCTGGGGAGAACGCGGAAAGAGGAGAAGTCGGCCGGCTCCGCACCCTTTGCTTCCAGGTAGTTGCCAAGGAAGCGGGCGTGGCTGATCTCGTCGTCGGTATTGTCGTGGATGTATTGTGGCATATCGCCGTCGAGGAGTTGCAGGGCCTGGCTATAGGCGGCGTTTCCTCCGGTGAGTCCGGTAAACTCGTTATCTTGAGTGCCGCCCAGTTCGGCGTACTGTCTCCAGAGGTCTTCTTCCACCTGCTCGAGGGCTTGCAAGAATTTCAGAATCGCGATGTCCCCCCTCGTGATTGGCGCGCCGTCGACTTGCCCCTGAGCAAAGGCAGGCGTTGCTTTGCCGAAGAGTCCGGCACCGACGGTCGCCGCTCCTACTGCCACTGTTCCATTCTTTAAGAACGAACGGCGATTGCTGGTCTTCGAAAGCACTTTCCTGATTTCTTTCATTGGATCTTCCTCTTCCTCTCTTGATTTGACTCCTAAGTTGGCACCGGGTGGATTTGCCGAACAAACCAGGCCCGCGCCATCCAGAAACTGGCCCGCCGGTTTAGATGGCAAAAGTCCGCCGGGAATAAATCAGCGGAAGGACAAGTCTTTATCGACATACAGGCCACTCGATCGAGAAGACTTACGCGAGAAGGTCAATTCAGAATGGGGGAGAACCGGCAGGCAACCCTGGGTCGGGGCCGGGCAAGCCGCTCCAAAGGACCAATGAACGACGCTCAGATGGCAGCCCGGCTAGTACGATTCGGCACGTTTGAAGTCAATCTGCAGTCCCGGGAACTTCGCAAGCATGGAATGCGCATCCGGATGGAAGAAAAACCCTTCCAAATTCTGGAACTCTTACTGGAACGTGCAGGCCATGTGGTAACCCGCAAAATGCTCCGCGAAAGACTGTGGCCGGACACGGTCGTCGGTTACGAGCATGGTCTTAACACCGCTATTAACAAGCTTCGCGACCTTATCGGAGATTCCGCGCGGAGTCCCCGATTCGTCGAAACCCTTCCCCGGCTGGGCTATCGTTTCATTGCGCCGGTAATGAATCCTGGTAAAACGGTTGCCGCGGAAGGTAAGAGGATGCTGCTTGTCCTACCCTTCGAGAGTTTATGCGGTGATGACGAACAGGAGTTCTTTGCGGAAGGATTGACGGAAGAGATGATTTCGCAACTCGGGCAGCTCGATCCCAAGCGGTTGGGGGTGATCGCGCGGACTTCTGCGATTCAATACAAGGCCACCAAGAAATCCATTGGAGAAATTGCCGCGGAGTTGCGTGTCGACTGCGTGCTGGAGGGAACCGTGCGCTGCAACGGCCAGCACGTGCGCATCACCGGCCAGTTGATTGAAACGCGCGACCAAACCCATTTGTGGTCGGCCACTTATGACCGGGATCTGCGGGACGCTCTCCAAGTGCAGACGGATGTAGCCCGCCAAATCGGCAAAGCGCTGGCGCCGGAATTGCTTTCTGACTCTTGACTAGGGCGCGGTTGGCTCGACGTTCCAGCCTTCGACTACCAGGTCGGGCGTGGCGCCTTTCAGTGATGCGGAATCAAATGTCGCCGTGACGGACTTCTTTTCACCTGGCAGGAGCGAAAAATAGTTGTCGCTCCAGAAAATCGGCGTCAGGTCTTCGCCACCCTTTCCGTACGTGAGCCGCGGATGAACCATGAACGCCACGGTACGGCTCTTGTTTTCGGCAACTACCGTGAGTGAGGAATTGCTTCCACTTCCTTGCATGGTCTTCGTGATGGCCACTTTCGCGATGGGCAGGGTGTTCAGCCCGGTGAGGTCAGCGAACTCCTTCTGCGGCGTGTAGACGGTGTCTCTTCTCTTGTTCCAGTCGAGTACGTCCGCTTTTGTCGACAACCAGTAGAAATTATCGCTGAGCAGCTTGCCAGCCGCGTCATGCAATTCGAGTTTCAGGAAATAGGTGGGCGTCAATCCATCCGGCTGGGGGAGATCGAAGGCCTTGCTGCTGCTGTCCGCCTGCAAATCGAGTGTTGCCTCGCGCGAAGCTTTTTCCTGGGCATCGATGGTGAAGATTTTCGCGGTGATTTTGGTGCTTTTCAGCGTTCCGTAAGTTCCGTTCACCACCGCGACAGAATTGTCGTCGTAGGAATACTGCACGTGGACCGGCTCGCAGGCTTTTTTCGTCCCGAAATATCCGCCCGCTGGAACAAGGTAGTAATCATAGAGATGCCAAATCAGCGAAGGCCAAGAGTTGTTCAGCATCCACTGAATCACACCCGTGGCCCCATATTTATTCCTGCCGTAGGCTTCAAACATGGCGCGTTCGCCGTCGTACGCCATGGCTTGCGCTTTGCGCTCGTAATCATCGAGCGAGGAGGCTTGCCCGTAACGCCGTGTCAAACCATCCGTAAATACATTGACGGTCGTAAAGCGCTCGCCGCCCGCGTGATAATTCCAAACTTCATCGATCGGCCAGAGATGCTCCTTAGGAATAAATCTTTCCAGCGATTGCCGCGTCGGAATCGCCGGCCCGGGGCTGGTTTCGGTGTTGTAACCGTAGGCGCCACCCGCTTTGGTGTCCGCCAGCCAATATACGGGCGGCACGTATTCATAAGGACCGGTCATTTTGACGCCCGAAGCTCCGCTGACCGCGGCCTTCTGTTCCGAAGCTGACGAAACGACGGGATTCGGCCACTGCAAGTCTTTCTCAATACTCAAATACATGCTTTCGACGTCGGCGGGCGGCGGGTTGTCGCTGCCGTTCAGCCAGACAAAAACACTTGGATGAGTGCGCAGCCGAGTGATCTGGTCGCCGAGCGAAGCAGCCGCAACTCGATTCTGATCGCCCTTCCAGCTTTTCCATTTCTCCCACGCGTCACAGCACGTCCATCCCGGCATCACCAAAATCCCTAGACGGTCGGTCTTGTCAAAGAACTCGTCGCGGTCAAGACGTCCTTCTAAGCGGATGGTGTTCATGTTCATTTCGCGAACGTAGGCAAGATCCGCATCGAGCTTCTCTGACGACCACCGGAACAAAAGGTCTGGGGCCCACGCCGCGCCACGGATCAATACTTTCTTGCCGTTGATCTTGAACAACCGGTGTCCCTGGTCCGTCAGTTCCGAGGTAACTTCGCGTATTCCGAACGTCACGCTGGCGGCATCCGAAACCTGTTTGCCGATATCGAAGGAAAGTTTCGCCGTGTAGAGATTCGGCGTCCCCATCTGATAGGGCCACCACAATCGCGGATGCGCCAGCTTCAATTTTGCAAATTGTTCCGGCGAAAAGCTCACCATCTTTGATTCTCCGCCCTTCAGTTCCACGGGCTGTTGCAGTGCGATCCCGTCCAGTTCCGCGTTGAGAAGGCCTTTAACCGTTTCCTTCGAGACGTTGCGCAGCTCGGCGCTGACGGTCAGCTCGGCAGTCTTGTATTCGGCATCCAGTTTCGTGGCCACAAACGGATTGCGCACGGCCACCTCGCCGCTCGACCTTAGAAAAACTTCCTTCCAAATCCCCATATCCTTGTCGGGAGGCGTCGGGTTCCAATCCACCCAGGTGATCCCCAGGTCGTACTTCCCGGGAGCGAAGACTTCGACCGCTAGCGTATTCGCGTTTCCCGGCTGCAAAAACTTAGTCACATCGAATTCGTACGCGCGATAGGTGCCCGCAACATCGTTGGCATCTCCCACCTTGTGCCCATTGATCCAGATGTTGGCCCGGTAATTGATGCCCAGAAAATTCAGCCACTGCGTTTTCTTCCCCTCCACTTCAGGCGCTGTGAATTCCGTGCGATACCACCACGAGCAGCGAAAAGGACTGCCCTCGGGCATTTCCTGATTGGCAAAAAGACTTCTGCCCGAATAGTTCATGCCGGGAAGGGACTTCAGAGTCGTTGCATAGTTCGGGTCAGGATAGGTCTTGTCCGTAACCAAAGCGCCGACCACCGTTGCGGGAATGTTTGCTTGGTGCCAGCCTGCCGTTTCGAAGCCAGCCGTGGAAATCTGTTCCCCGGAGGCCTTCGCTTCGCAAGACGACTGAATTTTCCAATTCTTATGCAGATAAGTTCGTCGAGGAAGTTCGCTCGGCCGATCGGCGGCATCAATGCTGCCGACGGGAATGGCGCATAGGGCCAACAAGAAGAGTCTTGACGTACGGAAACGTGGCATGAGGCTCCTTAGAGATTCCGCTAGATCGAATCCACGAGCGAAAATACCCTGGGTAAATCTTAGCCGGCTTATATTAAACCGTTTGAATGCTGAAAACATACTCTTTTTTGCAGGCTTCCGCAGAGTGAAATTGCGGCTAGCTGAAGTGGCGTAGTACCCCAACCATCTGGTGCGTTAGGCGCAGTGCCGAAAGTACTGGTGTGGCGGTACCGCGGGACCATTGGCTGTCGCAAGTTCGCGCAATATCCTTCCCCCTCGAGCGTCTGAGGAAACGAGGGAAGAAGTGAAGCACCTGTCAGCCGTGAAAGCGCCGTTTAGAGTGCTCGTTTTTTTCCTTATCGCCGTAGGGGGAACCGTCGTCGCGTCCCGCTTGGTAGCGCACAAGAAAGCAGTTGCCTGTTGCAGCGCCGATGTCTGCGCTCGCAACCACCACCACCACGAATAAACCAGGAAAAAAGTACAGCGGCCGGTACTTGTCGTTTGGAAAATGGTCCCGGAGGAGGGGGTCGAACCCACACGGTACTAAGTACCACTGGATTTTGAGTCCAGCGCGTCTGCCAGTTCCGCCACTCCGGGGCAGCAATTCAAAATAGCACGGTGACGCCCGGCACTCAAGACGGCAACTGGCCAATAGGTGTAGCGGCGCGCGGATTTATGGAATCCGCTGTAAAACCACTTCGTTCTTGTGTGTTTAAACTCCGTTCCCGGCGTAGGGCTCGGACTGCGCCTTCGCATAAAGTGTCCTGCCCGAGTGCGTAGCGCCCCGCAAAATACTCGCTGGTGGCAGTCGCGAGAAGCCTCTCCATGAATGGAGAGGAGTGGTCACGGCAACTGCTGTTGTATCAAGAAGCCGGACACATTTGCCGTGGCGTCCGTCTGGACGATAAAGGCCTGAGAACCGCTGGCCTGGTAAATGGAAACACTGAAAATGTTCGTGGACGGAAGAATGAATGGATAGGTGGTCGTGAGAGCCGGCGGATTGGCAGCCGGCGTCGGAATATTAAAGGTGCCGGTAAAATGGCCATTGTTGGCGGAGTCCGCGGCATACGAGCCTGTGAAGGGAGTCTGCAAGATCACCGTCGACGTTGGAGTGGTAGCGTCATCCCAGTCGTAATCGGCTAGTCCATTCGTGAAACTGGAGACGCCATCGCTAGTGAAAACACCGGCGAGTACCACTTCCCTCGGCGAAGGTGCGACGATCGCGTTTTCAAGATTCAGCGCATTTAGGCCAAGGAGATTCGATGGCGCAGACAAGTTTTGCGGGAGAAGTATCCCGGACCCGACGAGGTTGGCATCGGTATGGAGTAGAAGCGCTCCGCCTCCTCCGGAAGCATTGTTTGGATCAAGAATATTCAGCGTAGGGTCCACTGGATACACATTCAAGGTTGCCGGGCCGCCTGTGGCATCGGTAAGCGTCAAAGTGGCTGGAGCCAGGTCGGGCTGGTACGATCCCGAAACTGGTTTGCCCACACTGGGGATCGTCGGTACGCCGCTGGCATTGGAGTCAGAGATCCCTCCCTTGATTGCTCCAGTTGTATCGGCCGTGAACTGTCCAGCGGCAACAGTCCGGACCGTGCCGGAGCTGTTCCATCCAGAATGTTGATACACGAAAGTACCGGATGGCGGTGGTATTGCCGCGCTTTGCGCGTAGGCACTCCCTCCTAAATAATCAAAGCCGTCGTCTTCAAAGAGACGCAGCACTTTGTTGTTTATGACGTAGAACCCGAACGATTTTCCGCTGAAAATCAGCTGGCCACGGCCGTTGGTATCCGGGGCAATCGATATTGTGCCGCCTCCCCCTACCGTCGTGGTAAAGGCTCCGTTGTCGTTCACGTCCAAAGTCGCGTTCGTGATGTTCCCTTTTCCGTCCGCCTGAAACACTCCGCCAACCGAGAGCTTGTGGGTCGGACTCGGCAGCCCATTAACGCCATCCAGAGTAAATGCGTAATTGCCGGAGATCTGCGAAACGTCAAATCCACCGGGTTGGCCAGTCTTCGTCGTCTGCAAATCCAGAGTTCCGTATCCCGGGTCACCAGCGGTTTCGATAACCTCGGCATGACTCGGCGAAGTAGCGATGAAACTGATATCCAGTGTTTCACCGTGCTGCGTCATCATTCTCAGTGTGCCGTGACCGTTCGCGTCAACCGTGTAAAAGGAAGCATTCGGTGGCGGCGCAGGCGCCGAACAAGGGCCCGCCGTTTGTGTCGGGCAGATTGGATCGCCCTGATCGTAATAGAGGGGTGAAACGAGGTCTTCGATTCCACCTGTAACGTTGCCCATGCCATCCAGCGATACGCTGCCGAGAAAAGTCGTGACTCCGCGAGTCGTCTGATTTCCCACATTGGCGCGAATCAGGAACGCATACTGCCCTTTCAGCATCCCTAGAGAAGCCGTCCCCGAAACGGTCAGGGCTGCGCTAACCGAAGCCTTTGGATCGGTGACCGAGGTCGCCGTGATAACAACGTTGGTTCCTTTGCTGGGAGCCGTGTACGTCGTGCTAACCCCGTTCGTAGTGCTTTGGGGATTGAATGAGCCGCAGACTCCGGTCGGAGTACAGCTCCAGTTCACTCCGGCGAGCGCGGAATCATTCGCCACGGTGGCCACAGGATTTGCTGTCGTTCCTGGTGCAAGCACTGCCGGTGGCGGCGTCGCGAATTGGACGGTTATTCCGCTGATGTAAACATTCGCGCTCACATTTTTCGTTGCGTCGGACACCGAAGTCGCAATGATTACGACAGTCGCGCTTGGCGGCACCGTCGAAGGAGCAGTGTACAGGGTCGCCATTCCGCTAGCTGTGGAGGTGGGATTAAAACTTCCGCAGGAATTGGCCGGGGTGCAACTCCAGTTTACGCCTTTTGCGGCCGAGTCGTTCGACACGGTAGCGGTGACCGAGGCCGACATTCCCATGGCGACGGTGGTCGGGACTGCCGGGCTGAACCTCACAGCGATGGCCGGAGGTGGTGGCGGCCCCGATGAGCTGCTGCCGCAACCGTAGGCTAGAACGGCGAAAGCTCCGAGGGCGAGAGGCTTCCAGTTCATGGCTGAGTTCCTTTCGCCAAACGTGTCAAATGCCGCGGAGCTACTGCTCCCCGCATTTCCATCGCCCGGCGCCAAGATTGAATGTTGACCTCAGTCTAAAGAATGTTTACAGAGAAGCAGGCTTCGAGGGCCTTCCTGCCTGCCTATCAGTCACCTGCCCATTAGGCCAGGAAAATGTCTCTTCCGGGGACGCAGCCCGTGGAATGGAGACTGTTCTCCTTCGCGTTATCTTAAACCCGTTCCCATGCTTGTTCCAAACGCGTTCGAAGCGACCTAGGGATGATTCTCCGTCGTCGCGTAAGGTCAGATTTCTTCCATTCTGTGGCGCCTGCGGTTATGTGGCGCTGGGGATGCGGTTTTGGCTAGGGAGACACATGAACGGTCACCCAAGGCAACATAATTCCTATCAAAGGCTTCGCAGGAACTGCATCAGTGCGACGTACTCCTTCCAGTGCTTTGCGGGGAACACCCCCGCGGATTTCGCAAGTTGCGAGCCCTTTGGCCTTTATTTCTAGATCACCTTCCGCGTAAACATTCGTACTGTTGAGCGAGACGAACATGTCCTGTTTTGGAGGACGAATCGGGAGAAAAATTGTGTTTGGGGATTGTGACAAATCTAAACGGTGGCTACAAACGTGGTGAGCGACATCGCATCCGTGCGATGAAACGATTCGTTCTGCTCGTTCACTATTCCAACAGATTGCTCCTCTAAAGACGGACAACCGGAACGCATCCGAAAAGCAGAACGCCTGGTGCAAATGCAAAGTGCCGGGCAAAGGGAGAATCCAATGTTAAACCCCGGGTATCTCTTGTTCCTGGCATCGACTTTGATGTTGATGGCAAGCCCCAGCTTTTGCCAGCCGGCACCTGCGCCCACGCCACAGGATCTCGCGCCTTTGCAGGGGGACAGGCACCAGGAGACACCTGACGCCAAGGCGCAAGCCGCAGAGCGGGAAGCTTGGCGCAAGTCGATGGTGCGGGTCGAATCGCCCAAGGCCGGATGCTACCAAGCGTCGTATCCAAGCACGGAGTGGCGCGAGGTTCGCTGCACGACCACGTTGAAGCATCCCTACTACCCTGGACGAAAACAGGGCAAGGGGCCCGTGCCGTTTAATGTCGGTGGCAACACGACCTCGGACTTTGCGCTGGACACGCCAGGTACGATCTCTTTGGCGGAAGGCTCGTTCCGAAGCGTGAACCCTAGCAACGTGACAGAAACCGGTAACGTCAACGGAAATCCGCCGGCTCAGCCTAATTCGTTCTCGCTACAAATTAACACCAACCAATGGCTCAATGCGGGGATCTGCCCCGGGTATTGCGCGCTGGCGCAGCAGTTCGTTTTCTCCACCAATGGCTGCTCCGCCGGCCCGTGCGTGCTTATACAAATTTGGTTGCTCGGTGAGTCGCCTTGCCCGGTGGGGTTTACGACCTCCGGAGTGTCGGATTGCTTCACTGACACGATTGCGATGCCGGTTACCGGCACCACCGTGACCATCGCCGACCTGGCTGGGCTAACGCTGACGGGCACGGCGCAGATTGGTGGCGGCTACGATACCGTCGTTCTGTCGACGCCTAATGGCATGCTCTTCAAGGGCCAAGCCCTCGACGCCGGCTCGCCTGGACTCCAACTGGGCGAGTCGGGCAATTGGCACGTCGCCGAGTTCAACGTTTTCGGTGATTGTTGTTCCGACCAGGCGATCTTCAGTACCCCGACGACGCTCGTGCTCCAAACCAGCGTGACCGATGGGACCAACAATCCCCCGACTTGCCTTAACCAAAGCTTTACGGCCGAAACCAACAACCTGAATTTGGCCGACGTTACGAACACCACCAACCTCGTCTGCTGCCCCTACGGCGGCACTAGCCCGAACATCCAGTTTATGGAGACCAATGACACCCCACCCCACACGGCGGTTTGTGGCGCAACGCATCTGATTGGCGACCCACACATCACTACCGTGGACGGTACTCACTTTGACTTCCAGAGCGCGGGGGAGTTCGTGTCCCTCCGTGATCGCAATGGAGACGAAATTCAGACCAGGCAAACGCCGGTCTCCACTACCTTCATCGGCACCGACGGCTACGACGGGCTGACCACGTGCGTGAGTCTCAATACAGCCGTCGCCGCCCACGTCGGGGAACACCGCGTCACGTATGAACCGAATCTCGATGGAGTGCCGGACCCGAGCGGTCTGCAACTTCGCATCGACGGAGCGCTTACCACGCTCGGCTCCCAGGGAAGGGATCTCGGAAACGGCGGGCGTGTTTTTCAGACCCCAACGAGTGGCAATCTGGAAATCGATTTTCCGGACGGCAAAACTCTATTCGTGACGCCCGGTTGGTGGGCATCGCAGGGAAAATGGTACCTCAACGTGGATGTCACTCACCTTGGGCTGGTCAGCCCGGTGGGTCGAGCTTCCGAAGGTGGCATTGCCGGACCGATTGCCACGGGAAGCTGGTTACCGGCACTGCCGAATGGCACGTCGCTTGGTCCCATGCCAGGTTCGCTGCAGCAACGATACGTGGATCTGTACCAAAGATTTGCGGATCCCTGGCGCGTTACCAACAAAGACAGCTTGTTCGACTACGCACCCGGAACTTCGACAGCCACGTTCACGATGAAAGAGTGGCCGCCGCAAAAGACCCCGTGCGTTGTTCCAAATACCAAGCCGGTTGAGCCGGGCAGCGCAGAGGTCGCCGCAGCGGTTTGCCGTCGCGTTACGGACCCGAAAATGCGCGCCGACTGCACGTTCGACGTGATTGCCACGGGCAACCTCGGTGTCGCAAAGACGTATTTGGCCGGCGAGCGCACGTTAGCCGACGCAACCACGTTAAGTTTGGCGCAAGGCTCGGAAACGTCGCAGGCGGGCGAGTGGGTAACCTTCACGGCTTATGTAGCCGCAAATTCTGCGGACGTTAAGGGCTACCCAAGCGGGACGGTCCAGTTCGCCGCAGACGGGGCGAACGTAGGAGAGCCAGTGATTGTCGATGCCAAGGGGCGCGCAACGTGGCAGACCTCACAGCTTAAGGTCGGCTCGCATCGGGTAACGGCCAGTTACCTGCCCGGTTCCGACACTCTATTTCTGCCAAGCGCGAGCGTCGAAAAGATTCACATCGTTCGACGCTGCCCATGTACAGACGAGCATGAGCATAAATAGGCGGCCGGGATGGGCGTGACGGATCGGGTCCGAGAATGCAAGATTCGAGCTTTGGGCCCCTGATAGGGTAGGACCGAAGAGTCAAAGAGCGGACTAAACTCCTGAGAGAGTGGCAAACCGGCAAAGTTGGATCCGCGAAAAGATAACTTATCGGGCCGCAAACGCAATGAAGACCAATGCGCTACAAGGATCAGACTGGAGGCCACGTTTGAGATTATGTGGCGCTTTCTGCAGAATTCGCACGTGCCTGGCTTGTGTATCAAAAACACCGCCACATAACGCCGGACGCCACATAAAAAGCACACAAGCCACCAGTTGAAAGGTGGCCACTTTTCCACAGGCATCCACAGGCCTCGCGGTGGACTCCGACGCACTCAAGAGCTACGCTATAAGACCCGTTCGGCAGGGGTTTCCTAGCACCGGAAACATCCGAGCGGATTTTCCGAGGCTGTACATGGCAACTCTCACGGCCCTCCCCTCCGGCGACCGTCCGGAGCATCGCGGCCTTTCCTTCTGGATGGACCGCGTGATCAAGGAGCTGGAAAACGTCCGCTCATCGCCCGACGCGGACACGGTCCACGATCTTCGTGTGGCTATTCGGCGCTGCCGGTCTGTTGCGGCGGCCATGGAAGAAGTAGACCCCGACCCTGCTTGGCCGGCCATGCGCAACCTGGCGCGCAAACTCTTCCGCGCACTCGGTGCGCTCCGCGATGTTCAAGTGCTGGACGAGTGGGTTAACAAGCTCGCTCCCGAGACCGATCCGGTCCGCACACAGTTGCAAGCTTCGTTCGAATCAAGGGAAGCGAATCTGCGAGAAAACGCCTTGCGCGTTGCCGCCAAGTTCGACCAAAAATCCTGGAAACGCCTCCAGCGTACGTTGGGCCGCCGCTCCCGCCTCGTGCCGATTGGCAGTCTCGCCGCTGAATGCCTCGCGCTGGAAAGATTCGAAAGCGCGCGGGAGCTTCACTCCAAGGCCCTGCGCACCGAAAAACCCAAACCGTGGCACGCGCTTCGCATCGGACTAAAGCGCTTCCGCTATACCGTGGAGAGCTTGCTCCCCGAGCGCTACGCTGCATGGGGCGATAATCTCAAGCGCTTGCAAGACATGCTTGGCGAGATTCACGATCTCGATGTGCTCGCGGAAGTGGTGAATAAGGCAGACTGTCTGGAAACCGAGGATTCCGTGAAACTCTGGCAGGAAATGATCGGGCGCCAGCGCGACGAGCGCATCCAGACTTATCGCCAGCTCACTCTCGGCAAGACCAGCCTTTGGAACACCTGGCGTTCCGGTCTACCAACGAATGGCCGCGTGGAAGCCGCCACTCTGGCCCGCCTGCGCGCCACGGCCCGCGCCGTTGATCCCCACGTGCGCCGCACTTCTCAAATTTCCCGGGTGGCCATCGCCCTTTTCGACGCCTTGAAGCGCGCCGGCGCTGCTCCGTCGTTCAGTGAAGCGGCTTTACGCCGGATTTTGCTTGCTGCGGCTCGCTTGCACGGCGTTGGGGACGCCAGCGCGGAAAAGTCCCCGCAAAAAGCAGCGCGCAAATTCCTGCTTGGTTTGACCGTCCCTCCCGGATGGAGCAACGAAGAGTGGGAACTCCTGGCTTTCGCCGTGCGTTACCATCGCGGCGCTGAACCTCGTGCGAAAAGACGCCGTTTTTCCAAGCTCTCGGCGGAACAACAAAACAATGTGCGCGCCCTGGCTGGCGTCTTGCGGTTGGCGCGCGCCCTGCGCAAGTGCAGCGTGGTGACTGGCGCAAGCTTGCGGGCCGAAAAATCCACGGATGCCATCATTCTGCGTGTTCCAGGTCTCGTGGATGATATCGGGACAGCCTCGCGCCTGGCCCTAGGCAAGCATCTGCTGGAAGATTACCTGCGGATGCCCATCCTCTTGAAAGCCGCCGCCAAACCCGACAAGATCGTGGCTCTGCCGTCCCGCCAGATTCCAGAACTCTCCGTGATCGCTTCCGATTAAAGCATCTGGCGATCAAGTCTTGCGCGCCAGCCCGAGGCAACCAATTTCTTTGGCCAGGCATATTTTAAGGTATTAAAATAACTTCCCCGGCTCTCTGCCCCCCAAATTTTTAGCGGTGCTATTCCTTTGCAGGAGGCTCCATCATGTTCCGCTTTCTCTGTTTCGTGCTGGCACTGGCAAGTTGTGTTTTCGTTGCTTCTTGCGGTAACTCTAGTAATGCCATTCCCGTTGCTCCCCCAGGCAGTATTCCCATGAGCATAACGATCGGTGATACGCCTCCGAACGGGGTCGCCGTGCTCTTCTTCGAGGCTTTGATCACGGGGGCCAGCCTGCAGCCGTCCGACACAAGCAAGCCCGCGGTTTCTGTGCTTCAGAAACCCGTGGAAATCGAGTTTGGGCACTTGCAAACCGACACTGCTTTTTTGAGCTTGGCCAATGTCGCCCCGGACACCTATAGCAGTCTCACGCTGACGTTTGGAACGGCGACGATGACGATCGTAAACCATTCAGGAGCAATGGTTGGATCGTGCGGCGACAACTCGGTGTGTGAACTCTCTCCAAGTTTCAATCCTTCGACGGCGATGGTGTCTGGAGCCTTGTTCCCACTCACCATTAGCAAGAACTCCGTAATTGGCCTTCAGTTGGACTTCAACGTGAATTCCTCTGTGCAAACCGACCTTTCGATCAACCCCGCGGTCACGATCAAGCACCTCACAGAAAGGCACGACGTCGACGAGGGTCAGGAAATGGAGGAGGTTGACGAAGTAGACGGGCAGGTGACGGCGGTGGGGTCCAATCAATTCACCTTGATGAACGAAAGAAGCGGGCAATCGTTCACCATAAGCACAGACATGAACACTCTATTCGAGGACTTCGCCCGCGCCGGGTGTACCGCCAATCCGGCGGATATCACGTGCGTAAAGACGGGGCAGACTCTCGATGTGGATTTGAGCGGAAGCGGCACCGGGGCGATGCTCGCAAAGCGCGTCGAATTTGAAGAGGACGCCAACAAGCAAGCCATCAAAGGCACCATCACCGGCGTGGATAGCAGCACGCAGTTCCATATGGTGGTGTTTAACGAAGAACCTGTGATGGGCGGAATCTCGGAAGGATCGCCGGTGGTGGTCTCGATTCAGCCCGGCGCAATGTTCCAGGTGGGTCTTGCAGAGATGGGCGAAAATGGCGGGTTCAGCATCGCGGGCCTGAACTTCGCGAGCGGCACGGACCTGCTGGTGGGCCAGGACGTGCAAATCCGGCCGGGCATGGTTTCTTCCAGCGGAGGAGTCACCACGATCACGACCGACTTGGTCCGTTTGTGGCCCTCACAGATCAGCGGCCAAGTGGGGAGCGTCGGCATGAGCAATGCGACATTTACGCTGACAGGTCTCTCTCCTCTCTTCACTGGCGCGACGCCGCCCATCACTACCATCAACGTTGTCATGCTCCCCGAAATGCGTATTATGGATGGTTCGGGAGCCGCTTCTTTGGCTGTGGGGCAAACTGTCTCCGTCAAAGGACTCTTGTTCAATACCATGGGGACACCAACCCTGGTGACGAGAACTCTCAGGGAGCATTAGGGAGATTAAAATCCCCGCGCTTCTCTCGGTGGGCAAAATACGTTGCTTGGTGGCTGCGGCGGTCGGCGGGATTACCGGATTGATTTGATTCTCCGGCCGCCCAGCCGCCAGCAAGATAAGCATACCGACTCACTAACATACTCAATCAAATTACTGGTAACGACCTGCGTACGCTCTCGTTCTACTTCGTTCGTTTTCTTGGCTATCCTTAGAGGATGAGCGGCCCCAGCCCGCCCCTCGGACCTGCCTCGGTTTCGCCGCGCCTTCGGCAGCGAGCCACGGGCGTTCCTTCGCGCCCCGTCGGATCATTGGATCGCATCGAAGTTCTCGTCCATTACAACGCCTGGGACTTCGATGGTATGGAGATGGCCGAACCCTGGCGGCGCAGCACAGCGCGGATGCTCCGGTGATTGCGCCAACTCTGTCCTTCGGCGTAATTCTCTACGTTGTGGTTTACATGGTGTACGTGGCATTCGCGTCGCTAGCTTGGAGGGACGCCATCCTCACGGCCGGGATGTGGATTTTCATTCTGTGGGCCGTTTGGCGGGTGCTTGCTCCGTTCCTTCAGGCTCGCCGCCAGGCGGAATCCGCTATCCCCGAACCTCCGCTTCGCTTTGTCTTTTCTTCCGCGGGCGTCGAAATGAAGCACCTTGACCTCTCCATGCAAATTGCCTGGCCCGGTATCCGCCGCGTCCAGGAAACCTGGTTTTCTTTCCTCCTCTATCCTAGGCAATCTCGCCATACGCCACTGCTCCCGACGGCAGCTTGATTCAAATACTCCCTTGGAGGAAACTCCATTTCACAGTCCCCTTGCACTGCTTCGCGGACGCCCCGGATCTTCACCTGGTTCGCGAGCTCATCCGCAAACACGTGGCTCCCGAAGCAAAATGGCCCGGTTGAATTTTCGGCTTACTTGCCGGCTCGCCGCAGCAACTTTGGAGTCGCCAGCCAAACCAGTTCTCCGATCGGTGGCGAGAGTCGCCTGAGTTCCACTAGTGCTACGCCCGCTTTTTTTAGTCCGGTCAGATGTTTTTTCGCGCCCAGCGCGGTAGCGATCACCTCATCCAGTTGCGGTGCATGCCCAAACAGAAATACCGCGGACGCCTGCTTCTCCTTGGCTAGCTCCCGGAACAGTTGCGAAGGCTCCGCTCCCGGCAGCAGAAAATCCGTGCACCGAATTTTCTGCTTGGCGTAGTCAAGCGCGCTCGCGAAAATCTCCGCTGTCTGCGCCGCGCGCACGTACGGACTGGTTAGGAATAGATCCGCCGACACTCCCAGCGCCGCCACGCCTTTCGCCACTTGCTTGGTCTTTTCGACGCCCTCTTCCGTCAGATAACGCTGCGGATCGGGGGGACACTTGGGATCTTCGCGGTCAATGGCGATTCCATGCCGCACAACATAGAGCTGCATGATTCCCTCTCAACTGGACGCTAGAATAAACGTAGCCGCAGCCATCAACAAAATTTCCAGGTCTTTTTTCTCTGACGGCCAACGTTTGAACCTGGACGTTCAACTCGCCGGCGCCTGCCGGAAATAAAGCCGCACGTGAAATTCCTTTTCAAACAACTCCGCGCTGCGGTCCGCATCCCGCAAGTCTTCGGCGGCATCACCCCGGGCATGTATCTCTAAACCCAGCGCGCCGCGCTGAAACGAAGCG
Source organism: Candidatus Cybelea sp. (assembly GCA_035510055.1). Classification (GTDB taxonomy): domain Bacteria; phylum Acidobacteriota; class Terriglobia; order Acidiferrales; family UBA7541; genus Acidiferrum. The sequence goes on along the minus strand of DATKHV010000013.1, from coordinate 78,759 downwards.
TGAATCTTCAGCACGCGCTGCCGGTGCGAATGATCCAGCGCTTCGGCGATTCGCAGGATCGCCGCCAGTCTCCGGGTGGTCCGCTGGTCCGCGTTATTCAGGGTAGAATATGCGCTGTGATGCTCCGCAGGCTCCGACTTTCGATTGTGATAGCGAACTAGGGCCGCCACCACCGCCCGGTCACGGCTTTCCAGCCCCGGGATGTCGGCGTTTAGGGCTAGGTACTCTCCGTGCTTGTGATGCCCGCGATGGCTGATCAGGTGCCCCGTATCGTGCAAGAGCGCCCCGGCCTCCAGCAGCACGCGCGAGTGCGCGGGCATATGATGTACCGCCTGCAACTGGTCAAACAGTTGGATACTCAGTTCGCGGACGTGTTCGGCGTGCTGCTGTTCGTAGCCCATCCGCCGTGCAAAACTTCTGGTGCCCACCAGCAACTGCCGCGCCGCCGCGTTGTACCGGTGCGGCTCTGTACGCGAAAATACCTCCCGCGCGATCTCTTGCAGCAACCCTTCGCGCACACCAACGCCCGGAAGGGCAAATGTGCGCAGGTTCAGGTAACGCCCTAGGGTGAGAAATGTGATTGCGGCAACTCCCATGACATCCGCGCGGTCGCGCCGCACGGCATAAGCTTTCATGCGCTCGCGCACGTCCCGCTCAAGAATTTCCGGCAATCGCGCCCGCAAAAGCGACAGCTCGATTGTTTGCAGCCCGTGCTGCCGCGGCCCAGGTGCGACATTCGCCAGCGTTTCCGCGTTTCCGCCCAGCGCCACCGCGATGCTTTCCCCCAGATTCGGCCGCGGCGTTAATTTCGATTCCAGCAACGCGCGCACGTACCGCCGCACTTGCTCCGCCTCCGCCGGGCGAATCACTCCGGGAAGCTCCAGAGTGGTCATTAACCGCACGGTGCCCACCGGCAATTGGGCACCTTGCTCGACAGTGTGATCCCGCAGAATGCTGATCTCCAGGCTGCCGCCACCGAGATCGGCGATACACCGCGGTGCCGCTTCCGGTCCCAGCGCGGCCAACACTGCTTCCCTGCCGAGCCGCGATTCTTCTCCCGCACTGATAACTTCCAACCGGATGCCGGACCTCTGCTTAATGCCGCGGACAAACGCATCGCGGTTTCGTGCTTCGCGCGTGGCGCTGGTGGCCACCGCGCGATAGCGCGTCACGCCGAACTCATCCATAATTTCGCGGAAATGCCCGAAGGCCTTCGCGGCTTTCTTGGAAATCTCTTCGCTGAAGCGGTGCCGCACGAAAACGCTTTCTCCCAATCGCAGCGCGTAGCGTTCCATGTGCAAGGGTTCGATGTCCAACGCGGAGTAGGCGCGCGCCACGGACAAACGCACGGCGTTGGAACCGGCGTCGATGGCCGCGATGTGAACCGGCTCGGACATTTCCGGATCTACCGCCAGAGGTGCGCGAGAGCGGCGGAAGGCGTGTACTTCGTCGCGCGAATTCCCAATTGCTCGCTGATGCGCTGCCGGAGTTGCTTGTTGACCGCGGGAACGCTGGCTTCGCCGTCCAGTTCGAGGAAGTTGTATTTTTTGGCCATCACTTCAAATTCCCGCTTGATCATGGTCTGATAGCGGATGAACGACCAGTAGAGATCGTGCGAAAGCGACATGTCCCGCCCGGCTTCCCAGTAACTGATGGCTTGCGCTTTTTTGAATTCACGCCCGAAAGCCGTCTCCGGCCGCACGTTCAACCAAAACGTCAGGTGCGGACGCAGCGCCATGGCGTAGAGCCCGCTCATATAATCGCGATTGATGCCGCGCACTACGCCGCGGGCAATCAGCGTGAAAATGAAGCGGTCCGCCAGCACGATGGTGCCCGAGCGCAGCGCCGGCAAAATCCTATGCTCCACTTGATCGAAAAAGTCCGTCGCGTACATCAGCGCCAGCGTCAGCCGCGTCGCCGCGTTCTTCGCTAGAAGTTCATCGATGTCGCGGCCCACGAGATTCGAACGGCGCAACCCGCTTGTCTGCACCGCGAATCCCTCCGATTCCAGCCACTCTTGCAATAACGCAATCTGAGTCGACCGCCCCGATCCGTCCATCCCCTCAATGACGATCAAGCTGCCGGTAATTTCGCTGGGATCAAATCCGACCAGCGGCTCGCCAAAAAAGTATTGCGAAGAAGCTTCTTCAGTCACCGCCGCCGTTTTTGCGGTCACTGGCGGCGCCGGAGCAACCGCGGTCGTTTCCGTGGGTGGAGCCGCGGCAGCCGGCTTCTCCTTTTCCTGGTCCGGCATGGTCATTCCGATTCCGGCGCGTGCGGAGCGAAGCGCTTGAGATCGATTTTTGAAGCCACAATGTCGCGCATCTGTTTTTGCAGTTTATTCACGGGCAGCGTACCGTCCAGCACCACGAAATTGTCAGTGTCCACCATCTTGTCGTATCCTTCCAGAATCCTGGCCTGGAATAACCGGAAACTCTCCGCCCGGTCGTAGGACATTCCCAAGTCCATCCCGGCTTCGTAGTATTTCAGTTTGGGACGCCCGCTCAGGATGCGGTGCACCGCCACGTCCAGCGGCGCGCGAAAATAAAACGTAATGTCCGGAATCGGCGCAAAGCGGTACAAATTCCGCAGCCAGCGCGCCGGACAGCCTCGCGCCGCGTCCCGCGCAAACGCCGTATAAATGTAGCGGTCCGCCAGCACCAGGTAGTCGCCCTGCAGCAGCGGCATGATTTGCCGTTCGCAGCGGTCCGCAAAATCCGCCGCGTGCAACAACGAAAACGTCGTCGGCGTCAGCAATCGCCGCTGTTTCCCGCGCCGCGTCGCCGATTTCACCAGCGGCGACGAATTCCATTCCGTAAAATGCAGCCGGTATCCGCCGATTTCCAGCCAGCGCTTCAGCAAATACAGCTGCGTGCTCTTCCCCGACCCGTCCGTCCCCTCCACCACGATTAACGCGCCTGGATAGGCGCGGCTTGGAATCGGCCGGCCAGGTTGCGGAAGTGTGGATTTCGCCGGCTCACTCCGCGGCGGCTTTTGTACCACGTCTTGTATTTCCGTCATCGTGTTTCTAGAGAAGCTCTTCGCTCGGGACGATAATCCTTGTTTGTTACAAGGGCATTACAACACACACAGCCGCTTCCGGCAAAGCGCCCCGACTCATCTAGAACAGCGTGATCTTCACGTGTAGAAACTTCTTTGGGTTCTTTCGGAAATCCCCAATCAGCAAACGCATATCTCCCGTTAAGTTCGTCAGATTATCGTAGAGTTTCGGGTCGGAAAACAATTTTCCCGCCGTTGACGAATTTTCATTGAGTTTCGCCGTCGCCGATGAGAGATTCGTGCCGGTCTCGCGCCATTTCGTGTAAAGCGTGTCATCCGTGATCAACTTCCCGAGTGTGCCCTTTCCGGCGCGGGCATCCCCGAGCAGGGCATTGCCGTGCGCCACGGCTTCCTTCGCTTGATCGTAAAACGTGGGGTCATACATCAACTTTCCAATCGTCCCTTTTTGTGCGCGCACGTCGGCAAGAATCACATTCACGTTGTCCAGGCCTTTGTCCACTTTCGCGTACATCTCCTCGGAGGTCACCAGCTTCCCCAGCGTGCCCTGGCCCTCTTGGACGTTGGTAATCACCGTATCGCCCTTTGCCAGAATGCTGTTCAGATGGCGATAGGCCTGATCGTCCGTCAGCAATTTCCCCAGCGAGCCCTTCCCTTCTTTCACTCCCTGGATAAGGTCGCTCAGGTCATCGGAAAGCGCATTGAGATTACCCAGCACTTCAGCGCTACGCTCAACCACTTCCTTCATGGCCTTCTCTTCCACTCCGGGAATCACTCCGGCATCGCCTAGGGGAGTTCCCGTTATTCCTCGCGTGATGCTCACATAGCGGTTGCCAAGAAGTCCCTCGGTGACCAGGCTCGCTATCGAATCCGTCAGGATGTCGCCTTGAAATCGCCGATCCACGCGCATGGTCACTTCGATGTTCTTATTCTTGTCCACGGGCTTGCCCGGCGTCCTCTTCACCATATCGATCGATTCCACGTTTCCCACTTCCACGCCATCCAATCGCACGGGTGCTCCATTTGACAAAAGCGCTACTTCCGGCAGATAGGTTATCAACCGGTACTTCGGACCTAGAATTTTCATTCCCGTCACATAGAATATTCCCGCCGCCAGGACGAACAGGCCAACGAGCACGAAGAGGCCAACCCGCAATTCCGTCCACGTGAGTTGCTTTCGGTACGCCATCTCTGAGTCCCTCCCTCGCTACCCCGAATCAGACTACTCCAAATTCACACCAGAAACCGCTTCAGATAAGGGTCCGCCGTGTTGGCCAGCTCTGCTGGCTCCCCTTGAAAGTAAATTCCTCCGTCCCGGTAGACCAGAAATCGCGTCCTGGCCGCGCTCGCGGCAGCCGCGGCGCTGCCATTCTGGGCGTTGGGAACCACCTGTTTGGTTTCCGGATCGAAATGAAAATTCGCCAGCGCGAATCCGTCCTGCAGTCGCTGTGTCGCCAGAAGCGCCGTTACCCCATACACGTCGCGCAGCCGCAGGATCAGTCTGATGATGGTCTGCGACGTCAGGGGGTCGAGCCCCGCAGTCGGTGAATCGTACAGCACAATGGGTGGGCGGTTGATCAGCGCCCTGGCAATCGAAACGCGCCGCTTCATGCCCCCGGACAATTCCGAGGGCAATTGCTCGAGGGTGTGCTCTAGCTCCACGAACCGCAAAACTTCGCGCACCCGAAGCTCGATCTCTTGTTCGGGCACGCCATCTTCGCGAAGCCGGTAGGCCACATTTTCCGAAACTGGCAGGGAGTCAAATAGCGCCCCTTCCTGAAACACGAAGCCAATCTTTTGCCGAAACGCGAGCAGTTCGCTCTCGGGCATCTCGGAGATCTCATTTCCGAGCACCACGATGCTCCCGCTGTTGGGCGCCAGTAACCCCGCGGCCATCTTCAACGTCAGCGTCTTTCCGGTTCCCGTTTCACCCAGCAGGACCAGCGTCTCCCGTGCCTGCACCTGGAATGTCACTCCTCGCAGGATTTCCCCTTCGTCGAACCCCACCCACACGTCTTCAAACGCGATGGCCGGTGGAAAGTCTGCCGCCTCTTTTGTAAACGCGCTCATGCAATGATGCAGTGATTATAGCGGCAAATGAGTTGTGATTCGGAAAGGAAATGTCCCGCGTCCTTGGACATGCGAACCGGCAAGCCAGGGGACTCAGAAGATTTTGTCGGAGAGATACAGCGCCAATTTCGTCATGAACGTGTCAGCCACGATGATCAGCACCGAGCTCACCACCGCCGCCGACGTCGTGGCGCGTCCCACGCCCTGCGTGCCTCCGCGCACCGTCAACCCTTTGTAACACCCGATGGTTGCCAGAATGAAACCAAATACCAGCGGCTTCGTGAATCCTTGCATCAGGTCCGCGAAGTCCAGCGCATCAATCGCCCGCCGCCAAAAGGAAATAGCATCCAGGCGCAGCGTAAATACCGAAGCAGCGCATCCTCCCAGCAACCCAATGAAATCCATGATGGCCGTCAGCAACGGCAGCATCAGCAGGGCGGCAAGCAAGCGCGGCGCCACCAGCTTGCGGCTGGGATCCGTTCCCATTGCACGCATGGCGTCCACTTGCTCGGTCACCTGCATCGACCCCAGTTCTGAGGCGATCCCCGTCGCGCATCGCCCGGTCACCAGCAAACCGGTGAACGCCGGCCCTAACTCGCGCACTAGCGCAATCGCCACCACGTCACCCGTCAGCGAAGTCTGCCCAAATCGCACGAATTGCGATCCGGTCTGCAGCACCATAACCCCGCCGATAAAAAATCCCGACAACATGATGATCGGCAGCGATCCTGCCCCGATAAAATCCATCTGCTCCAGGGTGTCTTGAAAGTAGTGCGGGCTGGTGAAGATATTGGCGAACGCCTGGCCCGAAAGCAGTGCGTAATCCTGAACGGCCGCCACCGCTCGCTTCGCCGCATCCCCCAATACCTCTCTGACGGATACGGTTTCTTCTTGCTTTGCCGACCGGTCGGTAACCTGAAGTGGTGTGTCTGCCACGAGTACCTGTTCGCGTTGGCTTTCCGCTGCAAACTTCTCGTCGCAACTACATCCTCGAAAGCCTAACCGTGCCGCAACACCACGTCAAGTCAACGATTTGCCGCCAAGAAGTCTGGCTTCCAGTGCCCCACTAAACTTCCGCGTGAAAATATTCAGTCTCGCCACAACTCCCAAAACGCCGCCGGCCCTCGGCTTGGAGGATGGCCTCCTCAGGAAATTCGCGGCACCGGCGCAGCGCAAGTCCGGCCATTTACCTGTTGTTTTCCCAAAGGGCGTGTGTTATCCTTCCTGTTGGAAACCAAAATGGCGGTGTCATGAAACAGGTTTGGTTATGAAACAAAAGGCGGACGTCCTCCAAGGCACGTTGGCGTTGATGGTCTTAAAGACTCTCGCTGTCCTGGGGCCGCTGCACGGGTATGGAATCGCGCGGCGCATCGAGCAGATCAGCGGCGATCTGCTGGCCGTAAATCAAGGGACTCTATATCCCGTGCTGTTGCGGCTAGAGCAAGAAGGCGCGATCGCCTCCGAGTGGGGCGCTTCGGAGAACAATCGCAGGGCGCGCTTCTATCGGCTGACCCGCCTAGGACGCAAGCAGTTGCAAGCCGAGACCCAAGATTGGGAACAAACGGCAGCAATCATCGCCCGGTTCTTCGATGCCAAAGCGGAAGATTTGTCATGAAATCCCTGAAGCGTTTTTTCCGACGTGTTGTGAACGTGGCGACCAGGCGAACACAGGAAGAACGATTGAGGGAAGAGATTGGTGAGCACATCGCTTTGCAAACGGAAGAAAATCTTCGCGCCGGCTTATCGCCCGTCGAGGCCCGGCGCCAAGCCATGCTGAAGTTTGGCGGCGTGGAGGCGATGAAACAAGACTATCGAGCTGAGCGCGGCCTCGTATTCATCGAGAATCTGCTGGGAGATTTGCGAAACGCGGGGCGAACGATTAGCCGCATGCCAGGGCTGGCGGCCGTGATCATCGTTTCACTGGCCATCGGAATCGGCGTGAATACAACGATCCTTTCCTGGATCCAGCTGATCTTGTTGAAACCAGTGCCCGGCGTGAGTGGTGCATCGAACTTCCTGCTCGTCGAGCCTCGCTCGGAGTCGGGTGGGTACGCCGGCGCTTCCTGGCTGGAATATCGCGACTTGCAGACACGCGTGCCGGCACTGCGGGACATCGTGGCTTCTCAGATGGTGCCGTTCAACGTGGGCGAGACGGGTCAGACAGAGCGCACTCACGGGCAACTCGTCTCCGGCAATTATTTTTCCGCCCTGGGACTGCAGCCTGCGCTCGGACGATTTATTCGGCTGGAGGAAGCGGAGCGGCCCGGAACCGAGCCGGTAGTTGTAATTTCCTATGATTACTGGCAAACGCGGTTTCGCGGCTCGCCAGGAGTAGTGGGACAAAAACTGCGGGTGAACGAGCGCGACCTTACGGTCATCGGCGTGGCACCCAAGGAATTCCAGGGAACCATGGTCCCTTTGAAGTTTGAACTGTGGGCCCCGGCCACCATGGCGCCAGCCTTGCTCGGCGGGACACGTGACCTCGAAGACCGTAGCGTCCGCTCTTTTTCGCTGATTGGAATGCTAAAGCCTGGCGCGACACGCGAGGAAGCGCAAGCCGAGCTCAGTACCACGATGGCTCAGCTGGCGCGCGATTATCCGGAGGCCAGTGCTGGAATTGGCGGTGAGATTCTTCCCTTCTGGGACTCGCCGCGCGGTCCGCAGCGTATGCTGATCAGCGGGCTAGCCGTCTTAGAAGGCGTCATGCTGCTCCTGCTGTTGGCCGTCTGCGGGAACACCGCAAACCTTATGCTGGCTCGTGGAAGCTCTCGGCAGCGCGAAGTGGCCGTGCGCGTCGCGCTAGGAGCGGGACGCTGGCGCATTGTCAGCTTGGTGCTCTCGGAAAATATGCTGCTCGCTCTCCTGGGAGCAAGCCTCGGCGCAGCCCTGGCCGTTTGGGGCACCACGGCGTTGCGCGTGGCGCCAATGATTGGAGCATTTCCAATCCAGTTTCAGACCAGGATAGATGAATTCACACTCGCCTTCGCGATATTGCTGGGAGTCGCGTGCGGTTTGATTTTCAGTACCGCGCCGGCGCTTCATCTGGTAAAGCTCGATCCCCAGGACGGGCTGCGCTATGGTTCCAACACGCCACCCCGCAGCCGCGCGCGCCAGGTCCTAATGGGCGTGGAAGTCGGACTTGCGATGGCGGTCCTGATCGCGGCAGCGCTCTTCCTCGAGAATTTTCGTGCGGCACGCCAGACGGATCCTAGATTCCGGCCCGAGGGTGTTTTGCTGGCCGCTTATGACTTAAGCGGACGCCATCCCACCGAGGCGTCCGAGCGCGAATTTGCCACGCGCCTGCTGGAGCGGCTGCGCTCCTTGCCGGACGTCGAAGCCGCCGCCATCGCCACGAATGTTCCGCTGGACTTGCATGGAATTCCGGCGCGGCCTTTCACTGTCGAAGGCCGCGTGCGCACGGAGGCGGGGTTGGATCGCGCCATTTCCAACATCGCCACGCCGGGATACTTCAAGGTGATGGCCATCCCGCTCCTGGAGGGAAACGACTTTGCCGACATGCGCGATAAGACGGCGCCCGCCGAAGCCATCGTCAATGAGGAGTTTGTCCGTCGTTACCTCAATGGCTCGGAAGCCCTCGGCCGACGCATACAGACGCGCGCGGGAAGCTTCGTAGTCATCGCCGTGGCGCGCGATTCGGTCTACGACGCCTTCGGCGAGCCCCCGCAGCCCGCGGTCTATTTCTCGTACCGCGATATTCCGCGGGACCAAGGCGAGATTCACCTGCGGGCGCGCAGCGGAAATGAAACTGCTCTCACCTCGGAAGCGCGCGCCGTTCTTCGCGGTCTCGATCCCATGCTCCCGCTTTACGATGTGCGAACATTTTCCCAGCATATCGATCGCAACCTCTATCTTCGTCGCGTTCCGGCACGGATGTTCGTCGTGCTGGGGCCGCTCCTGCTCGGCCTCGCCGCAATCGGAATCTACGCCGTTGTTTCCTACGCCGTGGCCAGGCGAACCAGAGAGATTGGCGTGCGCCTCGCGTTCGGGGCCACCAGCGGGCGGGTGGCCCGGCAAATTATTCGGGAGAACTTGGGTGCAATCGCTTGGGGCACCGCGATTGGATGGCTCCTGGCCCTCGAGATTTCCGTTCACGCGATTAGCAAGGGCGTGGTCAACCTTTCCGTTTTCATTGGCGTACCGGCGATTCTGTTGGGAGTCGCGGCGCTAGCCTGCTGGATTCCCGCCCGCAGAGCCAGCCGGATTGATCCGCTGGCCGCCCTCCGTCACGAGTAAGAACGGGGGACTTATAAGGGCACTAGTACTTCAGATGTCCCCTCTTTTCTTGCCCCATCGCAGCAATGGATACCATTAGGAGGATCACGATCGAATAGAAGAGTGTTACGGAAATCCGCTTCACAAATTCCTCCTCCCCGGCATAAATATTGGCGGCCTTAAAGGGCCGGCTTTGCTGGCCAGGTGATCTGACCCCCGCGGCGGAAGGCTAGATTCGCGATGTGGCCGGCGCGCGCCGCGGCAACTCCGGTCTCGACTGGCGCGTTTGGTTCTTTGCGGCTCCTGACGCAGTCAAAAAAGTTTTCCACGTGGTCGATCGTGCCGTCCCGAAAACTGTCGGCCTTCACGACCGGATTCTCCCGGCCCGACACGCCTTCGTGATAAACGCCGAAGCCGCTCCGGTTGAGCTTCAAGGTTGCCTCGGTGCCGCGGAAATCAAGGCCTCCGTCATCGATGGAGGAAGCCATCATCCCCTCATACACCACATCGAATCCCGGATAGCGGAAGGCCGCCTGAACGGTGTCGGGGCAATCCCATTGCTCGAAGATCGACTTATCGGCAAGGATTTGCGCATCCTTGGGCTGATCGGATTTCATGGCCCAGTGGACGACGTCGATCCAATGCGTGAAGAGATCCGTCATCGCGCCCCCGCCAAAGTTCCAAAACCAGCGCCAGCGGTAGAACTTTTCTTCACTGAAAGCCTGCTCGGGAGCTCCGCCGAGCCATTGCTTCCAATCCAATGCTTGGACGTCGACGGCTTTGCGCTCCCGCCATGCTAGGTAGTTCTGCCACCAATAGGTCCTGACCTGCGGGACCCGGCCGAGGCTGCCACCCTGAATGAGGTCCACGGCGTCGCGGAAGTGGCTCCAGCTCCGCTGCTGCATGCCGCATTGCAGTATTTGTTTGCTGGCGCGCACCGCATGCGTTAGCGTGGCGCCCTCTTCGATGGTGTGGGTGACTGGCTTTTCCAGGTAGACGTCTTTGCCACTCGCTATGGCGTCGACCGCCATGCGCACATGCCAATGGTCAGGGGAGGCGATAATGACGGCGTCCAGCCTCTGCTCGAGAAGTTCGCGATAATCCGCGTGAATGGTCGCGGTCCCCTTGGATCGTTCTTTTGTCGCGTCGCGTCGCGGCCCGTAGACGTCGCTCACTGCCGCGATCTGATAGTTGCCGGCCTTGTCGGCGGCATTGAGCAAGTCGCCCATGCGTCCGCCAGAGCCGATCACTCCCACGCGCAGCATGTCGTTGGCGCCTAAAACGCGGGTTGACGCAAGAGCGGTCAGCCCACCGGCAATAAGAAAAGTGCGGCGATCGAGTTGGTATTTCATAGGGAGCATTCTAGCGGGTCAAGCCAGTCGAGGAAAGTGGCGGCGGGGGATTCGGAGTGCTCCCTTCTACGGCAAGCGGACATTTGCATTACAATACGATTGCGGTCTTGCCCGCCGGCCAACGTCTCAATGCCATGAAACGTCCTTTTCAAGTCACGTTCCTGGGTTGGCTGTTCATAGCCGTGGGGATCGTAAGTACTGTCTATCACCTTTTAAAAGGTTCAATCGATCGCTGGATCGTCCCTATCTTGCTCGTCGGAACGATCGCTGTCGTCGCCGGCGTCTTCTTGCTCCGGGGGGCCAGATGGGCTCGCTGGCTGGTTCTAGCCTGGCTGGCCTTTCATGTTGTCGTGAGCGCATTTAACTCACTGTCGGATGCCGTGCCCCACGTCGCGCTTCTTTTGGTCGTCGGCTATTTCCTGCTAGGGCCGCCGACTTCCAAGTATTTTCAGGGCGCAGGACCGGAATGACGCGATTCCGTGAGATCGCCTGCTAACAATGTTAAGCCCCGCGCTGCCATTCCCGCGTCAGCCGCACTGTCGCTCTGGGCTTCGAATAGTCGTCCGCTCTTGGGTATCGCGCTTTTGTTTCCGGGAACGTCAGCCTAACTTTGTGCTTCCCCCGCGGGTCCAGGTTAGTTCCCTTCTTGCTGTTGGGGGCTTGACGGCGGAATCGTAAGCCCTCTTACCGGTAACTCATAAAACCGTCGACATTTTCGGGCACCCAAAATCACCTTAGAACGCATCATACTTATACTGTGAGAACTTTGAGCGGACCGGCACCCCGGATAGCCTTGCTAAGCCTATGCTTTCTCGCTTGCGGCTTTCCCGTTGCGGCGCAATCTCAGCCGCCTCCTGTCGCGCCAGGAACCGATAACAGCCGGCCTGACGAACACGGTGCCGGGGCCTTGGCCGGCCAGCAGTTGCGCGAACCCGGAACGCCGGGAAGCATCAGCGGAAGAGTGGTTGATCAGACCGGAACCGTCATCGCCGGCGCCCACGTAAAACTGTCACAGGAAAATCCCTCCATAACCCAAGAGGTGCAATCCGACGACGACGGACGATTCTCGTTTGCCAGCGTCGCGCCCGGGGTTTTCCAAATCACCGTCGCCTCGGAAGGCTTCGCACCCCAAAGCTCCTCTGCCACCCTGCATTCGGGAGAAAACTACATCGTGCCCCAGATCGCCTTGGCGTTGGCCACGGCGGTCACTGAGGTCCGGGTGGTGGCCCCACGGAAGGACGTGGCGGAAGACCAGATCAAGGTTCAAGAGAAGCAGCGCGTGCTCGGCGTGGTGCCCAATTTTTATGTCAGCTACGAGCAACACGCCGTTCCTCTCGCGCCGAAGCAGAAATTCGAGCTGGCTTGGAAGACCACACTCGATCCTGTCAGCTTCGCCGTCACCGGAGCTATTGCTGGAGTGCAACAAGCGCAAAACGATTTCAGCGGATATGGACAAGGCGCCCAAGGCTACGCTAAGCGCTATGCCGCCTCCTACGCCGACTTTGTCAGCGGCACGTTCATCGGAGGCGCCGTGCTGCCTTCGCTGCTAAAGCAAGATCCGCGCTATTTCTACAAGGGCAGCGGCAGCAAGCGGTCGCGCATCCTGTACGCCATCGCCAATTCGGTGATTTGCAAGGGCGACAATGGACACTGGGAGGCGAATTACTCGAGCATCCTCGGAAGCCTCGCCGCAGGCGGCATTTCCAACCTCTACTATCCAGCGCAGAATCGCGATGGATTGGAATTAACGTTTGAAAACGCCCTCATCGGGATTGGCGAATCTGCTGGCGTGAATCTCCTTCAAGAGTTTGTGGTCCGCAGGTTCACGCGCAATGTTCCGAACCGCAACGCGGGCAGCCCCTAGAGCGCCTAACCAAGCGTAAGTAGCGGGCGACTCACACACCCGGAGCGTGCTCTCGCTTGGCCCGAAAAATAAGTCGAGACTTCTTTAATATTACTTGCCGTCCCTTCTCTAATCACGCGGACCGGAGAAGCTCTGCGCAGCCGGAAGCCAAGTTAGTTCAGTTTTTCTTGCGCGTGAAGTGGAAGAGCATGGGAATTTCTTTGTTGTCCTGCCGCCACGTCCAAGTTTCCGCGAAGTGATCGGCGTCGTCGAAGCGCAGAACGAGGTGATGCTGGTGGCCGGTGGTGGGAGATTTGAGGTTGCCTGCGCTTTCGAAGTCAAAGCTCAGTTCCTTAATGTCATCCGTGGCCGGGACGACGCGCATTCGCGGCTGGTTGTTCGTGGGGCAGTAATGGACGAGCGCGATGGCGTCGCCATCCATGCTGTAGAGAGTGACCATTTCTTCCATCCCAGAGGGAGAAAGGGTTTCCATGACGGCCGTGCCGGAGGCAAGAACCTTGAAATTGGTTTTGACGGGCATGCCATGTTCGTCCTTCCCTTCCCAGTCGCCAGAGAGGGATTGCAGCTTCTTAAAGGCGGCTGTGGAATGGGTGCCGGCCCAAAGGGGCGTAGCGATGATTGTCAGAAGCAAAAGGAGCCGAGAGAGTTTCGGTCGTGTCACCATGCCTCCTGGAAGGAAGCGGCGCGGAAAATGGACTTCTGGGAACCTGGAACGCCGCGAAATAACTGGTTTGACGGCGGGAATGCGGGAACGGAAGCAGGGTCAGTCGAAAGGCTCTCTCCGGCGCGCTGGACGCAAAGCGCTACGGCGGCTACACTGTTTCTATTCCACTTGTTTTGAATCGCATACGCGCAAGTTCGTGCTAGGAATGGACGGGGATGCTACGGTTTTACACTGCTGGTGAATCGCATGGACAAGCGCTATTGGCGTTCATCTCCGGGTTGCCGGCGCAAATGCCGGTGGACTTGAAGTTTATCAACCACGAATTGCACCGGCGGCAGCTTGGTTACGGACGAGGCGGTCGGCAGAAGATTGAAAAGGATACGGCGGACATTTTTGCCGGAGTGCGCCACGGCAAGACCATCGGGGCGCCCATTGCGATGCGCATCGAGAATCGCGATTGGGCGAATTGGGAAAAAATTCTGCCGGTGGAAGCCGCGAAAGAGCACCCTGACACGCGGAAGTTAGTGGCGCCGCGGCCCGGGCATGCCGACCTTGCGGGTTCGCAGAAATTTGATTATCACGACGCGCGCTACATTCTCGAGCGGGCTTCGGCACGGGAAACCGCGGCCCGCGTGGCGGCAGGGGCGTTTGCCAAGCTGCTCCTACGGGAGTTTGGCACGGAGATTGCCAGCCACACGATTCAGGTAGGTCATGTGCGGTTGGAAAAACCAGCAACGTGGAAAAAAATCCTCGCCGTAAGCAAGGACTTGGATTCGCCTTTGCGCTGCATTGACGCGGCAGTCCAGGAGAAAATGAAAGCGGAAGTGGATGCGGTGCTGAAAGGGGGAGACACCGTGGGCGGGGTTTTTGAAATTGTCGCGCACAACGTTCCCGTGGGGCTGGGCAGCCATGCGCAGTGGGACGAAAAACTGGACGGGCGGTTGGCGCAAGCGTTGATGAGCGTGCAAGCTGTTAAAGCAGTGGAAATCGGCAAAGGAGTGGCGGGAGCGGGTTCGTTCGGGAGCGAAGTGCAGGATGAGATTTTTTATGAGAAGGCGGCGCGGCGGTTCCGGCGCCACACCAACCGCGCGGGAGGGCTGGAAGGCGGCATCACCAACGGCGAAGACGTGGTCGTGCGCGGGTACTTGAAACCGATATCGACTTTGCGCCAGCCCCTGCACACCACCGACATGGTTACCAAAGAGCCGGTGAAGGCCGCGTACGAGCGGTCCGACTGGTGCGTAGTGCCGGCGGGCGCCGTGGCGGGCGAAGCCATGGTGGCCCTTGTGCTGGCGGATGCTTTTCTGCAAAAATTTGGGGGAGACTCGCTCGCAGAGATGCGGCGTAATTTCGACAACTATGGCCGACAAATCGAAGATTTCTGAAGCGGCCGCGCCGGCCGCGACCGAGACGGTGCAAGCGCCTTCTGCCGCGCGCAAAATCTATCCAATTGTAAAGTATGGCGACCCCCTCCTGGAGAAGCCCACGGCGCCGGTAAAGAAATTCGACGCGGAATTGGAAGAGCTCGCGGAAGATATGTTTGCGTCGATGTACGCGGCGCAGGGAGTGGGATTGGCGGCACCGCAAATCGGCAAGAGCTTGCGCGTGGCGGTGGTCGATGTGACCGGCGGGAAAAATCCCGAAGCCAAGATCGTGCTGGCGAATCCGGAAATTGTTCACGCCGAAGGAGAAGTCCGGGAAGAAGAAGGATGTCTCTCGATTCCGGGATTTCGAGGATACGTGCTGCGGCCGCAATTCGTAACCATCAAAGCGCAAAATGCCAAGGGCGAGGACTTTGAAATTCGCGGAGAAAATTTATTGGCGCGGGCGTTTTGCCATGAGATCGATCACTTGAACGGAATCCTATTCTTGCAGCACCTCAGCATGTTGAAACGCGATTTGATCAAACGCAAAATCAAGAAGCTCAGGAAACAAGGCGAGTGGTAAGTGCCGCAGCGGATGCGAATCGTTTTTTGCGGTACACCTCAGTTTGCGGTTCCCTCGCTTAAGTATCTTCTCGAACAAAGTGCGCTTGAAATCGTTGCGGTGATTACCCAGCCGGACCGCCCACGTGGGCGCGGGCAGGAAATTTCCTTTTCTGCGGTAAAGGAAGCCGCGCTGGCGGCGAAGGTTGCCGTGCATCAGCCGGAAAAAATCCGGGCGGCAGAGAGCGAAGACCTGCTGCGACAACTGGCTCCCGATTGCGTGGTGATCATCGCTTACGGGCAAATTATTCCGGCGCGATTGCTCCCGATTCCAAAGCTCGGATGGATTAATTTGCACGCTTCCCTCCTGCCAAAATACCGGGGCGCGGCCCCGATCAACTGGGTCATCGCCAATGGCGAGATTCGAACGGGTGTGACGACCATGCGCATCGATGCGGGAATGGATACCGGCGAAATGCTGCTGCAGCGCGAAATCGCGATTGGCGCGCAAGAGACGGCGCCCGAACTTGCCGCGCGATTGTCTCAAGCCGGTGCGCCATTGATGGCCGAAACTTTGCGCGGACTGGCTGGAGGAACGATTACGCCGAAAACGCAGAACCACGCGGAAGCCAGCTACGCCCCGATGCTGAAGAAAGAAGACGGGGGCATCGATTGGAAGCGCCCGGCAGTGGAGATTTATAACCGCATGCGCGGTTTTGCGCCGTGGCCAGGGGCTTACACGACATTTCGCGGGCAGAACTGTCAAGTGTGGGGCGAGCCAGTGTCTAAAGAAAGAGGCTTGCTGAGCGGAGCGAGCGAGGCAGCACCGGGAACTTTGACCCTTGAGAAAAACGAATTGCTGGTGGGCTGCGGGGACGCAACCGTTTTGAGTGTTCGCCTCGTCCAAATGGAGGGACGCAAAGCTGTTAAGGCGGCGGATTTCGCGAATGGCGCAAGACTGAAGAGCCGTGAACGCTTTGGCAACACCTGATTTGCGCGACACGGAGCAGTAGGACATACTTGAAATTTGCCGCTTGCGACTGAAAATAAACTGTCATGGACTGGCCGCGGTAACGGGAGCTCACCTTACATGAATAACCTTGCATCGACTGCTAAACGCGGAAATTTGCGTTTCCGCGCGATGGACCCGCTGCGGGCGGCGGCGTGCTGGATGCTCGTGGCCCAGCTTGCGGTGTTGCCGCTGGCAAGAGCAGCTAGCGACAAACCGGCCGCCACGCCCGCACCGACAAACTCCGCGAACGATCCGGTGTTGAAAGCGATGCAGCACGAGATGGCGCGAGCAAACGCGGAACTTGGCAAAGCGGAACAGCCTCCCTACTACCTCAGTTATACGGTGTACGACATGGACTTCGTGGTGCTGGTGGGGGCTTACGGAAGCTTGCTAACCGACAGTGCGGCACAGCGGCGGTACGCGGATGTGAACATGCGCGTGGGCACGCCGGAATTGGATAACACGCACGGGCAAAGCCGTCCGAGCGGAGTAAGTTCGGGGACCCTGCCGCTGGGAAACGATACCGATGCGATCGCGCGGGTTTTGTGGGAATTGACCGATCGCGAGTACAAGAGGGCCGTGCCCTCGCTACTGAACGTTCGAACGAATACGGCGGTGCGCGCCGAAGAAGAAGACAAGTCGCCGGACTTCTCGAATGAAAAACCGCAAACGCGCATCGAGGAACCGCCAGCGGTCGCGGCTTTCGATCGCGCCGCCTGGGAAGGCGAGATCAAGAGGCTTTCCGGAGCGTTCCGGAAATATCCCGAAGTGTACAACGCGACCGTCATGGTGCAAATGCAGCGCACCAACTCGCGAATGGTATCGAGCGAAGGAAGCGCGATCGTTTCGCCGAGCGCCTCGGTACGGCTGATTATGGAAGCACAGACGCGCGCCGATGACGGTATGGATTTGCTGCGCGTGGAAACGTTTCAAGCGCCGGAAGCCAGCGCCTTGCCGAGCGAAGCGGAGCTGGCCGGCAAGATCGAGAAGATGGCGGCGGACTTGAGGGCGTTGCGCAAAGCTCCGGTGGCCGAGCCGTACGATGGACCGGCAGTGTTGAGCGGGCGGGCCGCGGCGGTGTTTTTTCATGAAGTGCTGGGGCACCGGCTAGAAGGCCATCGGCAGCGCGATGAAGAGGAAGGACAGACGTTTACGAAAAAAATCGGCCAGGAAGTGCTGCCAAAATTTCTGAGCGTCGTGGACGATCCGACGATGCAAGAGTTGGGCGGAGTGAAGCTGGCGGGCGCGTATGACTTTGACAACGAGGGAGAACCGGCGCGGCGCGTGGCGGTCATCAAGGACGGCGTGCTGCAGAATTTTCTGATGTCGCGTATGCCCATCAAGAATTTCAGCCAGTCCAATGGACACGGAAGAAACCAGCCGGGCCGGATGCCGACGGGACGCCAAGGGAACTTGATCGTCACCTCCACGCAAACGGTGCCGGAAGCGGACATGAAGCAAAAGCTGATCGATGAAGTGAAGAAGCAAGGCAAGCCGTACGGGTTGTATTTCGACGACATTCAGGGCGGATTTACGCTGACGCAGCGTTCCCTGCCGCAAGCGTTTCAGGTACTGCCGGTGATTGTTTATAAGGTGTACGCCGATGGACGTCCGGATGAATTGGTGCGCGGAGTCGACATTGTGGGAACGCCGCTGGCCGCGCTGACGCGGATTTTGGCGACGGGAGATCAGCCGAAGGTGTTCAACGGAATATGTGGAGCGGAGAGCGGGCAAGTGCCTGTCGCCGCCGTGGCTCCTTCGATGTTGTTTTCCGAGATGGAAGTGCAGAAGCGTGCGCACGAGCATGAACGGACGCCGCTCCTGCCGCCGCCGGGATTTGAAGATACCGGTGCAGCAAAAGACGCGCAAATGAAGGCGGAGGTGAAGCCATGAAGTCACTTCGCCGGACGACATCCATGTTGGCATCCAAGACCTTCACCGGAACCACGATGGCCATGCTACTGGCGCTGAACGCGACGCCGAACCGGGCCGAGTCCGAGGAATCGAAACCGGCTCTGGATGCGGCCATGGTTGCGGCCCACGCAGCGGCGAAAGGCGATGGGCTGTTCGAGGCATTGCTTACAGAATTGGACCGATCGAAGGCGCAGCTGAAGATGGATCAAGTGCAGCCGCCGTACTACGTCGAATACCGCGTAAGCGAAGTCGAGGACATTAGCGCAGAAGCCGCTTTCGGAGCTCTCCGGGAGAACCAGCACGCTCATGTGCGAGTCTTGCGGGTGGTCGTGCGCATCGGCGACTACAAGCAAGACAGTGATTTCGGCAGAGGCCAGGGCGAGTCCACCCTATTGCCGCTGGACAACGATGCCATTGCGCTGCGCCACCAGATCTGGCTGGCGACGGACGAAGCGTATAAAGCCGCGGGACAAGCGCTGGCGGAGAAACAGGCGGCCATGAAGCAGTTCAGCGCGGACCTGAATCCGGTGGATGATTTTGCGAAGGTGCCGCAAATGATTGCCGTCGGGCCGACGGTGTCGCTGAAAGTCGACGAAGCGGGCTGGAAGAAAACGCTGGAGGATGTGACGAGTTTGTACAAGCAATATCCCGACGTGCAATCGGTGACGGCGTCGGCGCGGTTTACGGCGGTCAACGAATACCTGGTCAATTCCGAGGGCACGGTCACAAGGAACGGCAAGGCGACCTACAGCGTGCAACTAAGCGGGTCGACACAAGCGGCTGATGGCATGCGGCTGAGCCGGAGTCCTGGATTTATGGTGGCGCAGGCAGAAGAATTGCCGACCCACGCTGCGCTGATGGACGAAGCAAAGAAGATGCTGGACACGGTGGTTGCCCTGCGACAAGCGCCCATCGTCGAGGAAGAATATCGCGGGCCGGTACTGTTCGCGGCGGATGCGGCGGACGACATTGTGGCGTCCTTGATCGGACAGAATGTACTGGGACAGAAGCCACAGCTTGGGAAACCAAACCGCACGACGGGAGCTTTTGCGACCAGTTACAAAACGCGCGTGCTGCCAAATTTTCTTTCGGTGGTGGACGATCCGACGATGAAGGAGTTTCAGGGAAAGAGCCTGGTGGGAAGTTACACGGTGGACAGCGAAGGCGTGAAAGCGCAAGCCGTCAACACGATCGAAAACGGAATGCTGGCGAATTATTTGATTGGGCGGCAACCTATTCGCGACTTTCCTGCTTCGAATGGCCACGGACGCGCCTCGCCGGGATCGCCTCCCGGGCCGAGCTTGGGAGTACTGCTGGTGAAGAGCTCCGAAGCACAACCCGCGGAAGAGTTGAAGAAAAAAGTCGTGCAGATGGTGACGGAGCAGGGAAAAGCTTTCGGGTATCGCGTGGATACACTGGGGCCGGGCAATTCGCCGCGGCTGCTGTATCGGGTGTACGCGGATGGGCATGAAGAGTTGGTGCGTGGCGCAGTGTTCAACGAACTGGATATTCGTGCACTGCGAAGCGACTTGATTGCGGTCGGAAATGATCCGCTAGTAAGCAACCGGGCGGGTGGCGCGCCGACTACGATTATCAGCCCCTCGTTGCTGTTCGATGAATTGGAAGTCAAGCGGGCGGATACGAGCAAGGATAAGCTGCCGGATTATCCGGCGCCACCGTTGCTGAAGTGAAGCGTGGTCGGTGTTCCGCACCCGTGTTCGGTTGTCAGTTGTCAGTTTTCAGTTCTCGGTCAGAAGAGAACAAACTCTGTGGTTGTCAGCTTTTGGTTGTCGGTCGGCCGTCCGTTTTCAGCAAGAGCAGAAGAATCCAAGCAGAGATTTTGTTAAGGGCCACAGCGCAGGCGGGTGGGTGCCCATAGAAAAGTTTGGGACTTGGAGCGAACTGCGTTTTAGCTCCTTGGAATCCAGCCAGAGGCAAAGGCAAAACCCGCAGCCACCGAAGACTGCAGCACCCCACGAGCCTTTGCGCTACCCGCCACAAACTCGGCACAAGAAATCATTGACGAATCGGAGATGAAATTCGAGACTCATTAGTATGACTTTGCGCGAGAGACTGGAATGGCTGAGCCGGGTGACGCTGCTGGTGTTCATCCTGGCGTCGGCGGCCTTTCTGAGCGCGGTCACGGCGATGCGGATTGCGATTCATGGGCGCGAAGTGACGATGCCGAATCTGGTGGGGAAAAATGTTTCGGAAGCGAGCCAGATGCTGCAGTCGCGCGGGCTGGTGCTGCGCGTGGCGGACCGGATTTACAGCGACCAGCCGATTAATGTGGTAGTGCGGCAGACGCCGCCCGCAGGCTTGCTGATGAAAGTGTCGCAGCAGGCCCACGTGGTACTAAGCCTGGGGCAGCGGCAACTGCAGATTCCGCTGCTGGAGGGAAATTCCCTGCGGGCCTCGCGAATCGAATTGCTGCGGACAGGATTGCAAGTCGGCGAAGTTTCCGCTATTACCATGGCGGACCAGCCGGTGGATGCGGTGCTGATTCAGAATCCGAAGCCGGGCGCGGGAGCAGCGACGCCGCGAGTGGACGTGCTGGTTTCGCAAGGTCCGCGGGAAGCGGCCTACGTGATGCCGCACTTGACGGGGCTGAATGAGATTGAGGCGCAGCGCCGGTTGGATGCGGCGCAGATGCGGCGCAAAGTGAATTACGTAACGGCGCCGCAATGGCCGCATGGAGCGGTGATTGACCAGTCGCCGATGGGCGGGATGCGGATTGCAGCAAGTTCCACGGTGGAGTTGACGGTAGCGAATTGAGGAACTTGAAAGTTGAAATACAAAAGAAGACCCTCCCCTTTTAAAGTCCTCGTCCCATATTCTGACGGGCGGGGCAAGCCGCTACGCCATCCTTCGATGCCAGCATCACTAGGAGTTCCCGGTTGGAAAAATGCAGGCACGACACTAGGATAGCTGCCTGTTCGGGTGGGTTGTGACGACGAGACGGAGAGAAAGCAAATGAGCAGGATATTCGGCTTAACTTTATTGCACTTGTGTTTGCGGCCGATGGCCGTTATTGCGCTTGCTTTGGTGGAGTTGTTCGCGCTGGCGGCGGCCAACGGGCAGACGGGGAGCGCTCCGGCGCCGCCTTACTCCCCGAGCCTGGATTTGGGGTCGATGGATAAGTCCATCGATCCGTGCGTGAACTTTTACCAATACGCATGCGGGGGGTGGCGTCAGAAAAACCCCATACCGGCGGATCAAACTTCGTGGAGCGTTTACGGAAAGCTTTACCAGGACAATCTGAATTTTCTGCGTGGGATTCTCGAGCAGGCGGCGAGCAATACGAATCAGCGGGATGCGGTGACGCAAAAAATTGGAGATTTTTACGCCTCGTGCACCGACGAGGCGGGGGTCGAGAAAAGCGGAATGGCGCCCATTAAAGCGGAACTGGAGGCGATTGCGCGGTTGAACTCCTTGCGCGAGTTGGCGCCGCTGGTGGCGCGGCTGCAGATGACGACGGGAGGATACAGGTCAATTTTGTTCCAAGGCGGCTCGGACCAGGACCCGGACGATTCCGAGAGCGTGATCGCGTCGTTGGACCAAGGCGGGCTGGGACTGCCGGACCGCGACTACTACACGAAAGAGGATGCGAAATCGAAAGAGACACGCGAGCGCTACGTACAGCACGTGCAGAAAGTCTTCGAACTGCTGGGAGATAACGCGGAGGCAGCGAAAAAGAACGCGGAAACTTTGATGCGCATGGAGACCGCGCTGGCGAAGGCTTCGATGACGCGAGTGGAACGGCGCGATCCGTACAAGCGGAAGAACAAAATGAAGATTCCCGGTCTGGAAGAACTGGCGCCGAATTTTGACTGGAAGACGTACTACAGCGTTTTGCAATATCCCAAGATTGAAATCCTGAATGTGGGAGCGCCGGCGTTTTTCAAGCAGGTGAACGCATCGCTGGCGAGCGAGCCGCTGGCAAATTGGAAGACGTATTTGCGGTTTCACGTGGCGGACAGCTCTTCGCCATATTTGTCAGCGAAATTCGTGCAGGAGAATTTTGAGTTTTACCGGAAATATCTTCGCGGGGCGAAAGAGCAACAACCGCAGTGGAAGCGGTGCGTGCAATTCACCGATTACTTGCTGGGGGAGGCACTAGGGCAGGCGTACGTGCGCAAAGTGTTTTCGCCGGAGTTGAAGCAAAGCACGCTGGAAATGGTGCGGCATATCGAAGACGCCATGGCGGAGCGCATTGAGCAACTGGATTGGATGAGCGCGGAGACAAAACAGCAGGCGCTGGTGAAGCTAAAAGGGATTCGCAACAAAATCGGTTATCCGGACATATGGCGGGACTATGGTCCGGTGAAAATCGTGCGTTCGGAATTTCTGGGGAACGTCGAACGGGCCACAGAGTTTGACCACCGCCGGGAGATTGCCAAGATCGGCAAGCCAGTGGACCGCGGAGAGTGGTTCATTTCGCCGGCGACGGTGGATGCTTACTACAATCCCCAGATGAACGACATCAACTTCCCTGCTGGAGTGCTGCAGCCGCCGCTGTACGACGCGAAGATGGATGACGCGCCGAATTACGGGGATACCGGGGGAACCATCGGGCACGAGTTGACACACGGGTTCGACGATGAAGGCAGCCAGTTCGACGCGCGGGGCAATTTGAAGAACTGGTGGAGGGAAGAGGACCGAAAGAAATTTGATGCCCGGACGAAATGCGTGAGCGACCAATATTCGAGTTACGTGGTGGTGGACGACGTGCACATTAACGGGGAGTTGACCAAAGGAGAAGACGTAGCCGACTTGGGCGGGGAAATTTTGGCTTATATCGCGTGGGGAGCGGCCGATGCCGGAAAGAATTTGCAGCCCATTGACGGTCTAACGCCGGAGCAAAGGTTTTTCATCGGCTTTGCACAGTGGGATTGCGCGAATGAGCGGCCGGAAGATATGCGAATGCGGGCGCAGACCGATCCGCATTCGCCGCCGGAATACCGCATCAACGGAGTGGTGGTGAACATGCCGGAATTTGCAAAAGCGTTTTCTTGCCGCGCGGGGCAGCCAATGGTGCAGCCGGCGGAGAAGATTTGCCGCGTGTGGTAGCGCGTTGCTAGCCGAGGGCCGTCTCGCAGTTACTTCCCCGGCCCCCTTTTGTGCAGGGTGGTGCACATGGTGAGAGCAGTGTTGGGATCGACGGCGTCGTCACCCTCTTCGACAAATTGAATGACGCCCTGCTTGTCGATAATGATGTTGGCGCGCAGAGCCCACTCGTAGCTTTCGTTATTCTTTCCCGGGTCGTAGCTTTTGAGGATGCCGTAAGACTTGAGCATCTTGCGGTTCATGTCGCTGAGGAGCGGAAAAGTGACGCCGATTTGTTTGGCGAAGGCGGCATTGGCAGCAGGACTATCGACGCTGACGCCAAAGACTTCCGTATCCGAGGTGTCGATTTTACCGGAGGCGATTCCAGCCTGGACCGCCTGAAGTTGCTTCGTTCAACCACCAGTGAAAGCCAGGACGTAGACGGCGAGGAAGACGTTCTTCTTGCCGCGGTAGTCGCTGAGCTTGACGGTTTTCCAGCCGTCGCTGAGAAGAGTGAACTCTGGGGCAGGGTCACCGACCTTGAGAGTCATCTTGGCGACTTGAGACTTTTCGCTTTGCGGGGCAAGAGGAGCGGCCGCAAGGGCGGTGGCGGCCAGGAGCCCGAGAGCGATCATGCGCTTCATGGAAACCTCCCATCAACGTTGGGTGCCAGGGACAGCAGGAGATTACACCTCTCCCTTGGAGTAATACCACGGGAATATCAAAAATATTCCATGCCCAGGTGAAGTTGCCTTAGATAGCCCCACTTGTGGGGCTTGTCGGAGTCTTCGGCCCAGCGGTCGCCGCTGTCGGGGCAGTAGTACATGTGGGGGATGAGAGTGTTTTTTGTGCGGGAATAGACTTGGGCTTGGGCTTGTTTCATGATTTGACCGCGGCGACGACGACTAACACGACGCCGGAAGTGCCGGCGATGAGCCACTGGCCGTTGACCATTTTTGCGTCCTCGATGTGAGTGCCTTCCCTGTTGGGCTTCTTGAAAACGATGGCGTTGTTTTTGGAGCAGGATTCGAATGTGGCGTCATCGTCAAAAGGAAATGACGGGACGAGCCGTTCAAAAAAAGCGCCGACGGCAACTTCGACGCCGTTGATGCGGCGCTGGAGCTGGAAAACTTTGATTTCCAGCATGCGGATGACGTCTTCACCGTCTTCTTCTTCGCCGACGAAACGGGAAACGCCCTTATGGGTAAGTTGGGTCTATACTGTGCGGCCAGTCGGCTGGGTTACCGGGAGTGCAGACGGGCGGAAAGGAAATGAACGATGAAGGCGAAGAATTCGCGAGGGGGATGGTTTGGCGGAGGGAATGGCGTAATGCGGTTCGGGGTGTACGCACTAGTGGTGGGGGCGAGTTTGCTGGTGGTGCGAGCGTGGGCAGGGCCGGGAAGTTCGGTAACCGCTGAGAAGGCGGAAGGGGCATCCGTTTCCGAGGCTGCCGCGGTGGGGCGCGTCGAGCCCAACTATGCGCTTGAGGAGCGATTCCTGCCGGATCAAGTGAGCAAGCTGGTGTTTGACATGGCGGTGACGCCGCACTGGTTTAGCGCGTCCGACCGATTTTGGTACAGCTTTCAGACCACGGAAGGGACGCGCTACTACATCGTGGACCCTCTGAAAAAGTCGAAGACCCCGCTTTGGGACAACGCCAAGGTGGCCGCGGCGCTCTCGACGTTGACAGACTTTCCCTATGACGCGCAGCACCTGCCAATCAAACGGCTGAAGCTGGTGGAGAAGGATACCAGGATGCGGTTTGAAGTGGAGATTCGAAAGAACGCAGTGGTGCCGAACGAACCGAAAAAAGAAAAAAGCCAGGAAGACATCGAAGAGCAAAGCAAGGAAGGTGAAGTGAAGCAAGGGGAGCAGCAAAGCCAGGCAATGCAGCCGACGGGCCCGGCGGCGGAAAAACCGGAAGATACACGAACGATTTATTTTGAATATGACATGGCGACCGGAAAAGTGACGCGGCTGGACAATTTTGAAGCTCCGAAGAAAAAGCCGATGTGGGCGGCAGTATCTCCGGATGGAAAGACGGTGGTGTTCGCGCGCGGATACAACCTGTACTTAGTGGATGGAGAGAACTACGCGAAAGCGCTGAAGAAGGCGGGCGATGCGACCGTAGTGGAAACGCAAGTAACGACAGACGGAGTTGAGAAATACAGCTATGCGCGGGTGCTGCTGCCGGAGCAGGCAGAACAATTGAAGAAAGAAGAGAAGGGCGACACCAACAAAGCGGGGCCACGGACGCCCGCGGTGACGATTCATTGGTCGAAGGATGCAAAGAAGTTTGCGCTAGAGCGGAACGACGACCGCAAGGTGGGCGACTACTGGGTGATTCATTCGCTCACGAATCCGCGACCGATCCTGGAGTCGCGCAGCTATGCGTTGCCGGGCGAGGCCAACGTGCCGGTGGGAGAAATTGATATTTTTGATGTGGCGAGCAAGCAGCGCGCGGTGGTTCAGCCAAAGAGCTTTGTGGATGAAGTGCTGACCATATCGGATGCGGCCCAGGAGGAGCGGGACCGCGAAGAATTGCGGGACGAACAGGAAGAGAACCGCCTGAATCCGACGCCGCTTACGCGGGTGAGTCCGCGGTGGGTGGCGGATACTTCGGACAAATTATATTTCACGAGCCGAAGCCGGGATTTTCGGCGCGTGGAAGTGGACGTGGCTGACAGCACAACGGGGAGAGTGCAAAAACTGATCGAGGAACGATCGAACGTGTGGATGTCACAAAAGCCAGTGCGGCTGATGGAAAACGGGAAGGAACTACTGTGGTGGTCGGAACGAGACGGGTGGGGCCACTTCTACCTGTATGACGGCCAGGGAAAGCTGAAGAACCAAATCACAAGCGGCGAATACGTGACGGATCAAATCGCCGGTGTGGATGAAAAAGCGCGGACGCTGTTCTTCACGGCCAACGGACGCGAAGCAGGGGAGGATCCGTATTACACGCACCTTTACCGCGTGGGGCTGGACGGGAACGGGTTGAAATTGCTTACGCCGGGGAACTTCACACATGCGGTGAGCTGGCCGGACTCCGGAAAGTTTTTTGCGGACACCTATTCGAGAGTAGATACAGCGCCGAAGTCGGTGCTGCTGGATGGACAAGGAACGCAACTCGCGGAGCTGGAGACGACGGACGTTTCGCAACTGACGGAAGCAGGATTCCAGTATCCGGAGACGTTCAAGGTTAAAGCTGACGATGGCGTGACGGAACTCTATGGAGTGATCTACAAGCCGTTTGATTTCGACGCTAACCGGAAGTACCCGGTGATTGAGCATGTGTATCCCGGGCCGCAGGTGGAGCAAGTGACGAAGGCATTTTCACCCAAAAGCCCGAACGTGCCGCTGGCTCAGCTGGGATTCATTGTGATTGAAGTGGGAAACCGGGGTGGCAGCCCGCAGCGGGACAAGTGGTATGACAGCTATGGTTACGGGAATTTGCGGGATTATGGCTTGGCGGACAAAAAGGCGGCGGCGGAGCGGCTGGCGGCCAATCACCCTTACATGGATATCAGCCGCATGGGGATGTGGGGACATTCCGGAGGCGGATTCATGACGGCAGCGGCAATGCTGCAGTATCCGGATTTCTATAAAGCGGGCTGGTCAGAATCAGGGAACCACGACAACAACGTGTACAACAATACATGGAGCGAGAAATACCACGGGGTGAGAGAGGAAACACAGAAGGACGGCGCGGATAAGTTTTTTTACGAGATTGACAAGAACTCGGAGCTGGCGAAAAACCTGAAGGGGCATTTGATGCTCACCACGGGGGACATGGACGACAACGTGAGCATGGTGAATACCATGAGGCTGGCGGACACTCTGATTAAGGCCAACAAGCGGTTTGAGATGCTGGTATTCCCTGGGATGAGGCATAGCTACATGCCCATCAACAGCTATGTCATCGTGGCGCGCGGGGATTTCTTCAGCAAGTGGCTTCTGGGAAGCTCGGAAAATGGCGCGGATGTGATCGTATTGCAGAGAGCAAAGCAGGCCACGGCGAGCAAAAAATTGAAGGAGTAAGCAGGCCCGTTAACTTTGCGGTTCGGTGCCAAGTTGCAGTTGAGATTCTTTCCGGTAGGAACCGGAATCTTCGATCCTTATCGGATGCCCCCAGAATGATACCTCTTGCTTTTCCTTGGCCCCTTTTGAGGTCTCCTGGCCACGCCAGGAGACCAAGGCTGCGGCCGCTAAAGCGCCGGGGCCCAGAGACGCTGAAAGAAGACTTGAGGCAACCCTTTACGGCGCTAGACGGCATCACAAAGGGGGGAGTTTGATCGGGACCTGGACGGAGGAGCAAGTTTTTTCGGCCTGGCCTTTCGTTCAGGGTATAATCGAACGTTCCAAGCTGCAGGGAGTCAGAAAGCGATTACAAGCTTAGGCAGACCCATGCGAGGAACCCCACATTCGAGAGAGAGGTGAAGGTTTGCTGCGTACTTCGTTCTTGGCGGCCGCAAGACGGCCGACATTCTTGGCGGCCGCGAAGCGGTTGGCTCTATTCGTGATGACCGGATTGTTTCTGCTGAGCGCCACGCGGTGCGATGCGCAGATCTTACATAAAAAGAAAAAGATCAATAAATCGACGGCAGCGGAGAACACCGCAGAGCCCGACAAGGTTCTGTATGAAAGGGCGATGGAGGACATCAAGCACGGGCGACATGAAGTCGGCCGGCTGAATTTGCAGACGCTCATCAACACTTATCCGGACAGCGATTATCTGGCCAAAGCCAAGCTGGCCATCGCGGATTCGTTCTACAAAGAGGGTGGAACGGCGAACCTGACGCAGGCAGTCCAGGCTTATAAGGATTTCGACATTTTCTTCCCCATGTTGCCGGAGGCGGCCTACGCCCAGCTGCAAGTGGCGATGACGCACTACAAGCAATTGGAGAAGCCGGACCGGGACCGTACGCAGGCTCTTGCTGCTGAGGATGAGTTCCAAACGTTTTTGGCAAAATACCCGAATGATCCGCTGGCAACGAAGGCAGAACAGCATCTGCGCGAAGTACAGGAAATTCTGGCGGAAGGTGACTTCCGGATTGGCTACTACTACTACGTAAAGCAAGACAAGAAAGCCGCGGAATCGCGTCTCCGGTCGGTCGTAAACCGGTACCCACTTTACAGCAAATCCGACCAAGCTCTGTGGATGCTCGGGAACATATGGCAAGGTACGGAGAAAAAGGAGCTTGCCGCTCCGTATTACGCGCGGATCGTCAGGAACTATCCTTTATCGCCATTGGTGCCGAATGCCAAGAGCCGGTTGAAGGCCCTCGGAGCGCCGGTACCGCAACCGGATCCCCAAGCCGTAGCTTGGATGACGGCGGAACAGAACGCACCGCGGCCGCATGAATCACTCATAAAGAAACCGCTGGTACTGGTTCGTAGCGGGCCGGGGCAGGAGTTGCGGGTGGCGGCAACGAGTGGGAAACCGACGATGACGCCGGCGTCGGAGAGCGAAGCGGGTATCGATGTGCTGAATGGCGGGAGCCCCACGGGAGGCGCCGGTGCTAGAACGGGAATCGTTGCGGAAATAACGCCGGGAAGCCCGGGTGGAACAACCGGCACGGCAGAGAGTACAGGCCCGACGACGGAAGCAACGGAAGAGAAACCTGCGGCGCAGCCTGATCCTAATGCTCCGCCGGCAGCGAAAAATTCCGCGAATGCTGCGGCGGCTGCGGGGACAGCCGAAACTGCTCCCCAGACGGATGCGACGCCGGGCGCTGCCGGACAGTCTAGCGATGCGGCCAAGACCGACGGTTCGCCCGCACAAAGCGGAACCGTGAATGCGACCAGCGATGACAGCAAGAAGGAATCAACGAGCAAGAAAAAGAAAGGGCTGAAGAAACTCATCCCCTGGTGAGTTTGGGCGGCAGGCGAAGAATAAGAGAAATGCCAAGGAGTGCGGCCCAAGGCAGCCGTGCCGCTGGTTGCTTATGCAAGCCAGGTAAGGCCAAAACCGTAGTATTCACTTCCGACACACACTTGCCCTGTTGAGATTGACGAGTGCTTATGCGAATGCTCCAATACATGGTATAGGCGAATCGGTATGGCCGCGCGATAGGTGCGGTTCACGCGGGTAGAGTCCTGTCGGAGGACCTGTAGTGGCCAAAATTCTGGTTGCGGACGATAACAGCAACATACAGAAGATGGTGGGGCTGGCCCTGAAAGATCAGGGCATTGACGTCGTTGCCGTGGGCAACGGCGAAGCCGCCGTGCGCAAAATTTCTGATGTGAAGCCTGACCTGGTGCTTGCCGACGTATTCATGCCGGTGCGCAATGGCTATGAAGTTTGCCAGTACGTGAAGACGGATCCCTCGTTGGCGCATATCCCCGTGATACTGCTGGTGGGTGCGTTTGATCCGTTGGATGAGCAAGAAGCGCAGCGGGTTGGCGCCGATGGCGTGTTGAAGAAACCGTTTGTTCCCCCGGATCCCCTGATTTCAATGGTGAAGTCCGCGCTGCATCGCGCGGGGGTGGCACATGGGAATTCCGGTGGAGCTAAAATTGCGGAACCGGAGACTTTGAAGGGGACGGATCTGCTTACACCCGCTGTGCCGATGGTGCGTAGCGTTCCGTTACAGATGCCTTCACAAGAGCCGGCCCTTGAACCATTGGATCAGGAAAGTTTTGTGGATGAAGTGCCGTCGCGTCCCGAGCCGGTGCGGATTGATAGCGGTTCGCAAACGGTAGCTTTCGGGAGCCTCCTGGAAACACCGACGGAGTTGAAAGACGACGACCTCAGCATGGTGCTGCCGTCTAATCAAGAATTGATGCCGGAACGGGATTGGCGCGATCCGGATACGAGCGAGACGGACGAGGAAGAGGAAGAAGAAAAGCCCGAGGCAGCATGGCGGCGAGAGGATTCTGAGAGCTATGCCGGCGCTGGATCCACCACCGGGGCAAAGGATTGGCGAGCTGGTAGTTTTGAGCAGATTCAAGCAAAGAAAATTCCGGTGGAGTCGTGGGAACCGGTAGAAGAGCAACCGGAAGTCGTTGAAGCAGTGCCTGCCGCAAGCGACTTTGTAACGGAAGCGCCGGTGGCCCCGGCCGCTATCCAAGAAGCAGCGCCCTCCACAGGAGCGATTACGCCGTTGGCGAGCAACCCGTGGGTAGGTACGAGTGCGCCCGTGGCGCAGGAGAAGGTTTCGGCAGAGACAGCCACGGCTGTGGAAGAAGTGGCGCGTGCCAAAGAGCACGAGCAGTCCTCTGCGGACGAGGTGGCGGCCAGCTCGCCCGAAGCGCCAGCGGCAGAAGCGCCGAAAACATCGAAGGACTCTTGGTTTTCTGTTCCGGGAAATCCGTGGAACGCGGAGATTGAGAAGGCCAACAAGCTGGCATCGGCTTGGGATGCTGCCGTTCCGGTGGCGGCACCAGCGGCGTCAGACAATGGAACTGAAAAGGGTGAGGGGGCTGTCAGCGAAGAGACGCAGAAGGTGATTGAAGAAGCGGCTTTGCCAGCTGAGGCGGTCGAGGCCATCCGCGAGGAAGCGGCTCAGGTTACCGAGGATGCTGTCCATACCGAGGAGCAGCAATCGACTGACGGAGCGAGTTTTTATGCGCCTGAAGCAGAGGCACTGATTGAAGCGCCAGAGGCTGCCACTGCGCCTGCCGAGACGCCCAGCATGGACGATCTGGTCGCGCGAGTGCTGGCGAGGATGAGTCCAGAAGTTCTGCAGGCCGTTACGCGAGAGATTCTGAAGCCTGTGGTGGAAGCGATGGTCCAGGAAGAGATGAAGTCGAAGAAGTCGTAGTTCCCTGCCCCCGCATCGTGGATGATCGAGTGTGGCTGCTTCGGGTCCCACTTCAAATTGTAATCGTAGCGGCCGTTTAGCACGGTCTCGTCCAGGACTTCGCTGTCAAGAACGTGACCCACCGTCCTGCCCGGTCCCCTGCGTTCCATCCGGAACACCCCCTATAGTGCGTAGGGCTAGTTGTGGCGCTGGGGCGCCCACCGTGAGCTCGGAGTTGCGGGCGCGCCGTGGAGGGCATTCGTCTGGGCCATTGGCTGATAAAACGGGGTAACCGGAAACTCACCCATTGCCTGGTGGCCTGTCGAATTGACGCGGCTCCTTTGGCCCTCGTATAGTCGAAGATTACTCTGACGGACTTAAACACGCCGAAAGGGCGGGCCGACGCCCGCGCCTACAGGGAATCGAATGGGCCGAGAAGGGGCGCTAAAGCGCACTCGGAGCCAAGAGCGGGTCTCCAAGACCCGCCACTACGGAGAGACACATCGCATGGGGCGCGAGACAGCTAAGGCATACGAACCGCGGCAGATCGAAACGCGCTGGGCAGACTTCTGGGTAAAAGAAGCCCTGTTCAAAGCAGATGCGCATGCGCCGGGGCCGGTGTTTTCGATCGTGATACCGCCGCCGAACGTGACGGGATCGCTGCACATCGGGCACATGCTGGAGCACACGGAGATTGACATTCTTACGCGCTGGTACCGGATGCGAGGGTACAACACGTTGTATCTCCCGGGCACGGACCATGCCGGGATCTCGACGCAACGCGTGGTGGTGAAACACCTGATGGATCAAGGCATTGACTACCACAAGCTGGGGCGCGAGGAGTTTGAGAAGCAGGTTTGGAAGTGGAAGGCCGAAGCCGGCAGCCAAATCACGCAGCAGATGAGAGGGATCGGGGAAAGCTGCGACTGGTCCAGGGAGAGATTTACGCTCTCGCCGGAAATGTCGCGTGTGGTCCGGGAAGTTTTTGTGCGGCTATACGAAGAAGGCCTGATTTACCGGGAAAACCGGTTGGTGAATTGGTGCCCGGTATGCCTGACGGTGCTGAGCGATCTGGAGGTGGTGCACGAAGAGCGGCAGGGGCACTTGTGGCATATCAAGTATCCGGTGGTGGGGACAAAAGAGTTTCTCGTGGTGGCCACGACTCGTCCGGAGACGATGCTGGGCGATACCGCGGTGGCGGTGAATCCGGAAGACCAACGGTACGTGCATCTCGTTGGCAAAAAAGCGCTGCTGCCGCTGATGAACCGGGAGATTCCGATTATCGCGGATGCCATGGTGGACCGCGAGTTTGGAACGGGCGCGGTGAAAATTACGCCGTCGCACGATCCGCACGACTTCGAAGTGGGGCGGCGTCACAAGCTGGCGGAAATTGACGTGATGACCGACGACGGAAAAATGAACCCGGCGGCGGGCGCGTACGCCGGGATGGACCGCTTCGAGGCGCGGAAAAAGATTGTTGAGGACTTGAGAGCGCTGGGTCTGCTCGAAAAAATCACCGAGCACACGAACGCGATTGGTATTTGCGAGAGGAGCAAGACGATTGTCGAGCCGCGGGCTTCGACGCAGTGGTTCTGCAAGATGAAGCCGCTGGCGGAGCCGGCGATGGCGGCGGTGGAACGCGGCGAGATTCAGATCGTGCCGGATAACCGGCGCGAAGAATATTTCAACTGGATGAGGAACATTCGCGATTGGACGCTTTCGCGGCAGCTTTGGTGGGGGCACCGGATTCCGGCGTGGTACTGCAAGGAGAACAAGCACGTCACGGTGGCGCGCGAGGCGCCAGGGAAATGCGCGACATGCGGATCGACGAAATTAGAGCAAGACCCAGACGTTCTGGATACGTGGTTCAGCTCGGGGCTTTGGCCGTTTTCGACGCTGGGGTGGCCTGAGAACACTGCGGACTTCAAGACTTATTATCCGACGACTTTGCTGCTCACCGGCTACGACATCCTGTTTTTCTGGGTGGCGCGGATGATCATGCTGGGGATTCACTTTACGGGGAAAGTTCCGTTCCGCTCGGTTTATTTGCACTCGCTGGTGCGCACCGGGAGCGGCGAGAAAATGTCCAAGTCTAAAGGGACGGGACTTGATCCGGTGGCGCTGAACCAGCAATACGGAACCGATGCGATGCGGTTCTGCTTGGCGTCCATGGCCGCGCCGGGGACGGACATCATACTTTCTGATGACAAGCTGGCAAGCGCGCGGAATTTTGCGAACAAGATTTGGAATGCGGCGCGCTTTTTGTTCATGAATCTGGACCGGTTTGAAGAGAGTGGGGCGAAGCTGGAAGAGCTGGCGGCGCTGGAAGTGCGCGCGAAGGCCCCCTATGCCTGCCGCGGCGACGTTCCGCTGGTGGATGCATGGATGTTCGCGCGACTGGCGGCGACCATTGAGATGGTGAATGAAGCGCTGGCGAATTACCGGTTTCATGAGGCGGCGCAAGGCGTGTACCAGTTTTTCTGGGGAGACTTCTGCGACTGGTATATCGAGTGGGTTAAGCCCGAACTGCAGAACGCGGACCGCGAACGAGCGACGGTGGCGTGGAAGAACCTGTTCGCGGCGTTTGATGCGGCGCTGCGGCTGCTGCATCCCTTTATGCCCTTCCTGACGGAAGAACTGTGGCACCAGTTGCCGCAAAGAGCGGGCGCGAAATCCATCGCGCTGGATCAATTTCCAAAAGCACAAGACTGCTGGAAAAACGCAAAAGCCCTGGGCGACGTCGCTCGAATCCAGGAAGTAGTTACGGCGTTGCGCACGATTCGAGCAGAACTTAAAGTGGATGCCAAGAAAAAGGTGACGGCGGACTTCTCCGCGAGCGATGCCGCGATGGGCAAATTGGTAGAGGAGAATCGCGCGGCAATTGAAAGGTTGGCGGTCTTGTCGGAACTTCGCGTCGTGCCGCGCCAGCAGTCGGCGGCAAAGAGCGGGGCGGTGCGTTCCACGGCAACCTTTGACGTGCGCATCGCGTACGCCGATACGGTGGACTTGGCCGCGGAGAAGGCCAGGCTGAAAAAGGAGATTGCGGGGCTGGAGAAGGCCATGGCGTCGAAGGAACGGCAACTCGCGGACGAGACGTTTCGGAGCCGCGCTCCGGAGAAAATCATTAAAGGGTTGGAAGCTACGCTTGCTCAGCAGCACATCGAACTGCAGAAACTGAAGGATCGTCTGGACCAACTCGAGTAAAATTCAAGGTTTCTGAGGCCCCCAATGGATTGGAATTCTCATTATATTGCTGACCTTGTGCGGCGGGCCCTGGAGGAGGATATCGGCACCGGGGATGCGACGACCTTGGCAGTGGTGCCACCGCGCGCGTCGGCACAAGCTAAAATTCTGGCCAGGCAGACACTCGTTTGCGCCGGCTTGCCGATTGCCGAAAAAGTTTGGCGGGCTCTGGACCCGGAGATCCGCGTCAACTGTCCACATAACGATGGGTCGTTTGTGGAGCCGGGTGCGGAGATCGTGCGGATCAAGGGGAACGCTCGTGCGATTCTTACCGGGGAAAGAACCGCGCTGAATTTTTTGGCGCACCTTTGCGGAATCGCGACGCTCACGCGGCGCTTTGTGGAGCAACTGGCGGGAACCAAAACGCGGATTCGGGACACCAGAAAAACGACCCCAGGCCTGCGGGGACTGGAAAAATATGCTGTGAAGACGGGCGGGGGGGCGAACCACCGCTTGGGACTGTACGACGCCATCCTCTTGAAAGAGAATCACATTGCGCTGGCTGGAGGACTACAGGCGGCGCTAGACAAAGCCCATACTTATGTATCTCCGAAAGTGCCGCCGCCGCGCGCGGCGAGCGCCTACGATGCCGCCGGACTGGACCCGGAGGTCGTCGGGCCGGGACCTTTGGCCGTGCAGATTGAGGTTCGCGATCAGAGCGAATTGCTAGAAGCCCTGGGAGCTGGAGCGGAGGCGATCCTGCTGGACAACATGACGCCGGAACGCGCGGCGGAATGCGTGAAAATCGCGCGCAGAATTCGCGCGGAGTGCGTGATTGAAATTTCTGGAGGGATCACCCTGGAGAACGCGCGTGCTTACGCGGAGGCCGGCGCGGACTTTCTTTCTTCCGGGATGCTCACCCATTCGGCGCCGGCGGCAAACCTAAGCCTGCTTGTGGACAGCTTCGAGGAAACGTAAGCTTAGGCCGCGCGAAGGGCGCGGCAATATCCAAATGGCTCAGGAATCCTTACCAGGCACAACCGACCGGCGGCTGGCGGGATTGCTCACACTGCTGGCGGAGAACGCTACCATCGTGATCAGCGGCGCGCGAATCGCCAAAGAGATCGGCGTTGCACGATCGACGGTGTGGCGCTGGGTGGAGCGGTTGCGTGAATTGGGCGTGAAAGTCAAGGGGCAGACAGCCAGCGGATACTTCCTGGAGCAAGTGCCCGATATTCTTGCTCCGGACATTTTGAAGCAGCGGTTGAAAGGCAGCCTCTTCGGGAAGCATATACATCATTTTTTCAAAACGGATTCGACAAACCGCGTAGCGATGGAATTGGGATATGCCGGCGCGCCGGAAGGCACGCTTGTCCTGGCGGAAGAGCAAACCGCTGGACGCGGCCGAGCCGGACGGAGCTGGCATTCCGAACGCGCGGCGGGCATTTATGTGACGTTGCTGCTGCGGCCCAAACTGGCGCCCGTGCAGGCCCCCTTGCTGACCATGATGGCGGGGCTTTCTGCACATGCCGCGGCAGAGGCGGTGACGGGGCTGAAGGTGGACCTGAAGTGGCCGAACGACCTGCTGATTCGGGGAAAAAAGGCGGGCGGCATTCTGACGGAGATGCACGCGGAACCAAATCAAGTGCGCTTTGTGATTGTGGGGATTGGGCTGAACGTGAATCAGGAAAAGTTTCCGGGGGAGCTCGCCAACCTAGCGACTTCCCTGCGCCTGGAAACGGGCAAAGCACACTCGCGTATGGAGTTGCTGATGCGGTTGCTGCGCGAATTCGAGAGCGATTACAATCGATTCCTGCAAGATGGCGTGGCCAGCGTGGTAGCGCGATTTGAGTCGGTTTCGAGTTATGCGCGGGGCAAGCGCGTGCGCGTGACGAACGGAACGGAAAGCTATGCCGGTACCACCGCCGGACTGGGGCCGGAGGGATTGCTGCAAGTGGAGCGAGAAGACGGACGAATTACGGCGGTGATATCCGGCGACGTCACGGAGGCACGCTAAATGCTGCTGACCATCGACGTGGGGAACACTAACTCAGTGCTGGGCGTTTTTCGCGGCGAAGAGCTGATTGCGAATTGGCGCTTGACGACGGCGCGCGAACAAACCATCGACGAATACGGAGTACTCACGAGAAACCTGTTCACCATGGCAGGGCTGGATTGGGGAGCCATCGCCGGTGTGGCAATCAGCTCGGTGGTGCCGCCAGTGAACCGGACGTTCGCGGAAATGTCGCGAATCTACTTTGGGAAGAAGGCCCTATTCGTGGAAATGGGTGTGAAGACGGGGATGGCCGTACTGGTGGACAACCCCTCGGAGGTTGGCGCGGACCGAATCGTAAACGGCGTGGCGGCGTTTCACGAGTTCGGCGGGCCGTGCATCGTGGTGGATTTCGGGACTGCGATTACCTTTGACGCAATCTCCGCGAAGGGCGAATATCTCGGAGGAGTCATCGCGCCCGGACTGGGGATTTCGTCTGAGGCGCTTTTTGCGCGCGCGGCGCGCCTGCCACGCGTGGAGATCAAGGACCCCGGAAAAGTAATCGGAACGAACACGGTCACGCACATGCAAGCGGGCTTGTACTACGGCGCGGTGGACATGGTGGACGGGATGCTCACGCGCATAAAGAAGGAGCTTGGCGCGGAAGCGAGAGTCGTGGCGACCGGCGGGCAGGCCAGGCTGGTTTCGAAAGGCTCGAAGCACATCCAGCACACGGATGAATTCCTCACCTTGAAAGGCCTGCGATTGATCTGGGAGAAAAACCAGCCGGCGGAACACAACAAAAGCGCTGCTGCGGGTCCGGTAAAGAAGGCGCAAGGTTAAGCCGCAGGCAGTTACCGCCTGCCGGATCGCGGCTGCTTCGTTTGCGGGCAAGCCCACCAACAAAATGGACGGCTGGAACTACTTTAATTACTTTACGGAAATCGAAGAATACTTCTGGAAGAAGCGCGGAGCACATCTGCTGGTGTCGCCGCTGGACTGGGCGATCATGGAGGCGTGGCAGAAAGCCGGTGTGCCGCTAGAAGCCGCGCTAAAAGGGATCGATAAGGCGTTTGAGAGCTATCAGAGATCGCGGCGGGGAGCGGGCCAGCCGTTGAAGAACCTGGCGTATTGCACGGACGCGGTATTGGAGGCCGCCGAGGAACAACAGGAGGCGGCCGCAGGAAGCGCGCCCAAGACCGCGCGCGCCACGGCCAAGGAAGCGTTTTCGCGGGACGAACTGAAAGCGTATTTTGCAAAGAACCTGGCGCTGTTGAAGCGCGCCGCGGAAAAGGGTTTGCAGCAACAACTGGAGATGGCCAGCCGGTTGAACGAAATTGCAGAATCCCTGGAGACCAGCATTCTGCTACTCGTAACTCCGGGGACGCTGGACCTGGAAGATTTAGAGCGGCGGCTTACAATTTTGGACGAGAAGATACATGCCTTGCTGACGAATTATGCGCCGGAGGAAGTGCTGCTCAAAATCCGGCGCGAAGTGGACGGGCAGCTGGCTGCATACAAGCGGAAGATGAAGGCGGAGCAACTAGCAATGGTCGAAAAACAGTACTTGCAGAAACGGCTGCTCGAAGAGTTTCGATTGCCGCGGCTGAGTCTTTTCTACCTATCGTAAGGTGGGCAAGCACAATCGCCGGGGACCGGAAAACAAGACCAAGCAAAACTATTTCGCGCCCACAACGACGGATTATCTTAGAATAGGACAATAATATGCCTGATGAGTTAAGAGTGTCGATCGAGAAGCTTGTATACGGCGGTGACGGCTTGGCGCATGCCGATGGAAACACGGTTTTCGTGCCTTATGTTCTGCCCGGAGAAGAAGTGCGCGCGGGGGTAAAGTCGAAAAAAAAGAAATTGATCTGGGCCGAGCTGCTGGAAGTCAGCAGTCCGGCGAAGGAGCGGGGAAAAGCAAAGTGTGCTCATTTTCAAAAATGCGGCGGGTGCCACTACCAACATATTCCGGCAACCGAGCAGTTGCGGCTCAAGAAAGAGATTCTGCGTGAAACTCTTTCACGGCTGGCCGGCGTTTCCTGGAATGGCACGATTGTGGAGCATTCCGCCGAGCCCTATGGTTATCGCAACCGGGCACAATGGGCGGTGCGCAGCGGAATGCCGCGGGCGCTCGGATACTTCTTGCCAGAGAGCTCGGTGATCGTGCCCATCGATGAATGCCCTGTGCTTTCGCCGCGCCTGGCGCACACGTTCGCGCAACTGCAAGAAATGGCGCGCTCCGGAAGATTGCCGGAGGGTATCCAGGAGATGGAAGCCTTTGCCGACTCGGCAGACGAAAAGATCGCGCTGAACGTGGCATTTGAGAAATTTTCCAAGCCGGCGACGGAGTTGGCCGCAGATTTCCAGAGAGCACTGCCGCAGATCGAAAGTTTGCTGCTGCTGGACCAAAAGAAAAACCGCTTTGAATTGACGGGGCCGGGTTATTTGACACAGGAAGCGGGCGGATACACATTCCGGGTCAGCCACCTTTCGTTTTTTCAAGTGAATCGCTTCCTGATCGAGGATTTGCTGAAGACGGTCACGGCCAATGCGCAAGGAGCGCTGGCACTCGATTTGTATTCCGGAGTCGGATTCTTTACCTTACCGCTGGCCAAGACGTTTCAGAGAGTGGTGAGCGTAGACGCCAATCTTGCCGCGACGCGAGACCTGTACGCCAATGCGGAGATTGCTGGCGTAACGATTGTGTCGCACAACGAACACGCGGAAGAGTTTCTTGAAAAAACGGATGAAAAACCAGAGTTCGTGGTTCTGGACCCGCCCAGAGCAGGATTGGGCGCGGAAGCCGCAGCAAAGCTCGCGGAACTCGGCGCCAGAGAAATTGTGTATTTATCCTGCGATCCGTCCACCTTGGCTCGTGATTTAGCAGTATTGACGGACTCGCCGCGGAAACCGAAGGAAATCACCGGTCCAAGCATGCGCTATGAAATCACGGAAATGCACCTGTTCGATCTGTTTCCGCAAACATTTCATATCGAAACCCTCGTGAGATTGCGAAGAGCGCCATGAGGCTGCCGGCCGTAGCGATCGTCGTGGCGTTTGCTTGCGGCATCCTACTGGGCCTTTGTCCCACGGTTTCCTGAAATGTCGCGTCTCTCCTTCTCCTTTCGCTTTCTTTCCTGACCATAGCGGTTCTGATTGTCACTGGCATTTGGTTGGTGAAAATAGCCCGGCGATCGCTTCCCTTTCCGCTGGGGTACGGTTGCATCGAGACGGCGCCGTGCACGCGCCGACGGTGGAGGCGCTTTGTGGCGCGTCCGCGTACCGCAATCACTACGGCGTCAGGGCTTGCCGAAGCGCCAGATCAACAGCAAAACCAGGAGAAAAAATAAAAAGCCGGCGGTGGCCTGCCACTCATGATTTTTCTTGTACTGGGCAAAAGAAAACGAGCCCGCCGAAACTCCCAGAAGTTTCGCGGCGGTCAGGCGCGGAATAAAAAGCGGGACGGCGCGAGCGTACGCTTCAAAAGCAACTCCATGACGCAAGCGGAGCTCGTTCGCTTCGCGCTTCATCACGATGGAATAGAACAGTGAGAAGTAAAGAATCAAGATTAAGGCTGAGAACCAGTAATCCGTGGCGATCGCCACACCGAGCGCCAGGATGGCGCTGCCGAGATAAAGCGGATTTCGCGTGTAAGCGTATGGACCGGTAACAGTGAGGACTTCCTGTTTGTGGAGATACCCGGCCGCATAGGCTCGCACGCACAAGCCGATGACACCCACCATTGCGCCTAGCAAAATGCTAGGAGGAGTGGGCCGGGAAAAATAGAGAATAGCGATCGCGAGAGGATAGCCAAGTCGCACACGCCAGCGCACGAAAAAATTGCCGGCCGCGCTCATCGGCGATTCTCGACTTGCCGTCGAACGGCATTGAACACAGTGTCGACTTCAATTTCCAGAATGGAGGGGTCGGGTTGGTCGCTTCGTTTATAGGTGGTCACCGCGTGAGGACTGCGCAGAACAATGTCAGTGGCAGCAGCGCTGTCCCGGCGATTGCCAAAACGATAGGGACCGTTTCGCGCAGGATCCGTTGGACCAAACAGCGCGACGGCAGGCGTTCCAAGCGCGACGGCCAGATGCAGCGGCCCAGTATCACCGCCGACGACGCAGGCCGCGTTGCGCAAAAGAGCCATGAGTTGGCCGAGCGAGCCATTGTAAGCGATGGGGTCGGATTGCCCGCTGGCTGATTTGACGGCCGAGACCAGTTCTTCCTCCCCGGGGCCATAGTTCAAAACGCAACGCCATCCGAGAGTGCCACGGATTTTATCGCAGAGAGCGCCGTAGCGATCTGGCGGCCAGCATTTCGAACGCCAACCGCCGGCAGGGCTCAGCACAGCGTATCGCTCTATGGCATAGCCGCGCAGGAGTTGCAACACGAAAACCTCTTGAATCGACGGTACTGCTAGAGCGACAGGCGCCACGCCGATTCGCGCTCCCGCACACCTGGAAAGTTCTCCATTCTGGTCGACGATGTGCGCCAGAGTGGATTGAACCCGATCGGTATAGAGGATGGGCACGCCGAATTCGCGAATCGTCTGCGAAGCGAACCCGATCCGGCGCGAAACGTTGCCGAAGAACGGCAGGGCCGCGGATTTCCAAAGGCCTTGGTAATCAATCGCGGTCGTGAATTGTTTTTTGCGAATTCGTCCAATGATCTCACGCAAGGAAGAGTACGAGCGGGTTTCGGTCTCCCAGATGTCGGTTGCCAGTTCGCTGCTCTCCACCAGTGCTTTCCAGCGAGGGTGGGTGAGCCAAACGATCTCGGCGTTCGGAAATGACTCGCGCAAACTAGCGACGGCGGGAAAGGTGTGGACGATATCTCCGAGGGAGCCAAGACGCACGATCAGGAACCGCGGCTCACTCATGCGGCGCCTTGCGAATGGATTCCAGGAATCCTAGAGTGGAATGATCCTTGGGATCGCCTACGATGGCCACGCGAATGCCGAGTCGCTTGGCGATGGCGCGTTCTGGCACCGTCTCGGCAGTGTAGTCGGTTCCTTTTGCGTGGACATCCGGATGCAGTTCTTCCAGAAGGGCCTCGACGTTGGGTTCCGCGAAGAGCACGACATAATCAACGCAGCGAAGCGCGGCAACAAGTTTTGCACGGGCGTTTTCATCGAGGATGGGGCGGCCGGGACCTTTGAGAAAGCAGACACTGGAATCCGCGTTCACACCTACGACAAGGATTTCGCCTTCGCGACTTGCGCTCTCTAGATAACGAATGTGCCCGACGTGCAGAGTATCAAAGCAGCCGTTGGCAAACACGATGCTCCGGCGGTGTTGCTGGTGTTCTTTGAGTTTCTCGCGCAGTACATCCCGCGCGACGATTTTGGATGCGGCCTCGCGCATGGCTTAAGAAGCAGCTCCGGAGGCTTGGCCACGAATGGCGTCGAGAAGCTCTTGCCGCGAAACGGTGGCGGTCCCGCGTTTCATGACCACCAGGCCTCCGGCGATGTTAGCAATGTGCGCGGCTTCGAGAGGTGATGCTCCGCAGGCGAGTGCAAGCGTATATGCGGCGAGAACCGTGTCGCCTGCGCCGGTGACATCCACCGCTTGATCGCTGCCGTGAACAGGGATCTGCGTGAAACGGTCGCCCGGCTCAAAAAGAGACACACCGTGCCTTCCACGCGTGACAAGTAGGGATTCGAGTTTCATCTCATAAAGAGTCGCACGGCCTACTCGCGCGAGTTCGCCGGCATTTTGACTGATGTTCGTGTGATGCTCTGCCTCAAGCTCGGCCTCGTTGGGCGTAGCGGAGGTGATGCCGGATCTCGCATAACGGTGCAAATCGTAACGCGCGTCGAGCGTAACGAGTAGCGGACTCTTTCGCTTCGCGGAGGCCTGCCGCACAAGCTCTGGAGTCGCGACCCCAAATCCGTAGTCTGAAACAGCAAGCGCGTGGGCATTGCGCAGATTTGCGGACAGTCGCTGATGAAGTTTTTTTCGCATGGCGTCCGGCAATGATGATTTCGGCTCGCAATCGACGCGCAGAACCTGTTGTCCCACGGTGTGCGCCCAGCCGGCGAGAAAGCGACTTTTCGTCGGCGTGCTCCATCCTTTCACGCGGAAAATGCCGGAAACATTGACCCGCTGCCGGCGGAATTGGGCGACCAGCGCGTCTCCCGCGGCATCCTCCCCAACCGCGGAGACGGGCAAGACTC
The DNA here is from genome assembly GCA_035510055.1 of Candidatus Cybelea sp. Lineage (GTDB taxonomy): Bacteria > Acidobacteriota > Terriglobia > Acidiferrales > UBA7541 > Acidiferrum. The sequence continues at coordinate 36,556 of DATKHV010000013.1, read as the reverse complement.
GCGCACCCAGAGAGACCAGGTTATTGGCAGCGTTGGCGCCGCCGCCCGGAACGATCTGAGTTTCGCGATGTTTGAGGATCAGGACCGGCGCTTCGCGCGACACCCGTGAGATTTCTCCATATTGAAATTGGTCGGCAACAAAATCACCAAAGAGCACGATCGTTTTCGTATTGAACTGCTCGACGCATTCACGGAGGGCGAGAAGGTCTACGGACGTTGACGCTGGCTCTTGGGTGCGCGCTCGTTTCATTTTTGTTGCCTCAGAATCCAGTCGGCGGCTTGCGTGAGGTCTTGCGCAACGAAGTCGGGTTGCACGGGCCACTTCGCTGCGTGCCAGGCAAGTTCCCCTTCACCGTAGCCGGTGCGCACGAGGACGCTTCGCGCTCGTGCGTTTCGCGCTAGCGCGATGTCGCCATAGCGGTCGCCAACCACGAAGGAGCGCCTTAAATCGAGAGAGTGCTCTTGCGCGGCCTGGTCCAACATGCCGGTTTTTGGCTTGCGGCAGTTGCAGTTTTCGGCCGGGATATGCGGGCAATAGTAGATGGCATCGATCCTCGCGCCGGACTCGGCAAGTTGTTGTGTCATCAGTTCGTTCACGGTGTGCACGAGCGATTCCGGAAAATAACCGCGGTCGACGCCGGATTGATTGGTGACGACCAAGACGGGCAACCCCGCCTCGTTAAGCCGGCGAATAGCAGTCGCCACAAACGGAAACATGCGAAAGCGGCTGGTGTGATTCAAATAACCGACTTCCTCGGTGATGGTGCCATCGCGATCGAGAAAAACAGCGGGGCGCAACAGAGATTGCTCAGGCACGCTGCACCTGGATGGAGGACAGCCAGGGTTCGGCTGCGGCTTCAACCATATCGGCTGTGACAGCGATCATGCAACGGTGATCGGTCGGACACCGGCGCAGAAAGCACGGGCTGCAATAAGGCTTTTGTTGGACGATGCTGCAATGCGGCGTGGCTGGAGATGTTCCTTCCGGATCGGTCGGACCAAACACGGCGACGATAGGCAAACCAACGGCCGCGGCAACATGCATCGCGCCTGAATCATTGCCGATGAAGAGATGACACTGTGTTAGCAGCGCAGGCAAATCGGTAATCGCGGTTTTTCCGGTGAGATCAATGGGTGGCCGGCGCATTTCGACGGAGATGGCTGCGGAGACGCTGGCTTCGGCCGCTGTTCCAAAGAGGATGACGTCGGCATCCGCCTTGGCTTGCAGCCGATTCGCCACCTCGGCAAATCGCGATGGGGGCCAGCACTTTGCCGATCCGTAGGAGGCGCCAGCTCCGACGGCAATCCGCATGACGCCCGGCCGCACGCCGGAAATGCGAAGAAACTCGCTGGCGCTCCGAAGCTTCTCTTCGGGAACCCGCAAGCCGATGAGTGATTCCTCCGGCAAGGAATCCAGCCATCCGGCACGGCGCAGGAGTTCCAGGTAATAAAACTTTTCATGCGCGGGAATTTCCCCGCTGCGGGGAACCGGCACGGCTTTGGTCAGCAGAAAGCTGCGGCCGTCGCGCGCGTAGCCAATGCGTTCGGGAATCTTCGCGCGCCAGGCCAGCCACGCGGCATCAAACGCATTTTGCAACAGCAGGGCCACATCGAACTTCCGCGCCCGGACTTCGCTCGCCAGCCGTTCTCGGCCTGAAAAACCTCGGTGCGCACCTTTTGGATCATAGGCAATAAGCTGATTGCAGATTTCTTGATCGCGGTAAATATCCGCGACATAGGGCCGCGCCACAATGGCGATGTCCGCCTCGGGGTAACGCTTGCGCACCGCGCGCAGCGCCGGCAAGGCCATGAGGGCGTCCCCGACCCAATTCGTCGCTCGGATAAGTATCTTCACGCGGCTGCTCCAGCATTGGCGGCAAGCGTTTGATCAAGAGCATTTCTGAAGTCAGCCTCCGGAGTCACCAGCACATCGATCACCGCGACGTACAACGGGGCTTCTTCAAACTGGAAACCAAGCAGATTCTGGGCATCTTTTTCAGTCGTCACAAACGCTTTGGCGCCGGCCTGCTTCCCGGCCTCTAGGACCGCCAGAATGTCACGCTTGGTGTAGCGATGGTGATCGCGAAAGATGGCTTGACCGCAAATGCCTAGTCCCCAATTCCTAAGATCGCGAAAAAATGCATCCGGATTGCCAAGGCCGCAGAATGCAAAAAAAGGCCCGTCGCCAATTTCCTTGGCGCTAAGAAGACTGATTTCGCTGTTGAAACGGCGGAATCCAACAAGCCGGGTGGACGCGGCAAAAACCGGATACTGATGCAGCTTCCCGATGGCTTCGAGCGTTCCCGACGCTGTTTCGGCGCGAGTGAAAATTATCAAGTTAGCGCGGCTCATGGCTGCTAAAGGTTCCCTGAGGGGCCCGGCGGGGAGGAGCGCCTCCCCGGCAAGCGGCCGTGAAGCATCCATCAAGAGAATGTCCAGGTCGCGGGCGAGTTGAAGATGCTGGAAGCCATCGTCGAGCAGAAAGACGTCAATGGATTGCTTTGACTCCAACCGCCGGCCCTCAGCGAAACGGTCCTTGCCAACGCCAAATGCGACGCGGCCCTGGAAGCGCAATCTCATTAACTCGATTTCATCGCTGGTTCCGTTTGCCCCGCGATAGCCCCGGCTTAGAATCGCAACGTGCTTCCCTTCCGCGAGAAACTTTTCGGCCAGCCAGATTACCATCGGAGTCTTGCCGGTGCCTCCGACGGTGAGATTGCCGACACTGATGACCGTTCCTTTGAGCCGCTTCTGTTTGAGCCAGCCTTGCCCATAAAGCCAAAGGCGTGCCTGGACCACGGCGCCATACAGCAGCGATAGCGGCCAAAGCAGCTTCCGTAAAAGCGACGGAACATTCATCGCCCAATACCATCAAGGCGTTTCGCAACTTCCTCCATCACGCGATCCGTGGCCCCGCGCGACACGGCCACCAGGTGGCGCGCCGCCTCACTCATTTTTTTCATGCGCTCCGGATTGCGGAACAATTCGATCCAGGCGACGCCGACGTCTTCCGGGCTTTCCACTTGAATGGCAGCGCCCGCAGAAACAAAACGCGAAGCGATTTCCCTGAAGTTTTCCATGGATGGGCCAAACACCGGAATCTTGCCGAAGGCCGCCGGCTCGAGAATATTGTGACCACCAGAGGAAACCAGCGAGCCTCCGACAAAAGCGCCATCCGCAAGCTCATATAGCGAGGCCAGCTCTCCGATACTGTCGATCAGGAGCACCGTCACATCATCGGGAATCGTGGCTGTGTTGGTGTTCCCATCAGATTGCTTCGAGCCTGGCCCGGGTATCGGCAATTGCGACCGCCGGATGAACTTGCGGTGCGATTCATCGATAAACTCCGCGGCCTCATCGAAACACTCCGGTTTGCGCGGGGCAAGCACTAGCAGCGCTTTCGGATATTCGCCTTGCAAAGTTCCGAAGGCGATCAGCGTATGCGGCTCTTCCGTCGCCACCACGCTTCCTGCGACGATGATTGGCGATCGGCCGCTGCGCTTGATTTCCGTTGCCAGCCAGTTTGATAACGGTGTGGGCGCCGGAAGCTCCAAATCGTATTTCAAATTGCCGCCGACGCGCACGCGTTCCGCTGGCGCGCCCAAAGCCCGTACCCGCTCCGCATCTTTTTCACTCTGCATCAGAAAGGCGCTAGCATTGGATAATGCATTTTGCAGAAATGGACGCAGAAAGAACCCGAAAACGCCAAGAAAGCGCCGGTATCGCGCGAACGAGCGGTCCGAAATGCGACCGCTCACGAATAACACCGGGACTTTCCGCCGCCCAGCCTCCCGCAGAAAGTTCGGCCAAATTTCCGTTTCGAGCACCAACACGACTGACGGACGCACAGCCTCGAGCGCCCGGCGGACAGAGAAGCCCCAATCCAGCGGGAAATAGATGACCGCATCCGCAAACGGCATTCGTTCGCGAGCCAGCGCTTGCCCCGTCCGGGTCGTCGTCGAGACAATCAGCGACCGCTGGGGGTAGGTTTCCTTCAGCCCACGCGCGAGGGTTATGCCAGAAAGCGCTTCGCCGACACTCACGGCATGGACCCAGATCGCGCCGGCGGGATTCGCGGGCAGCTTGGCGAGCCCCGGAAATGAAAATCCCAACCGCTCGCTGAGGTTCGCGAGATACTTTCGGTTGCGCAGCCCTTGCACGAGCCAATAAGGGGCTAGCAAGAGGGCCGTGAGGCCCATGAAAAAACTATAAATGAAATACACTAAGCATAGCTCCGGTCTGTACGCGGGCCGCAAACAACAAGCGGGCCACGGCGCAGGGCAACCCCGCACAACCCCCAGGAATCGAAGGCCTCAAGATGAGAAAGTCTATTATAACCCGATGCGAAAACTAACCCTCATCCTTCCCATCCTAGCTCTCGCCCTGATTGCGGCCCAACCGGGAACTTCTCAGCAACAGGCTGCGTTAAAAACGAACTCCTTGGAATCCCACGAGGGCATGACTATCACTGCCCAGCCGTGGACCGACCCCGGACTTTATAAGCAAAAATTTCCAAAAAAGTCGCCATTCGCGGCGGGAATGATTGCCATCCAGGTCGTTTTTCGAAATGACTCCGACGACAGCATGAAGGTCAACCTGGAACGCATTCGATTGAACGTAACGGTCTCGGAAGAAGACCATCAGGCCCTGTATCCCCTCTCGCCGGAAGAAGGAGCCGAGGTAATCATGCGTCCCTCAACAAAAAAACTAACCGCCAAAAGATTGCCCATACCTCTGGGCGGTCCGAAGGTCGGCAAGGACAAGAAATGGACCGAAGTCGAACAGTCTCTGCGTGAAGCGGGCGTACAAGCGAGCGTCCTTGCGCCGCATAGCTCAGTACAAGGACTTCTTTATTTTGACCTCCGAAGTCAGTTCGATCTGCTGAATACTGCGCATCTTTATGTGCCGGAAATTACAGCCATCGAGAAAAATCGCGGCCTCTTGTATTTTGAAATTGACTTGAGCCAATTGGCCGCACGCTGAGCCGCTCGCATCTGCAGGCGAAGCAAGTCGAATCGCGGAAGTTTGCGCCCATCGCCGCCGTCAGCTAACATGACTTGTGCAAACTTTTTCCAATCACCGCGGACAAATGCTCGCTCTTCTCGATGAACTGAATCCTGAACAACGGCTGGCGGTCGAAACGACCGAAGGCCCGGTGCTGATCCTGGCCGGCGCTGGCACCGGCAAGACGCGTGCCATTACATTTCGCATGGCAAATCTGATTGCTAATGGCATTCCCGCCGAAGCCATTCTCGCGCTTACTTTCACGAACAAAGCGGCGGCGGAGATGCGTAACCGCGTCTCGAGCCTGTTGTTGCGTGCCGGTGTGCCGCCAGCGCAGCCTTGGCTTTCTACGTTTCATTCGCTCTGCGCCAGACTTCTGCGGCGCGAAGCGGCTGCCGCGGGTCTGCCGCGCGACTTTGCCATCTATGACGACGATGATCAGGTCGCCGCCGTCAAGCTGGCCATGAGCAAGCTGCAGATCGATGCCGATGATCTGACGCCACGGAACATGCTGAGCCGGATCAGTTACTCGAAAAATCATGGCCAAACCGCGGAACAGTTGCGCGCCGAAGCGTTCGACCAGGATGGCCGGCGCACCGCTGATGTTTTCGCTGCCTATGAAAAGCTTTTGCACGACAGCAAAGCGCTGGACTTTGATGACCTGCTCCTCCGCTCGGCGCGCTTGCTGCGTGAATCCACCGCGACGCGGGAAAAATGGCAAGCGCGCTTTCAATACCTGCACGTAGATGAATATCAGGATACCAACCGGGTGCAATACGAACTGCTGCGGTTGCTGACCGGGCCGAAGCAAAACGTTTGTGTTGTGGGCGACGAAGATCAGTCGATCTACCGCTGGCGCGGCGCTGACGTTTCCATCTTGCTGAGTTTTTCGCGGGATTTCCCCGCCGCGCGCATCGTCAAGCTCGAACGCAACTACCGTTCCACGCAGAATATTCTCGACGCCGCTGGAGCCGTAGTTGCCAACAATCCGGAGCGACTGGGCAAGTCTCTGAGCGCGGAGAAAGGTCCCGGCGGGAATCTGCGGTACTTCGAGGGGCGCGATGCGCAAGCGGAAGCGGAATTTGTCGCCGGCGAGCTCGCACGCCTCCTCAGTGATGATTCGGACCAAACCTGCGCGGTCGAGTACCGCACCAATTTTCAGTCGCGCGCGTTCGAAGAGATTTTCCGGCGGCGCGGTCTGCGCTACAAATTGGTGGGCGGATTCAGCTTCTATAATCGCGCCGAAGTAAAAGACGCGCTCGCCTACGTGCGGCTCGCCATGCATCCGGAGGATGATATTTCGCTGCTTCGCGTGCTGAACGTGCCTCCTCGCGGCATCGGCAAGACCACGGTGGACGCCCTGCGCGAGTCCTCGCGCATCGGCGGAATCCCCCTCTGGGAAGCCATTCAGAAATTCGTCTCCGACGCATCCTCAGGTCGCGCCGTCACTCCTTTGCGGACCTTCCAGGAGCTCATCCGCAAATTGCAAGATGCGTTGGAGGCAAAAGAACCCCCGGCATTTCTGCATAGTGTTCTCGAGGAATCCGGCTACATGGCCATGCTCAAAGACCGCAACACTCCCGACGACGTAGCACGTTTGGAAAATCTCGAAGAGCTCGCGCGGGCCCTCGCCGAAGGCCTGGAAGCGGGCGAAACCTTCGCTGATTTTCTTGACGCCGCCGCGCTGGTGAGTGATGCGGACCAATTTGAAGGCAAGCCTGGCGTGACTCTCATCACTCTGCACAGCACCAAAGGCTTGGAATTCGATCACGTGTTCCTCACCGGCATGGAAGAAGGCATCTGCCCTCACAGCCGGAACATTACCGAAGAAAAAGGAATTGAGGAAGAGCGACGTCTGGTTTACGTCGGCATGACGCGCGCCCGGCAGTCGCTCACCCTTACCCGCGCCGTCTACCGGCGTATCTTCGGCAACGAGCAGCAGTTACGCGCTTCCCTGCCGTCGCGTTTTCTTGCGGAAATTCCCAGCGAGCTGGTGGAAACGGCCCGCGGATCCATGGCGGGAATTGGCGAGACACGCCGTTACGAGCCGGACCCCGAGTATTCCTATTCGCCGGAAGAATTCTTGCGCCGCGTACGCGGAGAAACCAAACCGGTAACGGCGTCCTCCCGCCGCCAGCCGGCGCAGAGTTCCTTCGCCCGCCCAGGCGCAAAGCGCGGCGGCGATGCCAATCCAATGCTGGGACGCAAAGTCCGTCATCCAAGCTTCGGTATCGGAACCATCGTCGGCGTCGAAGGCGACGATGACGACCGCCGCGTGTCTGTCAGCTTCCCCGGGCGCGGCACGAAAAAGTTTATCGAGCGTTACGCGCAACTCGAACAGGCATAAAATGAGTGCATGGGCGGGTTGCGTGCTAGCACTTCTCAGGGTACATTGAGGCGCGTTCATTCCTCAAAAAGCGTGCCGGGTAATTTCAGGCTCCCGTTTTGCCCGGATGCGATCGGAGAACATGAGTGGGATCAGGACTCTTCAACTGCAAGGGTATCGACCAACTCATATCGGATTCGGAAAATGCTGAGGTCCGATTAAAAAAGTCCCTCGGATGGCTGAGCTTGACGTCGCTTGGCATTGGCGCGGTCATAGGCTCGGGCATCTTCACCATCGTGGGCACGGCCATCGCCGGCCAAAAATTTCAAGCTTCTTCCATCCTGAACGCCCCTCTCCTTGAGTACTTGATTCACCGCTCGGCTTCGTTCGGACGTCCCGGCGCAGGGCCGGCCATCGCGCTCTCCTTTGTCTTGGTCGCTATCGCCTGCGGGTTTGCGTCGGTGTGCTACGCCGAACTCGCCGCCATGATTCCGATAGCCGGCAGCGCGTACACCTATACTTACGCGACCATGGGAGAACTGATCGCTTGGATTATCGGCTGGGACCTGATCTTGGAATACGCCGTCAGCAACATGGCTGTCAGCGTTGGATTTTCTCAACATATGGTGAATTTATTGGATTGGTTTGGGGTGAATCCAAATCCCCGGTGGATTTCGCCCGCCTACCTTCCCAGCGGACTTTCCGATTTACAGGGAAACATGCTCTATGCCGCGGGCTGGCATTTTGGCTTTAACTGGCCCGCTTTTATTATCGTGATGCTGCTGACGGTGATTTTGGTGCGCGGCATCAAGGAGTCAGCGCGCACCAACAACATTATGGTGTTTCTGAAAATTGTCGCCATTCTGGTGTTTGTGACCTTCGCTGCAAAGCTAATTCACCCCGCGAATTACCATCCCTTTGCCCCAAACGGGTGGCCCGGAATTCTGACCGGCGGATCGATCGTATTTTTCACTTACATTGGATTCGATTCGGTCTCTACCGCTGCCGAGGAGTGTAACAATCCCCAGCGCGACCTGCCCATTGGCATCATTGCAACACTCTTGATTTGCACGCTGCTCTATATCGCCGTGGTTGTGGTGCTCACGGGACTAGTGAAATGGGATACCTTGTTGGACGACGCCGCTCCAGTCGTCAACACGCTCAAAAAACTTCATTTCACCGGAGTTCGCCTGGTCGTCCTCATCGGTGCCATGATGGGCATGATCTCTTCCCTGTTGGTCTTCCAGCTCGGACAGGCGCGCGTTTGGTTTGCCATGTCCCGCGACGGCCTGTTCCCCAGAATCTTCAGTCGCGTACACCCGCGATTCCAGACGCCGGATTTTTCCACCTGGATGGCCGGATTCGTCGTCGGAATTCCGGCCGGCTTGCTTGACATCGGGACGCTGGCCGATCTTTCAAATATCGGTACGTTGTTTGCGTTCGCCCTGGTCGCGGGCGGCGTCCTCATTCTTCGCTATCGCGAGCCGGACCGCCCCCGCGCCTTCCGTGCTCCTGGCGGACCACTTGCGCCAGTGCTTACGATTATCACCTGTGTTCTGCTCATGGCCGGCCTTCCGATCATGAATTGGATTCGCTTCTTTGTCTGGATGATCCTGGGTCTGGTGCTCTATTATTTTTATGGCCGGAAGCACAGCACTCTGAGAATGGCAAATCGCGCATAATAAAGGAATTGCGGAATGAAGGGTTGGTCTCTAAAGCTCGCGGGGTGGCGCGCAGTCGCGGCCTTCGTTGGCCTGTTTTTCTTCCTTGGGATTCCGCGCCCCGCACTCGCGTGGGGAAAAAACGGCCACCGGCTGGTCGTAACGAAAGCCATCGAAACTCTGCCCCAGGACATCCGCCCGTTTTTTGAATCCAACCTCGCCTTGCTTTCGCAGCATGTTACCGATCCACTGGATGCCATCGCCAAGTCTCCTGCCGAGCGGCACAATCATTTCATTCTCCTCGACAAATACGGCCGCTTTCCGTTTGAAGCTCTGCCACGCAACTACAAAGCCGCGCTGACCAAGTTCGGCAAGGCCAAACTGGACGCCAACGGCCTGCTCCCGTGGCAGATCGGCGTATACAGCGAGAAGTTAACCGAAGCGATGAAAGCCGGGCGCTGGGACGAAGCCAGACTCGACGCAGCCATACTGGCGAACTATGTCGCCGAAGCCCATGATCCTTTCAACACCACCGATAATTTCGACGGACACCTTAGCGGCCAGCCGGGAGTGAACGATCGCTTCGGAACCACGCTGATCGACCGCTACTCTTCGTTTTTTCCCATGCGCCCAAACGACGCCGCTTTCATCAGCGATCCCACGGATCGCGCGTTCGAAGCCTGCCTTAGCTCCCATAGCTGGCTGGAAACCATTCTCCTAGCCGACCGCAACGCCCGTCGCGGCGAAAACTCCTTCACCGACGAGTATTACGACCGCTTCTACAATCAAGCTGCGGCCATTTTGATTCGCCAGCTGTCTGATGCGGCGACCGACGTTGGCTCTTACTGGTTCACGGCATGGAACAATGCCGGCCGCCCGCAGCTGCCGCACTAGTGTTTCGCACATGACGCTACCTGGGCTCTCCGGCCGGATTGCTTCCCTACCTAAGGCGGAACTCCATCTCCATCTTGAAGGCTCCATCCAGCCCGCGACTGTTTGCGCGCTGACGGCCCGTCACGGCCTCGTCATGACCGAGGAGGAAGTGCGCCAACGCTACACCTACCGCGACTTCCCCGAATTTATTGAAGCATTCAAATGGGTCACTTCCTACTTGCGCGAGCCTCAGGACTACGCGCTCATCGCCCGCGACCTTGCCGAACATTTGCTCGCCCAACATGTCGTCTATGCCGAAGTCACTCTGTCGATCGGCGTGATGCTCCTCAGAAAGCAGCGCCCGGAAGCAAATTTCGAAGCTCTCCTCCGCGCCACCGAGCCATTTGAAAGTCGCGGCCTCCGCTTTCGCTGGGTTTTCGATGCCGCGCGGCAATTTGGCGTGGACGCGGCGATGGAAGTCGTCGAATCCGCAAATCGCTGCCATTCAAAGGCGATCGTGGCTTTCGGGATTGGGGGCGATGAGCTCAGCATCCCCACGGAGGAATTTCGCCCCATCTATGATCGTGCAGCGCAAATCGGCTTGCACAAGTTGATGCACGCGGGCGAGGTTGGCGGCCCGGAGAAGATTCGCGAAGCCATCGAATTGCTGGGAGCCGAACGCATAGGCCACGGAATCGCCGCCATTAACGATGCGGCATTAATGGATTGGCTCGCGGAACGAAAGATTCCGCTCGAGATCTGTACAGAGAGCAATATGAAAACTGCCGCCCTCGCCAAGCAGCTCGGTCGCGAGGACGTAACAATCGAAGATCACCCGCTCCCCAAACTCTTTCGTCACGGGATTCCCATCGTGCTTTCCACCGACGACCCGGCCATGTTTCACACCTCGCTCGAGCTAGAATATGTAAACGCCGCGCGCATGGGGCTCGAGGAAAACGAGTTGGCGCGCATCGTCGAGATGGGTTTCGAGCACGCCTTTTCTCCTGCCGGCGGCTAAAAGCCCGCAGCGTGAAGCGCTTTAAAGCAATGCTATACTGTCGGCATGAAAGCACACGTCTGGGTGATGCCAAAACGTACCGTGCTCGATCCCCAAGGGCAGACCATCCAACAAGCTCTGTCCGGTCTCGGATACTCCGCCGTTCGTGACGTCCGGCAGGGAAAATTCTTCGTCTTGAACCTCGATGGCTGGACCCGCGACGAAGCCCAGAATCAACTCGAGCACATCTCAAAAGAAGTGCTCACCAACACGGTCATCGAAGAATGCCGCTTTGAGATCGTGGACTGAGCCGCCTATTTCATGAGAGAACTTCCCGGTTTTGTAAACCGTCCATCCGCGTTCTTCACTAGCCTTCTTTTTCTTGGCGTTTTCGCCGTGCTGGCGCTTGCAGGATGCAAGCAAGGCAGGCACACTTCCGACCCGCGCCTGCGGCAGATCGACGAGATGCTGGACTCCCAGCTTCCCACCGGTACCAGCAAGGCGCGCGTAACCTTTTATCTGGGTTCCCAAGGTTTTCCCTTGGAAACCACTAACGATCCCCGGGCTATCGTTGCCATCGTTCATCATGTCGATACGGACACCCTTCAGCCCGCCACCGCCCGCGTCACCTTTCATTTCGACTCCAGCGGCAATCTCACGTCCTACGAGATTGTTTCCGCTCCTAGTTCTGCTCCCCAGCAGTAATCCGTTTCGCGACACTTCCTCGCGAATTCGTCTTGGCAAGACCGTCAGCATGCTACCCTGCTAAAACACTGTGAGGAGAAGTCGCGCATGTGCGGGATAGTCGGCTACATCGGGCCCAAAAAAGTTGTGCCCGTCATCATTGAAGGTCTGCGAAAGCTGGAATACCGCGGCTATGATTCCGCGGGTATCGCGGTCGTACTGCTGTCCGGCAAACTGGAAATCCGCCGCGCCCCGGGCAAACTTCGCAATCTCGAAGAAGTCATTGCCAAATCCCCGCTCGAAGGCACTTATGGCATCGGGCATACGCGCTGGGCCACCCACGGACGTCCCACCGAAGAAAACGCCCACCCGCATCGCGACTGCACCGGCCAAATCGTCGTCGTCCACAACGGCATTGTTGAAAACTACCTCGAATTGAAGGAAAAGTTGCAGAAGGAAGGCCACAAATTCGTTACGGAAACTGATACCGAGATTGTGGCGCACCTCGTCGAGAAAAACTCGCAAGGTGGCGTTCCCCTCGAGGAAGCCGTGCGCCGGTCGCTGAAAGAACTGCGCGGCATCTACGCCCTGGTTTTCCTTTCCGCAAATGATCCAAAAAAGATTGTCGCGGCGCGCTTGGGACCGCCGTCCGTGATTGGGCTCGGCGACGGGGAATATTTCGTGGCCAGCGACATCCCGGCCCTGCTCCAGCATACGCGCGAGATGTTTTTCCTCGCCGACGGCGACATTGCCGTTCTCACCGCCAAAGGCGTCCATGTAATGGACCACGACGGCCGCCCCGTCGAACGCCCGGCACACCACGTCGCTTGGGACCCGCTCATGGCGGAAAAGAGCGGCTACAAGCACTTCATGCAGAAAGAAATTTTCGAGCAACCCCGCGCCGTGCGCGACACCTTGCTCGGCCGCATCTCCCAGGACAGCGGAAAAGTTTTCCTTGACGAAATGTCCATCACCGAAAAACAATTCCGCGAATTTCAGCAGGTTCGTATCGTTGCTTGCGGCACCAGTTGGCACGCGGCGCTAGCTGCGAAATTCATGATCGAGCGTCTTGCCCGTCTCCCGGTCGAAGTCGACTACGGAAGCGAATTCCGCTACCGCGACCCCATCATCGATTCGAATACCCTAACCGTATGCGTCAGCCAGTCTGGCGAAACCGCAGACACGCTGGCGGCTCAGCGCGAAGCGAAATCGAAAGGCTCGCCCTCGCTGGCCATCTGCAACGTGATTGGTTCCATGATCACGCGAGAGGCCAACGGCACCATTCCCACGCACGCCGGGCCGGAAATAGGCGTGGCTTCCACAAAAGCTTTCACTTCGCAATTGACCGCGCTGCTTCTGCTCGCCTCTTATCTCGGCCAGGTTCGCGGCAAGCTCTCTGAAAAAGCCGCGCGAACCCTGATGCAGGAATTCACGCGCATCCCGCACAAAATCGAAACGGTCCTGCAAGCGGATGAATCAGGCTTCTACGAAAATCTGGCGCGGCAATTCTTTCGCTACACCGATTTTCTTTATCTCGGCAGGGGCATCCACTATCCCATCGCCCTCGAGGGCGCGCTGAAGCTCAAGGAAATTTCCTACATTCACGCCGAAGGATATCCCGCTGGCGAAATGAAGCACGGCCCCAATGCGCTGATCGATGAAAATCTGCCCGTCGTGGTTTTGGCCACGCGCGATGAATCCGACAGCGAAGCCATGACCCGCTACGAGAAAAGCGTTTCCAACATCAAAGAAGTCAAAGCGCGCGACGGCATTGTCATCTCCGTTGTCACTGCCGGAGATCACCTCGCGCGCGAAGCTTCCGATCACCTTATCGAACTTCCGCCAGCTCCGGAATTGCTCGTGCCGCTGCTGGAAATCATTCCCCTCCAGTTGCTCGCGTATCACATCGCCGTGCGCCGCGGCTGCGACGTGGACCAGCCCCGCAACCTGGCCAAGTCCGTCACCGTGGAGTAGCCCGGCCCATTTCCGCTAAAATAGGAACATGTCTTGCCATTTTGCAGTGCTGGAGCAGAGCTCCCGCTTTTCTGAGGTTTTGCGGGTCCTCTTCAATGTCTTTCTCTTTTTGTCGCTACTTTTGCTGTCCGCATTTTCGTCCCGGGCGCAGACTCCTGAACCCGATGCCACTTCTCCTTTGCGCGAAATCCACGCCGAGGGCGAAAAAATCCTCAGCGAGCCTCAAGTTCTCGCCATAACCGGCCTGACTCCCGGCGCCCAGATTGCTAAGGGCGATTTGCAAGCCGCCGCCGACAAGCTTGTTCAAAGCGGGCTTTTCGCGAAAGTAAGCTACAACTTTCAGACCAAGGCTGCCGGCGTCCTGGTGACCTACCACGTCGAGGAATCGCCTCGAGTCCCCGTCTACTTTGACAACCTTCCATGGTTTCCGGATTCGGCCCTGGCAGACGCCATCCGCCGAAGACTTCCTTTCTTCGATGGCACCCTCCCCGAAGCCGGAGCTGCGGTGGATGAAGCCGTTGACGCTATGAAGGAGTTGCTCACCTCGCGCGGAGTGCAAGGCTCCTTGGAGCATACCGTCATAGCGAGTCCGAATGGCGAAGGCAACGTGCAGGAAATTCATATCGAAGGAGTCGCTTTCCAGATCGCCAAGCTGGAATTCGGCGATCCCTCCCTCACGGACTCCAAGGCCGTGCAGCAACATCTATCCGAAATTCTGGGAAAGCCCTATTCCCGAATGGCCATCGATCTCTTTCTCTCGGAAGCGATAAAGCCAATCTATATAAAGCAAGGATTCCTGCGCGTAAAACTTGGGCCCCCGGAGGTGCGCTTGGCCGGCGACCCTAGTCAGAAGCTGCCGTTGCAAATTCCTGTGTATGTTCCCGTGACGAAGGGAGAGCCTTATCGCTGGAAGGAAGTCCACTGGGCGGGAAACACTTTGGTGTCTGAATTCACTCTGCGTGGCCTGCTCGGCCTGAAAAACGGAGACGTCGCCGATGGCATGTCAATCGAGGCGGGATGGGACCGCGTTCGTGAAGAGTACGCCCACCGCGGCTACCTCGAAGCCAAACTCGATCCGGTTCCCTCCTTTGACGATCAAGCACACACCGTTTCCTATGCCACCAGCATTCAAGAAGGGTTGCAATATCACTTCGGCAAGATGGTGCTCACTGGGATTTCTCCAGCGGCCGAGCGAAAGCTGCAAGCCGCATGGCCCATCGCCGCCGGTGCCATCTTTGACAAACTAAAATTCGAGGAGCTTCTGTCAAAGCTGCAAATGCATCAGGAACAAGTTTTTGGCGAACTTCCCGTGCACTACGATAACGTCGGCCATTGGCTGCAAACCGACGCAAGTAAGAACACCGTGGACGTGCTCCTCGATTTCAAATGACTTTTTGCCCGGGAAGCTGCCAAGCGCGCCGCACTCTGAGATATACTCGCTCTTGCCATGAAAGAGTTCATTCCCATTCGTAGTCTGGAGAACGCTTCCGCACCGGCCGAAGAAAAGGAAAGCCTTTTGTTCGCGCGACTCGCCGGAATGCGTTCACTCATCATCGCACTCTCGGGTGGCGCGGACTCCGCTTATCTGGCCTGGGCTGCCCACGAAACACTAGGTGCTCGCGCTCTATCGGTTACGGCGCTCTCGCCGAGCTACTCGGCCCACGATCGCGCCATCGTGGAAGAATTTGTGGGCAAGTTGGGCTTGCGTCACGAATTCATCGAAACCCACGAAATGAAAAATCCCTCCTACCGCGCAAACGCGGCTGACCGTTGCTACTTCTGCAAAGACGAGCTGTTTTCCGCCTTGGACGATCTGGCGCGCGCGCGCGGTTTTGCCGCCGTCGCCTATGGTGTCAACGCCGATGACACACTCGATTTTCGGCCCGGCCATCGCGCCGCCACCGAGCACCGGGTTCTGGCGCCTCTTCTCGATGCCGGCTTGCCCAAAGCCGAGATTCGCCTGCTCTCTCGCCGCGCCGGGCTGCCAACTTGGGATCGCCCCGCCTCCGCTTGTCTTGCTTCGCGTTTGCCTTACGGCACGGAAGTGACCCCAGAGCGTTTGGGACTCGTGGAACGCGGCGAAGCCGCATTACGCACGCTCGGATTCCGCCAATTCCGCGTCAGACTCCACGACAAACTTGCCCGCGTGGAGATCTCGCCGGAAGAAATGCCTCGCGCGCTTGCGCCAGAAATGGCGGCAGCCATTGCGGACCGGCTGAAAGCGGCCGGCTTTACTTACGTTGCCCTCGACCTCGAAGGGTACCGCCAGGGTTCTCTAAACGAGTCTCTTTCGCCCGCTGGCCGGCGTTCCGCAACGACTCGGGGAACATAATCCTCTGCTCTTGCGTAACTATGAGAGGGCCGGCTGGGAACAAGTCTTTGCGCTTTCTCGGAGGATGCATGTCGCGCCGTCACAAACTTTTCCTACCGTTCGCGCTCCTTTCGGCCGTGGTGGCACTAACCGGCTGCGAATCTGGGCCCTCGGTAAGCGGCGCTTTTGATCGCAACTACGACGTCACTGGCCAGATTCGCGTGGAACTCACCAGCGCTTCCGGCGACGTGAACATCACAGGAAGTACCGACGGCAAAGTTCACGTTCACGCCGATGTGCGCGCGTCGGGAATGGGTTTTGAGAACACTCAGAAACGCCTCGACGATACCCTCGCGAATCCTCCCATCGAGCAACGCGGCGACACCATTCGCATCGGCAAGGAAATGTCGCGCACGCATAACATCACCATCGCTTACAACATCCAGGTGCCGCGCGACACGGAAGTCTCCGCCACCGTCGCTTCCGGCACGCAGACGGTTCGCAACGTGCGTGGCCCCGTCAAGATTCAAGCCGCCTCTGGTTCCATCCGCGTCGAAAAAATCGAGCGCGATGTTCAACTCTCCACCGCCAGCGGCTCCATTTCCGCCACAGATATCGGCGGCGACGTCCGTGTAAACTCCGTTTCCGGAAATGTCAGCGTCGCGAACACCAAGGGCAATGTAGACGTAAACGCGATTGCCGGAGTCATTCACGTTTATAAACCGGGAGGTCGCGTCGAGGCGGATACCACCAGTGGTGAAGTCGAAGTTGAAGGCGCGGCAAATGATCTTACAGCCCACGCCATGTCGGGACGTGTTTCCGTCCAGGGAAATCCTGCCGCCAACAGCTATTGGGAGCTGAAAACACTTTCGGGCGGCGTGCAACTCGGCGTCCCGGCTTCGGCGAATCTGCATCTCTCGGCGGAAGCCACGTCGGGTGAAATCCGCTCTGACATTCCCATCGTCGTCGAGGAACAAGGCAAACATTCTCTGCGCGCCCACATGGGCAACGGCGGCGGACGCGTCGATGTTCACACCGTCTCTGGCGAAATTCGCGTTACCGGCACGAAATAGCTTTTTGGACTGCGGCGGTTTACGGCTGAACCTCCTAGGGCCGCTGCTTTTCTCCCACCCTCCGTTTTTCTTTCAGCCTCCCTTTTCTTCGAACCTTAAGACCCACCCATAAACGCCGCAGTTCGGTTCCCTGACCAGATCCTGATTCCGTGTCCGCTGCCGGTTCAGCTGAGAATTCAGCCAGCGGTCAACTGAAATCCGAGTTAGAATCCCTCAGGTATGCCTTCCCAACACGCCTCCGCCTTGGCGGTTCCCGTTCTTCTTTGTGCGTTGACTTCGCTATCCAGCCTCCCAGCCTCCGCGCAAAACGAGAATCAGCAAAATCCGCCTTCGAAAGCATCTCCCAGGCTGCCTTCGCCCGAAGAGCAATTGCAGCTAACCATCAACAACGCCGGTAACGACCGCGCCGCTTTAGTGCGCAACCTGGAAGCCTACCTCAAACAATTTCCGGACTCGCACCAGCGCCCTCAAATCTATCGCGCTCTTGTCGAAGCCTGCATGCAATTAAAAGACGACGCGCGTGCCGCCGGATACGCGGAACGCATCGTCGCTCTCAACCCCGACGATATCTCCATGACCATTCTTACCATTCAGCTACTCGAACGAACTGGGGACGAATCCGCTCTCCGCCGGGCCACCGGCTATGCGACCCGGGTGCTCGAATTTGTGGAGAGCAGCTCCTCCGGGGGGAAATCTCCAAAAATTTCCCAGGAAGATTGGGCTCTGGAAAAGAACCGCGATCGCATGTCTGTCCTGGCCTTGCGCGGGAGGCTCGAGCTGAAATTGAAGGACACGGTTGCGGCTCAGAAGGACCTTGAAGCTAGTTACGCGGTCTTGCCGGGGGCAACGGCCGCGGAGCAACTCGGCGAAATCGCCGAGCTAAAAAAAGATTTGAACGGGGCGATTCAACAATATGCGCGCGCTTTCGCATTGGCCGACGCCGCTAGCCGCCGGGAGATCCGTCAGAAACTCGGCAATGTCTGGAGGCTCGCCCATGGGTCCGACGTCGGATTAGGCGAGTATCTGCTCCTCACTTTTGACGAAGTCTCGAAAACCTCCGCTTCCTCCACGCCCAGAAAAAATACGGAAGCACGTGAGCCATCGGAGTTTATGTTGCGGAAGGCCCCGGAAGGGACTCCCTACCCGCTAAATGTGGGCAAGGGAAAAGTTCTGGTCGTGAATTTCTGGGCCACCTGGTGCGGCCCCTGCCACGCGCTCGAACCTATTTTTGCTCGCGTCGCCGCGAATTTCCTATCGGAACCCGATGCGCTTTTCCTCGCCGCCGACTGCGACGAAGATGAGTCTCTGGTGAAGGGCTATTTGGAAGAGCATCAGCCGCACACGATGGTCGTGTTCGCCGACGGCCTGGATCGCTTCTTCAGCGTCAACTCTTTCCCGACGGTGCTGGTGCTCGATCGCGCCGGCAAAATTGCCTATCGCTCGAATGGCTTCGATGCTGATTCCTTCGGACCGGACTTGATGGCTGCGGTCCGCCGCGCATTGGCCCCGCTCAGCGCTTCGTCGCCAGACCAAAAGCCTGCGCCATAGTTTCGTTTAGACTAGACTGCCTTTGATGAAACTTGCGGATATTTCTCCGCCACTTCCCGGGCCGCCACAATCGTATTGATGTGGATGCGGATGGTGTCTTCGATGCGCCGCGCGTAACCGCCGGCGAGCGTCGTCGTCACTGGAATTCTCCGGCGTCTCGCTTCCTCGAAAATCTGCCGGTCGCGTTGCTTCAATCCTTCCTTCGTCAGTGACAGACCCCCAAGCTGATCTTCGCAATAGGGATCGGCGCCACCAACGTAAAAAAGAATGTCCGGCTGAAACTCGTCGAGCGCCGTGCGCACCGCTGGAACCAATGCGGCCAGATACTGGTCATCAGCAACCCCGTCCGCCATATGCAGATCGACGCTTGACGGCGGCTTGTGTGCCGGATAGTTGTTTTCCTGATGAATCGAAATCGTGAAGACGGTGGCATCGTTTCGGAAAATCGCCGCGGTCCCGTTCCCATGGTGCACATCCGTGTCCACCACAATCGCCTTCTTCACCTTGCCATCTGCTTGCAGCTTTCGGATCCCCACCGCCACGTCGTGTACGGCGCAAAACCCTTCTCCGTGCCCGGGATACGCGTGATGAAATCCACCGCTGAGATTCGATCCAAATCCGTCTCGGAGCGCCGATTGTCCCGCGAGAATCGTTCCACCGGCCGCCAGCCACACGGCTTCAACCAGTTCTTTCGAATAGGGCACTTCTAGTTTCATTACTTCGCTAGCCGTGAGTGTTCCAGTCTTGAGTTTGTGCACCCAATCCGGGGTGTGAACCCGAAGTACGTCTTCGTCGCTTGCGGCGTTCGGGCGCAAGAAGTCTTCCTTTGTGGCGATCCCCTCGCGAAGCAGCATTTCGAAGATCAGACGGAATTTCTGCGACGGAAAAACGTGCTGGCCTAGATTCAAATCATACCGCTCGTGGTATACGAGCTTGAATGGCAGAAGCGCTTTCATCACTCGAAATCTGAAATTCTCTTTCTTGCTCTTTCTCTTCTTTCTTCTTGAACTTTCAACTTTTAACTTTCAACCGTCGACCGTGCTCACTGACAGCAATCAGAAACCTCTCATCCTTGTTTTCTCCCTTTCCACTTTCAACCTTGAACCGGCAACCTCTCTGGGGTTCTCCCGTCCCACGCTTTCGTCTTAGGAGCGCAGTACGCTGCTCCCGCACTTGGGAATCCTCACGTTAATTCTCGCGTTCCAGGATGAAATCCGGGAGCGTGGCGAGCGCCCGCGCAAATTCGGAATCCGGGCGGCCATTGAGGCACGCTTTGGCGCGTTGCGCATAGTCTTGCGCAAGGTTGCGAGCTCGATCCAGCGCGCCGGATTCATGAACGAGAGCAACGAGTGTCTCCGGGCGCACGGATTGAAATTCCTTTTCTTCAAGCACACGCGCAACCATCCCTCGCGCATCGCGGTGGCCGTTTTCCATCGCATAGATCAGTGGAAGCGTGACCTTGCCTTCCTTCAAATCGCTGAGCACCGGTTTGCCGAGCTGTTCCGCGGACGCCGTAAAATCCAGCAAATCATCGACAAGTTGGAATGCCAGGCCGGCGTACTGGCCATAATCCGCTAGTGCTTGCTCTTCTTTTCCCTCCAGACCGCCAAGCACGGCGCCCAGGCGCGCACAGCCGCTAAACAGGCATGCGGTCTTGTAAGTGGCTAGCCGCAGCGCATCTTCCTCAGTCACGTCGATGCGTCCGATTTTTGCCAACTGAATCAGCTCGCCCTCCACCATTTTCTGGGTGAGGTCGATCAAAATGTCGAGAATGCGGAAATTGCGTTCTTCGAGAGCCATTTGAAACGACTGCATGTACAGCCAGTCGCCAGTAAGCACGCTGCGATGATTTCCCCATTTTGAATTGGCGGAAGGGCGCCCGCGGCGGGTGTCGGCGCTGTCGATGACGTCATCGTGAATCAACGTGGCGCTGTGCAAAAGCTCGACGACGGCAGCAAGGCGGATGGCGCTGCGATCCTTGCGGCCCGCGTAGCTCGCGGAAAGGAGCAAAAGCGCGGGACGCATGCGCTTGCCTCCGCCGCCCAGCAAATACTCGGTAATTTGCGAGACGGGCGGAAAAGCGGCTTGGCATTGCCGCGCGAGTTCTTCCTCGACCAAAAGGAGGTCGTCGCGGACCAGATCGAAAATCTCTTTGGCCGTCAGCAGTGCGATGGCGGGTCTCCTGCCTGAACTTTTTTCGTGAAACTGGATGACGCAAGACTCGCCGGCTGAGCAAGCCCGAAGAATCGCCGGAAATTCCCTGTTGTGGCCGCAGCGATTTCTTCCGGCGAACAGTTTCTCACAGTCGCGAGCGTGCGCGCTACTTCCGCGACGTAGGCAGGCTCATTGCGTTTGCCTCGCCAGGGTTGCGGCGCGAGGTACGGAGAGTCCGTCTCAATCAAAATGTTCTCAAGCGGCAGAGCTTTTGCAACGTCGCGGATGTTCTGCGTTTTCGGAAAGGTCGAATTTCCCGCAAAGGAGATCAGGAAACCCATCTCCATGCCGCGGCGCGCATCTTCGAGCGTGCTGGTGAAGCAATGCAAAATTCCGCCGAGGCCTGTCGGCCGCCAATGTTTCTCGATCATGCTCAAGCAATCAGCCCAGGCATCGCGGCAATGAATGATGATCGGCAACTTGGCCTGCTGCGCGAGCGCCATCTGGTCGCGAAAAATGCGATGCTGCACGTCGCGCGGCGAATGATCGTAAAAATAGTCGAGACCTATTTCACCCCAGGCAATCACTTTGGGATGTTTCGCCAATCGTGCGAGCTCTTCCAAGTGTTGCTCGGTGACTTCCTCCGCTTCGTGCGGATGAATCCCGACACTGGTGTAAATCCAATTGTGCTGTTCGGCAAAAGGCAACGCCGCGTCGAGTTTTTCCGGGCCGGGGCCCGTGCCGATGGCGAGCAGCGTTGCAACGCCCGCGGCGCGGGCGCGCTGGAGCATGGCTTCGCGGTCCTCCGCGAATTGCGGAAAATCAATGTGCGCGTGTGAGTCGATCAATTCCATTGGTGAAGTCTTGCCGAGCAGGGGGCAGCATTCTGCGCCCCTAAAAAAGAACTGCTTACTTCAAGCGGGCCCCGATTTCGACGTCTTCATCGGGGAAGCCGGCTAGGACGGGGCGGCCTTCCGGGCCCACGGTGGCGGCGATGATCATGCCGTTGGATTCGACGCCGCGAAGTTTCCGCGGCGCGAGGTTGACGACAACGGCGACTTTGCGGCCGATCAGCTTTTCTGGCTCGTAGTATTGCGCGATGCCAGCGCAGATTTGGCGAATCTCGGTGCCGATATCGACAGTGAGTTTCAATAATTTATCAGCGCCGACGATGCGTTCGGCGGTTTTGATTTGGCCAACACGCATCTCGACTTTAGCAAAGTCTTCGATGCCGATTTTTTCCGGCGCGGCTGGCGGCGCCGCCGCGACACCGGCGGCGGGGGCACTTGCCGGCGTGGCCATGGGTGCAGTAACTGGCGACGGTTGTTTTTGTGCTTCGTTTTCCATGGCTTCCATCCTCTCGATTGCTTCTGCTTTTTCGATGCGGGGGAAAAGGGGCTGCGACTTGCCGAGCGGTTTACCCGGCGCAAGCTGCCCCCATCTCAAACCATCCAACGGAAAAGATCCCGGATGGTCTCGCCAGCCGAGCAGCGCCCAAACTTTGGCGGTGCTCTCCGGCAAGACAGGATGCGTTAACACCGTTACGATGCGCAGGACTTCGGCGGTGGTCCAGAGAATCGTGGCGCGGCGCTGCTGATCGGCTTCGCTCTCGCCAAGCGACCAGGGATGCTCGGTGGTCAGATATTTATCGGTTGCGGAGATGAGCGACCAGATCTCTTCCAAAGCGAGCGAGAAACCCAATTTGTCGTATTGCTCCAGGACTTCTCCGATCGCTTCTTGTGCTTTCGTGGCTAGCGCTGCGTCTTGCGGCTGAAATTCACCAGGCTTGGGAATTTTCCCGCCGCTGTTGTTTTCGATCATCGCGGCGGTGCGGCTGGCGAGGTTGCCTAGGCCGTTGGCTAAGTCGCTGTTATAGCGCTGCACGAGCGCTTCGTAGCTGAAATTGCCGTCCTGGCCGAAAACGGTTTCGCGCAAGAGATAATAGCGAAGAGCGTCCATGCCGAGGACGTTCACGATGGGACGTGGGCGAACGACGTTGCCGAGCGACTTGCTCATTTTGGCGCTGTCCATGAGCAGCCAGCCGTGGGCCCAGATTTGTTTCGGTATCGGAAGGCCGGCGGCCATCAAAAAGGCTGGCCAGTAGACGGCGTGGAAACGAATGATCTCTTTTCCGACGAGATGGAGACTGGCGGGCCAGAAACCGGTTTTCTCATATTGCGGGCCACCGACGGCGCTGAGATAGGCGGTGAGCGCGTCGAACCACACATAAAAAACGTGCGGCTCTTCCCCAGGAACGGGAATGCCCCAGCGAACCGAAGTGCGCGTGATGCTGAGATCGCGGAGGCCACCTTCGACAAAGCTGAGAACTTCGTTGCGGCGGGCTTCCGGTTGGATGAAATCGGGATGCTTGGCGTACCAATCGAGAAGCGGCTTCTGGAACGCGGAAAGCTTGAAGTAGAAATTGGCTTCGGTGACCGTTTCCGTGGGCCGGCCGCAATCGGGGCACTTCTCGCCGGGCTTTACGTCGACGTAAGCATTGTCGTAGATGCAGTATTGCCCGGTGTAGTGGCCGGGGTAGACGAAACCATTGTCGCGGCACTGTTTGAAAAGCCATTGCACGGTATGCGCGTGTTTCAGGTCGGTGGTGCGGATGAATTCGTCGCCCTGCACACCGAGTTCGTCCCACAGGGCGCGCCATTCGGCCGCCATTTTCGCCACGAATTCGGATTCGGGGACGCCGGCTTTTTTGGCGGAGCGCTCCACGTTGACGCCGTGCTCGTCAGTGCCGGTGGTCATCACCACGTCGTAGCCGCGCATGCGTTGGTAGCGGCGGATGGTGTCGCACACGATGGTCGAGTAGGTGTGGCCGATGTGCGGCAAGCCGTTCGTGTAATAGATCGGCGTGGTCAGATAATATTTTGGTTTTCCGGGCATTTTTTAATGTTGTCAGTTGTCAGTTCTACGTTATAAGTCCCAAGTCAGAAAAAACTGGCGGCGTAAAGCCGCCGCTGCAAAGAAAACATCAGCCCGACGACTCGTAGGCGCGGAGGGCTTCGCTGATTACGCGCTGGAGGGGGACATTTTTTTCGACGGCCAGTTTGCGGCAATCGTCATATTCGGGCGCAACGTGCAGAATGCGGCCGTTGACGCGGGAAATTTTGATGCGCACGTCGCCAAAGTTTGTGGCGACGCTGACAAATTCGCGCGGCAGTGTGCGGCGCTGGGCGCGGTAGGTGCGCGCGCCGAAAGTAGTTGTTTCCGCGAAGATGAGCGACATCAACGCGTTGGTGTCCGGCGGCTTGCACAAAACCGTGAGCAGCGTGCCGGGACGATTCTTTTTCATTTGAACCGACGTAGTGTAAACGTCGAGAGCGCCTGCGGCCAAACCTTTTTCCAGGAAGTAGCCGTAAATCTGCGGATTCATGTCATCCAGGTTCGCTTCGATGACGGCAATTTCCTCATCAAAACCGGCGACAGTTTTTTCCGCAGCTTCACCAATCATGATGCGCACCACGTTGGGCTGGCCTTCAAGATCGGCGGTGCCCGCGCCATAACCGATGGCCGTGACGCTCATCGGAGGTTGCGGGCCGAAGGAATCGCAAAGCGTAGCGACAATGGCCGCGCCGGTGGGAGTGACGAGTTCTTTTTGCACGCCATTGGAGTAGGTCGGCTTGCCTTGCAGCAGGTTCGCCGTGGCGGGCGCAGGAACGGGCAAGACGCCGTGCGCCATTTTCACACTGCCGCCTCCGACGTTCAGCGCTGAACACGCAAACTTTTCAATGCCGAGTGCGTGAAAGCCTATACAGGAGCCGACGATGTCCACGATGGCATCCACGGCGCCGACTTCATGGAAATGAATTTTTTCGAGTGGCACATCGTGGACGCTGGCTTCGGCTTCGCCAAGTTTGGTGAAAACGGCGGAGGCGCGTTCGCGAACCTGGGGAGTAAGCTGTGACTTTTGAAGGAGTTCGAGGATCGCGCTAAGCGAGCGGTGCTTCGATTGATCTTTGGTTTTGACCTTGACGTAGGTGGCGGCCATGCCGTTTTTCCAGACTTTTTCGACGGTGAGCTCCCAGCCGGGAACCTGGAGGGTGCGGAGTTCGGCGCGAAGTTGTTCCAGGTCGCAGCCGGCGTCTACCAAAGCGCCGAGCGCCATGTCACCGCTAATGCCTGAAAAACAATCGAAATAAGCGAGTTTCATGGGATGCCGCCGCGGGAACTTCCTGCCCTGCTCGAGTCCCGTTGGAGAAGAATTCATAGTATCGGCGGATACGAAGGGTGTCAAACAGTCGGGGCGGGAGAGTCCGGTGAGCGGGAGCTTCACAGTGAATTCAGGGACACTTCGGGGCGAATGCGGAGCTTAGATGCTGTGTTGGCTTAATGTTTTAACTATACGATCTAGTAATATAATTTAAGCTAAAACGCTCCAAAGAGACAAAAAAACAAGGGCCGTATTGGACAAGCGGCAGGACAGCCGGAATGCCCGCCCCCGCAGGGATTGCGCGGTGTCTTTGACCCAGTCCGACGGGCTCTCTATACTGAGTGGCTCGAGAATTGAAGCGGAAAACGATTGTTCGGGTATCCATTTGGAAATGGGCTAAAGCCGGAAAAGTGACAACAAGCGGCCGCACTCCAAAAGAGGACACGTGTATCAAACACTGACGAACCGGTTGCGCGAGGCGCTGGCGGGGCACATCCGGATGAAATATGGGGTGGAGCTGGCCGTTGCGTTGGAGCGGCCGCCGAAGATTGCGATGGGGGAGGCGGCTTCACCGGTCTGTTTCGAGCTGGCAAAGAAGTTGAAGAAGGCGCCGCGGTTGATTGCGCAGGAAATTGCGAACGAGCTGGGGAAGGTTGAGGGAATCGCGAAGGTGGAGGTGGCTGGGGGCGGGTATTTGAATGCTTATTTTGATCGGGGCGTGTTCTGGCGGAACGCAAACCGGGAGGAAAAAGAGGCGCAACGCAGAGACACAGAGAGTGCAGAGAAGAAAAAGATTATCGTGGAGCATACGAGCATTAATCCAAATAAGGCGGCCCACATCGGGCACGTGAGGAACGCGGTGTTGGGGGACACGATGGTGCGGATTCTGCGGCATGTGGGGAACCGCGTGCAGATTCAGAATTACATCGACAATACGGGCGTGCAGGTGGCGGACGTGGTGATCGGATTCTTGAGGATGGAGAAGCGACCGGCGGTCAGCGTGAAGACGATAGCGCAGGAACCAAGGTTTGATTACTACTGCTGGGATTTGTATGCGAAGGCGACGCATTTTTTTGCAGAAGACAAGGAGCGGGCAACGAAGTTGCGCGGGGAGACTCTGCGGGCCATCGAAGAAGGTAAAGGAGAGGATGCGGAAGTGGCGCAAGTGGTGGCGGACGCAATTGTGGGATGCCATTTACGAACCATGGCGCGGCTGGAAATCGAGTATGAACTGCTGGCGCGGGAGAGCGAGATTCTGCACCTGCACTTCTGGGATGCGGCGTTTGAGATGTTGAAGAAGTCCGGGACGATTCAACTGGCCACTGGCGGGAAGATGGCGGGTTGCTGGATCATGCCGTGGCGAGAGGAGGTTAAGGAGGTTAAGGAGGTTAAGGAGGTTAAGGAGGTTAGGGAAGTAAAGGAAGTAAAGGAAAAGAGTGCGGAGGAAGAAGAGGAGAATTTGCAGGACAAGATTATTGTACGGTCGAATGGGACGGTGACGTACGTCGGGAAGGATATTGCTTACCAGCTTTGGAAATTCGGGTTGTTGGGGAAGGATTTTCATTACCGGAAATGGCCGAATGCGCCTGAGGGCCAGACGGTTTGGGCCACGACTAGCGAGAAGGATGATCCGGAGGCGCCAAACTTTGGCGAGCCGGCTTCGAGCGTTTACAACGTGATTGATGCGCGGCAGGCGTATTTGCAAAAAGTGGTGGCGGCGGGACTGCGGGCGCTGGGACATGCTGAGGCGGCGGAGCAGTCGATTCACTTGTCGTACGAAATTGTGGCGCTGACGCCGCGATGCGCGGCAGAGATGGCCTACGAGCTTACGCCGGAAGAGGCCAAGAAACCGTACGTGGAAGTGAGCGGACGCAAGGGATTTGGGGTTAAAGCGGATGATTTGCTGGACAAGTTAGAAGCGGCGACGCTGGCGGAAGTGCAGCAACGGCACGCGGAGATGAAAGAAGAGGAGCAGAAGTTAACGGCCCATGCGATTGCGGTAGGGGCGCTACGATTCTTTCTGCTGAAGTTCACGCGCAACGCGATTATCGCGTTTGATTTTAAGGATGCGTTGAGTTTTGAGGGAGAGACCGGGCCGTATTGTCAGTATGCGGTCGTGCGAATACGCGGGATTCGACGAAAGGGCGTAGAGGCAGCTGCAGCCAATGTGGAGGTATCGAGAGAATCCGCCGGGCAGTTGCTTGGGGGAGCGGAGGGAGATTCGCTTTGGGAGTTATTGGTGGCGGCGGGTTCGCTGGATTACGCGGTGGAAGCGGCGATTGCCACGCAGGAGCCGGCTTTCCTGGCGAAGTATGCGTTTCAATTGGCGCAGGCGTTTAATAATTTTTATCACAAGCACCATATATTGTCGGAAACGGATGAGCAAAAGCGTGCGTTCTTGTTGCAGCTGACGGAATTGGTGGAGGCGCAACTGGTGCTGGCGCTGGGATTGCTGGGGATTGAGGCGCCGGAAAAAATGTGAGGTAAATGAAGTTAAGGAAATTCGGGAAGTAAAAGCATCAGAGCCCGCCGCGGGCAAGGCACCCCCCAACAGAGCAAATATAGGGTCAATAAGACATCACAAGATGCACGAGTGTGCGGAGGGCCACGCCCGTTGGGCCTTTGGCGAGCCAGGGCTTAGCGTCGTCGTTCCAGGCGGTGCCAGCGATGTCTAGGTGAATCCACGGGCTGTCGCCTGTAAATTCTTTGATGAACATGGCGCCGGTGATGGCGCCGCCGCCCTTGCCGCTGCTGATGTTCTGGATGTCGGCGAAGGAGCCCTTGATGAAATCGCGATAGTCGTCGTCGATGGGCATTTGCCACATTTTTTCGCCAGTGGCTTTGGCACTGGCTAAAAGCTTATCGGTGAAGGACTGGTCGGAGCCGAAGACACCGACGTTGACGTTAGCGAGAGCGACGACGATGGCACCGGTGAGCGTGGCAGCATCGATAAGATGCGTGGCGCCGAGTAGCTTGGCATAGTGGATGCCGTCGGCAAGGATGAGACGGCCCTCGGCGTCGGTGTTGAGGACTTCGATAGTCTTGCCGGACATGGCGGTCTGAATGTCGCCGGGCTTTTGCGCGGTGCCGCCGGGCATGTTTTCGGTAGAAGGGACAACGCAAATAACTTTGACGCTGGGCTTGAGCGCTGCGAGGGCACGCATAACGCCGAGCATGGTGGCGCCGCCGGCCATGTCGTACTTCATTTTTTCCATGCCATCGGCGGGCTTGATGGAGATGCCGCCGGTATCGAAGGTGACAGCTTTGCCAACGAGGCCGATCACGGGAGCCCCAGGTTTCGGATTTGCCGGTGTGTAGGTGACGACCATGATACGGGGGGGCTCAGGGCCACCTTGGGCGACGCTAAGGAGCGCCCCCATTTTGAGGGCGGCGATTTTTTTTTCGTCGAGGATTTCGACGGCCAGGCCGGCTTCCTTGGCCATGGCTTCGGCTTTTTCCGCAAGGATGGGCGGCGTGAGCTTATTGGAAGGCTCGTTGACGAGGTCGCGCGCAAAGTTTTGTGCATCGGCAATGATGCGGCCTCTCGAAAGGCCCTTGTCTCCGGCCGCGCGTTCCGCATCGGAGAAGCCAGCAATCGAAAAGGTTTCGACGTTCTTCCCGTTTTTCTTTTCGGTCTTGTATTTGTCGGTTTCAAAGTTGGCGGCTAGCGCGCCTTCAGCAACAGCCTGGGCCGCTTCTTCGGTGGCGTGACTCTCTCGAACGAGCAGCGCGAAGTTCTTAACGGAGCGAGACTTCAGATAGCGAAGAGCGGCGCCAGCGATCTTGCGAAGCGTAGCGCTATTCCATTGCTCGCGCTTGCCTGCTCCGACGAGGAGCAAGCGCGCGGCTTTTAAGCCCGCGGGCGCGTGTACGAGCGTGAATTCCAGCGTCTTGCCGGTCAATTCGCCGCTCTTGGCGAGCTTGCGGAGCAGGCCGGCGGCGGCCTTATCGACTTCCGCGATGCGGCCCTGGACCGCATCGGGCTCTTCAAAAATATAGGTAACCAGGGCCTCGGTATCGAGTGCGGCAAACGGCTGGGTCTCCAACTTGATCTGCATGGTGCGCTATCGCCTCCGATTGTTATACATGGATTGTTCGACTTCCCTGCGAGCTTCCTTGGTGCGTTCGTCCTGGCGGCGGTCCCAAGACTTCTTGCCTTGCGCCAGGGCGATTTCGACCTTGGCGATCCCGTTACGAAAGTAGATCTTCAAGGGGATGACAGTTAAACCCTTGGATTCGGTGCGCCCGGAAAGCTTATGGATTTCCCGCTTGTGAAGCAGAAGCTTTCGGGCACCCAGTGGTTCGTGGTTCCACGGGCCACCAGGCAAATACTGTGCAATGTGCGCGTTAACGAGCCAGGCACTGCTCGGCCTGAAGTCGACGTAGGCATCGCGAATATTGGCTTTGCCTTCGCGAAGGGCTTTAACTTCGGTGCCATGAAGAACTAGGCCAGCCTCATGTTTCTCAAGAATATGGTAGTTATAGGAGGCGGCACGGTTCTGAGCGACGATGTGCTCGCCGGACTTCGGGGACTTTTCTGACTTTTTAGAAGGCTTGGCCACAACTTTCCATCATAACTGGAGTGCTAAATCTTGTCACTCTCGACACAACGAAAGGTTATTTGTTGCGAGGCGGCCAACCCCAGTATCATTGCCGCGATTCTAACGCGAGTGTTAGAATGCTTGGGCTTCGTGTCGAGGCCCTGGAGAGTGCATGAGCCGCTGGGGAAGCCTATTTTTGTGCGTTGGGTTCGGACTGCTCACGGCAGGGTGTCCGAAGGGCCAGCCGGATTTCAACCAGGGTAGGAAGGCGGAGACGCTTCAGGACTACGACGCCGCGTACGTTTTCTACCAAAAAGCCGTCAAAGCGGACCCCCACAATGCCGCCTACAGAATCAGGCTGAACTCGGCGAGGTTCGAGGCCAGCCAGCAGCACGTCAGGGCAGGGTTGGAATTCCGGAAAAAGGGCGATTTGCAGGGCGCCGCGGCCGAATTCCAAAAGGCAGGGGCGATCGATCCGGCAAGCGCGGTGGCAGAGCAGGAACTTCGCAAGACCCTCGAAATGATCGCGGAGAAAAACCGCGCGGATGATGCGGCCGCTGAGCCGCCCCCCGATCCAAGCGAACAAGGGCTGGCGGCGATGCCGGCAGAGATCAAGCCTCTTTCGCGCGCGGCCATTAACCTGAAGATGCCTGGCCAGGACGCGAAAGTGGTCTTCGACACCATCGGAAAACTCGCCGGACTGACGGTGGTTTATGACCCGGACTTCCCTGCCCGGCGCATCTCGGTGGAATTGAACAATGTGACGCTGGAGCAGGCGCTGGAAGTCGTGTCGATGGAGAGCAAGGCTTTCGTGAAGCCGGTGACGGAAAATATTATTTTCGTGATTCCCGACCAGCCGCAGAAACGCCGGGATTACGAAGAGCAAGTAGTCAAGACGATTTATCTTTCCAACACCACGCAGCCACAGGACATCACGGAAATCATCACCGGGCTCCGGCAGTTGCTGGACCTGAAACGCATTCAACAGCTCAACTCGCAGAATGCCATTATGGTGCGAGATACGCCGGACAAATTGATCCTGGCCGAGAAAATCATCCATGACATCGACAAGGCCAAGCCCGAGGTAGTCGTGCAAGTCGAAGTGCTGGAGGCGCGCACCGACCGGTTGCGGGACTTGGGCATCCTCCCCGGGCAAACGGTGTCGATTGCGATCAATCCGAATGCCAGTTCGACGAGCAGTTCAACTACTTCGACGACGACCAACAGCGGAATTACTCTCAACCAACTGCGCCACCTGAATTCCAACGACTATGCCGTTACTCTGCCTACCCTGACGGCAAACGCGGTGTTGAGCGATACGAACACAAAGATCATCCAGAACCCGGAAGTCCGCTCGGTAGACGGGCAAACCGCCAAGCTAAAGATTGGCGATCGCATACCTATCGCTACGGGAAGTTTTTCGTCTGGCTTGGGACTCGCGGGAACCACCGCAGGCGGCGGCATAAGCCCCCTCGTGAATACCCAGTTCACGTACCTGGATGTCGGCGTAAACATAGACATCACGCCGCGGGTGCACCCGAATCGCGATGTCAGCTTGAAATTGAAGGTGGAAATTTCATCGCACACTGGCGACGAGACGATTGGCGGGATTACGCAGCCCATCATCAGCCAGCGAACCATCGAACATGACATCCGCTTGCGGGAAGGCGAAGCCAGCGTACTTGCCGGTTTGGTGCAGCGAACGGAGACAAAGAGCCTGAACGGCTACCCGGGCCTGGCGAAACTTCCGCTGCTCCATTACCTCTTCTCGGATGACAAGAAAGAGATCCAAGAAGACGAAGTGCTGATCGTCTTGACGCCGCGGATCGTGCGCATCCCGGAAATCACGAAGGCGAATCTGCGATCGATGTACTCGGGGTCCGAGTCTTTAGTGCAAGTGAAGCGGGAAAGTGACATCCACGCGCCGGCGCAACAGCCACCCGCAAAGCCGGAGCAGCCACCGGCTACGAATCAAAATATAGGAGCGCCCGTACCTGCTCCATCGGGCACGGCACCCGCGGCGGGAGCAGTTCAGGCAGCCCCTACGGCGAAGATGCGCTTTGAACCTGCGAGTCTGTCGCTGAAAGCGGGGCAAACGGCCACCATCGGAGTAGTGGTTGAAAACGTGAACGACCTCTTCTCCATTCCCCTCCTTTTGCAGTACAACCCCGCGGTGATCAGCGTGGAGGAAGTGCGGCACGGCGGATTCCTTTCCGGAGGAACGCAAGAGATCGCAATCGTGCAACAAGTCTTTAAGGACAAGGGGCAGGCCATTATTTCCGCGACGCGCCAGCCCAACACACCCGGAGTCAGCGGCAGCGGAACGCTGATCGGAATCGTTGTCAAGGGGATTGCGCCGGGTTCCTCGAACCTATCAATCGTGCAGGTGAATGCTAAAGATTCACAGCAAAAACCCATACCACTGGTAACCAGCGAAGCAACGCTACAAGTACAACCGTAATCAAATTAAGTGACCTATGTTGAGCGATACTTCAAGCACCCAGCGAACCGATAGACGAGCCCAACGGAAGCGGTTTTCCAGCGAGGCAGGAATGACCCTGCTGGAGTTGATTATCGCTTGCGCCATCCTGCTGGTTCTCTCTTCCGCGGCATTGCCTATTGCCAGGTACACTATTATCCGGCAGAAAGAAGCGGAGCTTCGGCGCGATCTGCGCGAGATGCGCGACGCGATCGACCGCTACAAAGACACGGCCGACAGGAACCAGATTCGCGTCGAAATTGGGAGCGAGGGCTATCCGCCGGACCTGGAAACGCTGGTAAAGGGAGTGCAGCTCGGCGCAAGCAGCGATCGAAAGATTCGCTTTCTGCGCAAGATTCCGGTGGACCCGATGACTGGGCAAGCGGAATGGGGATTGCGTGCCGTTCAGGACGATCCGGATTCGACAAGCTGGGGCGGCAAGAATGTGTATGAGGTCTACTCGAAGTCGACAGGTACGGCGCTCGATGGGACAAAGTATTCCGATTCGACCTACTGGTAGATCGCGCGGGGATTAGGAATTGAAAATTCTGCTGCAAATGACAGCGTGTTCGTTGTTCCGGAGCAAGGTAGTGCTCGGCTAGTTGATGTAAGCTCGAAACACGGCGCTCGATGGAACGAAGTATTCAGAGTGGTGGTGCGGAGCGGAGATTTACTTTGAAAATGTGGCTGCAAACACGAAGGGCCGCGCGGAGGCAAAAGCAACCCAACGGCTTGCGCGAGGCGGGATTCACGCTGATCGAATTGATGATCGTCATCACGATCATCCTGATCCTGATTGGCATGGCGGCGCAGCGTTATGAGAAATCGGTGCAGCACGCGCGCGAGGCAACCATGAAGCAAGACCTGTGGGTCATGCGGCAGGCGATTGATAACTTCACGCTGGACAAGCAGGCGGCTCCACAGTCCTTGGACGATTTGGTGCAAGCCGGCTATTTGCGCAGGGTTCCCACGGATCCAATGACGGGAGCGGCCGACTGGGTGCCGCAATACGACAGCCTGGTGCTGAGTCCGGATCAAACGAGCACGGGCATGATTGACGTCCATTCCAATTCCACTCGAGTTTCGCCCTTCGACAGCACGCCTTATAATGAGTGGTAGACGTTCCCTTCTCATTCGCAAATTAAAAGCGCCAGTCTAGAGTTGTTTGACGTGAACGCGCGCATCCGATATAGCGGTTCTGCGGGGTGGAGCAGCCTGGTAGCTCGTCGGGCTCATAATGCGTCATAACCTACATGGCCCCGCTGGATTCAAAGCACTTAGCTCTCCTTCTGCAAGTCAAAACCGCCAAAAATAAATCAAAGCCTTCCCTAGACTGGCTAGTGTGTGTCGCTCCTGCGGGCGGATCGGCAATCGGGCGCAGGTTGACAATCCGCCTCCTGAATTGGGACGAATCCCAAATTGTCATGCCTGCGCGTCTCCTAGGTGATTCGCTAGTTGGAGAACGGCACGAGCCCCATCCGGCGGCCGCCGCCCAATCACGCAAATGAGCGGCGGCCGGGGGCATTGTTAGGCGCTATCTGTGGTTCTCATTGAAGCTGTACGTTCCGTTCCAGTTGTAATTTAGGCCGTCCGTAGACGATACATCGACACGGGCCCGGAATCCGCTCAACCGCCCGACCCCGTCCGAGAACGTACACAGCCCGGAATTGCCCGTGTTGTCAAGTGTACAGCGGCCGACCGCCCAGTTGCCGGTCCCGACGTAAAGGACGGCGCTACTGTCCACAGAGATGTAGGCGCCTTCGGGGGTTGGGAGGGGGACCGTGCACGGGTAGGTGGTACCACCATTATCGCAACCTACAGGGGCCTGAGCATACAAGACCTTCGAGCCGACCTCGATCTCAGGGAGGTTCGAGGACGTGATCGTGCAGAAGGCACCGTTGTCGAGCGTCCACGCCGAGCAATTCTTTGTCACATGGAGTTCTCCGTTTCGCTCGTCTGCATGGGCCGCCCTGGGCACCAGAGAAAGGGTCATGGTTGCCAGCACTGCCAGCGCCATCAGGCTCACCGAAATCGAGATAACACTTCTCTTTGAAACTGGGTTGCGCAACATTTTTGACTCTCCTTAGACTAAGGTTGAACGAAGCGGAAATCGGAGGTAGCATCTACCAAAGGCCCGGCCTTCCGCCTGTTTCTTTACGCAACTTAGCTTACGGCTATACCGGAAGTCCTCTGGGCGAACTCACAAATTCTCAAGAGTTCTCACAAGGATTGCGAGACGGACCGTGAGCGAGGAAACACGCCGGCGAGCTGCTTCCGAAGTTCTTCGCGAGTCGTCTTCCACCGCGAAAGAGACGCCAAGCCAGGAGACAATGCGGCTCTACGAATTCGGCCCCTTCCGTCTAGACCCCGCCGAACGCAAGTTGTTGCGCGGTAACGAGATAGTGGTGCTCACGCCGAAAGCGTTCGACACCCTCCACCTGCTGGTCAGAAACAGTGGACGCGTGCTGGAGAAGGACGAACTCATCGCGATGCTCTGGCCCGACACGTTCGTCGAAGAGGGTAGCCTATCCAACCACATCTTTTTGCTGCGCAAGGCATTGGGTGAGAACCCAGCGTTCATCGAAACGGTTCCCCGGAGAGGTTACCGTTTCGTTGGTGCCGTGCGACAGATCCCGCGTACCGCGCCGACACACCTAGATAAGTCACGCGAGGTGGGCGCCGCGGGCGATTCATCTTCGCGTTTGGCCGCCAGTCCAACGGAGCGGACACGCAATCGAATACTGGGGATTCGGGCTGGAGTAGTGGTCATGGTAGGAATCGTCGTGACAGCCTCCATCCTGGTGTCGATCCTCCGAGCGCCCGCTGTACCGAAGGTCTTGCGTTACGTCCAGATCACGAACGACGGCATCGCGAAATGCGTTAATAATTGCTTTCCTTCGGCCCAGGTTAGCGACGGATCCAGAATTTACTTTGTCGAGGCGCCACCGGGTGACTGGGTAGTTGCCCAAACGTCTGTCAGCGGTGGCGAGGTTGTGCGACTACCTGCGATTCTTGGAGGCGCTAACCACATCAACGTCTCGGCTATTTCTCCTGACCGATCCCAGCTTTTAGTCACCGCTTGGAATGAGCCCCAAGCGGAAGTTCCGCTCTGGATTCTACATCTCCCTGATGGGTTCGCTCGGCGTTTGGGCGACGTCATGGGGTGGAATGGCACCTGGTCGCCGGACGGGCAGACGATCGCTTACTCCAAGGCCCAAGAATTGTTTATAGTTAAGGCCGACGGAAGCGGCTCGCGCAGGATCGTAACTTTACCCGGATACGATCTCATCGAACCGCGTTGGTCTCCTGACGCAAGGGTTCTGCGTTTCACAGCGATCAAAAACCAGCTGAATTCGCTATGGGAGGTTTCCCCCACAGGAACCGATTTGCATCCCTTGTTTGCTGCCGGGAGCACACCGCCCGGGAACGATAGAGCCGGAGAATGCTGCGGAGCCTGGACCCCCGACGGGAAATACTTCGTATACAACTCGATCCGCGATGGCGTGGCAACCATCAGCGCCATCCGCGAAGGCCATGGTCTTCTCCGCAGGGCCCGATCAGAGCCGGCACAATTGACAGCCGGACCGATGCATTTCTGGGGACCTTCTCCCAGTGTGGATGGCAAACGGCTCTTCGTCCTCGGGGAGCAGTCGCGGGGTGAGCTGATGCACTACGACTCCAAGTCGCGACAGTTCGTGACTTTTCTTTCCGGAATCTCCGCGGAGGGCTTGGACTTTTCGAGGGACGGGAAATGGGTAACCTACGTGACTTTCCCCGAAGGCGTACTGTGGCGTAGCCGCATTGAGGGAACCGAACGGCTTCAGCTTACCAACTTGCCCGTGAAGGCGGCCGTGCCGCGCTGGTCGCCGGATGGGAAGCGCATTGTTTTTTCAGGCTCAACGCCCGGCAAACCTTGGCAAGTCTTCCTAATTCCGGCAGACGGCGGCAGCCCGGAACAATTGATACCGGGCGAGAATGATGAATTAGATGCGAACTGGTCGCCGGATGGAGAGTCACTAGTGTTTGGCGAGTCTGGGTATTCTCCCAGTTCCTCAATCTATGTTCTGAATTTGCACACGCGCCAGGTTTCAACCCTCCCTGGGTCGAAGGGATTGTGCTCTCCCAGATGGTCGCCCGATGCCCGCTTCATCAACGCTAATGCCTACGACTCGATGAAGCTGATGCTGTTCGATTTAACTGCCCAGACTTGGAGTGAAATAGATAGCGGCCACTTCCATGGTTTCCCGGTGTGGTCTAAAGACGCGAAATACCTTTACTTTTCAAGCCCATACGAAAAGGGGACGCCTTTTTTCCGCTTGCGGGTCGCCGATCACAAGCTGGAACGTGTGGCAAACGCTAATCTGCCCAGAGGCGTGGCGTGGGGGATTTGGGGCGCGTGGACCGGGTTGGCACCCGATAATTCTCCTCTCTTGCTCCGCGACACCAGCATGCAAGAGATTTACGCACTCGACGTGCAGTGGCCGTAGGATCTTCGCAAAATTGGTCGCCGGCCCGGCATCCCCATCCTCTTAGCTGCCAAATCCGAATATACGAAGCGGCAATAGTAGACATGGCAAATCAGCAACCATGATCGGCAAAATCATCTCGCACTATCGGACCCTGAGCAAGACCGGCGCAGGCGCGTCGGATTCCTCCCGTATGACGCTATCGCAAACCGGAAGTAATACGCTGGTCGCTCGGAATTTTGGGCACTAAGCGGGCACCTGCAAAGCGCAGAAGAGTGCCAAGTCACGTAATAGCAACGCGCG
>DATKHV010000012.1:0-20454 GCA_035510055.1 Candidatus Cybelea sp. | reverse complement strand
GCATTGCGCGGACCTTCATCATCCGTTTCGACCAGCACGCAGTTCATCTGCACATCGCCCGAAGCCACGTCGAACCGCGCCGGCAGTCCATTCAGAAACTTGGTGATAATTCCGTTGCGGTCCATTCCAATCACGCCGCCGTGCGGCCCGGTCATTCCCACGTCCGTGATGTAGGCCGTGCCTTGCGGAAACACATGTTCATCGGCGGTCGTCACGTGCGTATGCGTGCCGACCACCGCCGTCACCCGGCCATCGAGATACCAGCCCATGGCGATCTTCTCACTGGTGGTTTCCGCGTGCAGGTCCACGAACACGAAAGCGACATCTTCCGGAATTTTCCCGAGCTCCGTGTCGGCTTTCCGGAAAGGATCATCAAGCGGCGTCATGAACACGCGCCCCTGCAAATTCAGCACCGCGTACTTCACGCCATTCTTCGCCGTTCCCACATACAACCCGCTCCCCACATTGCCCTCCGGAAAATTTGCCGGCCGCAGCAGCCGCGGCTCATGCGGCATGAACTCCAGAATCTCTTTGCGGTCCCAGCTGTGATTTCCGCCCGTCAGCACGTCGATCCCCATCTTCAACAACTCTTCCGCCAAGCGCGGCGTGATCCCGAATCCCGAAGCTGAATTCTCACCGTTGGCGATCACCAAATCGATCTGCCGCTGCGCCACAATATCCGCCAGCCGGTCGCGAACGATCTGGCGCCCCGGCGACCCGACGATGTCTCCCACGAAAAGTACGCGCATGAACTCTTTCTCAAGCCAAGACACAAAAACGGAGCGGACCGCTTGGCCGTGGAGTGCTAGGCCGTGAACCTCTGAAATAGTAGGGCGCCACGAGCCAGCCGTTAGGCTTTCCTGCCCCGCTCGCTTGTCTTCCTCCGCTCATCTTGGAGAAAGAACCGCCAGCGGGACAGGCCGTGCACACAGGCTGTCTATCCGCAGCACCTCAGAGATTCGTCATTGGTTCAAACAGCTTTCGCACCCTCACCTGCTTCGAAGAACCGCTCCACCTTCATTGTAGCCGCACCACCAAACCCCCGTCCAACGGTCTGGCCGCCCCGTGATGGCTCATTCTCATTCGAGCTGCGATATCGGAGATATTCCAAAAATGGCGGTCGCAGCACCAACCATGGCAGTCGAACGCGCAACCTTTTGGCGATCCGGGAAGAAGTTATAGCTGAGGATTACAAGAATGGAATCTATCTAGCGGGGGCAGACGAATTGCGGCGTTTCAACACCACAAAGGTGAGCGCTCCTACAATCAGGCCTGCTTCAATCCAATACTCAGCTGCATTGCCTTTAAATAAGAAAGCCGCGGCCATGATGGCCAACGCCCAAACAAGTGACAAACGATCGCCGACGTCCGCGACTTTTTGGAGTTCAGCATCATTCTAACCACTCTAGCATGGCTTGCCGGCTATCTCCGGTCAAAATCGACTGCGTCGTTATCCGCCGTCTTGACGCTTAAATCTTTCGCTCCCCCGAACACAATCGCCGGATGTAGAATCACCGCCAGCCATAGGGAGGAATCATGCGCTATCCATCTCGGTTCAGCTCGCCGCTCGGCTTGCTGACATTTTTTCTCATTCTCT
This sequence comes from Candidatus Cybelea sp., assembly GCA_035510055.1. Taxonomy (GTDB): domain Bacteria; phylum Acidobacteriota; class Terriglobia; order Acidiferrales; family UBA7541; genus Acidiferrum. The sequence goes on along the minus strand of DATKHV010000012.1, from coordinate 18,857 downwards.
CACCCCCAGCGCTCCGCGCGGATACTCCTTCCGCCGCTTCTCCGGATCAGCTCGGCAAAGTGAATTTCCCGACCAGCTGCACCGCGGCGGTCGAGCCCACCATCGAAAAGGCCGTCGCTCTCCTCCACTCCTTCCAATACAAGGAATCCGACGAGACCTTTGCCGAGGCCGTCACCCGTGAGCCCAAGTGCGCTATGGCCCACTGGGGCCAGGCTATGGCCCTCTATCACCAGCTCTGGGATTTCCCCAACGACAAAAAATTGAAGGAAGGCCGCAAAGACATCGAGAAGGCGCAGAAGCTGCGCCCGGTGACGGCGCGGGAACAAGCCTTCATCAACGCTGCCGCCGCCTTCTACCAGAAAAAATCCAAAATGGCGCACGTTGACCGCATCAAAGCATACTCCACCGCTCTAGAGCATTCCTACAGCGAGAATCCTGGCGACGCCGAATTCGGCTCCTTCTATGCCCTCTCCCTCGTGTCCTTGTCTTATGAAGACCACGACAACGAAATGGCCGATCTCGAGAAGGCCATTTCCATCCTCAACCCGCTCCTTCAGCAGCACCCGGACCACCCCGGCGTTGCTCACTACATGATTCACGCCACCGATCGCCCCGAACTCGCCGCAGAAGGCCTCGACGCCGCCCGCCGTTACGCCGCCATCGCGCCAGACTCCGCCCACGCCATTCACATGCCTTCGCACATCTTTGTCCGCCTCGGCCTCTGGCAGGATTCCATCGCCTCGAATATTGCCGCCAACGCTTCCGGAGCTCACGCAGCGGAAATGCATCTCGCGGAATCGCACTACCAGACTCACGCCATGGACTTCCTCAACTACTCCTACCTGCAAAGCGGCCAGGAAGCCAAAGCCCGCGAAGTCATCGAACACACCCATCACGTGGTGGGAGCTAGTGAGGAAGCAAAAGCCGGCCACACCGCCTATCTTTCCGCGCGCACAGCTCTGGAACTACACCGCTGGAAAGAAGCCGCTGCTTTGCCAATTCCCGCGCTTAGCAAGGACTGGCTGGACACCACCTACTGGGCTCGCGCCATCGGCGCCGCGCGCACTGGTGACGTAGCCGGAGCCGAAAGTGACGTCAAGGAACTTAGCAAATTCGTCGCCGAACGCGAGAAGCGCGCGCGAAAAGAAGGCTATGGCGTCTCCACCGAGAAAGCCAGCGACCTCCGCGAAGCCGAAGCCTGGCTTTCCTTTGCCAAGGGGAAGTCCGACGAAGCCGTCACCGAATTGCGCGCCGCCGCCGACCGCCAAGACAAGCAGGGCGGCGAATCCGTCAATATCCCGGCCCGCGAAATGCTCGCCGACATGCTCCTCGAGCTCCAGCGCCCCGCCGACGCCCTCGCCGAATACAAAACCGTGCTCAAGAATTCTCCCAACCGCTTCGACGGTCTCCTGGGTGCCGCGCGCTCGGCGCAAGCCACCGGCGACGCCAACGGCGCGCAGTCGTTCTACGCCAAGCTCTCTGAAATCTGCCCTCCTGGTGCCGACCGTCCGGAACTTGCTGAAACCAAGTCGGTTCTAGCGCGCCAGTCCAACTAACGGCGACCCGATCCGCCAAAGTCGCCCGTGTTGGCGTACTTTTTTCAAAAAACTCCAAAATCGCTTTGTGTGGGCCGTCGGCTCCGCCATTATACTATCGTCTAGTATAGTATGTAAGTGCCAGTAAGAAAAGACTTTACCCGCTTGACCCCGCAACCTTTCCCACCTAAGCTTCGTCTTAGTCATCCAGTGCAGAACAACACTCAGCGCATACGCTTTTTGGCACTACTCTTCGGGGTCATCTTCCTTGGTGCGCAGTTCCACTTTTGCACCGACCTGACGACCACTTCCTCCGCTTCTCACGTTTGCCCGGTATGCTCCACCGCCGGTTCCGTCGTTGCCGCGCAGTCCCCCGTCATCGCCATTGAACCGGTCGCGAACCCGCTCGAAGTTGCTCCAACCGTCGTTTCGGGATCCGCAGCAGTTCCGCGCACCACCTCTCCGCGCGCACCTCCTGTCCGGTAGCTAACTGTCTTTTTTCCCTGATCTATTCCTATCACAGTTGCTATTTGTCCCTTTTTGGCGGGACTCGCGAGGATTATCCACTTGAGAAAAGGATTTGTATCGGCCCTGGCGCTGCTGGCCATGCCCGCCTTTGCGGCGGGGCAGCAGAACCCCGTGCCCTCGGCGACTCCACCACCCCGGGCGGCAACCACAGAGCCCCCCGCGGTACGCATTTCCATCGAGGAAGCCATTCGCCTGGCTTTGCAGCACAACCACGCTCTCGAGGCGGCGCGCACCACTATCCTGCAAAATCAGGCCCTCGAAACGACCGCCAATCTGCGTCCCAACCCAGTGCTTTCCTGGGACGCCCAATTTCTGCCCATCTTCCAGCCCAGCAAGTTCGGCGCCGATTACATCAACACCCAAGGGCAGTTTGACTTGGGCCTGGGCTATACCTTTGAACGCGGCAAGAAGCGCCAGCACCGCTTGCAAGCCGCGAAAGATGTAACTGCTCTAACGCGCTCCACCGTCGCCGACAACGAGCGCCAACTCGTATTCAACGTCAGCCAGCAATTTGTCGATGTGCTGCTCGCGCAGTCCACCATCGATTTTACCCAGCAAGATCTCGACAGCTTCCTGAAGACCGTGGACATCAGTGAAGCGCGCTACAAAGCCGGCGACATGAGCGAAGGCGACCTGCTCAAAATCAAACTGCAAATGCTGCAATTCCAGAACGATCTTTTTGCTGCCAAACTCTCCAAGGTGCAGGCGCTGGCCAGCCTGCGGCAATTTCTCGGTTATGAATCCGCTCCAGACAATTACGACGTCGCCGGTGAGCTCGATTATCAAGCCGTGCACGGCGGTCTTGATGATTTGAAGGCGCTGGCTTTGCGTACGCGTCCCGATTTACGGGCCGCCCAGCAGAACGTCATCGCTTCGCGCAGCGCTGAATTGCTTGCCGAAGCCAATGGCAAGCGCGATCTCGGCGCTAGCTTCAACTACTCCCATGTTGCCGCCACCAACACCGGAGCATTCTTCTTCAACATCCAGCTGCCCATCTTTGACCGCAATCAAGGCGAAATTGCGCGCACCCGCTACGTCATCACCCAATCGCAGGAACTCGCTAGCGAAACCTCCCAGCAGGTTCTTACCGATGTCGTAGACGCTTTCTCCGCGCTTCGCACCAGCGAGCAAATCGTCCAGCTTTATCAAGGCGGCTACGTCGACCAAGCCAAAAAATCCCGCGACATCAGTGAATACGCTTACAAACGCGGCGCCGCCAGCCTTCTCGACTACCTCGATTCCGAGCGCACCTATCGCGCCAATCAGCTCGCTTATCGCCAGGCACTCGCCACTTATATGACGGCTCTGGAGCAGATGCGCCAAGCCGTCGGAACAAGGACTCTGCCATGAGGAAAATGTTTTCGACGGCTAACATCATTTCTCTTGCCGCGCTGGCCGCCGGACTCGCCTGGGCGGGTTGCGGCGCCGGCCCCGGGGCGTCCGAATCGAAGATGACCTCTTATTCTGGAACCGAAGCCAAAGCCGACACCGCCTTGCTGTTCAGCGTTCCTCAAGAGCAGCTCGCACATCTCCAAATCGTGGCTGTCGAAAAAGCAAATCTCCTGCGGCGGCTGCGCCTCACCGGTAACGTCACTTACAACGCCTTCAAGACCACTCCGGTTTTTAGCGCCATTGGCGGCCCCGTTCACGAAATCCTCGTCGCGCCGGGTGAAACCGTCGACGCCGGGCAGCCGCTCCTAACGGTCAACAGCCCGGACTACTCGGCCGCACGCTCCGCTTACATCAAGGCCAAAGATGCCTATTCCCTCGCCGACAAGTTCTACACGCGCGCGCAGGATCTTTATTCTCACGGCGCCATCGCCGAGGCCGACCTCCAGCAGGCCGAGTCCACCCGCACCCAGGCTCAGGCCGACAAGCAAGCCAGCGAAGACGCCTTGCGCGCCCTCGGCCTGAAGGATCCCGAAGCCGTGGTGAAAAACCCTCCAAAAATGACTTCGCAAATTCCCGTCATTGCTCCCGTCGGAGGCGAAGTCGTTGAGCGCCTGGTCGGCCCCGGCCAATTGCTCCAGGGCGGCGCAACCCAGGTTTTCACCATCTCGGACATGACCTCGGTGTGGGTTCTCGTCAACGTCTATCAGAGCGATGTGGCCTACGTGCACCGCGGCGATTCCGTCGATATTACGACCGATTCCTACGCCGAAGTCTTTCACGGAACGATTTCTTACACCGCCCCCGCGCTCGATCCCACCACGCGCACCTTGCAGGCGCGCATTGTCACCAGCAATCCCGGCAAGAAACTAAAAAAAGATATGTACGTCATCGCCACCGTCGCGGCCGGCGCCATTCGCGATGCGCTCACGGTTCCGGACTCTGCCGTCTTACGCGACACGGAAAATCAGCCGTTCGTCTATGTGCAAACCGGTGCGAATCAATTTGCCCGCCGCCTCGTCAAAGTCGCCGACAGCCAAGGTGGCCGCACGCAGGTCAGCGACGGCCTTAAGGAAGGCGAGAAGGTTGTCAGTGACGGCGCGCTCTTTTTGCAATTCAAGAATTCCTTGCAGCACTAGCGGGAGACGCGGGACAGAAAACTCAAGATGATTCATCGCATCGTTCAATTTGCTCTCCAGCAGCGCTTCCTGGTGATGATGATCACCGTGCTCATCATCGTCGCTGGCGCCATTTCCTTCCAGCGCATGCCCGTCGATGCCTATCCCGATCTTTCTCCCCCGATGGTCGAGCTCATCACCCAATGGCCCGGGCACGCCGCCGAAGAAGTCGAGCGCCTCACCACTTTTCCGCTCGAACTGGCCATGAACGGCACGCCGCATCTTCACGTGATGCGCTCCATCTCTCTTTACGGACTTTCCGACGTCATTCTTACTTTTGATGAAGGCACCGACTCCTATTTTGCGCGCCAGGAAGTCTTTCAGCGCATTAGCGACGCACAGCTCCCCCAGGGTGTCGCCCCCAGCATGGCTCCTCTTTTCAGCCCCAGCGGCCTCGTCTATCGCTATGTCATGGAAAGCCCGGACCGCACTCCGCAAGAGCTGCACACCTACGAAGCTTGGATTATCGAGCGCGCTTACAAGAGCGTTCCCGGCGTCGCCGACGATTCCGGCTTCGGCGGGCCAACCATGCAGTATCAGGTCCTGCTCGATCCGGTGAAACTTTACAATTTCCACCTTCCGGTCGTGCAGGTACTCAACGCCCTTAGCGTTAACAACGCCAACACGGGGGGCGGCTTTTACTCGCAAGGCGGCCAGTTCAACTACGTTCGCGGTCTTGGTCTCGTCAAGACTACGGAAGATATTGGCGAAGTCGTGGTCGGCAGCAACAATGGCGCTCCCATCCGCGTCAAGGACATCGGCCGCGTGGAGATCGGCCACGCCCCGCGCCTGGGCATCTTCGGCTTTCGCGACAAGCAGAAAATCAATGACGATGCCGTCGAAGGCGTCATCCTCATGCGCCGTGGCGAGCAAACCCAAACCGTTCTCGAAGGCGTCGAGAAAAAAACCGCCGAGCTGAATCGCAACATTCTTCCCCAGGATGTCAAAGTCCGTCCGTATTACGACCGCAGCGACCTCGTTCGCGTCACTACCGATACCGTCGAGTGGAATCTGATTCGCGGCATGGTTTTTGTTTTGATCGTCTTGATCTTTTTCCTGGTCAGCGTCCGCGCCGCGGTCATCACCGCGTTGACCATCCCTCTCGCGCTCTTATTCGCCTTCATTTTTCTGAACGCCACCGGCGAAGCCGCCAACCTCCTCTCCATCGGCGCCATCGACTTCGGCATCATCATTGACGGCACCATCGTCATGGTCGAAAACATTTACCGTGAACTCAGCCTTCGCCATGGGCAAGAATACAAACTCAGCGATGTCATTCTCGCCGCCGCCCGCGACGTCGACCGCCCCATTTTTTATTCCGTTGCCGTCATCATCGCCGGATATCTTCCTATCTACGCGCTCACCGGCCCGGCCGGAAAGCTCTTCCATCCCATGGCCGACACCATGGCTTTTTCGCTGGTCGGTGCGCTGGTCTTTACCCTCACCTTCGTTCCCGTTTTGGCCTCTTACTGGTTCAAGAAAGGGGTTCAGGAAAAGCCCAACCGCATCTTTGATTGGGTGCGCGACGCTTACGCCACTCGCCTCGAATGGTGCCTCAATCATCCGAAGACCACGCTTCTCTCGGCAACCCTCATCTTTGTTTCCACGTTGCTACTGGTTCCCTTTATCGGCGGCGAGTTCCTGCCCCACCTCGACGAAGGCGCCTTGTGGGTCCGCGCTACCATGCCCTACACCATCTCCTTTGAAGATGCCGCCAAATTTGCTCCGCAAGTCCGCGACCTGCTTTCTGGATATCCCATGGTCACCGTCGTGGGTTCCGAACTCGGACGCCCCGATGACGGCACCGATCCCACTGGTTTTTTTAATTGCGAGTTTTATGTCGGTTTGAAACCGTACGACGACGCTTCCTGGAAAAGGGGTTTGCTCCATTCGAAAGACCAGCTAATCGCCGACGTCCAGAAAAAACTCGAAAGCTATCCCGGCGTGATTTTCAACTACACGCAGCCCGCCGAAGACGCCGTCGACGAAGCGCTTACTGGGCTCAAGAGCGCCCTGGCGGTAAAGATCTTCGGCCCCGACCTCGACGTTCTCGAGAAAAAAGCCGTCGAAATCAAAAATGTCCTCGACAAGACTGCTGGCTTCACCGAACTTACCGTCGTCCGCGAACTCGGTCAGCCCAGCCTGATCATCGACGCCGACCGCCAGAAAATCGCCCGCTACGGCATTAACGTTGCCGATGTCGAAGCCGTTGTCCAGGCGGCCATCGGCGGCCAAGCCGCCACGCAAGTGATCCAGGGCGAAAAGCTTTTCGACCTTATCGTTCGCATGGAGCCGCAATTTCGCTCGAGCGCCCGCGACATCGGCGACTTGCTGGTTCCCGCCCCTGCCGGCCAGCAGATTCCCCTGTCCGAGTTAGCCACCATCAAGCAAAGCACCGGGGCCTCCTTCATCTACCGCGAAAACAATTCGCGCTACATCGGCATTCAGTTTTCCATTGAAGGGCGCAACCTGGAAGGTATCGTCAACGCCGGCCAGGCCGCCATCGCCAAGTCCGTAAAACTCCCCGAAGGCTACACGCTTGATTGGGGTGGAGAATACAGTGAGCTGCTCGAAGCCAAAGCGCAGTTCATCATCATCGGCCCGCTCGCCGTTTTGTTGATTTTCCTGATTCTTTTTGCGCTCTACGGCAATTTCAAATTTCCCATCGGCATTGCTCTCGGTGTCGTGCTCACCGAACCGGTGGGTGCGCTCATCGCCTTGAAGCTCACCCACACGCCCATCAGTGTCTCGAGCATTCTCGGCCTGCTGGCGCTCTTGGGCGTCTCCGTCGAAACCGCCGTCATTCTCGTCAGCTATATCAACAAGCTGCGGCTTGAAGGCAAATCCGTCCGCGAAGCCACTCTCGGCGCTTCGCTGCTGCGCCTGCGTCCCATTATGATGACCGCACTCGTCGCTTGCCTCGGTCTTTTGCCCGCCGCCACGTCCACCGGCGTCGGCAGCGATACTCAGAAACCATTCGCTATCGTCGTTGTCGCCGGCCTCATCTCGCGCCTTCTGCTGGGCTTCTTCGTAAATCCAGTCCTCTACGAGATCGTCGCTCGCGAAGGCGACGTCCTCCAGGTCTGATCAAGTTCGTTAGACTTCGGCTTGTCGGGGCCGGCATAACTTGACGAAACCGTGTCGGCAGTGCGTCCTTCTTCGTTCCCTACGGTTTCGGCGGTTGCGCCGTTGGCGGCAAAATCCCGTTCAATCGCAAATAAATCGCCTGCGCCCCGTAGTGATCGTACCAATCGTCGCTCAAGACGATCAGGGCAGTGGCCCGTGAGGCCGGCCGGTTCCCAAACAGCATCATTTGATCGCCCAGCTTGGAATCGTCCACCTTCTCCAACTCCGCCGCGCAATAATCGAAGGATGCCTTCAGGGCCGCCACCAGCTTTTCCTTCGGGTCGCTGTCGGCGATTTTCAGTTCCGGCGCCGCGCCCCCGGAAATCTTCGAGCACAACCCATTGTTGGACTGCGCGATGTGCATCACCACATGGCCGAACGAATTCATTTCCGGCGACGGCTTAAAACCATATTTTTCCGCCGGCATCAATTCCGCCGCCCCCACCATGTTTTTCGAAAATCGCGCTAGTTGCGCCTTCACCGTCCCGGTCACCGGATTCGCTACCGCCGCCATCTTGGCCAGCGACTGCGCATCCGCGGGCGCCGCCCCTTGCGGCGCACTCGCTGCCGGCGCAGTTTGCTGCGCTGCCGCAACTCCCCCCAGCATCAGAATCATCGCCACCACAAGCAAACTCTTTCCTATTTTCATTGCCGTTTCCCCCTCCAAGAAAGGAAGCATACCCCCCACTCATTCCCTTAACAAGCGGCACACGCGTCCCTCAAGCTCTATACCTTCACTCTGTCCATTTTGCTTCCCGTTTTCTTCGAAACATTTTACGGCCCGCCGCGTCTCTACCTATAGCTATCTATAGGAACACCATGCGCAAACCCAAAAATGATCTTCTTCAGGGCACTTTGGCCTTGCTGGTCCTCAAGACCCTCGTTCGCGGCCCCCTCCACGGCTACGGCATCACTCTTCACATCCAGATGGTTTCAAAGGACTTCCTGCGCGTCGAAGAAGGCTCGCTCTATCCCGCGCTCCACCGCATGGAGCAGGACGGCTGGGTCAGCGCCGAGTGGGGCTTGTCAGAGAACAATCGCCGCGCTCGCTACTACCAGTTGACGGCCAAAGGCCGGAAACAACTCGCGGAAGAAGAAAAGAATTGGGAGCGGCTCACCGAAGCCGTCGCCCACGTTCTGGAGTTCGCCTGATCGGCAAGAAAGGGAAGGTGCGCCGTGTCCTTGATCGCCCGCCTGCGAGGCATGTTGAGAAGAAATCGCCTGGATCAAGACCTCGACGAAGAGCTGCGCGCGCACCTCGAAATGCGCGCCGCGGACAACGCCGCCGCCGGAATGCCGCCCGAAGAATCCCGCTATGAAGCGCAAAAGCGCTTTGGCAACACCGCCCTCCTTAAGGAGGACACTCGCAACGTGGATATCATTGGCTGGCTGGACGAAGCCGTTCGCGATTTTCGCCACGCCCTCCGCGTGCTTCAGCGCAGTCCTGGCTTCACCGCCGTCGCCGTCCTCACTCTGGCCCTCGGCATCGGCGCGAACACCGCGATTTTCTCCGTGGTGAATTCCGTTCTCATTCGTCCCTTGCCGTATGGCGATCCAGCCGGACTAGTCATGGTCTGGGAAACCGATTCCCTGCACCCCAATCCTCACAACACCGTCTCTCCTCCGAATTTTCTCGATTGGCAATCCCGCAACACCGTTTTCTCCGGCATGATCTACATTTTTGACGAGCGCGACAATCTCACCGGAAATGGTGACCCTCAGGAAGTCGTCGTCCAGGACGTCTCCGTCAATTTCTTTCCTCTCCTCGGCGTCAATCTTCTCCTCGGCCCAGGCTTCACTCCCGAAAACGGCCAAGCCGGCCACGACAACGTCGTCATTCTTGCCTACGGCATTTGGAAGGAGCGTTTCGCCGGAGACCCCGCCATCGTCGGCAAATCCATCGTGTTGAACGGCCATCCGCAAACCGTCGTCGGCGTCGCGCCGCAGAATTTCCAATGGTTCATCAAGGATGGCTCGTTAACCGGCGCAAAGCCTCAGATGTGGTCTCCCTTCGTTTTTCCCCAGGGATGGAGCGATCACAACGGAATGGGCCGATTCATGACGGTGGCCGCGCGCCTCAAACCCGGCACCACTTATTCCCAAGCCCAGGCGCAAATGACCGCCATCGGCTCCCAGCTCGAGCGAGAATATCCCGACGCCGACGGCCACTGGGGGGTCAATGTCGTCCCCCTTGGCGACTACCTGTCCGGCGAACTGCGTCCCGCTTTGCTCGTTCTTTTCGGGGCCGTTGCGTGCGTTCTGCTAATCGCCTGCGCCAACGTTTCCAGCCTCCTCTTGGCCCGGGCGGCTAGCCGCGAACGCGAGATGGCCATTCGCACGGCCATTGGCGCCAGCCGCTGGCGTATCGCTCGCCAGTTGCTCATCGAAAGTTTGCTTCTTGCAGTCATCGGTGGCGGCATCGGCGTTTCGCTAGCTGTTTGGGGCACAAACGCTCTCCTGGGCGCCAGCCCCAAAAATCTCCTCGACCTCACTGCCATCTCTGTAAATCTTCGAGTTCTTACTTTTGCCGTTGCCGCCACCTTGTTTGCCGGTTTGCTCTTCGGCTTTCTGCCGTCCTATATTTCCGCGCATTCGCGTATCTCCGAAACTCTCAAAGAAGGCGGCCGCGGTTCCTCTTCCGCAAAAAGCCGCGCTTTTGCGCGCAACGCGTTTGTGGTTGCGCAACTGGCCCTCGCCCTTATTCTCCTCACCGGCTCGGGTTTGCTCATCCGCAGCTTCGTCCGCCTGATCGGCGTTAATCCGGGCTTCGAGGCCGATCATGTCTTGACCTTCAAAGTCTCGCTTCCTCGCCATAAATATGGGAAGGACCCCAAGTGCTTGGCTTTCTTCCAGCAGCTTCTCGCTAGAATAAATGCCGTTCCCGGCGTGCGCTCCGCCACCATGGAAAGCTTTCCTCCGCTCAGTAGCCTTGGCGCCGCTACTGCCGTCCATGTTCTCAGCCAGCCGTCGCTCGCTGTTTCCGATCTTCCCGTTGCCAGCGTCCGCGTTGTCGGGCCCGACTATTTCAGGACCATGAATATTCCACTGCTCGCCGGCCGTTTCTTCAACGCACAGGAGCTTGCGGAGGAAAAGCACGTGACCATCATCAATCAGGCTTTCGCCGACAAATATCTCCACGGCGAAAATCCTCTCGGCCAGAAAGCCGCCATCTACATGAAGAGTCTCTCGGAGAAGGAGATCCAGCCGTCGGAAATCATCGGCGTGGTTGGCGACGTCCACCAGATCGGTCTCGACACCGCCCCCGAACCCGCCGTCTATTGGCCGCATCCCGAACTCGTCATGTCAGCGATGACCGTCCTCGTGCGAACGGAAGGCGATCCCCTTGCTTTGGTTTCCACCGCCCGTGACGAATTGCAAAAGCTGGATCCCGAGCTCCCCATGGCCGCCGTCGTCACCATGGACCAGCTTCTAGCCGACTCCTTTTCCCGCGCGCGCTTTACCATGCTGCTTCTCGGGATTTTTGCTGCTGTCGCTCTGCTACTCGCCTCCGTCGGCATCTATGGCTTGATCGCCTACAGCGTGACCCAGCGCACCCAGGAACTCGGCATTCGCATCGCCCTCGGCGCCCAACGCAGCGATGTCTTTCGCTTGGTGCTCTCACAAGGCACGCGCCTCACGCTTCTCGGCGTTTCCATCGGCGTTTTCGCCGCGCTGGCTCTCTCGCGGCTCTTGGCCACTTTGCTTTTCAGCGTCAGTCCTAGCGATCCGCTCACCTTTGCCGGCGTAGCGGGCCTGCTCGCCATCGTCGCCCTATTGGCGTGCTTCATCCCTGCCCGCCGGGCCACGCGCGTTGATCCTATCGTGGCTCTGCGCTACGAATAAATCATGCCGCCTTCGGTGTCACAAGCGAACCATGAAAATAGCCGCAACATGTCCGTTGAAAGTAAAGGGGTTATGGCTATTTTCTAAGGATTAGGGGCGCCGGCATCTTGCCGGTTTGGAGTTGTAGGGCCCGCCTTCCGAGGCGGGCCGCTCTTTCGTTTGTACTATTCGGCGAGATTCTTAAGCGTCTTCTCAATCAGCCCCGCGGTCCCCTCATACGGATCGCCCGGGCTGTCCCACTCCATCGAAAAATATCCTTTATAACTACGCCTTTTCGCGATCCCAAAGGTTTTCGCCAAATCCACGTGCGCGACCTTGCCGGTCTCGCCCACTTCCGTTTCCTTCACGTGCGAGATGCCGTACGCGTGGGCAAACATCTCATCGATGCCCTTGTAGGCGTAATCGTCGTCGTGCGCTACCACCGAATTTCCAAAATCCGGTAGCGCGCGCAGCCACGGGCTGTTCACCTTTTCGATGACCTTTACAATGAAGAACGGATCTTCGCTGACCGGATCGTCGTTCTCTAGGTGCACCAACACTTTTCTCGCCGCGCCGTACTCCGCCACGCGCTGCAAACTTTCAGCCGTGCGCTCCACGTCCGGTTTCGAATCCTTCGCCCCGGGAATGTGCGTGCGCACGCTCGGCGAACCGGTCGTCACCGCCACGTCGATCCATTCTTTGCTAGACGCGACGGCGCGCTCCCTCTCCGCGCTGTCCATTGCATACGGGCTGTGTTCGCCGTCCACGGCAATGTCCACGATCGCTCCGCCGGCCTTGGTCACCGCGGCGCGCAGCTCCTCCAAGTACGACTTGTCCAGCGAACGGAAATGCGGGCTCCACGGCTCAATCTTCTTGATATCGAATTTCGCGCTCACGTGCGCCGCGAATTCTTTCAACTCCATTTTCCCGCCGCTGCTTTTTTCATCGCGGCTGGCGATGAACTCGCGGAACGGATACGAGGCAATGGCAATTCGCTCCCGCGCCGCCGTCGGAAACCGCACGCTCGGCCCGGCATCAGCCGCTAGCGCCGTTCCCGTCCCTGCGAACAGCCGCGGCCACCCTCCCGCACAAATTCCCGCGCCGGCCGCTGAACCCGCCGCTTGCCACAAAAACCGCCTTCGTGTCGTGTGCTTCATAGTCGCGCCAGTCTATGGCCGATCCAATTTTTTGTCACTAGTTGCCGGGAATCCCCATCCGTGCGAAAGTTCGGGTGCAACATTTCCAACTCAACCATGCCGGTCGCTCTCGACAATTCGCAGCTCATCTACCGCGCGCTTAAAGCTTGTGGCATCCAGTTGCTTTCCGCACTTCCGGAAACCTGGCTCGTCCACCTCATCCAGATTGCCGAAGACGATCCACAAATGACGCTCGTCCGCCTCGCCAAGGAAGAAGAAGGCGTGGGCCTCTCCGCCGGCGCGCACTTTGCCGGCGTCAAGTCCGCCATGCTCATGCAAAACCACGGTTTTCTCGCCGCCATCAACGGCATCGTCTCCTTCGCGCACCTTTACAAAATTCCGCTGCTGATGCTCATTTCTTATCGCGGTACTCTTGGCGAGCGCGACCCCTGGCAGACGCAAGGCGGCAGCGTCACCGAACCGCTCCTTCGCGCGCTGAACATTCCTTATTCTTTCCTTGATGCTCCTGAATCCGTCGAAAAGCGCGTCCGCCAGGCTCACACTCTCGCCGAAAGCAGTCTTCAACCGGTCGCGCTGCTCCTTACGCGAGATCTAATGTGGGTGGAATGATGCTGCGCCTCGATTGCCTTCGCGCCATTTATTCCGATCTGGAAAAATGTCTGGTGGTGACCATCATGGGCGCGTTGCCGGCCGAACTGCAATCCCTCGGCCATCGTCCCAATTTTTTCTACTTGCAACATGCCATGGGCCTGGCTTCCTCCACCGGCCTCGGTCTCGCTCTCTGTTTGCCCCAGCAAAAAGTCGTCGTCCTCGATGGTGATGGCTCGCTCCTCATGAATCTCGGCAGCTTGAGCACGCTTGCCCGCTACAAACCGAAAAATCTTCTGCACATCGTTTTTGATAACGAGAGCCTTCTCTCCGTCGGCGGTTTCCCCACCGCCACCAGCACCGGCAGCGATCTCCAAGGCCTCGCTCGCGCCGCAGGCATCCCCAAATCATGCACTGTGCGCACCGTTGAAGAATTCACAACCGTGGTCCGCCAAGCCATCTCCGCCGATGGCTTAGAAACCATCGTCGCCAAAGTCGCAGCCACCGGCCCCAAAGCCTTCGTCACCGACCTGGGCCTCCTCGAAAACCGCTTCCAGTTCCGCCGCTACATCCAATCTCTTGCTCCGAAATCTCGCTAATACATTCCGCTTTATTTCTTCGCCGTTCTCGGCATACTCTTCGCTGTTCGCTTCAGGGGGTGGTCATGTCTGAAATTCTTCTCCAACTTGTCGAAGCCCTCCACTCCGGCCGCTTGCGCGTCGTCGACCTCACCCTGCCGCTCAGTTCCGCCTCGCCGCTGCTCCCGCTCCCCGCGCAGTGGAACAACACTCCGCCCTTCACTCTCCGCGAACTCTCCCGCTACGACGTTCGCGGTCCTTTCTGGTATTGGAACGCTTTCGAAACCGGCGAGCACACCGGCACGCATTTCGACGCTCCCGTTCACTGGATCACCGGCAAGGACCTGCCGGACTCGTCCGTCGATCGCATCCCCGTGAAAAAATTCATCGGCCCCGCTTGTGTCATCGACGTAACCAAAGACGTCGCGAAAAATCCCGATTTTCTACTGACCTCCGCGCACATCAAGGAATGGGAAGCGGCTCATGGCAAGATCAAGCCCGGCTCGTGGGTGCTCCTCCGCACCGGCTGGTCCAAGCGCGCCGATCCCGCGCAATACATCAACCTTCAGGAAGACGGCCCGCACACCCCCGGCTGGGCCAAGGAATGCTCGCAATTTTTGGCGAACGATCGCGACGTCCTCGGCGTGGGCGTCGAAACGGTTGGCACCGATGCCGGCCAAGCCGCCAAGTTTGACCCACCCTTTTCCAATCATTGCGTCATGCACGGCAGCGGCAAGTTCGGCCTGGCCAGCCTCTCGAATCTCGATCAACTGCCCCCCACCGGTGCCGTCGTCATCGCCGCCCCTTTGAAAATCGTCAACGGCTCCGGCAGCCCCCTCCGCGTCCTCGCCCTCACCCCGTAGTTCCTGCTTCCAACCCGCTATTCCAACCGTCACACAGAGGAAGAGAGCCAGACTGGAGAACCCATGAAAAAAATGCTTCTCTCGCTGCTGTTCCTATTCGCCGCGCCCCCGCTGCTCGCGCAAACGGCGCCTGAAGGAATCTGGCAGGGCTATGACGGCGAGTGGCGCCACGTGTCGGCCCAATTGCTTGCGCTTGCCGAAGCCACGCCCGAGGAAAAATTCTCCTGGCGCCCAGCGCCCGGCGTCCGCTCCACCAGCGAAGTCTACATGCACATCGCTCTCGCCAATTTTTACCTGCTCAGCGTCACCGGTCCCCCAATGCCCGCCGACCTGAAAGAAGGAATGGACAAGTCCGTCACCAGAAAAGCCGAGGTCATCAGCTGGCTCAAACGCTCGCTCGACGCCGTCAAGCAAGCCCATTTGGCGGCCACGCCGAAGGACCTCCAGCGCAAGGTGCACATCGAGGATCGCGATGCCACCGTGGACGCCATGTACTTGCGCATCATCGTTCACGCCAACGAGCACATGGGCCAGCTCGTCGCCTACGCTCGCATGAGCGGCGTCGTCCCTCCGTGGTCCAAGTAAGCGTCACCTTTTCCTTATCCGTCATTCCGAACGGAGCAGGCCTACGGGGGAGGATGTCAAAACTGCTTCACCTCTTCACAAACACCACGCAATAACTCCTCTCCGGCCAATCCTCCACAATCTTCTCTACCTGCAACCCCGCCGCCTGCAACTCCTCGATCACAATCTTCTCCGGAATCCCATGCCCGCCCCGGTTGCTCGGCACTCCCTCCACCGGATCCAGCTCCGCCCGCGGCGGAAAATCAATAATCGCCAGCCGCCCTCCGCTCTTCAATGACCGCACCAGCCCGGCATCAAACTCCGCCGGCTTCGTCAGGTGATGGTAGACGCGCCTCAAGAAGATCGCGTCGCAGCATCCCGCCGGCAGATTCGTATCCGCTTCTTTGCTTTCCACCACCATCACGTTCCCCAGCTTCCGTTTGGCCACCTCGGCCCGCAACTCCGCCAGCTTCTTCGCATCAATCTCCGTCGCATACACTTTGCCCGCCGCGCCCACGCGTTCGACTGCCGCAAACGTGTACCCCCCGTCTCCCGCCCCAATATCCGCCACTACCGTCCCCGCCTTCCACCCCAGCAACTCCGCCAGCCGCTTAATCTCTCCCGCCGCATCCCCGCGCACCCGCACCGCAAATACCAACGCCACCGCGCACGCCAGCACCGCCAGCAGTAATGTTTTTTTCATCGCAGCAGTGCCCCCCTTAACCCGACTAGCCGATAGGACTCCCCGCAAATCGTGACGTTAGCATTCCCGACGGTTCCGTGGGGCCTCGTGGCCCATGATTTCCATCAAATCATCTTCCGGGTCTCTGGCCAAACGTCTTTTTAGTTTTGCGGCGAACGAGCTCCGCAAAAAGCCGCGCGCAATCCCTAAGTTCGCATCTATCGTCCATATTCATCATGCCGCCGTACCCAGAAAGGTCCGCGACCGCCTTCATCGCGGCCCTTAGGCACTAGGTCCAGATAATGATAGTGAATATTCAGCTTGTCGTTTCCCCGGTCGTAACACGAGTAGCAGTGAAAGACCGCGCCACTCTCGTCCTTGTAGAACACGCTGTGCCCCTCGCGCTCGAGAGCTTGCGGATCCTGTATCTTGAAGTTGTAGAACGCGTTTTTCTTCGCAAATTCTTCCGGGGTGAACGACACCTGGTAGTCGAAATTGAAATCTGTATCGCACGAGGAGACCCACTTGAAATTCCAGCCCATCCGCTTTTGGTAAGCCGCCAGCTTGCGGTACGGCGCGCGAGACACCGCGATCATCGTCACGTCGCGCTGCTTCAGGTGCACCCCGATGCCGTTGAAGCCGTCGGCCCGCAGCGAGCAGTGCGGGCATCCCGCGTTGGCGTGCGGTTCAAACATGAAGTGATACACGATTAGCTGGCTTCTTCGGTCAAAGAGCTCCGCCAGCGTCTGTTTCCCGTCCGGTCCTTCAAAAACGTACTCTTTCGGCACCGCCTCCCATGGCAACTCGCGCCGCTCCTGGTTGAGCTCGTCCTGCAGGCGCGTGAACTCCTTCTCTTTCGCCAGAAATGCCGTCCGCGCCCCGAGCCATTCCTGGTGCGATACCACCGGGTGATTCTTGATAACGCCGCCCCCGTCGTTTTTCATGCGCCGACCTCCTTCCGCAATGCGAAGCCCATCACGACGTCTTAGACCTGTAAAATCTGTACGAAATTCCCGAGAGTCGCTTCCATACCGCCTCTCCGCGAGTCACCCCCACTCCTTCGACGCTGATCTCCCCGCGTACGTATCTGGCACTTGGCGTCGGCGCTGCTCTGTGCTCTCCTATAGAGGAAGCCATGAAGACCCATTTTGACCGATTCGACCACTGTTCCGCGGCAATACGTTACATGATTGCTTGCTTAGTTCTTTGCTTGGTTCCACCGCTCGTTGCTGCTCAGCAGTCCGACGGACTGCGCACGATCCGTTTTGTTCGCAACCCGGATCCCGCGCCGGACTTCAAGCTAACGGGTGTGGATGGAAAACCGGTGACGCTCGCCGGTTTGCACGGCAAAGTCGTGCTCTTGAATTTCTGGGCTACCTGGTGCGGACCGTGCCGCGCGGAAATTCCAGATTTAATCAATCTACAAAACAAATACAAGGATGGTCTCGAGATTCTCGGGCTCGTGGTGGACGACGACGATCCGGGCGCGGTTAAGGAGTTCGTTCAACAATTCCGCATCAACTATCCCGTGGCCATCACTCCGGGCAATCTCCGCCTCCAGTACGGAGGCATCGCCGCGCTTCCCACTTCGTTCGTGCTGGACACCGAAGGCCGCATCGTCCAAAAGCACGAAGGGCTGCGCGATCCGATTCTCTACGAAGAGGAAATTCGTTTGCTCCTGGGCCTTTCCGTTGACAACGTCAAAGTGGAAACGTTCGAGGACACTGGCCAGATTTTCCTGAAGAACGCCGAGCGCGCCAGCGAACTTCCCGGGGTGGATCTTTCCAAACTCACGCCCGAGCAAAAAACCGTGGCGCTCCACAAATTCAACGCGGAAACCTGCACCTGCGGTTGCACTTTTACGCTGGCGCAGTGCCGTATTTACGACCGCAACTGCCAAATCAGCAAAACGGCCACCTCCAAGGTCGTTGCCGCTCTGCTTCATCCCACCGCGGCCAAGCCCGACCCCGCGAAATCCGAGCCCCCAGCTCCGCGCGCTCCAACCACGCCACCCCCAACGCCAGGGGAGAAACCGCGCGAATAAGCGGTGCGCTGGCTCTAGGCGCCTTTGGCCTGATACTCTTTTTCCAATTGATGCCCACGCTTGCGAAAATAATTTTTATTCTGGCTCTGGCGATTTCGTTCTCGGGACTGTTTTCTCCGCCGCTGGCGCTCACGGTCGGAATCCTCTTTGGCCTCAGCTTCCCGCACCCGTACATCACCGAGAGCCGGGGCATCGCGCGAACTCTTTTGCAAAGTTCGGTGGTGGCACTGGGCTTCGGCATGAATCTCGGCGAAGTCCTGAAAGCGGGGCGCAGCGGATTTATCTACACGGCGCTGGGAATTTCCTTTGCGCTGCTGGCGGGACGGGGGCTCGGAAAATGTTTGCAAGTACGCGGCAATTCGTCATTTCTAATTACCAGCGGCACGGCGATTTGCGGCGGGAGCGCCATCGCCGCCATCGGTCCCATTCTCGAAGCGAATGAAGAAGAGATGGCGATATCGCTCGGCACGATTTTTATTTTGAATTCCTTCGCTTTGCTGATTTTTCCGCCGATCGGCAGCGCACTGCATCTTTCGCAATCGCAATTCGGATTATGGGCGGCGCTGGCGATTCATGACACCAGTTCCGTTGTGGGCGCGACAGCGAAATACGGCTCGGAGGCGCTGGTCATCGGCACTACCGTAAAACTTGCGCGCGCTTTGTGGATCGTTCCGCTGGCGCTCGGAACCGCGGCGATCCGCGGCGGCCGTTCAAAAGATGCCGCCGGCGGCAAGAGCCGTCTGCGCTTACAGTTCCCGTGGTTCATCGTTTTTTTTGCTGTTGCGGCGGTTCTCAATACCTAT
>DATKHV010000011.1:0-106153 GCA_035510055.1 Candidatus Cybelea sp. | reverse complement strand
GGCAGACGCGGTTGTCGCGAGAATCGTGGCAAGCGAAACAATGACAACCCAGTTTCGGATGGCCACGCCGCGAAGATTTGTAGTGCCCAGCAATTTCGCTCCTCGCCCGCATTTTCGCGCCGGTATGACATACAGCAGGCTGTGGGCAGCGCCAGGGCTGCCACCAGAAGAGCCCTCATCCATCAACGAACACTAGAACGTCAGCTTGAGACCGAACTGTACAAGCCGCGGGTTGTTTACCGTCGAGTTGACGGCCCCGAAGCCCGCGGCACTGCTGTCGTTGATTGGCAGTCCGAACTGGGCGTGGTTAAACAGGTTGAAGAACTCGGCGCGGAAGTTCAGGCCCATATTTTCCCAGGGGAGCTTGAACTGTTTAATTACGGAGAAGTCGGTGTTCACGAAATCCGGACCGAAGACAGGAACGCGATTGGCGTTGCCGAGATGACCTGGTGCGGGCTGCGTAAAACAGGCTTTGTTAATGTACTGGAGCTCGGTCTGGTTGGCGTAGGGGTTGCAGCCGGCAACCTGGTCAGGACGCTCAAAAGCGTTGCCATTGCCACCCGTGTTGAAGGAGACGCCTGAGGTATTGTTGTTGTCGATCAGCGGGAAGGCGAAGCCGGAACTGATTTTTTCGATCAGCGTTACCTGCCAGCCGCCGAGAAGCGATTCGGTCAGGTTATTCCAATCGTTGCCATACATCTTGCCGCGGCCAAAGGGCAAGTCGTAGATGACGCTTGCGGTAAAATTGTGCTTCAGGTCGATCTGAGAAGGCGCCCAATCCAGCTTCTGCCAATTCGGGAGTGGGAAATAGGGCGCACTCAGCTCAGAGCCCAAACCGTCGGATAGGCCATTGTCGTAGGTATTGGAGTAGGTATAGGCGATGAGTGCGTATAGGCCGTGTCTGGCGGACTTGGTCTCGGCCTTGATCTGTAAAGAGTTGTAAGTGGTTTTGCCCAGGTCCCCGAATTCCAGAATGGCATTGAAGTTTGGTGGAGTGTAGGGCGACACGAAAGGAGCGCCGCCAGCGGCGCAACCGAGGGTGTAGGTTCCTCCGGCAACACATCCCGAAGGGCCGTTGGTGTCGATGGCATTACCGCCGACGAGGATGTGGGTACCGTGCGAACCGGCGTAGCCAACGGTGAGCACGATGTTGCCGGGCAACTGGCGCTCGACGTTGCCATTGTACTGCAGCACCCGTCCGCGCCGGAAGTCCTGCGGTTGGTAGAAATATGTCCCGGTAAAGCTGGATAGCGTCGGCGGAGTGTTAAAAATTGGAAATCCGCTAGAGATGCTGGAGACGGTGCCGCCCGCACCGCAAGCCGGAGTATTACCGGATGGGGTAGCAGCGGGGCACCCCCCGAACTGGAAGATGTCGCCCTCGGCGAAAAAGGGAGGGTTCTGCCAAAGGCCCTGCGCGCCCTGGCTCCAGGCGGAATCGTGGTAGATGGAGAAGCCGCCGCGTAGGACGGTCTTGTCGCTGCCGAGGAGTTTATAGGCGGCGCCGATGCGTGGTTCGAGGGCAGTCCAATCCATGTGGACGCCGGCGGAACTGCCGATACCGTTCTGATTGGAGACGAGGAGCTCGCCGGTGCTCGCAAATGAGCCGGTAGCGATGGTGGGCGGAATGTAATCGGCTTGGCGCCCGCCGACCTCCGTGATGGGTGTGGACATGTCATAGGCCAGACCGATATTGAGCGTTAGATCCTTGGTGAGTCGCCAATCGTCCTGGACGAAGGGGCGGATAATTTTCCAGCGGCGGCCGGTGACCGGGCCGTTGAAAGTCTGATCGTGTTCAGAAATGTTCACATAGCCGAGAGTTAGATCGGCTTCGGGATTGCCGGAGAAAAAGCCGAGGGGAATCCAGAAGCCATCCTGGAAAGCTTCCGTGCCGACGTTCATCTGATTGGCGCGGAGGTCAATTCCGACGTGCAAGTCGTGCTTGCCGCGATTCAAGTCAAGAGAATCACCGAAGCTAAAGACGTTCGTGCCGCCCTGAAAGGGGGTATAGCCGCGATCGCCGAGGGACCAGAAGCCGCCGACCAACAAGACCGAAACCAAACCGCAGCTATAAGCTCCCGGCGTACACTTCTCGCTCCCGGGCGTGCCGGTGCAGCCGAGGTTGGCGCCGGGGATGCCGATGCCAGCGAGGTTGGCGGAACTGCAAGTTCCGGTACCCTGTGAGGTGATGTAGTCGAAAATCCGGTTGTAACCAAAACTCGCCTGGTTGACCGTCGTAGGTGAAAAGACGTGAGTCTCCCCAATGGCTATGTTGCGTGCGTGGTTGATGATGCCTTGGTTGCTGCCGAAGGCGCTGGCCTCGGCAAATCCGCCTGCGAAGCCGCCAGGAACGTAGGAGACGGCGTCGTCGTAGCTAAAACGGGCGAAGAGATTGTCGTTGGCCGTCAGTGTGTGGTCCATACGGATGTCAAACTTGGTTTCATCAAGTTTGCGGACAGGCTCGCTTACGAAGTTGTATCCCGCAGCGGCATTGTTGGCGTTTGGCGAGGGATACAAATTCACCAAGGCCGCACCGAGGGGGTTAACCAAAGCGGCTGGTATTTTGGCGCAGTTGACGCCGGGAACCTGGCTGCCGTTCGAATTGACGGCGGTGGGCGGGCCACTGGCACTGCCAGTACACTGAAAAGGGGTACCGCCCGTATAGGGGTTGGTGATTGAAGTGGGGGAAACCACAGCCCCGAAGGGGTCGTGGCTAAAATCTGCGTAGGGCTGCGCCGCGCTCGTGTGCATCGCCCCGCTGGGCACCAGCCCGGTGAATGTTATGCCGTGGAGCTGATCCTTTTGCTCGCCATCGACGAAGAAGAATGTTTTGCCCTTACGAATCGGTCCACCGATGGAACCTCCAAATTGGTTCAGATTGAACTTCTCCGCCGAAGTCGCAAAGAAGCTCTTGGCGTCGAGCGCAGTATTGCGCAAAAACTCGAACAGCGAGCCGTGGAAATCGTTGGTGCCAGATTTTGTGGTGACCAGGACGGTGGGACCTGCGCGCGTGCCGTATTGCGCGGAGTAGTTGTACGTCAAAACCTTGAATTCTTCAATGTCATCGATGGATGAAAAAGTTCCGATACCCCCCGCGGTCAATTCGTTGTTGTCCACACCATCCAAAATCCAATCCGTACTATTCGGCCGCGACCCTCCGACCGATAGAGAGAACGACCCGCGGGCGGCCACTTCGCTGTCAGCGCCGCCGGTGAAAAAACTGTTGGGGTTCGATTCCGCCGTAGCGCCGGGGGTGAGTGTGGCGAGCTGCACGAAATCGCGTCCGTTCAGCGGAAGCTGAGCAACTTGTTGCGCGGTGATCACCTGACCAAGCGTCGGGTTGGTCGTCTCGACGGCTACTTCCGTGGCTAACACTTCTACCGATGTGGTGACGGAAGCCGGTGCTAGCGCAAAATCCAGTTCGCGCTGTTCATCCACCTGCAGCCGGAGGTCCTTGCGCTCGGCAGGCTGAAATCCTTGGAACTCCACGCGCAGCGTGTAAATCGCCACCGGCATCAGTGGAATCAGATAGTGGCCGGCGTCATCGGTCTTAGCAGTGCGCGAGATGCCGGTACCCTGCGAAGTGGCTGTCACGCTGGCTCCCGAAATGACCGATCCAGACTTGTCAGTAACCGTCCCGGAGAAACTCCCCGTCGCCTGGCCCCACGCCGACGAGGCCAGCGCGAGCGTCAGCACAAATACGCCACACAACAATTTTTTCATTTTCTCTCCCCCAAATTCACAAACCCCGTTCTTGCGCGCCATGAAATCCTCGAGAGGTTGAGGCGGCCCGCAAGAGATTTGCTGCGGCGAGTTTATGCCGGGAGATGCAAAAGCACAAGTGCAGCGCCTGTGGAAACCTTGCGAAATTGGAATTAAGTTTTGAATGCCATCCATCGGTTTGCGGACGTGTCCTGCGGATGGGCAACGATGATGGAGTCCGATGTCAGCTATAATCGCGGCTCGTGGAAGCCATTCTCGATTCCATCCGCGTCGTCGAAATGACGGAGGCCCTCGCCGGGCCTTATTGTGCCATGCTGCTCGGCGATTTCGGCGCCGATGTGATCAAAGTGGAGCGGCCCGGAGCCGGCGACCAGTCCCGCGGCTGGGGTCCGCCATTTGTGGGCAGCGAGTCCGCTTACTTCCTCGCGGCGAATCGCAACAAACGATCGATCATTCTCAATTACGATCATCCGCTCGGCACGCGAGCGTTGCAAAAACTCATCGCCAGTGCGGATATTTTTATTGTGAATCAGCCGTCCATGGCATCGCTGCAAAAACGTGGCATCGATCCCGCTTCGTTGTGCTCGAAATTTCCGCGGCTCCTTTATTGCGGTATCACCGGCTACGGGTTCACTGGCCCGAAAGCGGGCATGCCGGGTTACGACATCCTCGCGCAAGCCGAAGCCGGCTTGATGAGCTTCACGGGGGAAGCGGGCGGCGGGCCGCTGCGTTATCCGATCGCCATTGCGGACATGACTTGCGGAATGTACGCGGCGATGGGAATTCTAGCGGCGCTTTATTCAAGGGAAAAATCCGGCCGGGGACAATTCATCGACATGGCGCTTTTTGATTCGCAACTGACGTGGTTGGCAAACGCGGGGAGCAGCTATCTGAACGCCGGTGTTTCTCCGGGACGCTGGGGCAATGCGCATCCGAATATCGTGCCGTATGAAACATTTCGCGGAATGGACGAAAAGTATTTTGTCGTCGGAGTGGGAACGGATGCCTTGTGGAAGAAGTTCGTCCAGGTGATGAACATTCAAGACGGCGTTGGAAGCGATCAACGATTCGCAACCAATGCCCTGAGAATCAAAAACCGGGAAGCGCTCGTGCCACTGCTCCACAATATTTTTCAGCAACAGCCGGGGGCAAGCTGGCTGGAAAGGTTTGCCGCTGCGGAGATCCCCGCTGGGCCGATCAACACGGTCGCCGAGGCTCTCGACGGCAAGCAAACGCGCGGGCGTGGCTTAATTGTGCAGCTCGAGCATCCCACACTCGGCACGGCCAAGAGCATCGCCAATCCCATCCGCTTTTCAAACACCCCGGTGAGCTACCGTCTGCCCCCGCCCCTCCTGGGGGAACACACCAACGAAGTTCTGCAAGGCTTGGGTTACTCTGTCGAGGCGCTCCGATCGATGGCCGCCGATTCCGCCACCAAAATAATTCCTTGAGCAGATAGAACGTGTCCCGCGATTCCGGAACAGGCATGCGCCGTCAAGATCGCCTTCACACGAAATTAGCAACTCCAAAATACGGATGCGACCCTTCGGCCGATGGCGGCAGGAACAAAGGCGTCCCACTTTTGGGGAAACCAGGAGAGCGCCGCGCGAGCCGCAGCTTTGCTGCCGTGACCGCCGAAAAAATGCCGCTTCCGCTTAGTCTCCGTCGTTTCGCCAGATCTTACTATCGTGAGGCCGTTCCGCTTCGTGCCCTGATGCTCACGATTTCCATCGCGCGCCGCAGAAGACACTCAAACTCGCAGGCTTCGAGCCTTTTGGGTTCGCGCCGCTCCTCAAGCCGCGCGAGGGGAAGTTCAGCAACTCGCTTCGTGCTCATTTCGACCACCTGGCTCACAGTCATGGCAGTTGGTTCTCCGGGAAATGCATAGAACTATAGGTAGTGCCCCGAGCCGGAGAATCGTTTCACGAGATCAACCGATGAAGTAGTTGTGTGGTTGAACCGCGTTTCAGAGATGGGTCGGTGCGGACTATGATCCCGCGTAAAGCTGGAAGGGCGCCCAGTAGAAGGGGTTCTTGAAGACCGAGTCAGGGTCGGCGGAATGGAGCAGGCTTAGTTTGGCGTCGCGCAGAGCGGTAGCAGGATCTTTGCCTTGAAAGAGTTCGCGGTAAAACGCATCCATCAATTGCGGCGTAGAGGCGTCGCTGACTTCCCACAGCGCCCCAATAACGTTATGCGCCCCAGCACGCAAAAACGCCCAGGAGAGGCCCACCACGCCCTCGCCGGAAAGAGTGCGCCTGCCCGAACCGTTGCAAGCTGAAATGGTGACGAGTTGCGCGTTCAGATGGTGGGTGACGATATCACGCGCATACAGCTTGTAAGAGTCGCCCTCGGAACTCAGGATCACGGCCGATTCCAACGGGCGAGTGAGGCTGGCAGTGCCGTGCGTGACGAAGTGGAGATAGGCGTATCGCTCGGGATTGCTTGTAAGGTACGCCGAGGCTGTCGCCCCCTGCCCTTCCAGGACTTTACGATTCTGACCCGAAAAGTAGCTGCTCACGTTCTTCATTTCTGCGGGAGCCTGCGCGAGGGCGGGAAAGCCAGGCGTTGGGAGCGCGTTTCCGACAAGGAGAAGGTCCTTCCCCGTGACGGCCGAGTGCTGGAAGGAAGAGCCGAGTAACGTCAGCGAGTTCGCCGTGGTTAGGGTGACGTCTTCGATCCAGAAATGCGGTTGCGGATCGGGGGCAATCAAGGTTTCGAAGTTCAAGCCATAGAGGCTCTCTGCCGGGAGTAGGATCACCCGCGAGCCATGTGGGAGAAGCTTCTTGGCCGGCTGGATCAACATGGCATACAACTTTCTTCCGTCGGAAGCTCCCGCATCGACCGCGGTATTCACATTTGGAAGCGCTTCACGATAAGCCTTCACTGCCGAGTCGATGTCCTCAGCCTTAGGTAATGCGAAATAAGTCGTTTCCGCTGAAGTGATCACCCAAAGGTAGGAACCGTTGCGCCCGACCCAGTAGAAGAGGATTGAGGCGCCCAACTTTCTCGCAATCTCTTGCGGACTCAGGTTGCTGGGGATGCCAGGTGAGACGGAGCTCGTTAAGGCTAGCCCTTCTGAAAGGGTTCGCGCTCGACTCAATTCGGCCTGGTGAAGAGCTTCCGCCGACCTGCCATGCCGGATCAGAAAATCGATGTAGTCGGCGTAGACATCGATGCCCACGGAAAGAAAACTCATGCGCAAATCTTCGTGGTTAATTGAGGACCTCGAGTTTTCGATTCGCTCGATTGCCTTGCGGTATCCTTTGTCCGCCTCGGCCAGGCGCCCCTCTTGTTCGTTGGCTTCTGCCAATTTTGCTTCTGCTTCCCACTTGAGGGGGCTCTCTGCGTTCGGATCTTCGATGATGCGCCTAAATAGACCTTCGGCCTCGGGAAATCGATGCTTTTTCAACTGTATCCTGGCAGTTTGGAGACGGGATTCGAGGATCCCGAATTGATCTACTCCTTGCTCCTCCAGCTTTAGAGCTTCCTGGTTTCGAAGTTCAGCTTCATCTAGTCGACCTGCAATCAATGCAAGTTCTGAAAGGATATTCTGACACTCCACGATTGTCTGCCCATGACCCAACTCGCGGGCGCGTTTCAACGTGTCCTTCGTAAGCATTTCCGCTGTGGCGTATTCGTGAAGAGCAATCGAGCTGTTCGCCACGCCGGTCAGCCAGTAAGCGGAATTGCCAATAAGGCCACTCTTCTGTGAGTCCACCGCTCCCGCCTTATAAAAATCACGGGCATTCTCGAAATCGCCCAGTTCGTAATAGCTCCAAGCAAGATTGCCTAGAATCGTGGCTGTGTTGCCTTGCGTTCTCAAAAGGCGAGACAGCCGAAGCCCTTCTTGGTTTAGTTCAACGGCTTGATCAAAATGCTCTTCGCTAGCTGCTAGACGCCCCAAGTTTGAGAGTGCATTGACCTCCAGGAGAGGCGCCTTCTCTTGTCGGGCAATGGCAAGTGCTCTGTTGTAGCTTACGTTCGCTTCTGCGTACTTCCGGAGGTCAACCTGGAGTGCTGCTTTTGCAATATATAGTTGGCATTTGTAGTTGGCAGCGAGCGATCCAACCAAGACCTCGGCTTGATCAAAGTCACGCGCCGCTTCTGCAAATTGCTGGTTACCACGATGCGCTATCCCCTGATAGAGTTTTCGCTGTTCGGCAACATCCGTGGAATCCGTGGCGGAAGGAAGTTCATCGCCAAGCAGCTCTAGCGCTTCTTTGAATTGAGATCGAGAGACAAGAACGCGCGCCTTGAGGATTCGCAGATGCCAAGCCCGTTCATCGTTAAGGTGAGAATACTTCTTCAGGGCCCCATCGACGTCGGTCAGAGCCAAATTAAATTCACCATTGTCGACTTCTTTTTCAATCTTTCTTTGAACCGCTTGGTAGGAACTACACCCGCAGAGAAAGCCCTGGAGGAGCAGTAGTGCGAACAGTGAAAGGTCTAATTTCCGGAAGGACCCGGAGGCGGCATGGGCTGGCCGTTGGTGGTGGCTTCCGTGACCGTGCCGCTGCCTCCACTGGGCGAGCCCAGTTTGAAGCGCAGCATGGTCAGCGTACGCGTGCCAAAAGCGGCGAAAACTTCGGCAATCGCCAGTTCCCCAAAATGATCGATCTGCAGGATGTGCCCCTTCTTCTTGAGGCCGGGAAACCGTACATCGATGTCTTCGGCAAGCGAGCATAAAGCGACGTTGTCGTCGGTGACGGATATTTTGTCTGGTTTCTTGTCTTTTTCAACTCGTTTCTTGAATTCACCGAAGGTCTTGCATTCCACAAACAGTTCGTGCCGCAGCGTCACCTTAACGTCGTGCCCAGCGATTTTCAATCCTTCAAACGTGCTCCCCAGCGCGATAAAGTGCCCCTCTGGCTCGCCAACGTGGTGCTCCGAGGTAAGCCGCGCCACAATCCGATCGGCAGTGACAAAATCGAGAATGTTCAGCCCTTCAATCGTGGCCGTGGCGTGGGTAGTGGCAACTTCCTTGTTCATCCAGCTGCCAGAGACGTGGCAATGCGCCGCACTGAAACGCACCAGGTGGTCGCCTACGAAATTTTCAACCCGCGACCGGGCATGGCCGCCGATCGTCGGCAATGAGACGGACGCCTGCGCTTCAATCGGGAAATGAATCGGCCGGTGAAACCGCGCGCTCAACGCGTGGGCCTCTCCATGGAAATGGAAAGGGATGCGCGGCTCGGGGTCCTCTAGGGGCATGTTCGGGGGAGCGGGGGACATTGGGGACACCTCGATTAGCTAAATTGGAGCCCAATACTCTTTCATCTACGGGAGAAATTCAACAGCAAAACTGAGGCGCAGGACTTCGTCCTTGGTCGGCTGTCCTTTTGCCCCCGGGTCGGCGGTGAAAACCAGCGTGTACTTCCCCGGCTTCACCCCGTTCGGCGGAATTACCAGGTTCAACTCCTTATTCGTGAACGATCCCGGCACTCGCATGCGTAGCACGCTGCGGCCGGACTCGTCCTGAAGCTGGCAAACATAAGCATTAGCGACCGGAGTAGGCGTAAAGTCAAATTTGAGCGGGAGGCTAGCGTTAACGTGAATCGCATACTTTAGGATGTCTTCGCCGCCACGCACTACCGCCATTTTCGGCGAGACAGAAGAAACGAACATCTGTGCTGCGCCGGAAGTAGCTTCTTCCCTAACTTGCGGAATCGTCACCGTATTCTGATAAGCGATAATCAGCAGCAGCGCCGCGAAAGCCGGTACCGCCACAATCGGTTGTAGCCAGCGCAGCCATCCGCGCGCCGGCGCCAAATCTTTGGCGAACGGGCTCTGCTTCTCTTGCCGCAACACTTCCCGGGTTGTGTCCGCAAAGGTTGCCAGCGCCTTGATGTCGACCGCGCATTCCGCGCAATCGAAATAATGCTCTTCGTACTCCTCCCTTTGGACCGGGGAGAGCTCGCCGAGCACATACTTTACTGCCGCTTGCCGTTGTAAAGCCTCATTATGGTCCATTTGTGCCATCCGTAAAGTAGTGCGGGGGGCAGCTAAAACGTTTCACTGGTTCCCCCATCCAGGCGCCTTACGCGCAACCCCATCTGCCCTTTCTCATAGAGGGCCTTGAACTTATCCTTCGCACGGTGGACCAATACCCTCAGATACTCCCGGTCAACACCCATCTCCCGGCAAACGGTGTCTTTTTCCTTTTCTTCCAGGAAAATGGCCCGCAGAAGCTCGCGGTCCCGCTTTGGCATTCCATCAAGGATCCGCCTCACCTGCTCCGCCGATTGCTTGGTCACCAGCATGCCATCCAAATCCAATACTTTGTCGGGTATCTCCATGTGGGCGTCCTCCATGGGCTGGTTCTTGGCCGAAGACCGGTAGAACTCCTGTAAGACGTGGTTACAGATAGAGTTAACGAAAGCTCCAAAACGTTCCGGCTGCCTCACACCGCCGTCCTTCCGCACGTTGGCGATGACTCTTATAAAGGTTTCCTGCCGCAAATCTTCGATGATGTCTGAACTTAGCATTCGGGAACGTAGCTTAATGCGCAGAAGCTGCTCAAAATAGGCGACAAAATGCTGTTCGGTCGGGGGGTCCCCCGCCCGTAGCCGTTCCACATAGGCATGGTCAAATGTGAAAAATTCCACGCGAAACCTCGGCTCTTGGGGGAGGAGTATAACTTCGCATCCCTCCGGGGGGCAATGATACTTATGTGCCATTGGCGTCCATTGCCGAGAGTGTTGAAACGAAATCCGTGGCAAGCGCACTACTTGTGCGTAGGAACGCCCGTTTCGACGGGAGTCCTTATCCGAGGGGAACCTTCCCCGGTCCCCATGTGCCCCAGTAGGCGCATCCTGGCCTGCCCTGAACGAGCCTGGATGCGCCTCCCTTCTCCCAAGGGTGGGCCAGCTTAATTGGAGGGTTTGTGGAAAGTCTAGTACATTACTCAACTGTGACACAAAATGTCACATATCGGTTGCCAAAAAGCGCCGCGTCCAAATCGCGCCTGCCTGCCAGCGGAACATCGGGCCTTCCCCCTGTCACGGCGCTGAGCATCGAATTTGTGGCCAAGCCCGAGGAAACGCATCGCGTGCAAGCTTCGATTCCCACCGCTATTGCCGGCGCGCTGAAAAACGTAAACGGATTTGCTGGCTGCCTGGTCATGATTTCCGATCAAGAAGCGCGCCTAGTCACCGTCGTCACGCTCTGGGCCGGAAGCGATCGCGCGCAGTACTGCAGCCAGAACGTCCGCTGGGTCCACGCGCTGTTGCAGCCTTATCTCGACCGCTGCTTGCGCGTGCAAACCATGGCCGCACATTTGCCGGTGTTGCCGTTGATAGATTTCCTTCCTGCGCGTCGTAAGGAAACGGATGCCACCGACGAGTGTTCTATGGTGCAGGAGCGTATTTCCACAGACGCTCGTATTTCCACAGCTGAAACCGTTTGCGCTGCCTAGCGCATCTTACATAACGAGAGAATCGAAGCAGAATGAGTTGGGCAGTAGAGTTAAAGCAAAGGGCCTGGGTCCAATGGATACGATGCGGGGGAAGCGAAACTGCGGGGTGGGTTCTTGTAGCAGCGCCGCGATTACAACGCTGGATCGCCAAGCTCTCTGCCTGAACCACTTCTTGTCGCGCTGTTACGAAAAACTGGAACACGTCGACCCGCGCGGCCGCAGGTTTACCGCCGAACCCATCGACCCGGCCTCCATGCGCGCCTTCATCGAGGAGTGCTCTCGAAAAGCCCTCGACGCGAGCCTCCACTCTGAAAACTTGAGCAATCTCCAGCGCGGACGCTTGCTCGACATTCTGCTCTGGGCCGGCGAACTCTTCGTCTTGCTGCGCGCCCCTTGCCTCACTCTCGCCCAATCCATAGCCTCTTCTGACCAACAGCTCGCCGCAGCGCCGCTTCTCCGAATTTCTGAGACTGGTCCAGTTACGTTGTAAGAGGGTGCGAGCTCCGTTTCCTCCTGAACATCGAATTGGACATTACAGCTGTCTGGCAGCTCGCTTTTCCTTGCGCACGCGGATCAGATCGGTTCGCGATTTCGCCGTAGCCGCACCGCGGCGGCGAGGAATATCGCGGCGACTGCCAGCCCTACCCACAGACCCGGGGTACTGAAAAATTGCATCGGAGTGAGCGCTGACAGCATGTCCATTAGGTTTCCCCGCGGCCCTGTAGTGGCGGGAGCTTCCGGTCCGACCAAGCGGTACTCCAACATGGCTAGGAAATGCGAAGTTCTGAACGCCATCTTCTCCACTCCCCAGATCACGAACGGAGGTAAGAACGCCCATACAAATGGCGCGCGCGGTGCCCAAGCTGAAACCAGCAACAACCAGCCATAGATGGGCGCGTACCAGAGGCCATGAACAGTCAGAATGTGGTAGAGCAGCATCAGGGACATGTGGAAGAACGACATCCGGGCCCCGAGCGTCCCGCCACTCAGGCCGCTTCCCATCAGGACCGCGCTGCTCAGCAGCATGACAAACTGGGTGACCACGGCGATGGCGAAACTCAGCAGCGGCAGAATGATGAGGGGAATGGTGAACTTCGAGAGTACGGTAGTAAGGTCGGAAACCGGCAGCGACTTCCAAAACAGGATGCTGCGATCGCGGCGCTCTCCGTACAGAGCGTCGAGTGAGTAGAAAATCCCGACGATAAAAGCCGTCCCCATGATCAGACCCGCCGCGAATTCGTACGGCACGTCGAGCGGCTGGTGCCGATGCACCGGACTGATCGTCAACGCAGTCAAGAAGGCCAGTAGAAAAACGGCCGCCGCGGCCAGCGGGGCGATATAGATCGAACGGTGCTCCCATAATTCCCGCCGCACCGCCCAGTAAAAGCGCCGGCTGGCGGTGATGACCGCAGGCGCAGTTACTTCCGATTCGAGGGGAGACTCGGGCATGACGTTCGACGGAGTACTCATCGAGCCGCTCCTTGTGCCGCACCGCTTTGTTTGCTCAGCACGGCAACAAACAAGTCGGCGATGCTGGGCGTGCGGACATCGCCGAACGCGGCGAGTTGCTGATGATCGACGCCATCAAACAGCAGGATGCTGCGCCCGAACACTTGGCGCTCGTGCATCGGCTTCAGCGCCCGTGCCGCCGCGATCTGCTCCGGCTTCGCCATCACTTCCAGATAGCGCGCCTCGAATTCTTCCATGCTGCAAGCGAATACGATGCGGCCGCGGTTGATGAACATGACGTCGGTCAGGACATCTTGAATCTCTTCCACTTGATGGGTAGTCACCACGATAGTGCGGCTGCGATCGAAGTAGTCGTTCAGCAGTGAATCGTAGAACTGCTTGCGATACAGGATGTCCAGCCCAAGCGTCGGCTCGTCCAGCACCAGCAATTTCGCGTCAATGGCCATCACTAGAGCAAGGTGCAGTTGGGCCACCATGCCCTTCGACAATTCCCTCACCTTGCTGCCGCTCCGGATCGTGGTCTTGGTGAGAAAACCTTCCGCCTTCGCGCGATCGAATCGCGGATGCACGCCGGCGAAGTAGTCTAGGGCCTGCGAAACCCGCAGCCAGCGCGGCAGCACCGCGACGTCGGCAATGAAGCAGGCATCGCGCATGAGCTGATCGCGCTCGGTCCAAGGATCGCGCCCGAGCACCTTCAGTTCCCCCTGATAGAGGGTGAGTCCGAGAATGGCATTCAGCGCGGTCGTCTTCCCAGCGCCGTTGGGGCCGATCAGTCCGAGGATGCGGCCCTGTTCGACACGCAAATCGATGCCGTCCACTGCCACCGTTGTTCCGAACGCTTTCCGCAAACCGCGTGCTTCTATACATGCCATGGCTTCAGCGCTCCTTGTTAAGGGGATTCGACTCGGCGGTTTTCGACTGTGCGCCATCTGATGACGACCGGCGTTTTGCGGCTGCCTCTAGTTCGTCCGGTGTCAGGCCCAGCCGCTGAATGGTGGCGTGGACCCGGGGCCACTCTTCCGCAAGAAACTTCTGCCGTTCGCCTTGCAGCAGTAGTTTGCGTGCGCCGGTATTGATGAATATGCCCAAGCCTCGTTTGGTCTCGACGAGCCCCTCGTCGACTAGTTGTTGATAGCCTTTCAGGACCGTGAGCGGATTGACCCGGTATTCCGCCGCGACATTGCGCACCGAGGGCAACGGATCGCCTTCTTTGAGCACCCCGTCGAGTATCATGGCGACGACGCGATCGCGAAGCTGGCGGTAAATCGGCTGACTGTCATTCCATTCACGGTCCATCAGGTTTTCCCGTTACCGGCGAGGCCGTCCTTCACTGTGTCCGCTTCAGGTCGAAGTGCGCGTGGACCAGCTTGTCCCCAGGCATCATATAACTCCATTCCTCACTGTGGTGGTTCGCGTCGATGATGGTGAACACCGCATGGTGCATGTGTCCGTACTGCGTGCCACCAGAGACGTCGAGGAAGTCGAATTCCACCGTCTTTCCGTCCGTCGAGGTCCTGGCGACCATGCGCGGCCGGTTTCCGGCGTCGCAATAGTGAGTCAGGAGCAAGCGATCGCCATCCAGGTACAACATGGTGAGCGGATGGTCGTAACGAGCGGGGTCGTCCGCCGTTCCCGCTTCCTTCATCTCATGCACCAGAGCGTTTCCCCGGGAAGTCACGCGCAGCGAGATTTGCATGACCGTCCCGTCACCCATCTCGTGCATCGGGGGGTCGAGTTTCGCCGGGCCTGTCCAATTACCGGCTAGGGTTTTTATTGCATCGAAAGACTTTTGTGATTCAGACGGAGGCTTTTGCGCATCGCCCTGCGCGAAAGCCAAAGTGGAGACCAACATCACAACAACGGCGGAAATCAAAAGACGATGGGATTTCATGTTTCATTCTCCTAAGCTTCTTTTCTTTCGGGCCCCGGTTTTCCCTCGCGTATTTCCAATACGAAGGATCACCGGGCCCAATCTATAGTGTTATAGTTAACTATAACACTAAATCGAAAGCAAGCACTTTTTTCGCCATTCTCTACACGACAACCCCTGTAGAATCAAATGGATGCGCACTCCTTCTGAAAACAGCGGTGGTGTGGGATCAGAGGGACGACGAAGAATTCGCTTCGGCAGAAACTCAATACGACATGGGGCCGACTTCTTTTTCCACCTCGACGGTATCTACCATGACGATGGCGTCCCACGGGCAGCCGTCCAGGAAGCAGCCGTCGGGACCTTTGCTCAAGCACTTCTTGCAGCCGATGCACAAAATCGGGTCAATCTGGATGCGCCCGAACGGGGGATTGTCCTCGTCCGGCACCCAGAACATGCAGTCTTCCACCGGGCAGTACTCCACGCAAGCCGGCGACCCGGCGCAGCCCGTGCAGCACTCGGTAATGACCGCCAATTCTTTGGGCTTCTTTTTGCGCGCGAAAGTAATTCCCTTCGAGCGCGGCTCAAACTTCTGCTCGTCGGGCACCATCCCAGGGGCTTTGACTGCATCCGGTGCGTTAGCCATTTCCAGCGATTCTACCCTGAGTGTCAAGCCCTTGTCAGCGAGGTTTTTTGCACCCGGTCCCGCGCTTGCTACAATGCCCGTGCCATCCGATTCCGTTTCGGCTGCGCACCATGTTCCCCAAAGCTTTCTACAAACAACTCGCGCCAGCGCTGCTCGCGGGACTGGTATTGCGGCTTTTTTTCATCTGGCGTTTCCCTTTTTATTCCGGCGATACGGCTTACTACGAAGAACTCGCCCGCAACTGGCTGTACCACGGCGTTTACGGCTTCTATTCCCACGGTCAGCTTCTCCCCTCGGACGCGCGCGTCCCGGGCTATCCCGCATTTCTCGCTGGGATTTATTTCTTGGCCGGCACCGGCCGCAAAGCTGTCATGGTTGCCCAAGCTTTTGTCGATCTTGGCACTTGCGTGCTGGCGGTGGGGATCACCACTCGCCTGGCAAGTGGAGCATCGGAAACCGATCGAGACCGCGTCGCGGCAGCGGCGCTCTGGCTGACGGCTCTTTGCCCGTTCACCGCGAACTACGTTGCCGTGCCGCTGACGGAAGTTCTGGCGACATTTTTTACCACACTCGCGCTGCTGATTTTTTTGGCGCCCCATGGAATGAGCATCGAGCGCTTGACGGCAGACCGCGATCTGCGCCGCGCCGTAAAGACTTGGTTCGCGGGCGGACTCCTGGTTGGCCTCGGTACGCTGGTTCGCCCGGAAACGCCGCTGCTTCTCGTGGCCGTACTGCTCGCCCTTTGGTTCCGTTATCGCCAACCCGCGAATTGGAAAAGGCTAGCGCTGGCGACCCTGTGGATGATCGCCGGATCGTTGCTCCCGCTGGCGCCGTGGGCCGCGCGCAATTCCATCAGCGTTGGACGCGTACAATTTCTCGCACCACGCTACGCGGAAACGTACGGCGATGTCATGCCGACCGGCTTTTACGCCTGGACGAAAACCTGGATGTTCCGTTTTCGCGACGCTTATCTTTTCACTTGGAAATTGCCCACGCAGCCAATCGAAATGAAAAATCTTCCGCCGTACGCTGTGGACTCGCCCGAAGAATTGTCACGCGTCGCTTCCCTGCTCGACCGCTACAACCGCACACATGGCATGACACGTTCGCTCGATCTCGAATTCGCCGAGCTCGCGCGCGAACGCGCGCAGCGTCATCCGATTCGCACTTATGTTTGGATTCCCATCGAGCGGGCCGCGTCGATGTGGTTTACTCCGCGGACGACCCTACTCCCTTTTTCCGGCCGCTTCTGGCCGCTCGCCGAAAGTTACCAGTACAACCCCGCGGAGTTCGACGTTACTCTCGGTCTGGCGTTGCTCAATATTCTTTACGTTACTTTGGCTCTCGCCGCCGCGTGGTTTTTCCGCTGCAATCCTGAGGTCCTGCTCATCGTCGCATTCATCGGCATTCGCACGGCGTTCCTGACACAATTGCAAACCTGCGAGCCGCGCTACGTCCTCGTCTGCTTTCCGGCTCTGCTGGCTATTGGCGCACAACTTTTTCGCCAGTCGAGAGCCGCGTAGAACTTCCCGTCCACGCTTTCTCACCGCACCTTCACTCGGACTTCCGTTTTTTCATTTGGTGCAATGTTCACGCTTTCGCCTGCGGCAATATATCTTTGCAGAACAGCCGGATCGGCCCATTCCAGATCCCACCCGTCTTCCAGAGCCATCAGCGTGTAGCGGCCCGGCACGACAGAATTCAGCTCGAAAGATCCATCCGAATCAGCCTGGTCTCTGCGAAATAGCGCCGGGTTACTTTTCAAGTCCAGCGGCGCGAGAACAATCATTACGCCCGGCGCCGGTTTGTCTTTCCTCTGAGCCACACCCGTAATGCGGCCAGTTCCTTTCGAAGCGTTGATGGTTATGCTCACATCCTGGGCCGACGCAATTTCAAAAGAACGGCCGGAGGTTTTCACATTTTCTGACGTCAAACTGCGGATGAAAAGAGCTTGCGGCTCGATGATCATAATCTCAAAATTTCCCAGCTCGACGGGATTGTCTTTAAATGAAAATTCGCCGGTCGCAGAGACTGGCGCGTCAAAAGCTTCGCTGGTTGCCAAATTTCGCAGGTGCACGCGAGCCGGTTGTGGAACCGATGAACCCTCTTCGACCTTCAAGATTCCGCTGACAACGACCGCGGAACTGCTGCGCGCCATGTCGACCTCGGCATCGTTCTCGATCTGGACACTCTGCGACCGGTGTATCCTGGCATTTCCAAGTTGTGAGTTTAAATTCAGATTGAAGCGCCCTTCGGGCACACCGGTGATTTCCATGAGGCCAGGAGCAATCTGGTTGACTTGGGCAGGAACCCAGATGGTGTCATTTTCCGCGAAAGTCTGGGTCAGCAAGACGTTTGTACTCTGTTCAGAATCCGCTCCCGGAATCCTCACCAGAACGTGCATGGCAGGAACGGGGCGCAAGCGAAAATCGGCGATGGCCAAGTCTCCGGAGCGGAGCGCGATGGGAGTAGCACCCTGAAGGTCCCCGGCATTGGAATAAAAAGCAACTGGGTACACGACATCGAGAGTTTGGTTCTGTTCGCGAGTTACAAACATCTGCTGATTTAGCTGAGCGGCCAGATGCCGAACGCCGTGTTGCGCGTACCACGGCCGTGCCGAGACGCCCACAAAATAAGTTCCCGGATTCAGGTGGGCGAAGTGGTAGCTTCCTTCGTCATCGGTGCTGGCCCGCCGTGCCTGAGATGTCCGGCGTTTGCCGCCACCAACTGTCTGTTGGAAGAGCATGACATCCGCATGACGGACGGGATCATCGGATTCATCGACAACCTTTCCGGAGATGGAAGCGCCAGGCCGCAAACCGAAAATCAGATTTTCCGAATCGAGTCCCGGTCCAACGACAATCGCGGTGGTAAAGCTTTCGTGCTGTTGATACATCTCAGCAACATAGCCACGATGGTGTGCCGAAAGGACATACTTGCCCGGCGGGACGTCGCCAAAGTCAAAAACTCCTTGTTCGTCCGTGAGTTCCGTGCGAGCGGAATCGGCAGGATTTCGAGGATTGCCGAAGCGCGAAGGATTTATGGTCACGGAGGCGCGGGCCAGTGGCTGCCCGCTGATCGCATCAATGACTTTGCCGCTGATTCGAAACGAAGCCGGCGCAGCGGGAGCGGTGGGAGCAGCCGGGTGCCCGTTGACCTGCTGGAAGAATGCCAGCATAAAAAGAAATGGCAGCCATGGCTGGACGAACATGCAATTATTCTCCAACCTTTACCAATTCAAGATCGATCCTGGCCGACTGTTCCGGGGACAGATTAACATCGCGAGCATTCGACAGGTATTTCCGCAAGGCTTCCGGATTCTTGTATTCGAGGCGGTCTGGATGATCCACAGCGACAATCTTGTAAGCACCCGGCGGTAGCAAGGAGAGTTGAAAAGCGCCGTTTTGATCCACCGGCTGAATCCTGGGGGGAGTCGAGGCATGCTCTGAAAATGCCATGACCGTGGCACTCCAAGGTTGATCATTCGAGGATACCTTCCCGTTGAGTGTGGCGAAATCATCTCGCAGTGTGATTTCGATGGGCTGGGGCGCGCTGCCAGGCGCAACCGATAGTTCTGAGTCCAGCAGATTTGTCGTGCCGGAAACAGCGGACTGCACATACAGAGGGCCCTGGGGGTTGGCCTCCACGCTGTACGTTCCAGGCGGTATATTCTGGAGTTCGATCGCAGTAGCGCCTGGTTCCTTGGCTGGTTGGGAACCGTATCGGAGTTCAAACAATCCGCTATCGCGAGAAACAAGTTGGACAGAGACTGGAGAAAAGTTTTCTGATTCCCAGAGGCGATTCGCGCCGGTTCGCGCACTGATCACCCGAGTTTCGATAGGAATGACAACGGCGGGGAGAAGGATGACATGGACGCCGGAAAGGTTGGCGCTCACCGTCAGAGGAACGGTGGCGGTTAGCGTATGCCCGTTGCCGTCGGGGCCTTGGGCTTCCAGGGTGTAACTGCCGGCGGGGATCCCTGGGATGCGGAAAGTTCCGCTGGCGGGATCAAAACCCGGGCCATAGGGCAGATGGATTCCGGCGGCATTGTGGACCTGAATACTTACGGACTGGCCCGGCGCGTAGCCGCTGACAGTGCCCGAGAGGCGATAGAAGGGCTGCGGAGAAAGTGTGAGATTGCTCTCGGCTTTCTTACCCGGAGTGATCGTGATGGGAGCAGCCGCGGCAAGTTCGGAGGCCGCTGGATAATAGACGAGCGGAAAACCCTGTGCACCGGGCTGGGACGATTTCGCGGAAAACGCCACCGGAGTGGGGCCGGGACCAGCGGAAAGATAATAGTCGCCAGGCTGCAATTCAGCGATGCGAAAATTTCCGTCTTCATCGGTCATCGCTGCGGCCCGTTGTTGCCATATTCTTCTGCCGTTTTGCAAAGCCCGCACAAGAAGCGAGACTGGTAGTCGTTCAATCGGTTCGCCATTTTCCTCGCTGATTTTCCCGTAGATGAGACCTTCTGGAACCAACCGGAGAACCACCGGTGAGCTGTTGGGCCCGGTGATTGCCATCATTTGGCGCCATCCGCCAGACTGAGAATCGTCGTCGGCAAAGAAGCCTGGCTTCCGCGCCGTGATCGTAATCTGTGCGGTGGGGAGACCAGCGAACTCAAATTTTCCGTCCGACCCCGTGAGCATGGAGTTTTGTCCATTGAAATAAATCTGCACAAGCGCACCGCGGATGGGTTCGGCGGTGAGCGAATTGACGACCGTGCCGCGTAACGTGAATTTGTCGTCGTTTGAATTCTGGGGCGATTCGAAAGAAGCGGTGTCCTTGGTGCCGTCAGAAGTGGCAACGATGGGAGCTAATTTAGGGGGATCGAAAGATGGTGCGGCCCCTAGATTCGTGGCGAGGAGTAGGAAGAGGAGCGATCTGGGAAACATATCGAACGCCTTTGCCAGCTTCGACGATTCGACAATAGTCTACAACGGGTAGGATGCTGCCCGAGGCTGCGGATTTGCCTGGCAACGGCGGTCACCCGGGGTTTCGCGAATACAAGGAGCCCAGCTGAAATATACTTAGCGCTTGACAAGAACCCTCCGAAGGAAGTATCTGGAGCGACCGAAACGCAAGGATTCGGGACGTGCGGGAGGTTCAGCTGTGACTTGGAATCAGAACTATGAGCCATGGGGACCATGGCTTTCGACGCTTGTCGCGGCGCTGCCAATCCTTGTACTGCTTGGGCTGTTGGCGGGGTTCAAAGTGAAGGCGCATCTTTGCGCCGTCGCCGGCGCCGCCACTGCCGTCCTGTGCGCCATTCTGGTTTTTAAGATGCCCGCGTTACTCGCAGTAAGCAGTTTCTTTTACGGCTCGGCGTTTGGCCTTCTTAAAATCGTTTGGATCGTCATTGCGGCCGTTTTTCTGTATGACATTTCCGTGGACACCGGCCAATTCGAAATCATGAAGCATTCCGTGGCCGCGATTACGCCGGATCGCCGCTTGCAGCTGTTGCTGGTGGCCTTCTGCTTCGGCGCGTTCATCGAAGGATGCGCGGGGTTCGGCGCGCCGGTGGCGATCGCGGGCGCGTTCATGATCGGACTGGGTTTCAAACCGTTTCAGGCTGCCGCGCTCAACCTGATCGCCAATACCGCGCCTGTTGCGTGGGGCGCGATTGGTACTCCGGTGCATGCGCTGGCAAGCGTGACGGCGCTGTCGGAAAGCGATCTGAGTGCAATGATCGGGCGGATTCTTCCCATCACCGCCGTGATCGTGCCCTTCTGGCTGGTGCGCGCGATGGTCCGCTGGTCGGAAACGTTGGAAGTCCTTCCGGCCATCCTGGTGGTGGGAGGCTCGTTCGCGGCCACGCAATGGTTTTGGGCTAATCACATGGACAGCAACCTTGTGGACATTGCCGCGGGCGTCGTGTCGCTGATAGCGACGATGCTTTTCCTGCGCGTGTGGCAACCGAAGCGCATTTGGCGATTTGAAGACGAGCGCCAGGAAGATGCGGCGAAAGTGGCGCGCAACGAAGTGGCCAAGCGGTATACAGCTGGTCAGACGGCCAAGGCTTGGCTACCCTTCGCGATTCTGTCGGTGCTCGTGTTGCTGTGGGGATTGCCGACAGTAAAATTGGCCATGAACCAAGCTACGACGCCAGCTTTCAAAGTTACGCTGCCTGACGGGAAACCTCGCCCCGGCCCGGCGGGATGGGACTGGCCGTATTTGCACAACAAAGTGTTTCGAACGGCGCCGGTGGTGCAGAAGGCCACGCCCGAAGGTGCGCGTTTTGATTTCAATTGGCTAACGGCAACGGGAACGGGTTGCTTCCTTGCGGCGATTCTTGCTGGATTACTGCTCGGGCTCGGGCCTGGCAGGCTGCTGCAAATATTTGGCCGCACGCTAGTGCGATTGCGGTTCGCGATTGTGGCGATGACCTGCATGCTGGGGCTAGGGTACGTCACGCGATACTCCGGGATGGATGCGGTTTTAGGCCTGGCGTTCACGCGAACGGGGTGGTTCTTTCCATTTTTCGGAACGTTCATTGGCTGGCTGGGCGTGGCGTTGACGGGCAGCGACACTTCCTCGAATGTGCTTTTCGGCGGATTGCAGAAGATTACCGCGCAGCAGCTCAACCTCAGCCCGATTCTGATGTGCGCGACGAACAGCGCGGGCGGCGTGATGGGAAAAATGATTGATGCGCAATCGATCTGCATCGCCACGGCAGCGACCAATCAGGTTGGCAACGAAGGCTCGATCTTCCGGTTTGTTTTCTGGCACTCCGTGGCGCTGGCAGCCATCGTGGGCATTATCGTGATGATATACGCCTACGCTTTCCCGCAATTCATCCCGAATGGGTTGAACTTCATTCACTGATGGAGCAAGCTGGTTCTGGCATGGCGGTGAATGGACTCTATGGAAGCGCGCATTCTTGATGAGTTTCTGGCGATTGTCGGCGAGCGCGGCCTGATTTCTTCGCTCGAAGAACTGCATACTTACGAGTGCGACGGGCTGACCAATTTTCGCGTAATGCCGCGCGCGGTGGTGCTTCCCAATTCCACGGAACAAGTGCAAGCGATCATTCGAATTTGTCACCGGGAACGAATGCCGTTCGTGGCGCGAGGCTCAGGGACAGGATTGAGCGGCGGGGCGCTGCCAGTAACGAATGGAATTGTGATCGGCTTGGCGCGGATGAATCGTATTCTCGAAGTGGATTTTTCAAATGCCCGCGTGGTGGCGGAACCGGGGGTCATTAATCTCGACGTCACAGGACGAGTCTCGCCCCAGGATTATTTTTACGCGCCCGATCCTTCTTCTCAATCGATTTGCAGCATCGGCGGCAACGTAGCGGAAAATTCGGGCGGGGCGCATTGCCTGAAGTACGGATTCACGACGACACACGTGCTGGGTCTGGAAGTGGTACTCGCCGATGGCTCACTAGTGCATTTCGGCGGAAAAACGCTCGACGCGCCCGGCTATGACCTTGCCGGAGTTTTCGTGGGTTCCGAGGGAACGCTCGGCGTCGCTACTAAGATTATTTTGCGCATCGTGAAGCGGCCGGAGTGCGTTCGAACCTTGCTGGCGGCTTTTCCTTCCACGAATGAAGCAGGAGCGGCGGTGAGCGATATTATCGCGGCCGGCATGCTTCCTGCCGCGATTGAAATGATGGATAACCTGGCGATTCAAGCGGCGGAAGCGGCGGTCCATGCAAACTATCCGAACTGCGGCGGCTTGCTGCTAGTGGAACTCGATGGGCCTGTGGCGGAAGTGGAAGCCTTGATGACCGACGTGAACGAGATTTGCCGTGCGAATGGCGCGTCGGAAATTCGATTAGCGCAGTCGGATGCCGAACGCGCGTTGGTATGGAAGGGGCGCAAAGCGGCGTTTGCGGCGATGGGGCGGATCTCGCCGAATTATATTGTGCAAGACGGCGTGATTCCGCGTACCGCGCTTCCGCGAGTGATGAGCGAGATCGAGCGACTCAGCCAGGAAGCGGGCGTGCGCGTCGCCAATGTGTTTCACGCGGGCGACGGCAATTTGCACCCGCTCGTTTTGTATGACCGCCGCATCGCGGGGCAGGAAGAGGCTGCCGAAGTGCTGTCCTCAAAAATTCTTGAATTGTGCATCGAGGCGGGCGGCTCAATCACCGGGGAGCATGGCGTCGGAGAAGACAAGAAAAAGGCCATGTCCAAAATGTTCGCGGAGCCGGATTTGGAGACGATGCAGCGAGTGCGGTGCGCGTTCGATCCGCTGCAGCTTTCGAATCCCACGAAAGTCTTTCCAACTCCGCGGCTGTGCGGCGAGCAGCCGGGCGAATACCTGGCGCACCCGGCGGAATCGGCGGGGATCGCGGAGCGCTACTAACAACGGGCTATGGACGCCGCAACCAAATCCGGAGCGAGCGGCTTGCATTCATCGCTGCGTTACAAAATCATCGCGCTTGTCGGAAATGAGAATGTGCGGGTGGCCACGGCCGCGGATGCCGTCGCCGGTGTGCAGCCGAAGCTAGTGATTGAGCCGGGAACCGAGAGCGAGCTTGCCGAGGTTTTGCGGCTTGCAAATGAAGCCGGACTGGCGGTCATTCCGCGGGGCGGCGGCACGAAGCTGGCGTGGGGCAATCCGCCAACACGCGCGGACTTAGTTTTGTCAACGGCGCAGCTGACGCAAATTATCGAGCATGCCTGGGCGGATCTCACCGTAACGGTCGAGGCGGGCTGCACGATTCAAAGATTGCAGGAGACGCTTTCGGAACATGGGCAGCGGCTGGCGCTTGATCCGCTGTGGCCGAAAAGAGCCACCGTCGGCGGCGTGCTCTCCACCAACGACAGTGGCGCGCTGCGCTTGCGTTGCGGCGGCCTGCGCGACTTGATTATTGGCGCCACGATTGCGCTGCCGGATGGAACGCAGGCGAGCAGCGGCGGCAAAGTCGTGAAGAACGTGGCCGGTTATGATTTGCCAAAACTTGTCACCGGGGCGCTAGGCACTTTGGGCGTAATCACGCGCGCTGTCTTTCGCCTTCATCCGCTTCCTCGGAACAGCCGCTCGTTTTCCATTTCTGCCGGGAACGCCGAAGACATGCAGCGATTCGTGCTCGCGGTTCAGGATTCGAAACTCGCGCACACATTTCTGCAATCCCATTTTGGGGGTGAGGCGGCGCCGGTTTCCGACATTTTATTTGAAGGCACGGAGGCGGGCTTGACGGCCGAAGAAGCGCAACTGAGAAAACTGGCGGCGACTAGGAAGGTATCGCAGGCCGGGACTTCAAACTGGACGGCACGCGAGGAGCTGTGGAGTTTTTCTAATGCGGGTACAACGGCGGTGGCAAAGATCAGTCTTTTGCCGGACCATTTGGCGCGCACGATCGATAGAGTTGAGCGAGCGGCGCAAGTGCATCAATTGCGCTGGCGCGCCTTGGTGTACGCAACGGGGCTCGGATGGGTTGGGCTGGAGGGCAAGCCGGCCGCCTTGAAGGACGCACTCGAACTGCTACGCGCAGAATTGGAAACTCATGGCGGATCGCTCGTTGCGCTCGAGCGACCGGAGAAAATGACGGATTTTGACGCTTGGGGAAACGCGGGAGACGCGCTCAAGGTGATGAAGGCAGTCAAAAAACAACTCGACAGAAAGGGCACGCTGAATCCGGGGCGATTTGTGGGTGGCATCTGATGGAAGATCGGATCGCGAAACCGGAATGCTTGAGCGCTTTCGACGCGCAGCACCCACCTTCAAACGCGATCATCGAAAAATGCGTGCACTGCGGATTTTGTTTGCCCGTTTGCCCCACCTACGTTTTGTGGGGACAGGAGATGGATTCGCCGCGCGGGCGGATTTACCTGATGAAACTGGCGAGCGAAGGCGCTGCGGAAATGAATGCGAATTGGGTGAGCCACTTTGACAGCTGCCTCGGCTGCATGGCTTGCATGACGGCGTGTCCTTCCGGCGTGGATTACGGAAAACTGATCGAGGCGACGCGCGCGCAGATTGCACGAAAAACGGAACGCCCGCGTGGAGAAAAACTCCACCGGCGATTTATGTTCGAGAATTTTACGCAGCCGGAGCGCTTGCGGCGCATGCGATTGCCGATGCTCGTTTATCAGAAGACGGGATTGCAGGCGGTGGTGCGCGGATTGGGTTTGCTGAAATTGCTGCCAAAGAAGATTCAAGCGATGGAAGCGCTTCTTCCGAAGCTAGGGCGGCAGGAAGCGGTTGCGGAAGTCACGCCTGCCGTAGGTATGAAGCGGCGGCGGGTTGGTTTGCTGCTAGGTTGCGTGCAGCGCGAATTTTTCTCGCAGGTAAACGCGGCCACGGCGCGGGTGCTGGCCGCCGAAGGCTGCGAAGTTGTTGCGCCGGGGGAGCAACCTTGTTGCGGTGCGCTGCTGGTGCATGCGGGAGAGGAATCCGCGGCGGTGGCGCTGGCGAAAAGGACGATCGACGCGTTTGAAGGCGCGAACGTCGAGACGATTGTCACCAATGCGGCGGGTTGCGGGTCCAACGTGAAGGAGTATGGCCACTTGCTCCGAGATGAACCGGATTACGCGGAACGAGGTAAAGCGTTTGCGGCGAAGTGCAAAGATATTAGCGAAGTATTGGCTGAACTCGAGCCCCGAGCGAAACGCCAGCAGCTCAAATTGCGGGTGGCGTTTCATGATTCGTGTCACTTGCAACATGCGCAAGGCGTTCGTTTGCAGCCGCGCGCGCTGCTTGCGAGCATTCCAGAGTTGGAGCTTGCGGAAATTCCAGAAGCCGCTATTTGCTGCGGGTCCGCCGGGATATTTAACCTTGTTCAGCCGGGCGCCGCCAATGAATTGGGCGACCGCAAGGTAGCGCTGATTCAGCTAATGAAGGCCGATGTAGTGG
This sequence comes from Candidatus Cybelea sp., assembly GCA_035510055.1. Lineage (GTDB taxonomy): Bacteria > Acidobacteriota > Terriglobia > Acidiferrales > UBA7541 > Acidiferrum. Next base: position 80,227 of record DATKHV010000011.1, on the reverse strand, counting down.
CGACGGGAAATCCTGGATGCATTCTGCAAATGCAATCCGCGCTCGCGCGACATGGACAGAAGACTCCGGTGGTGCACACGATTCAGATATTGGATGCGGCGATCCGCGGGGAGTCGGCCGAAACATTCCGACGGTAATCTCTTGCGCCAATCGTTACTCGAAAGGGATGCCGGTTTTTTGGGCGATGTCGCGCAACTCTTCGACGACGGGCATAATTAAGGGGATGCCATTTTTGCGGCGCACAATTTCTGCCTCGCGCTCGGGGGCGCCTGGCAGAAGGGGCCCGTTGGTGCCGGGAGCCGGTTTGGTAGCGCGAAAGGTGCGGATGTAATCGTCGATCTGGCTCTTAAAGGAATCGCGGTCGATGAAGCCGTCGATTTGCATAGCGCCAAAGAAATGGCCGATGCCATTGCCGACGCTGCGAGCGGGAATTTCCTGACGAAGAGCGAACGGTGGAGTGAACGGTCCCCAATTGGCGCCACTGAGAGCCCCGCACAGGACGTCCACCATAATGGCCAAGCCGTAGCCTTTGTGTCCGCCGCGGTCGCGATCGGAACCGAGAGGCAAGAGCGCGCCGCCGTTGATCATTTCATTCGGATCGGTGGTATTGCGGCCTTCGCTGTTGACGGCCCAGCCTTCGGGAATGGATTCACCGCGCCGGCGCGCGATTTCAATTTTTCCGTAGGCGGTGGCGCTAGTGGCCATGTCGATGACGATGGGCGGCTCTTCCTTGCCTGGGAAACCAATCGCGATGGGATTGGTGCCGAGCATGCGTTCCGCGCCCCATAAGGGTGCGACTAGCTTGGTGGAATTGGTCATGGCCCAGCCAATCAAGTTGCGCTCCAGCGCTTTCAGGACGTAGTAACCGGCAATACCGTAATGATTGGTGTTCTGCACGCTGACCCAGCCGGAGCCGAAGCGCTCGGCCATGTCCATGGCGAAACGATTGGCGTGCGGGCCGACGACCAGGCCGAGGCCGTTGTCGCCATCGATGGTGGCGGTGCTGGGCGTGGAACGCAGCACTTTGATTTCAGGCGAGGGATTGATGCGGCCGAGCGTGAGCATGTCGAAGTAGCTGTGAAGGCGCGCGACGCCGTGGGAATCGATGCCGCGCAGGTCGGCGGAAGCGAGGACATCGGCGGCCTGGGCCGCGTCCAATCTGGGAACGCCAAAATGGAGAAACACTCGAGTGCTGAAGTCGCGCAACGCTTCGATGGTAAAAACTTTGGTCTCCACTTCGGCCATAATTTCTTCACCTTTCCGGTATTTCTAGGCCGGCAGAATCTGCCCGCGCGTCTCGGTGCCCAACGGAATCAAGAGCAGACCGATCGCAAAAGCGATGGAAGTCAGCGCGACGGGTGTTCCCAGCGATCCGTAGTGCTGCACTCCGGCGCCAACGAGAAATGTAATTCCCGCGCCACAAAAGCGTGCAAACGAAGTTGCGAAGGCAAAAGCGCTGGCGCGGCATTCCGTGGGATATTGCTCCGGGAGCCATAGCGTGTAAACCGCAAAATTGGCCCCGCCGAAACCAAGAAAGAAAAGACAAACGAAAAACCACGGAAGCGCTGCGCTCCCGAGATTGAAAACAATTCCAAATGTGAGCGCGATGAAGGCCAGCATCAACGTGAAGAAGAAGCCCAAGGCACCGCGGCGCCCGAGTTTTTCCGCGAGCCAGGGCATGGCCAAGCAGCCAAGAATTGTGGCAAACGAAACGAGCATGGTGGCGCGCGAAGCGAGCTGCGCCGCCAATGGGCCGGTGATGCCCGCCGCTTCCGCAAGCTCTGTCACCGCAGCGGGAACGTACACCGTTCCAGCCCAGAGGCCGCAAATCGAAGCCAGCATGAACAAAGAATTCAGGATTGTCCGGCGACGCATGGCACTGGAAAAAAGTGCCGCGAACGGCCGCCAGATCTGCCACGTTCGGACGAGACTTTCTTTTTGCTTCCAGCAAGCGGGCTCGGCGACACCATGACGCACCCAGGCCAGCAGAAGCGCCGGGAGTCCGCCGATGGCAAACATATAGCGCCACCCGTATTTACTTCCAATCGCGAAGTTGAGCAGCGCCGCCAGAGAAATCCCAACGTAATAACCGGTGTGCATGTAACCCGCGCCAACGCGGCGCTTGTTCTCCGGCCATTCTTCGGCGACCAAGGTGCCGCCCATCGCCCATTCGCCACCGATGCCGATTCCGGCGAGCAAGCGCAGGACCGCCAGCTGCCAGACACTTGTTACCAGCGCACTGAGAAAAGTGAAGACGGAATACCAGACGATGGTGAGCATCAGCGTTCGAACGCGCCCGAATTTGTCACCGACAGGCCCCCAAAGAAACGCTAGTCCCCATCCGCAGAGAAAGAGGGCGAAAAGTAATCCGCCATAGTAGCCGACGTGGCCTTTCGTCGCCGCGATACCGGAACGCGGGAGCAATTCCCGCAAGGAAGGCACCAAGACAAGCGCGTAAATGAAGGAATCCATGCCGTCGAGAGTCCAGCCGCCCCAGGAGGCCCAGAAACCGCGGATTTGGTTTCGCGTGAGCGGTGTCGTCGAGGTGGATGATGGTGCTGGGGGGCAGGCGCCGCGGGTGGACATATAGCGCGGACTATATCAAAAGCTGTCGATGGGAAAAGAAAAATCGGACGAAACACGCGGCAACGTTGTAGGCGAATCGTTTATCGATAGCCGCGAATGAAAAAACAGATGGTCATGGCCGCGCCCACCAGAATGACGAAAGACTTTACCCAGGCCTGCGGCAGCTTTTGCGCAAAGTGCGCGGTGGAATACCCGCCAATCAAGGAGCCCGCGATCATGACCGTGGCTTGCGGCCAGACGATGGCGCCGGTCGCGATGAAAGTCGCGGTGGCGACGCCGTTGATGATACCGCCGAGGATCACTTTGAGCTTGTTCATGGCGTGAATGTCGGTCATGCCCAGCGCGGCGAGCATGGCCAGGTTCATGATGCCGATGCCGCCGCCGAAATAGCCGCCGTAAACGGCGACGAGCAACTCGAACAGTGAGGCCCCGGCGACGGAAGCGTTGCTGGCATCATGCGAGATGCCGGCGGAAATGCGCCCAGTCAAATGCTTGCCAAAAGCGAAAAGCAAAGTGGCGCCGAGCAAAAGCCAGGGCAGAACGTGGAGAAAGGTCTGTGCGGAAGTCTTGATCAAGAGAAAGGCGCCAGCCAGGCCGCCGAGAATGCTGGTCAGCACAAGTGGAATCATCACGCGGCGAGAGATATTTAATTTCTGGGGATAAGCGCCGCCGCTGGCCGTAGTACCCACCCACAGTGCCAGAGTATTTGTGGCATTGGCGGGGATCGCCGGAACGCCGGTAAACAAGAGCGCGGGAAAAGCGACGAAGCTGCCGCCGCCGGCGACCGCGTTGATCCCGCCGCCAATGGCGCTCGCGAAAAAGAGGAAGATGGCGGTGTTCAGATGCAAACGGAAGTTTTATCACGAATGGCGTTCGTCCTCCAAAGCGATAGCCGCCTCTTGTTCGGGTGCAAAGGAGAGCGAACCGCCGTTGCCGTGCCCCCGACCGATGTTAGTTGCCGTTAAAGCCGTTGAGTCATTTCTTGACAACGAATGCCGACCCGTATATGAACGGGGCGTTCCTGGGCCCCTTCCGCCACTGAAGACCTGGCTCGCACCCCAAAAGCGTGCCACCGGGAGGATTCAAAGGAAGGGAACACGTCAGGTGAGGTGTGCCGCGCGACCTCGCTCGCGAGAGCGATCGGCCAGCGTGACCCTGTCGCAAGAAGGTCGGACTTCAGGAGGAGGAAGCATGGCCAGCCGTGCAGACGCAATCCCGATGGGCGGTACCGCCGAATATAGCATTTGGAGAGTGATTCTTGCCTCAGCTGTCGGCACGATGATCGAGTGGTACGACTTCTATATTTTTGGAAGCCTTGCTGCCGTGCTCTCCCTGAAATTCTATCCGCCGGGAAACGATACGTTTGCCTACATCGCTTATCTGGCCACTTTTGCTGTTGGTTTCGTGGTGCGACCGTTCGGCGCCCTCTTTTTTGGCCGCATCGGTGACATTGTAGGCCGCAAATACGCCTTCCTGGTCACGCTTACGATCATGGGAGGCGCGACCTTCGTCATCGGACTTATGCCCACCTACAAAACGGCGGGTTGGTTCGCACCCATCATTCTAATTTTGATTCGCGTGCTGCAGGGGTTGGCACTCGGTGGCGAATACGGCGGCGCGGCAGTTTACGTCGCCGAGCATGTTCCCGACGGCAAACGCGGTTTCTACACCAGCTTTATTCAGATCACCGCCACGCTAGGTCTGTTCGTCTCGCTGATCGTCATTCTCGCCACGCAGTCATCAATGAGCAAGGAGGCCTTCTCGGATTGGGGCTGGCGGGTTCCCTTTCTGATCTCGATCATTTTGGTCACCATCTCCCTCTATATTCGCTTGAAGATGAAGGAGTCTCCCATTTTCAGTTCGATCAAGAGCGCGGGCACGACTTCCTTGCAGCCCCTGAAAGACGCTTTTGGAAAATGGGACAACCTGAAGCGCGTTTTGATTTCCTTGTTTGGAGCCACCGCGGGCCAGGGTGTCGTATGGTACTGCGGCCAGTTCTACGCATTGTTCTACATGCAAACCATTCTCAAGGTGAATGCGCGTACCGCCAATTACATCATCGCCATCGCGCTGCTGATCGGCATGCCTCTTTTCACGGTCTTCGGCGCCCTCTCGGATAGAATCGGAAGAAAGAGAATCATGATGGCGGGCTGTCTTATTGCCGTGCTCACGTATATCCCAATCTATAAAAGCATGGAACACTACGCGGGCAACAACGTCGTCGACGTGGTATCGGCAAAGAACAAGATCACCGGCGCCATCAGCCTTACTCCACGAACCACCGACGCCAATGGCGCGCTGGTTCCCGCCAAGGAGGCGGCAAATCCCAACGTCCCCATGCTGGTGCTTTTGGTTCTCATCCAAGTGGTCTACGTTTGCATGGTCTATGGCCCCATCGCAGCGTATCTTGTCGAGGCTTTCCCGGCAAAGATTAGATATACGTCGCTGTCACTGCCCTATCACATCGGGAACGGCGTTTTCGGAGGCCTGCTGCCGTTGATTGGATTGTCGTCGTGCGCGGCTACCGGTAATATTCTGGCCGGCTTGTACTATCCAATGATCGTGGCAAGTATGACGTTTATCGTGGGTAGCTTGTTTCTCAAGGAAACTCACGGCCACAAAATCTGGGACGAAGTCGGCGGCATGAAGTAGCGGGGCTCCGCGGATTGACTCCCGCACCCGGGCGGGAGCATCATTTTTGGCGGGAAAGCTTATTCTGAATAAACGATGAGCTTGCCTGACGCATGCTGTTCCTCATTGTTGCGCGACAATCGATTTTATTCTTCGAAGGGGAGTTGCCGCCGTGGCCAAAGCCCGCGAACCAGTAAAAATCAAACTGCAAGCTAAAGCCAGACCGCCAGCGAAAGCCAAGCCAGCGCCAGTCAAGCAAGAGCTCACCGAATCGCAGATTGCCGTCCACTGGAAGGAAGAAGAGTTCTACCGCCCCTCGAAGGAATTCATCGCCCAAGCGAATCTTTCTGATCCCGCCTTCGTCAAGAAATTCAGCGAAAAAAACTTTCCGGAATGCTTCGACCATTACGCCTCCCTCCTCCATTGGGACCGGCCCTGGCGCAAGACGCTGGACACCAGCAATCCTCCTTTTTGGAAATGGTTCGTGGGCGGCAAGCTCAACGCCTGTTACAACTGCGTGGACCGCCACCTCACGCAGCACAAGAACAAAGCGGCGTTAATCTTCGTTCCGGAGCCGGAAACGGAGTCCCCCGCGGTGATCACCTACCAGGAGCTCTACCGGCGCGTAAACGAAGTTGCCGCGATGCTTCAGGATTTTGCCGGACTCCGAGCCGGCGACCGCGTCACCATCCACATGCCCATGATTCCAGAGTTGCCGATCACCATGCTGGCCTGCGCGCGCCTTGGCGTCGTCCATTCCGTGGTCTTCGGCGGGTTTAGCGGCGAAGCCTGCGGACTCCGCGCCGCCGATTCCGGAAGCCGCATCCTTATTTACGCCGATGGGTACAACCGCAATGGCCGATGGGTCGATCACAAAGCCAGTGCTGATATCGCCGTCGAAACCGCGCAAAAAGAAGGCCAGGGAATCGACAAAGTCCTGGTTTGGAGACGCTATCCCGGAAAGTACACTTCCGATTCGCCCATGATCATGGGCCGCGACTACTTTGTCGACGAGGTCTTAAAAGAGTATCGCGGCCAGATCGTAGACCCCGCTTCCATGGACGCTGAAGCGCCGCTCTTCCTGATGTACACCAGCGGGACGACCGGCAAACCCAAGGGCTGCCAGCACCGCACCGGCGGCTATCTCGCCTATGTCGCCGGAACCTCCAAGTATTACCAGGATATGCATCTCGAAGACGTCTACTGGTGCATGGCCGACATCGGCTGGATTACCGGGCACTCCTACATCGTTTACGGCCCGCTGGCGCTTGCGGCAACCAGCGTTCTCTACGAAGGCGTCCCGCAATTCCCGGACGCTGGCCGCCCCTGGCGCATCGCCGAACGCCTGGACGTCAACATCTTCCACACTTCCCCCACCGCCATCCGCATGTTGCGCAAGGCTGGCTTCCACGAGCCGAAAATTTACAACTACCATTTCAAGCACATGACCACGGTCGGCGAACCCATTGAGCCGGAGGTCTGGAAGTGGTACTACAACAATGTCGGCAAAGGCGAGGCCGTCATCGTCGATACCTGGTGGCAAACGGAAACCGGCGGTTTCCTTTGCAGCACCAAGCCCGCTCTCGATCCCATGAAGCCTGGCAGTGCTGGTCCCGCGGTCCTTGGCATTTATCCGGTCATCTGGGACGAGGATGGCAATGAAGTAAAAGCCGGCTCGGGGAACGCCGGCAACATCTGCATTCGCAATCCCTGGCCGGGCATCATGCAAACGATTTGGGGCGACCCGCAACGATTCGTCAATCAGTACTACAAGAAATACAACAAGAATCCGAACAGCAAGGACTGGCACGATTGGCCATACTACGCCGCCGACGGCGCCGTGCTCTCCCCGGATGGATATTTTCGCATCCTCGGTCGCGTCGATGACGTCATCAACGTCGCCGGCCACCGCCTCGGCACCAAGGAAGTCGAATCCGCTTGCCTTACCATCGGAGAAATCGCGGAAGCCGCGGTCGTTCCCGAGGTCGACGAAGTCAAAGGCCGCGTGCCCGTCGTGTACATCTCCTTGAAGCCTGGCGTCCCGACGACCAAAGCTATCCAGGACAAAGTCAAATCCGTAATCGAAACCATGATCGGCAAAATCGCCCGGCCGAAATCCATTCACGTCGTCCCAGACATGCCCAAGACGCGCTCCGGCAAAATTATGCGCCGCGTCCTTGCCGCCATTTCCAACCACATGGATACCGGCGACATCACCACGCTCGCCAATCCCGACATCGTCGAACAAATCCGCGAGCTAGTCCAGGGCCGCGCCGCAGGCCCCCTCAAGGAAGGCCCCGAAGACATCAAGCGCTTCGGCGACGAGCGCTAGGGCAAAAGAAACTCACGCGAGGAAAGAAAAACCAGGAAGCGGGTTCGGAGCCCGCTTCCTGGTTTTTGTCTGAGCTCGGTCTTCAAAATGAAACGCGCAAACCCAGCTCGATCCAGCGGCTCCCTTGCGTGCGATTGGCCGGTATCAGTTCCGAACTAATCACCCCGAAAGTGGCCGGACTATTGATGTTAAGAGATGGATCGAAAAAGTTTACGTGATTGAAAAGGTTGAAGAAATCTGCCGAGATTTCCACTTTGTATCGCTCATGAAACGATGTGGTTTTTCCCAGACGCGAATCCAGGTTCCACAATCCCATCCCACGAAGGGGATGCCCTGACCCGTCCCGTCCATCCACACCGATGAGAGGATAGCGAAAGTCAGCCGCAGCAGCATCTGGATTCGAGAAGAGGTTGGTCTTTCCAGAAGAGCCGAAGTTCGTTCCGGTCACGCCAAAGTGCGCGCCTCCACCCAAGCTGCTCGGTGCCACTGTTGGAATCATGTTAACGCTGTTGGCGAACGGGCCGCCTCCAAAGTCTCCGCCGACCACGGGGAGTGGCAACCCGCTGTTCGCCCGGAAGACGCCGGTGACATACCATCCGCTGATGACTTTATCAAGAACGCCGTTGCTGAGCTTGAACTTGTGACTTTTGCCCGCCGGCAGGTCGTAATTGAAAATGGCATTAAACACGTGGGTCCGATCGAACAAGGACGGTCCGTATTGAAGGTTGGGATTGAAACTGGTGGCGTAGGTTCCGGCGTTGTTCTGCACGCCTCCCAATTGGTCGAGAGACCTTGAGAACGTGTAGTTCAGGTCAAACTGAAGTCCATGCGAGGGCCGCTTGCGGAGTGTGAAGGTGGCCGCATGGTAATTCGAGACGTCATTGTGCGTGCGCACAAACAGCGCCAGCACGACTTGAAGATTATTGTAAGGGAGCAACCCGAGCGCGGCCCGGTCAAACCCCATATTTTGGAACAAGGAGGTGACAAAGCGGCTCGAAAATAGCGATTGGTTTTCACTAACCAAGCACGCCGTCGTGCTCGCAGCGCCGCCTCCACAGCCGCCATTTGCCACGGAAAGGGCGTTAAATCCCGGCAATTGATTTTCAAACCAGGGCTGCGGAGTTACGGCTTGCTTGGCATCAAGCTCCGCCGTAATCGCATTGAATGCTTGTGCAAACGTCTGTCCGGAAGCGGCATCCTTCAACATGTAAGGAGCAGAATCGAAATCGAAACTGTTCGGCAGATCGCGCCCCAGCCGCCCGATGTAACCGAGTTCCATCAACATGTTGCCGGGCAACTCGCGTTGGACGGTGAAGTCGATGCTGTAGCTCCGGCCAACCTTGAAGGATGGATCGAGCGAGAAGGAGAGAACTTCTCCAAATGGGTTTGCCGGAACGATAGGAGAAGAAACCGTGGGAAACGTAGGCACTGGGATCGTTCCGTCCACTCCGACGCGAAACCCGGACGCCCCGATATTGCTCCCGCCGGCGGCGGCATTGCAATTCGCACCCGCAGATGTCCCGTTAACGGAACAAAGAGGCGACTTCAAAACCAGAGTCTGTGCGAAACCAACCCCGAGCTGTGGAATTTCAACGCTTTGCACGTTGTTGATTCGGTCATAGTAGATGCCGAATCCGGTGCGAACCACCGTCTTTCCCCTGCCCATCAGGTGGCCGAGAAATCCATCCGAGTAGGAAGGACTCCAGGCCAGTGATGCCCGCGGACCGACATCACCATAATCCGGATTGTAAATATTGCTGCGGCCCGATTTGGCAATCGGCAGATAGCCGATGGTAGGGTTAAACGCCTGCCCTGCTAACGCAGCCTGAAGCTTGGAGTTGATGTAGCCCTGCCCCGTCAAAATTTGATTATTCGCGGCGTTCACGATGAAGGTTTGTTCGTTATGCGCCTCATGCGGAGGTGTCTGCCAGCCATAAGACAAACCGTAGGTAAGCGTGAGCGTGGACTTGAACCTCCAGGTATCCTGGACATACATATCGTAGGCTTGCATGTTGGCGTTGGCGATGAGAGGTGTGCCAAACGGCTGCGGATTGAGATTGCCATCGCGGACCGCTAGAACGTTTACGTTGTCCACGATGCCAAGCGTGGCCGCATAGAGGCGATCCCACTTCGTCGCGTCCGTCGAGCTTTGCAAACAAAATGTCGTGACGGTAGCGCTGCAGTTCGGAGGGCGATTGATAGCTGGGATCGTGGAAGCACCACCATTGCCGTCGGCGTCCATGAGAGCTACCAGTGACGCCAGCGAGCCAACCACCTTGTCATTGCGCTGCGCCTTGATCGGAAGCCAGCGAATGCTTCCCCCACTCACTATGTTGTGCTTTCCCTTGATCTTCGAAACATCGTCAAGCAATTGCTTGGTGCGCTGGAAGTTGCCCTGCGTGCGTGCACGCTGCGTATCCACGTCGATCGGCACGTCGAGCAATCCCACCGTGCCAAGGCCCGGGGCTAGCGCGATAGGTCCCGCCGAGGAGTCTGTGCCTGGGAGTGCGAGTGAGGCTGCGGACGCGCTCGGCGAAAGACCCGGCAGAAATATTCGGCTGCGAACCCACCCGTAGTGGATCACATTGCTGGTCGTCGAGTTGAACGCGTAATCGAGAGCTCCAATAATTCCGTCGCCGCGCGTATCGTTTCCGCTGTCGGCAAGGGTGGGCTTGCCAGCAAGCGCTGAGATCTGGTTCGAAGTGACTTGCAAGTTCCGGGAATAAATGTATCGCCCAAAAAAGTGCATCTTATCCGTAAAGTTATGGTCCAGCCGGAACGTGACGTAATCCTGCTTGATCGGCGTGGTAACCGACGTTCGCAATCCGTCTGTATTGTTTCCATCTGCCCCTGTGACCGTCGGGTCGTTGCCTTCAGGATTCAGTTTGTATAGAGCTTGGAGCGTTGGGCTGATCCCGATTCCTCGCGGATCGCATGCCAGATTTCCATTGGGGCCGCAATTCATGGCCGTGGCCAAGTTATATTGGCGTAGAACTCCAGTGGCGTCCTTGAATTCCAGAATACCGCTGCGCAAGCTGTCGGTCGGCACAATGTGCGTTACCGTCTGTCCGGCCGGAAAACGGCGTTTTTCATAGTTGCCGAAGAAGAACGTCTTGTTCTTAAAGACCGGCCCACCGATGCTGACGCCTTCGCGATTATCCTTGAAGGGTGTTTTCCTGGTGAACGAGTCTCCCTTTCCGTCCGAAGTGTGATTCAAATCCCAGGAGTTGGCGTTTAGGCCGTCACTCTGGTGGAACCAATAGCCATCTCCGTGAAACTGGTTGGTCCCGCCCTTGCTGATGAGAGTGATCTGCCCGCCGGTAGCTCGGCTGAACGTGGCATTGGAGTTCGTAACGCCCACCTTAAACTCTTCCAGGCTTTCCACTCCCGTGGGAATAAAGTTTTGCGCGTTTGCTCCACCCCCGACGGTATTGTCGGTGATGTCGATTCCGTCCAGCACGATGGTGTTCTGGTCGCTGCGAGCACCCGCTACTGTCCCCCCTTGGTTGCCAAAGCCGCCGTTCGCAGGTGTGTCATACGGCGTGGTACCCGGTTGCAAGGTTAACAGTTCAGAAGCATCGCGCTGCAGGGTTGGCAAACGCACGAGTGTCGTACCACCCACGACGTCGCCGAGTTGCGCATCAGTAGTTTGCAACTCGACGCGCGCTTCCGTGGTCACCGTCACTGATTCTGACGCCGACCCGAGTTCCAGTCTTACGTCCACGTTGTAGCTTTTTGACACTTCGACCGTGAGCGAGGCCACATCAGAGGTCCGGAACCCATCCTTCTTAACGGTAACTTGGTACTCGCCAGGCGTGACGTTTACAAACGTGTATTGGCCAGCTGAATTGGTCTTTTGTATTGCCTGGCCGTTGGTGCCTTTATTGCGCAAGACCACCGTTGCATCGAGGACTGCGGCGCCGCTGGGATCGGTAACGGTTCCGATTACCGTTCCCGTCGTCACCGTTTGCGCGTTTGCGATCTGCGAGATGGGCAGAAGAGTTACAAACAAACCGGCAAAAAGGAAAAACACACTGGTCTTCTTCACGTATTCACCCCTTTTCGTTTTGGAAATTTGAGGAATAGGAGAGAGAGGAGTGCGAGGCACACTAAACCGGAAGTACGGAAAGCAGCGAGGGAGCAACGTCAAAGCACTCGCTTTACTACTCACCGCGACCCCCACACACCACTAGTTCTACTACTCGCAGTGAAACCCACCCTAGCAGGCGCGTTCCCACCAGATGGCGAGAAATATGGCGATGGTATAGTCCAAGGCCTCGCGTGAGGTCAAGTCAATTTTATCTGGTTGTCAATTTTATCTGGTAGGCGGGTACTCGTTTTTCGATTTTCAGCCAATTTGGCAGCCGAGGGAAAAACCTGCAAGCCCCTGAAATGATATCCGTGACCAGCAAAAAAGCCTTAAAGTTCCGTTGCCAGATCCGTATCCATCAACTCTGCACGCCCGCGTGACTGGGATTGCCTCAAAACGAAGGGCCATCTCCCAAGATTTTGGATAGCAGCAAGTCAAATTTTGAGTTGGCATTCCTCATTCCGAAAATGACAGCATTTCCTCATGGGTATCAAGAGTGGCTATCCATTGACAGCCGCGCATCGCAAAGAACCCGCGCAAATCCCCGTTGGCACGAACGTCGTCGAAAGTTACAAAGCATCGATGGACGGCGACGGCCTACGTATCCTGGATCACCTTCCTCAAATCATTGAGCGCGGCGCTCCGGCCCTCACGCCCGCGGAAAAAGAATTGTTGAAGTGGGTCGGCATATTCTTCCGCAAACCTACGCCCGGCAAATTCATGATGCGCATTCGCATGCCGAATGGCTTTGCGAGGAGCAACCAGTTGCGCACCATCGCCGAGCTCTCGCGGCGCCTTGGCAATAGTGTTCTAGACATAACCACCAGGCAGCAGATCGAGTTGCGCGGTTTCACTCTCGACACGGTGCCGGAAATCTGGGAGAAGCTGCGCAGCGTGGACCTGCGCACTCTGCAAACCGGCATCGATAATGTTCGCAACATCAACGGCTGCGCCCTGGCCGGCCTAACGCCCCACGAATTATTTGACGCCTCTCCGGTCGTCCACGAACTGGATCGCATCATCGTTGGTGGTAACGGCAACCCCAAGTTCACCAATTTGCCGCGCAAGTTCAACATCGTGGTGACGGGTTGCACAGACAACTGCACGCACGCCGAATCGCAGGATATCGCTCTCGTTCCCGCTAAAAAGGCTGGCCGGGTTGGCTTCAACGTTCTGGTGGGCGGCAAGATGGGCTCCGGAGGTTTCACGGTGGCTTCGCCACTGAATGTCTTTGTCGAAATCTTCCAAGCCGCGGCAGTGGTAGTCGAGTTAATCAAAATTTATCGTGACCATGGCCCGCGCGAGGCCCGCTCTAAGTGCCGTTTTGCTTTTTTGATCGAGGAATGGGGCGTGCGCCGCTTGCGCGCCGAACTTGTCGCACGCTTCGGTCACGAACTCGCCTTCCAGGGCAGAGACATGCGGGGCTCCTCACATGCCGATCATCTCGGTGTGAGTTTACAAAAAGGCGCCGCACTTTGTTCCGTAGGCCTTTGCATCCCAACCGGCAGGGTCAACCCCGATCAGCTCGACGAACTCGCGCGCTCGGCCGATGCCTATGGCAACGGCGAGATTCGTCTCACGACGGGACAAAACGTCATTATTCCCAATGTTCCCAAAGAGCGCGTGGCCAGCCTCCTCGGAGAACCTTTGCTCAAGCAACTCTCTCCTCTCCCTTCTCCCTTTATGCGCGGATTGGTCGCCTGCGTCGGCACGGATTATTGCAATCTCGCTCTCATTGAAACGAAGAGCCGTGCGCTCGCTCTTTCCGAGGCGCTCCACAACAAAATGGGGAGCGCCGTGAATCCCCTTTCGATCCATTGGTCCGGCTGTCCCGCAGGTTGCGGCAATCATCAAGCTGCTGACATCGGTCTTCGTGGCTTTAAGACGCGAATTGACGGCAAGATTGTCGACGCCGTCGCGATCTACACCGGCGGCCGGACTGGCCCTCATGCGGTTGCGGGCCAGGAAATTCTGGAAACTGTGCCGTGCGATGAATCGTTGCCGGAGGTCGTTGCAAATGTCATTCAGTCGTATCGCTTCGGCGTCGAAGCCAGCCGGCACGCGGCTTTGAGCGACCCCCTGTTCACGGCTGCCGCGACCGCTGGATTAGCCTCGTGGCGGCGCAAACCGGCATTGACGTCGGCTGACATGCCGGCTTGAAAAAAAAGTGTCGTACCTAGGAGAGACAAGCATGACCGACTACGTGGCTCCAAAGGAGCTAGTACAAGAAGTGGTGCAATTGGCGAAACGAAAATCCGATCTACCGGTCCGAGACATGTTGATTCGAGGAATGCTCGCAGGCGCATTTCTTGGCTATGCCACGTCGCTCGTATTCGTTGTCTTGTCGCAAGGTCTTCCTCCCATCGTCGGCGCGATTCTTTTCCCCGTTGGCTTCGTTATTCTGGTTCTCCTGGGGCTGGAGTTGGTTACCGGCAACTTCGCTTTGCTTCCCGCCGGTGTAATGGCCGGATCGGTTCGCATAACAAGGCTGCTTGCCAATTGGGGTTGGGTGTATCTCGGAAACCTGATTGGCAGCGTGCTGTACGCCGGGCTTTTTTATCTGGCCATCACCAACTGGCGCACCGGCAACGGTGGCCCGATTGCCGATCTTCTCAAGCAAGCCGCGCAGAAGAAAACGTTAGCCTACTTGGCTCTCGGCCCAAGCGGTTGGGCGACAGCGTTGGTAAAGGCCGTCCTCTGCAACTGGATGGTGACGATCGGTGCTGTTCTGGCCTTGGTTTCAAGGTCCACTGTTGGAAAAATCGCTGCCATGTGGCTTCCGATCATGACCTTCTTCGCGCTCGGCTACGAACATTCCGTCGTCAACATGTTCCTTATCCCCTCGGCCATGATGCTGGGAGCGCCCATTTCACTAGCTCAAGCCCTTTTCTGGAACTTGCTCCCCGTGACCATCGGCAATCTTTTCGCTGGAGCGGTTTTGACGGGTATGGCTCTCTATGCAACGTATCCGGCCGCGGCTGCTCCGGCAGCCACTCCGGTACAAGCGTTCGCTGCTGAACAGACCGAACCATCAGCCGCCTTCGCAACTGCCGTCGGCGGCTGGCATTAGAAACTCGCTCTGGCCAAGGCCATGACTGGTGAGGCTCAACCCACCCGCTAGTCATTCCGAACGGAGCTGGCCGACTTTATTTCTTCCCGTGGGGTCGGCCTGCGGATGTGAGGAATCTTTCTTCGCCTCTGCCGTTGTAGTGGCGGGTCTTCAGACCCGTTCTTTAGGATTGTTTAGGGGATGAGCGGAAGGGGTGCGCGAATCACCGCCTGCCCGTCCGCCGTCTTGGAGAAACTTGCCACCGCTGCAGCCTCACTCGGACACGTTTCGAAGATGGGCAGCAGCTTGGCCATTTCCAACGCTTGCCTCAAATTCGGCCGGAGATGACAAAGCTTCAGCCCTCCGCTTTTGGCTTTTGTCTTCCGCTGCATTTCGATGAGTGCGCCGAGGCCGGCGCTGTCCACATAATTCACTTGCTCCAGATTAACAACAATCCGTGTGGCGCCGGATGCCAGCAGATTGTCGATCACCGTAAGCAACCCGCTGCTCTCTTCTCCGAGCACTAGGCGCCCTTTGAGCCCCAGAAGATAGATTCCATTCATCTCCCGCTGCGTTATTTCCAAAGGCATCGTTTGCCTCCCAAGACAGCCTCTTCCCAAAGACCATTAGGCACATTCGCGAACGCATTCATTTTAGCTTCCGGATTCTCCTAGCGAAAGCATTCATCGAGCCTCAAGCGCCGTAGGCGCGCCAGAAGTTAGCCCCGCCGGCAAGAGCTCCGGAAAGATGGCGAAAAAAAAGAATCCCGAGCGCCAAAGGCCACCTAGGAAAAAACAAATCTGCCTTTTCCTCGTTTGGCGAAACATTTCCTCGGCCTTCGGCGTCTCCCCTTTAGACTCTCCTAGGCCCTTTACAACCGGGCCCCTCACAACCAGGGAGGACACCATGAGTTTCATCAAGAACCCCGGCAGATTCGCAGGCCTGCTATACATCCTCCTGTCCATACCCGGCTTCTTCGCCATAGTGTATATTCCCAGCAAGCTCATCGTCCACGGAAACGCAGCGGCCACGGCCAACAACATCGCAGCCTCCGAGATGCTCTTTCGCCTCGGCATCGGCGGCCAACTCATCTGTCAGGCCGGCTGGATCTTCGTGGCTCTGGCTTTGTACCACCTGCTCCAGGGCGTCAACCGGTGGCAGGCCTCGCTCTGGATGATATTGGTAGTAGCCTCGGTCCCGATAGCGTTTCTGAATGAGCTGAACTCCATCGCTGCCCTGGCCCTTGTGCGCGGCGCCGATTTTCAATCCATATTCGAAAAGCCTCAGCGCGAGGCTCTGGCCATGCTGTTCCTCAATCTGCATTTTCAGGGAATTGTTGTCGTTGAACTATTTTGGGGTCTGTGCCTCGTTACCCTCGCACTGCTGGTGTACCGCTCGCGATTCTTGCCGCGCTTCTTGGGCGTGTGGCTGGCTATCGATGGCTTCGCCTACTTGGTCCTGAGCCTTACGGGAGTACTGTCGCCACAATATTACGACCAGGTGCTTACCTACGCTCAGCCCGCCACCTTCGGCGAGGTAGTCTTCATGCTCTGGCTCGTCATCAAAGGCGCCATGCCCACGGCACTGGACGCCACCGCCTCGTCGTCGGCGGTTGGTTAGGACTGCCCCGCCCGCACCCACAGGCGCACAAAAACTGAAAGACCGCCTCGACATCCTCGAAGCCGAGCGCCTCGTGCTTACTATCGAGCTACGCAACGCCCTCATCCACCTCATCACGCGCTTCGCGATGCGGAGCGTCGCTATTGACCGAAGGCCTAGGCGGTGTCCCTTTCCCGATTTCTGATTTCTCCACATGCCGTGCTACCCTTCCGCAACATGAACGCGAAAGCCATTACCCCCATATTGAACGTGTCCGACATCGCCGCGGCCTTCACATGGTTCGAGAAGTGGGGATGGAGGAAGTGCTGGGACTGGGGGAAACCTCCGACCTTCGGGGCGGTCGGCTCAGGCGAATGTGAGATCTTCCTTTGCCTGGGAGGCCAGGGTAGCCGTGGCAGAGGGACGAACACCTCCACGTTTGGACCAGGCGGGGACGAAACAGCCGACAAAGGTGCTTGGATGTCCGTCTGGGTGGACGACGTTGACGAGGTCCACAGACAGTGCGTGGCTGCCGGGCTGGACATCACTTTCCCACCAACTGATATGCCGTGGAACGTCCGCGAGATGCATGTGCGGCACCCGGACGGGCACGTATTTCGAGTCGGCAAGGGTCTTGAGGGCAGCCACGAAGAATGAGGCTGCGGTGCTGGGTGCCGCAGCTTTCGGGCGACTGGCCCGGGCTTAGGAAATCTATGATTGGCGGGTGGCCGGGTCCCGGTACGCTTTTGTACCTGGGTCTTTCTCTTGCCCTTTCTAGTTTCCTTTTTCTAGTTTCAATTTTCACGGTTGTTACTTCCGGGGCGTGTGCAGTTTGAGTGGGAGGATTCTGGCGTAGGACCTGAAGTACGAGTCGGCGGCGAACATGGACCAGTCGCGAGCGATAGCGATGGCGCAAATCAGCATGTCGGAGACGGAAACGGCGACTCCGCGGGCGCGGCAGTGGTTGCCGGCTTTGGCGGCGGCTTCGTGGTCGGCCGCAGTGACAGGCTCATGGGGGAAGGAGCGGAGGACCATGTGCAGCTTTTCGTACTGGCCGGACGTCTTGATGCCGGATAACAGCTCCCACGTGTAGACTCACCTGCATCTGAGTGTGTAAGTGCGTCCGTGGCCGAGAGGATCCGCACGCTACTGGGAAGACGCGCAGCGAAGCTGCACTTCAGCCGCCAGATCGGGGTCCATCTGCGCCAAGCGTCCATGCGACGCCGAGCAAACTTGCTGCGAGGTGATTCCCAAAGCTCCGCGCAAATCCGCTCCGGCTAGGTTTGCTCCATCAAATTCCGCCCCTCTCAAAATCGCGCCCGTGAAAGAAGCTCCCCGCAAATCCGCTTTCTTCAAGTCCGCATCCAAAAGAATTGTTCCTTTAAGAATTGCGCCGGTAAGATTCGCTTCCTCAAGTCTTCCCGAGGACAAATCGGTCTGCTCCAAATTTGCAAAGGAAAGCACGGAGTGCTCGAGTTTTGTGTCGCGCATGTCCGTTCGTGAAAGGTCCGTTCGAAGCAATTGGGCGTTCCTCAAATTTACTGCATACAGCGAGGCTCCGGAAATTTTAGCGTTCGAAAGTACGGCATTCTCAAACGTACCGTAGGAAAGGTCCACAAACCTCATGTCGGCGGCCGCAAAATTGGCGCCGGTCGCGTTGGCCGAAACCAAAATCGTGTGCGCCAACTGGGCTCGGTCGAGAATCGCGGAACGCAGCAAGGCTTCTCGCAAATTGGCTCCTCGTAAGTCGGCTTCGGAAAGATACGCTCCCTCCAGATTGGCGCGCCAAAGTTTTGCATTGATTAGAAAAACTTTGTAACCACGCGCGAACCGCATATTCATGTGATTCAGCTTCGCGCCCACGATTTCCTGCACGGTTTCGTCGGTCCACGCTTCACCCTGCGGCGGGGGCGTCGAGAGCGACGCTTCCGTCACGTCCGCGTACGGCCGGTAACCCACGGATTGAAAAATCATCGACGCCCAGCGTCGCACGCCCGCCGAAGATTCCCCCGCCGATGTGCTGTGGTCGAACGGCAATCCCCGGTTCACGCCGAGAGAGAAAAGAAAAAGGATGCACCCAGTCACCAGCGCCGCGCGCGTGGTTCCCAAGATCATGCGAATGATGTTTCTCGATTTGGGCAGCCGGATGTCACCCGGACGCAGCACTCGCGAGACTACAAAAGGAACGCTTGTCGCCGTGGCCACCGAAAGCGTAATGAGCAGCACGTGCAGAAGTGTTCCGCGGAAATCCTGCTTCGGCAGATAGCGAACCCAGAAAAAGAACATCGTCGCGGGCACAATCCAGTAAGCCAGCGCCGTCGAAAGAACCGTTTCGAACGCGGTCATCGCCGATTTTGTATCGTTCTGCCAACGGAAATGCCGGCGTACCAGCCCCATCAGATACCACGGGCCGTCTTTTTCCAACGTCTGACCATCCCGAAAAACGGCGGGGAGCGCGGCCATGCTTCCCCACAACCTCAACAGCAGAAAATGAAATCGCAGAGAAAGAACCAGCAGCACAAGCGGGCCGCCTAGATAAAGCCCGGTCATGGGCAGCACGTTGCCCAATCTCAAGAAGGGTATCGCGGAGGTGTTGAGTAGCAGACGCACATCGGTCGTAAAAGCAACCAGCGCGCAGCAGACCACGCTCAGTCCCACCGTAAGGAAATAAAATCCGCGCGCGATCTTTGTCGCGTCGCCGATCGCTTTCGAACTGTCGACCGCGGAAATCGATTCCGGCAGCACCGCATCGAATAGATTCGTTCCGCCCAGCCGGCCGAACCATAAGCCTTCGGCGCCGTAAAGGTTGGCGCCCATCAAATTCGAGCCTCGCAGCTCCGTTCCCAGCAAATTTGCATTCTGGAGATTCGAACGCACCAGGCTCGCCCCCCGCAAATTGGCCATCGATAAATCCGCACCTGCAAGATTCGTTCGATGCAAAATGGCGCCTTGCAAATTCACGCCGGTGAGGTCTGCTTTGGCTAGATTGACTCCACAGAGGTCGGCCTTTACGCCGGTTTCTCCGCCTGATTCCACCCACATTTTGTGTTGATCCAGAATCTCGGCGAGTTCGAGGAGCGAGATACCGATGGAATCCGCGCCGCTCGCAGGTTCGCTTGGAGCGGAAGGTTCTGTTGCTATTTCGGTCTTCAGTTCTTCAATTTCTTTGATTGCGTCTATTTCCAGGCCCATTCGAACGTTTCCCCCAGATCTTTCTGCCCTCACTCGGACAATCTTGTTCACTTCAGCCCCTCGGGATCGCGCCTACGCACTTTTCAATTCACACGAATTTCTTCGAAGCGAATTCTTCCCGGCCACGGTTTGCATTGCTCCGCCGCCGGACATATTTCTGCTGGGGCTGCCCCTATCCTCTCTCAGCAGAGCTGTGAAAATCGACTGCCCTTAAGTACAGGGCGGCGCACAGGTAACTGCCTAGATGAAACTGGAATGTAGAAATTAGAATAGGAAGGAACAGGAGTAAAGACAAACTACAAATCGGAAACTAGAAACTAGAAATGAGCAGCGGCCACCCCTTCGGGTGGTTGTATGAGTCTGAAAGTCGACCACCGAGGTCTATTGATTCCACGGGACTTAAAATCGACTTTCCGCGGAGAAAGGGAGAAGTGGCCGACGGCCGGCGATTACGCTTAAACCAACCGGTCTGGAGGTCCCGCTTCCTCCCCCGGGGCCTATACGGGAAAATTAATAGGTGACGTCCTTCCCCTTGGTTACGCCAGACATCGCTCTCGGACCAGCCGATTTGGTGATGCCGGCAGACCCTCCTGCCTGCTTCCGCGCGGCCACGCCCCGGAACGTTTCAGTTGATTTGCTTCGCGGCGCGGTTATGGTGTTGATGGCGCTGGACCACGCGCATTTCTTCTTTCGCACCGGCGATTCCGTACCTGAGTACTTGCCGGGGTCCTCGCCGGCGCTGTTTTTTACGCGCTGGATTACCCACTTTTGCGCGCCGGCTTTTTTCTTTCTCGCGGGTACCGGAGCATTTCTTTCCTTCGCTCGCGGGGGGAAAACGATCTCCCAAGTTTCGAGGTACCTGTGGACGCGGGGCTTGTGGCTGATCGTTATGTCGTTCACGATCGTGGGCTTCGCTTGGGTCTCGCTTTTCCCGTTCGTTCACGGTGGGGTGCTTTGGGCTCTGGGCCTTTCGATGATCTTGATGGCCGCCATAGTGCGCCTCCCGCTCCGCTGGATCGCGGCGCTGGGAGTGGGCATCATGGTTACGCACAATCTACTGGATGGCGTAGCTCCGTCCTCGTTTGGCCGCTTTGCAGTGGTTTGGTCCATTCTTCATTATCCGGGCACCTATCCCATCGGTTTCCACCATTACTTTTTCACGCTCTTTACGGTGATCCCCTGGGTGGGAGTGATGGCCGCAGGTTACGCCTTCGGTGCGGTATTGCTGCGGCCCGACCGTCGCAGCGTCTCGCTCCTTTTAGGCTGGTCCATTACGGTGGCGTTCTTCGTGCTGCGTGCTTGGAATCATTTTGGCAACAGCTCGGCGGATCTTGGGGGCGCGTTTCCGGGCAGCCACTACTCGGGCGGTCCGTGGAGTTCACAAGCGACTATTGGCCTCACCCTTGTGTCTTTTTTCAATACCCTCAAGTATCCGGCATCATTGCAGTTTCTATTAATGACCCTGGGGCCGGTGCTGTTGGCGCTAGCGTGGCTGGATCGCGTCAACCCCACGCAGCGGCCGGCGCGCATTCTCTTGGTGTATGGCCGCGTGCCTCTCTTTTACTATGTTCTTCACCTGCTTTTCTTTCACACCTTAGCCGTGTATGTCGCACTGGAGTTCCATCAACGCGCGGCGTGGTTACTCTATGGGGGCCCGCTTTTGATGCCCATCCCCCGCGGTTACGGTCATGGTTTGCCGTTTATCTACGCGATGTGGCTTTTGGTGGTAATCCTGCTGTATTGGCCCTGCAAGTGGTTCATGAACTTGAAGCAGCAGCACCCGGACTGGTGGTGGCTCAGGTACTTGTAGGTCTTGCGCGGAAACCGGGAACGTACGGACTCTTTCAAGAGGTTCAAAGTTAGAAGTTGCAGGTTTGAAGCCACTGGTGACTTGTGACTGAGTCCCATTTGGCGCAAAAAAAGTGCCGGGGTAGCTTCGCTGAGGGGCCAAGGCACCCCGGCTTATCCTGCCCGCCTCCGCAGTGAGCGAGCAAGGAACTCGTTGAAAAACCTACTTATCACAAGGCCGCAAAAGCGCTGCAAGTTCGGCCTGGGGATTTTTTTGCCGACGCAAAAGATCGGGCGGCTGTGAGCCAGGAAACGGGGGGACTTCCCTTCCTGAAGCTCTCTATTCTTGTCGCCGCGAAATACGTACTGCGCTTCGCCGCGGCAGCCAAAACTTATTTTTCTTCGTCGCCGCGAAGGAATTCGTAGCGCTCAATGGCGGCAACCACGCCGACGGCGCCCTCTTCACGGGGCTCGGTGCGCTGCACGCGGCCGAGGCAGCGGACACGTACGGGTCCGGCCAGAGTGATCTCGTTGGGAAGCGTCAAAAGAATTTCGACGGGCGAGCCTTCCCGGACATCCTTGGAAAGGAAGAAATAAACACCGCGGGAGCTGACATCCCGAGACTCGGTGCTGGTTTCTCCGACCGCGGCTCCCGTGGTCCAACGAACGGTGAGCGGCAGCCGCATGGAAAAGCGCTGGGTAGTGCGGCGTTCGGAACCAGTCAAAGCGGTCCTCCTCATTGAAGAGAGAGTGTATCCGGGTAAGGTCTAGGGAACAATAGAACTCCGGATACAAAAACGATTCAATGTTGAGAAGTACTGATGTACTAGGACGCCGCCGCAAATTAGGACTTGCGGGTTTAGGGAATGCTGGCGGAGAAATCACCTTGCCAGAGCCTTAAGCTAGTGGGGAAATTCGGTCGATGGGGCTCTTAAGACACTGATTTTAATAGTTTTACCTAACAGGATCTAGGCCTTGAGACGGGCGGGGCCCTTCGAGTCCCTCAGGGTAACCAAGCCCGCCCCTACGACGGCGAAGCTGGGTTCCAGCGCTAGAAGCGGGAATGGCCGGAATTTTGCGGGTCGTGCTGGAAGCGAGGCCAGGGGGAGTCCATAGGAGGAGAGGCGGAGTCGGAGACGGCGTAGGCGAAGCCTTTGTCGGTGGTGAAGAAGATGGCGCCGTCGGTGGAGATGGCGGGAGCGTCGCGGACCATTCCGTTGATGGCGAGTTTCCATTTGAGATGGCCGTCCGAGGTGAAAGCGGCGAGAGAAGGAACGCGAGTGACTCGTCCCGGCTCGCGGCTATTCAGGCTGAGATAGATGGTGCCATCGGCGGCGAGGGCTAAACCGGAATTGCATTCGGCCTGAACATTCCACTCGCTGTGGCCGTCTGGCAGGACGGCTTTGACGAAATCGGAATCGCAAAAATAAATGACACCGGCGGTGTCGACGACCGGAGAGCCTTGCAAACGGTTGGAGAGGCGGAGCCCCCAGCGCTGCTGGCCTTCAGGACCAATAGCGAAAAGCCAGGAAGGATTGTGGCCGGAGATGTAAACGATGCCGTCTCTGCCGATGGCGGGAAAACCGAGATGGCCGACAGGCAATTGAATGAACCACATAACGTCACCGCGCAGATTGAGGCGGTACAGCCATTGTTGGTGGGCAAGATTGATGGTGTCATTGCCGCCGATGACGGGAGAGGAGCGCCACTCGCCCGGTCCAGGGTCATAAGGCGAGGAGTTGGTTCCGAGGAGGATGTCGTCCCGGGAGCCGGAAGGACTGTAGGTCATTTGCTTCCAAGCGAGGCTGGGGCCAGTGGTCGGGGCGAAGGCGAAGAGATCGGTGTAGTCGTCGGTGACGTAGAGAGCGTCGTCATTGCCAAGAGCCGGCGGAGTGAAAAATTTGTGCTGCGTGGCGTCGGATTGCCAGGTGAGGTTTCCGGAAGCGTCGAGAGCAAAGAGCTTGCCGGATTGGCTCGCGGCGTAGAGCGTGCCAGCGGGCGAAAGCGCCGGGGCGGCGATAACCGGACCGGATGGCAGAGGGGTCTTCCAGAGAAACTTGCCTTGGGGGGAGAGCGCGTAAATGCCGTCGGCGGCGGCGAAGTGGACGGCGCCATTCGGAGCGAGAGCAATGCCAGAGAGTTTGTCTGATCCCGATGCGAAAGACCACAGGATGCGAGGGCCGGGGGCGTCGCTGGAGGAACTTCGATCGGGACCGCGACGGAGCGCGAAAAAGACGGCTAGGCAAATTACAAGCAGCGCGCCGACGAGGGCGAGAACTTTGCTGGATTTCATGGGTCGCATCATTTCGAGTTTTGTTGGCGAGAGTGCCGAGAGGGCACGGAGATCATGGTTCTTCACTGTCATCTGGAGGGTCCGCGCTGGGTAGCACGGCCGGGCAGTCGCGATGGAGCTCGTCCATATATTGATGGACCATCAGAGAAGCTCGCAGAGGGTCGGGCTTGCTGCTGAAACGGTAAGCAAGAAGCGCGGAGCCGGCCGAGTTGAAGTTGCTCCCGGGAGGCGGCCGGTAATTCTTCATGAGCTCTTGCTCATCGAGGATTTGGCCGCGAGTGGGAGTTTGGTCCGGAGCGTCTTCGGTCGGCGCAGGCTTTTGCCTCAGCAAGCAAGAGTCGATGTGCGCGGAAATCATTTCGAGAAGAAGGCGCTGCCACTTGGGATCGTTTTGCAGGTCTTCGATGTCGTTCGCGAGGCGGTCTTCCATGTCGCGCGTGGTGGACCGGGGAAAGACGGTGGTGTAGCCCCAGCTGAGGGCTTGCTTTTCCACCTCGATGAAGCAAGCGCGGCCGCAGCGATTGAGTTGCTTGAGGCGGCGGTTCGCTCCCGGAGCGATGGGGACGCCCGAGTTGGGGGAGAGATCGTCATTGGTGAAAACGCGATGAGGCTTGGGGGAATTGGCTTTTGCGGCGGCTGCAACTGGCGTGGTTGTGGCGGGGTCCTTTTTTGCGGGATCTTGCGGCGGCGGCTGGGCAGGCGGAGCACCGGCTGATTGCGGAGGGCAGGCCGCGGCGCGAAGCGGTGCGCAGAGAATTGCGAACAGGAAGAAGGACCGAAGGAGATGGCTCGTACGAACGGGAACGGCGTTCGAGTTTGTTGAGGTGATCATGGGAGACGGTAGTCCGGGCAAACTCTGGCGGTGGCCTCATTCACCTCGTGCTGCATGATGGTGGCGCGGAAGGGGGCAAAGCGCTGAACGGCTTGCAAGCGCTGAGTCATGAGGCCCGAGGAATTCCTATATTGCAAGATCAGCTTGCGCTCGTGCTCGGCAAAACGTGAATGAACGTCATTTCGGACGTATTCCGGCACCACACCTTTGCCGACGATCTTTGCCACTCGGCGCTGGATGTCGCAATAGCCGCTTGCCGCCTGGAGAGCGTCTTGCAAGTAGGAATTCCAGACCTTGTCATCGCCAATCTCGTGACGCGCGAGCGTCAACTGATTCTGAAACTCGGCTTCGCGCTCGGGACCAAATCCCATTTGCGCCCGAAGTTCCGCTTCGCAGGAGAAATCACAGACGAGATTGTTTTCCTCGCCGTCGAGATCGCTCAAGTCAATTGGTTTTGACGGCTTGGCCAAGTCTTCTTCGGTGATGACTTTCTTTTGTTGAACGGCTTTCTGGAGCGGCGTTGAGCCGTTTGACGGGGCCGGAGAAGGATTCGAGGAAGCTGCCGCAGATTGCTGGGCCGCTGGGGCAGGAGCAGGCTGGGCAGGGGGATTATCGGGTGACTGCAATGGCGCAGGGACGGTCGCGCTCGCGCCAACAGCAGTCAGCAGCACGACGAAAGCAATGGAATGCCGGAAGCTTTGCGCAGACTTGAGCAACGCGCGCTTGGAAGAACCGCTGCGGCGGAGATCACGGATCAACGGGGTCATCCGTGTCTTCCGGAGGCGCAGGGACATTGATCGTGCAGGTGGCGTGAACCAGTTTGTCAACCTGCATGTGCATATATTGGGCCTGAATAGCATCGGGCGAGACTTTGCTGATGTGCGCGTTGGCGCGGTCCAGCGCGGCGTTCAGACGAGCGCGAATCTCGCGAAACTTCGCTTCGTACTGGCGTTCGACGGCCAGCTCGCTCGGCGTAATGTTGCGAGGATCGGCAAAACGCTGAAGGTCCTGTGTTTTCTGAACTTGCGTCTCGCACGCTTGTCCCTGGACGCCAAGGATCTCGCCGAGCATCTCCTGCCAGGCCATATCACGCTTCCCTGTTTCGACGGCATCGAGAAGCGCTAGTTTCCATTTGGCACTGTACACGCCGTTTGCTCCGGCGCGCTGCGCCACTTGATCGAAGCAAGTGCGGTCGCAAGTATTCAGTTGCTGCAGAATGTCGCGCGAGCCCGCGATGGAAATGTCGTGAGGACGGGCGTCGATGTCGTCGTTGGTAAAAACTTTGTGCGGTTTTGCGGGAGGCTTCGCTGCAGAATCGGGAGTCGCGGTTGCCGGCTTGGCGAGAGTCTGTGGACAATTTGCCATGCAAGGCGCGGAAGTGGGGTTGCTCGGCGATGCTGGCGGAGCGCTCGTAGGATCGGCCGACTGCGCGACGGCGCTCAGCCCGGTGGTCAGGAAAATGATTGCCAAAGCAAAAATGTGGCGGCGCACGGAAGGATTTCTCCTTATCCACTGGTACTTTCATTTTATCGCACGTTGGCGCGTGCGGAGGGAGGAAGTCGACTGTAGTTACCGTAAACGATATGAGCAAATGCAGGATAAAGAGCCATTTGTTCCCCACAAAGCTATCAGCGGGTTGCTCCTGCAGCCATATAGAGGAAAGAAAGCAAATGATTCAACAAGAACTCCTGCAGTCCGGGGACCAGGCGGAAAGTAGTTGCTACTAGATGGTTGCGATAGCAAGTGAAGTTGAGGCGGTGATGAATGGTCGATAAGAATTGAGACGCGCTTACGATTGATCGGTCGACCGGTGGTGAAGCGCCCGGACCGTAGCCCCGGCAAGGTCGGGGCAGGCGGGATGTGCTACGACTGATCGATAAGTCGGTGGTGTATGGCGTATAACGCCAATTCGAGGCGGTCGGAGACGCCGAGCTTGTCGAAGATGTTGTGCAAATGGTTCTTGACGGTCTGCTCAGAGATGAAAAGCTTCTCGCCGATTTCTTTGTTGCGAAAACCTTGCGCGACCAGCTGGACGATTTCTTTTTCACGGTCGCTGAGCAGCGGCTTTTCGCGGCGCGGCCCGGATTCGCTGGATTTCGAGAACGCTTTCATGACCTCCGCAGTCATGCGATTATCGAGCCAGATTTCGCCGGCATGCACGCGATGAATACTTTTCACCAGGAGGTCGGTGGCGGATTGCTTCAGGACGACGCCGCGTGCGCCAAGACGCATCGCGCGAACCACGTCGCGATCGTCTTCCGCCGCGGTCAAAACGACCACGCGGGTGGGCAGCGTATCAAAATTAACTTCCTCTAATACCGCCAAGCCATCTTTGTCCGGCATACGCAGGTCGAGAAGAAGAATATCGGGCTTGAGCTTGGCGAGAAGCTTGATGCACTCCGCGCCGTTCTGAGCCTCACCAACGATGGTGATGTCTTCGTCGGAATCGAGAAGCTTCCTCAGACCATCGCGAAAAATCGCGTGGTCATCGGCTAGTAGTACCCGTATTTGCTGTTTAGTCGTAGTCTTTGCCATAACTTATGTCTTGCAAACCGTAAAAAGCCCGGAAACCCCATTTATGTCAGGGTTTGTAAGTACCAACCCTGAAAAACCTCACCCGAGTGGAACTTCAATCGTTAAACGCGCTCCATGCCCCGGGTTTGACTCGACAGTCAAAACCCCTCCCACGGTACGCGCGCGCTCCTTAATGGAAATGGGACCCAGCCGCAACCGATCCAATTCATCACCGGTAAACCGCCCAGCAAAACTAAACCCCTCACCATTATCGTCCACAACGAGTACTAGACGGCTGTCATCCTGCGACAGTTTTACCACGACATGGGAAGCCTTGGCATGCTTTTTTATGTTGTTGAGTGCTTCTCGGTAAATCTGGAAAATCTCGCGACAGACGCGGTCGGGAGCGCGCAACTGGGCCGAATCGATGAGCAAATCCAGGGCAACCGTGCATTCATTGCGGTAGCGCTCGGCGAATCCGCGCATTAAATCCACCAAATCGGCGCTCTGTACACGGAGGGGGCGGAGGTCCGTAACGGTCTGACGGAGTTCGGCGCCTTCGTTTTTGACGGTCTGTTGGAGGCTGGCGAGGCTGTTGACGGCCTGGTCCGGCGCGGAAGGAAGGCGGCGGCGCAGCACGTCCAACTGGATTTCGATGCTCAACAGGGTCTGAAGAATGCCATCGTGGAGGTCGCGAGCGATGCGGCTGCGCTCGGCTTCGATGGCTCGAGCTCGTAAGTGCCTCAAAAGAAAGATGTTCTCGAGGGTGGGGGAGACATGCCCGGCAATGCTTTCGAGCCAGGCTAAGTCCTGCTTTTGAAATGGTTTACGCCCATTTAGGAGAAAAATTCGACCGCTCGCTTGCCCTCCCTGGTCAAATGCCACGGTTAGGAAAGACCGCACCTTCAGTTCTTGTTGGGCTGGGCCGGGCAGGCGGGGGAGATTCTTAATTACCCGGCCGTCCCGCCGATCCCACCCGAAGCCGGAACCAGGCCCGCTTAGCGAGTTCCAGCAAATCGCGGCATCCATGTCGTCGAGCAAGAAGCCGTCGGTGCGCGAGAGCGGCATGCTTTCTGGTACCAACCGCTCGCTTTCGCCGGCTTTCAGCCGCCACAGAAAAATGCGTTCTAGGTCGGTGTCGCGAAAGAGCAAAAGAGCTTCTTCCGCGGCGAACGTGGTCGCCAGCTCGTCGAGAAAGAGGCGCAGAGATTCGGCGAGCCCTTGATCCACTTGCATCGTGGCATTGATGCGCGAGAAGAAATCGATCTGCGAGACAAATCGCCGGTTGAGATCGCCAAGATACGCCAGGCCCGCGCCGCCCGCGAAGGTTCCAGCCAGCAGCCCCAGCCAGGCGACCACACGCATCCAATCCATTTCGCCACGGCCCGCTGTCCGCAAAACGAGAACGAGCGATAGCGCACCGGCCAGGGGAACGGTTAAGCCAAGTCCCCAACGAATGCCTCCCGCGTAGCAAAGGAACATGAAAGGAAACCAAACCGGCACCGTGGATGGACTGATGTAGATGAAATATCCGAGGGCGAACAGATCGCACACCAAGGGCAGGTGCCACGAGCGTTTGCGGAGCAACCGCTCCAACTGCGTGACCAGGAGCGAAACGATCAGATAAGCAATCAGAAACGAGACGGAGCGCTGTAATTCGCGCGATGGCGGCTGCTCCAGCACAGCCAGCAGCGCGAGCAAAATAAAGACCGGTCGAGCATAGACGATCTGCCGGTCAAAATGGTGACGGTCCGTTTGATGGGGGCTCATGCGCGGGGACGCGTGTCCTGTCAAGTCAGTCTAGCAAGCCGACGGAGTCCGTGGCGCGATGGTTTCCTGTCTGTAACGGAGTGAATATCGTGCCGGTGAACGCAGCCTTTCGGAGCTGTTGCTATCCTGTTTGTAACTGATAGGAAATGCGGGCTGATGACGTCCCGCGCCGGCAGTGCGGAATAGCCCATACTAGTTGGCGGCATCCTGTCTTGCCATTTCTGTTGCTCAAATGCCCTGTGAAAAGGAATTGGGATGACTCGAGGAATCAGGATCGCCGCGCTGGCGTGTCTTTGGCTTGTCCCGACCTTGCTTCTTTCGACCAGCCTGCTCTCCGATTGGACTTTCGTGTGGGAAAGAGTCCATGTGCCCTCTTACACGCCTCCCTTTTTGGATTTGCGTTCTATCACCAGCGGCTTGAAAACAGTGCAACACGGCGGCGATCCTCTCATCGCAAATCCCCGCGATCCTCTGCGCCGTACCATGAACTATCCGAGGATCTGGCTACATCTTTTCGCGTGGATGGGCATCAACGATTCGAACTTGTGGATGGTAGGCATCGCTTTCTGTGGACTCTACTTGGTTGGAGTTTCCTGGCTCATTTTGCAAACCCAGCGTGCATTGGACGCCGTGATCCTTCTCGTTGCCGGATTATCCCTGTCGGCCCTTTTCGCAATCGAGCGCGGCAACAGTGACCTACTGATTTTCTCGCTGGTCTTGCTCGGGTGCGTGTCGAAAAACAAATACTTCAAGCTGGCCGCATTCTTCACCGCTGCCGTGCTGAAAATTTTCCCCATCGCCACGCTACTCGCGGACATCCTTCGACGGCCGCTTCGCAAAAGCGCAGCCGGCATAGCGTTTCTAGCGGCTGCCTTTGCCCTATTTGCCTGGGAATGGCGTGATTTGCGAGCTATCAAGGCTTCCACGCCGGTTTCCACCACGCTGTCGTTTGGATTACCGGTGTTGCTGGCGCAAGCTCATTACCTGAGTCCAATACAAGTGGCCCTTGGCTTGTTCGCAATGGTCATAATTCTGACGGCCGCCTGGCTCGCGCGGCCAGCGATCGAGCAATCTGCGCTGGAGTCCACGTCCGGAGGAATGTTCGTGATTTTCGGCTGTGTCTATCTCTTCTCCTTCGTCATCGCTTCGAACTGGGACTACCGGCTGATCTTCTTGCTGCCCACGCTCCCGTTTGTACTTGATTCTGCACGCGACCGCCGTTCCAAGACCTGGGCAATCGTCTATGTCGGCGCGCTGCTTCTAGCAGCAAACTCGTTCTTCGCTGGCGTCTATCAAGGCATTCCGGCCATTGATTTGGCGTCGGTGATTTTGTTGATGCTGCTGTTGACAGTACTTTTTCCAGCCCTGTGGAAATCCGCTTGGAAACGCGAAAGCTTCCCGAGCGAACCGGCTATCTAATTTGCGGGGCGCGAACCACATGGCGCGGGATGACGCGAAATTTTATTCCGCCTCGGCCTATTCGGTGAGTGCTTGGATTCCGTTGCTGGCGCCCACGCCAGCGCTACGCGGCGCGGCCTGCGGCGCGGAACGATTCCTTCGCGGCAAACCTGATTTTCCAGGCGGCGGAGGCAAATTTGAAATTCCGCATGAAGGTATTCTTCGATTCACCCTCCGGTCGTTTCACCCAGCGGGTGGGGACTTCCGTCGCGTGAAATCCCAGGCGCACCGGCTTTAGCAGCATCTCGGCGCAAAATTCGTGCCGTCCGTATTCCCAGTTGACGCTGCGAAGCACTTCCGCGGTCATTAAACGGTAGCCGAAGGTGATGTCGTGAATTTGAATGCCGTACAGCGTCCGGAAGATCAAGTTGTACCCGTAGTTCAAGACTAATTTGAAAGGATCGTAGCCGCTAAAGCTGCCGCTGCGAAGCCACCGGCTGGCGCAGACAATGTCCGCGCCGGTTTGCTGCGCGGTTTCGGCCATCAATCCGGCGTCGTCCGGGTTCGTTTCCAAATCGCTCGAGAGAATCAATCCATGCGTGCCGGTCATGTGCGGAATCAATTCGCGATAGGCCCAGCCAATGCCAGGTTTTTCGGATTGAACGTAAGTTTTGACGAGCAGATCAGTCTGCGCAAGTTTATGGCACAGCGCCAGGCATTCCGGGTTCGATTTGGGTGAAACCATGATCAAAAACTCCCCAAGCAGCGGCCCCAGACTGGCTTTCAATCGTTCCAGCGTCGCTAGGAGCAAATCCGTTTCCGAGTAAACCGCTACAAGAGCGCTGATTTTCATTGGCGTTTGGTTTGCCATGGCGATTTCACTTGCCTCCTTGAATGGTCCGGCAGCCTTTCAGCCAGGCCCTCATGTGATAACCGACCTGGTGAAAATAGCCGCGTGCCGGATCGCTCCACATCGAGCCTTGAAAGTTCTCAACCGCGTCTTCAAGCTGATAGCTGAGCGATTCGAAAACCTCCGAGTACGTTTTTCCTTCGAGCTTGACCTCGCGCAGCCACGGCAGAATATCTTCCAGGAGAACGATGCAAGCCCATTCGCGTCCCGCATCCTTCAAGTAGTTGTGCGAATTGCGTTTGTGATCCACAAGCGGAGAACCGAAGCGCACGGCGCCGCCCAGATGTTTCACGCAGGCTTGCGCAAAATAACCTGAAAAAATATCGCCGTAGCGGTCAATCATGGTGCCAGAAATAGGGTAACCCATTCGAATGAAGTAATACGCAGGGATCACTTCGCGGCGCAGCGCCGTGTTCTGGGTGTTGACCGGGGCCCATGATTTTTGTCCCAGGACTAGGGAACGCCCGGCAAATCCCTTGACGCGCGGCGAGGACACCAGCCAGGTGATGGCGTCGACGTCTGGATCGATCAACCACAATCCGGCATTCACATGGATGTCCGCTTGGCCCTTCTTGATTTTCCAGTCTTCAGCCTTATGCCGAGCGAAATACGGAAATCCACGCGGGTACGGCCGGGCAGAGGTAGCCCAGTCGAGCATTTCGCAGATATTCAGGAAGCCTGTTGCGGATTCCGCCTGCTCGAGTTCGCCGGGCTTAGCGGTCACGATGGAGTGCTCGCCGAAGAAATCGTGGGACTCGATGCAGTAGTTGTCGTCATCAATGGACAGCAGAAAATCGCTGCCGGCCTCGAGGGCCATCAGATAGCCAATGTTGCGCCGGTTGTCCGAATCGTAGGGAACGATTGCCGGATCGAGACCCAAGCGGCGAAGGAATTTCTCCTGCTCTTCGAGCGCCGGGCATAGACAGCGCAACCCCCGTGCAGACATTTTCTCGCAAGCCTGACGCGCCGAGGGAGGCGTCTTGCGGTCGGCGATCAAAATCACTTCCACCTGATCGAGGTGGCCATATTTCTTAAAATTCGCGTGGTACTGCTCGAGCACCGTGGGCTCAAAAATCGTAGTGACCACCAGACTCGCGCGTATCCCCGCCGCGGAGGAACTCTTTTTCATGGCTTCGACTCGCCTCTCGACCCGGAGTCCGGATCGTCTTTTTTTATTGCTACTCACGCCATTCCCTTTCGGCTCCGTCCAATTCGCGCGGGTTCAGAACGCCCATGACCAGCTTATCCTTCCAGCCGGTGCCAGGCATGCCAGCAAATCCCGAGCATGCGGAATCCGTTGGCAAACACTCGGGTCATCTTGGTAACCCCGTGGATGCGTTCCTGGTAGTGTACGGGGACTTCGACAATCTCGAGGTGCAGCTTGCTGGCTCCAAACAGCAGCTCGTAATCGCCCCAGAGATCCTTGATTCCCCAGCTTCCAAGGTTTGCTTCCATGCGCGCCCAGTCCCTGCGCCACAGCACTTTCGTCCCGCAAAGAGTGTCCTTAATGCGCTGGTCCAAAAGAAAAGAAAACAGGAGCCCGAAAAATTTGTTACCAATCTCGTTGGCAAATTTCATGGCCTTGTGCTGCATGGGGTAAATCAAGCGGCTGCCATTGATGAAATCGCCGCGGCGGCTGGCCAGAGCGCGCAGGAACATGGGCAATTCCTCCGGCATGACGGACAAGTCGGCATCCAGGATCATGAGAGCGTCACCACGCGCGGCACGAAACCCGGTCCATACATTTTCGGCTTTACAGATCCCCGGGCCCTCGATAAGGCGGATTTCTTTCTCCGGATAGAGGGCCTGCATGCGCCTAACTTCGTCAACAGTGCCATCGGTGGATTTGTCGTCGCAAAAAAGTATTTCCGTTTGCCGGCCCATCGCCGGAATACGTTGCACCGCCAGCTGAATGTTGCCCTTCTCATTCCGGCAAGGGACGATCACCGAGACCGTCACTTCTCGATCGTCAAAGGGCTCTGGAATTGGCCGGGCCACCATCACCTGCATAAGGCAAAGGCGCCGCAATCCCGGCAAGCGCGCCAGCAGGCGATTCATGAAGGTGGAGAACAGCGGCAGCCACTTTGGAAAAAGCAGCAAGCGATGCTTGCGGACCGGACGAAATCCGGCCAGCCTCAGGAAACCGCGAATGTCGTTTTCGCTGATCCAGTTAGGCTCCACGAATTTCGAGCGTAAGCCCAGTTTGCTGGCCAGCTGGAGAACGGGTTGCCATAGATGGTTGTAATTGATCACCACGACTTGGGTCTCGGTAGTGCAATGCTGACGCAAACGTTCGAACGCACGCAAAATGTCAACGGTGTCAAAAATATGATCGAAGAGGATGTAGTCAAACTGCTGGTTTAGATCCAGATCCTCCGGATCACACCGCACAAAATGACAAGTCGGATGCAGCGTGCGGGCGCACTCGACCATGACTTCGCCGATTTCCACGCCTACCCCATACTCCGGCATCACCGCAGCCAGTAAGTGGCCCGTCTCGCATCGCACGGCCAATACGCGTTTCCCCGGTTCAACGATGTGCTGGAGCACTTTCTTAAGGCAATCGTAGAAATATTCGTTGGCGCTTATCCACTTGTCGCGATTCGGCGCGATGCGGTCCTGAAACTCGCTCCTGGCCTGGCGCATTTGTTCCAGAGCCTGAGGACCCCAGCTCTTGTTGGTTTGCGGTTCTCGTTCAGCGGCAATCATGGAAGTTCGTTTTCTGGCTTGCGTTCCCAGACAAATGCCGTCCACTCCCCGAAGGAGACTCTAGAGGGCGTAAGGGGTCCGACTCGCCGGTAATGTGAGAAGAGGTAGTTCCCCATCGTCTGGTCAAAATCCACGCCCAACCGCAGGCCTCCCCCTTCAGGGAAAATCCGGTTCGACCAGAGCAAATAACGCACATTCCCGTGCTCGATTTCCTGTAGTAATTCGTCCGTCATTCTTCCGGGAGCGACGAGCCCCGGCGTAAACGCAAAGACGCGTGTCGGGCAATGCGTGCCGGACAGAAAATACAAGCTGGTATCTTCCGGGACGGAAAGAACCGCTTCGCCCAGCGCGTTCTTCTCCTTCATGAATCGAATCGCAGCTCCATAAGTCTCGGCTCTTTCTTTGGACACGCGAATGTTTCCACGCTCGGTAATCAGCCATGCGGGGCGCGGAAACTGAGCGAAGTCCGCCGGAGCAGCGGCCAGTGGCACCGCTAGACATCCAAGAGAGATCACAACTTCAGCTGCCAGCGCGAACCGCGGCGAGCGGCCGGTCGAGCGAACTACCGAACGCATCAGGATGAGAAGGCAGAGCAAGGCTGGGCCGTTGTAAAAGATCGGATATTCCGCAGCAATCATCTTGAGCAGAATCCGAAAAGCAAACAGACCGGTAAAAGTCATCAACAGCGCGAGCTCCAGGCTCCTCTCGGCTGCGGGCCGCCACAGGAAGTACCACCAACTCGCGAGAGCCGCCAGCACAGCATACAGAACCGCGTCTCGAGGGAAGAAGATGGCGCTCATCTGCTCAAACCAGTTCAGATAAACAACGAAATACATTAGAGCGAGAAAGAATAATACCGCGCGCAGCACCACGATTTTTCGCCCGGGCCGTACCCGGCTTGCCAGCAAGTGCACTCCTTGGATCAGCGACAGAAGAATCATGGTTCGCTTGGCGGCTTCCGTGAGCGCCGGCAGCGTAATCGCAAAGCCGGTGTGGGCTAGCCAGGCTTTTCCCAGCGTCCTCATGAAGTATGAGCTGGGCCAGCTCATCAGGTTTTCCTGGGTGATGAATTCGACTCCGCGCAGCGAAATCATCCACAGAACGACACCAGCGCACACCACCACGCCTGGCAGGCAGACGGCAATGTCTCTCAGCAGTTCCATCCACGATCGCTGCCGGTAGGCCTTCGCAGCGATCAAGAGGGCCAGCGCGACGTAGCACGCCACTCCCAATTCGAGTTTGAGTAGCAAGGCCGCGGCCGCGGCCGCCCCCGCGCCGAAAATCCAGAGCCGGTTTTCGGAGGCCGAAGACTGAATTACGATGTAGAGAAACACGCAGGAAACCAGGCAACCGTAGACCGTGGCATAACTATACGGCAACGGAAATGAAAAAAGGGTGGGACGAAACGCCTGGCAGAGCACCGCGGCTCCAGCTGTCCAGCCGGCCAAAGTCGCTGAGAGCTTCATCCCGGTAAGGTAAAGGAAAATCGCGCAACCCAACGCCGACAGTGACCCCGCCCAGCAGAGCACTTCTAAATGAACTCCGAACACGCGGTAAAGAAAACTGTTGAAGTACGGAGCCAGCGGCCCATAGAGGTACCAGATGTCGCGGTAAAGTGTCTTCCCCTCGGCGAGCGCGCTGGGAACATACAATTCCCGCCCCGAGTCAATCGTAAGGTTCCCCCACCCCCCCCAGGTTCCATACATCCACGCGGCCCAGATCGCCACCAGAACAAGTAGCCCTCCGAGCATTTTCAGGTTCCAGGAATCGGGCGGGCCAGATGCGACCCGCGAATAATACCTGTCGAGCAGCTGGGAAGCTCGGGGGGCGGACCTCTCCTCGGCCGCTTGCGCGGGCAATATGGATGTAGCCATTTTCTTGAAATTAAGGATAACAAGAGCGGGCTCGCGGTCTGCTCCGAGAAACGCCTGCCCGTGCCCTAGATGAAACGCCCCTGTCCACTTTTCGAGGCGCGGAATTTAGCGTAAACTAAGGTTGTTCTAGGAATGGTGGGAGTAGCTCAGCTGGTAGAGCGTCGGTCTGTGGCACCGAATGTCGCGGGTTCGATCCCCGTCTCCCACCCCAACTTGACCGTTTTCCATTGCTCGCTAAAATTCCCGCTCAAACTTCATGCTGTCGGTAGTCTGGACTCGTCAAGTCCGGCGTTGCACTCATCTTCTGCAGAAAACTTGCTTTACATTGTATTTCTCAAAGACCGTGTCGGCGGTCAAAACCAGGCCCTCCGTATGCGCTTGCGCTATGAGCATGCGGTCGAAGGGACCCGGACGCAAGAACAAGAGGAGCACCGGCGTCGCCCCTCATTTCGCAATTCCCCGCTTTCTGACTATCATGCATCATGACCAGGATCCGTTGTCGCGGTGTGCTCTTTGATCTAGACGGCGTACTTGTGGATTCCACGCCCGCGGTGGCCCGCGTTTGGGCGTGGTGGGCGGGCCAACACGGTTTCGACCCGGATGAAGTGGTCAAAAAAGCGCACGGACGGCCCAGCCTCACTACCATTCGGGAACTCCTCCCCAACGCGGACCACGCCGCCGAAGACCGCGAAGTCGAGCGCCGTGAAATCGCGGACACCGATGGAGTCATTCCCTTGCCAGGCGCGGTGGAGTTGCTGCAAGCGCTCCCTTTGCATCGCTGGGCTATCGTCACCTCCTGCACGCGAGCGCTGGCGCATGTGCGCATCGGCACGGCCGGATTGCCGAAACCCAAGCATCTGGTCACCTCGACGGATGTGCAGCACGGTAAGCCCGCCCCTGAGCCCTACCTGAAAGGTGCGCAAATTCTGGGCGTGCCAGCGAGCGAATGCATTGTCTTTGAAGATGCACCCGCGGGCATTCGCGCCGGCAAAGCAGCGGGAGCCCGCGTCCTGGCGCTGCGTACCACCGCACCTGACGCCGAACTCCAGCACGCCGGCGCGGACTGGATCGTCGATAACTGCGCCAATCTTTTTCTGGATTCCTCGGCAACGGACGAAGAGTTCTTGCTTCTCGCGCGTCGAACAAAATAGTCCTGGGGTTCGTACAAACAGGTAGAATCTCAGCTTTGCCAAACCATCAAACACCAGTCTGTTTCGAGGAGAGAACGATGATCCGAGTGAAAAACTTGAGCGTGCTTCTGACTTTTGTCTTGCCGGTGACCGCCATTGTCGCGGGAGCGCGCGCGCAGGAAAAAGACGCCAAACCTGCCGATAAGCCCGCCGAGGCCGCCCCGGCCGCACCTCCTAAAGAAGAATCTTCCGTCACCGAACACAGCATTAAAATCGCCGGCCAGACCATTCCCTACAAAGCGACCGCGGCAACGATTCTCTTGAAGAACGAAAAAGACGAACCCGCCGCGCTGATTTATTTCACCGCCTACACACGCAGCGACGTCAAGGATCCCAGCCAGCGCCCCGTCTCCTTTGTTTACAATGGCGGGCCCGGCTCCGCCTCGGTCTGGCTGCACATGGGCTCCTTCTCCCCGCGCCGCGTGGTCACCGTGAACGCCGAGGCCACGCCACCCGCTCCTTATAAACTCATCGAAAACCAATACTGCCTGCTGGACAAAACGGATTTAGTCTTCGTTGATCCCGTCGGAACAGGCTTCAGCCACGCCGCGGGCAAAGCACAGGACAAGGATTTCTGGGGCGTCGATCAGGACGTTAAATCTCTGGCGCAATTCGTCAACACTTATACCAGCCGCAACAACCGTTGGAATTCCCCGAAATTTCTCATCGGTGAAAGCTACGGCACCTTCCGCTCCGCCGCGCTCTCCAATTATTTGCAGTCGCATGACGGCCTGTATTTCAACGGCATCGTGCTGATTTCTTCCGTGCTGAATCTCGGCACCATTTCCTTCAACGCCGGCGAAGATATGCCTTACATCTTCTACTTACCCAGCTACGCCGCTACCGCCTGGTATCACCGAGTGTTGAAAGACCGGCCTGAAAATTTGAATTCCTTTCTTAACGAAGCCCGCAAATACGCGCAGTCCGATTATGCGGACGCGCTCATGAAAGGCTCCACCCTAGGTGAAGCCGAAAAAGCCGCCGTCGCCAAAAATCTTTCCCGCTTCACCGGTCTCAGCGAAGACTATCTCGTCAAAGCCAATCTGCGTGTCAACCTGCCGCAGTTCATGAAAGAACTGCAGCGCAGCCGCGGCTTGACCACTGGCCGCCTCGACGCACGCTTTTCCGGCTGGAGCTACGATTTGCTCGGCGAATATGCCGAATACGACCCTCAGGACACCTCGATCACCGGGCCGTTTACCGCGGCATTTAACAACTATGTCCGAGAGGAATTGAAGTTTGGACAGGACAAGACCTATCACACCGCATCGGACGAAGCCAATCAAGCCTGGGATTGGAAGCACCACGGCGGCGGCGACAATTTTGGCTTCCCCGGCTCGCCGAATGTCGAAGGCGACCTGATTCAGGCCATGCTCACCAATCCTCATTTGCAAATTGAAGTAGAAAACGGCCTCTACGATCTCGCCACGCCTTTCCTGGCTACCGAATACACTATGGAACATCTCGGCCTGCCGGACAAACTCCAGAAGAACATTCGCCTGCAGTATTACGACGCGGGGCACATGATGTATCTGCGCGACGAAGATCTCGCCAAACTGAGAACCAACATCGCCGGGTTCATCGATGGCGCGTCCAAGCAATAGCTAGAGAAAGGAACCGCCTGCCCCTAAAATAATTTAGCCTTCGCATGCGGCCGCTACCGCTCTGACGGTGGCGGCTGTACTTTTTTTTGACGCCGACCTGCCCATCCGGGCAGTAACCTTCAAGAAATCGCACGCCAAGCCGCCCTGGCCGCAGGTATCGCTTCGCTTACAATGGAAAAGTCGTCAAGAAAAGCAATTTACTCCAAATCAGGCGATGCCCTGGCTTCTCGGACCTCGCAAGGATCATCTCAACCCATGGCCACTTCGACGCACACCGTTCCGCAGCAGACGACTCCCACGCAAGTGCCAGCGCCTTCTGCGGCCCCTGCCGCCCAGCGCACCATTCACACCGCGCAGCTCGTCACTGCCATGCTGAAGTCCAGTCCGCACGTCAGCGACTTGATCTTCTCCCCGGGGCGCGCTCCCCAAATCGAAGTGAGCGGTCAGCTCACGGAGCTCAAGTTCAAAGGACTGGAGTGTCTGAGTTCGCAGGACACGCAATCTATTGCCAACGACATCATGGGAAAAAACGAGACGCCTGTTCGCAAGCTCGAGCAGGAAGGCTCAGCAGACCTCTCATACGGAATTTCGGGCGTGGCCCGTTTTCGCGTGAATATCTTCAAGCAGCGGGGAAGCTGCGCCATCGTTATGCGTGTCGTTCCCGACAAAATCCCGGGATTCGAGGAGCTGAGCCTGCCGGAGGCATTGAAGGAAATAGTGGATTTGCGTAACGGCATTGTGCTTGTGACGGGTCCGACGGGTTCCGGAAAGTCGTCAACTCTCGCCGCCATCCTTGATAAGATGAACGAGCAAAAGGCCTACCACATCCTTACGATTGAAGATCCCATCGAATTTCTTCATCGCCACAAGAAAGCGACCATTCATCAGCGCGAATTGCACTCCGACACGCCAACTTTTGCGCTGGCTCTGCGCGCGGCGCTGCGGCAGGCGCCCAAGGTCATTCTCGTTGGCGAAATGCGTGATCGGGAAACTATCGAGATCGCTTTGGAGGCTTCCGAAACGGGCCACCTCGTCATGTCCACATTGCATACCATTGATGCGTCGAAAACCGTAGAACGCATCGTTGGAGTTTTCCCCATGGCCGACCAGCAGGCCATTCGTTCTCGGCTCTCCAAAGCCTTCCGCTTCATCGTATCTCAGCGCTTGCTCCCCAAGAAAGACGGCAAGGGACGTATCGCCGCCGTCGAAATCCTTAAGTCCACCATGCGCACCCGGGAATACATTGAAAAGGGTGAAAGCGACGGTAAATCTCTTCTTGACGCCATGCGCGACGGCACCACCGAGGGAATGCAGTACTTTGATGGCGAGATTGAAAGGCTCATCCGCGCCGGTATCGTTGACTTCGAAACCGGAATAACTTATTCGACGAATGTAGGCAATCTTCGCTTGGAAATGGCCGACTTCCTTGACGAGCGCCCAGGCTCCAGCCACCCTGCGCCAAGCAAGCCCGCGGCCCGCGACCCCCACGCCACGACAGAGATCGAAATAGAGCGCTAGACCAGTCGGTGCTTTCCCTCTCGGCAACTCCTAGAACCATCCGCCTTTCTACTTCTTCCGGCGCGTGCCACAATCCAAAGCAGAAAACTCGCACCTTTGATGAGCGACTTCACTGACATTCTGTCATCGGGCGTACCTTACGCGCTGCACGTACTTCTGCCCATCGCCGCTTCCTTCTCTTTTCCCGCTATATTTTTCCCGCGCTTCACTGGAAAAATATTCCAAGCTGTGGAGTCCTTTTTTTCGCGCTTCGCCGAGCGCAAAACTCTCGCGGTCATCACTGTTTTCTTCACCGTCATCGCTGCCCGCCTCGCCATTCTGCCGCGGTTGCCGGTACCCGTCCCCGGAATCCATGACGAATACAGCTACCTGCTACTCGGCGACACGCTCGCCCATTGCCGCCTCAGCAATCCCACTCATCCCATGTGGATCAGTTTCGAGTCCTTTCACATCAATTGGATTCCCACGTATTCCTCGAAATATCCGCCTGGGCAAGGAGCCGTCTTGGCGTTCGGTCAATTGCTGGGACACCCTTGGATCGGTGTGCTTCTCAGCGCCGCCGCGATGTGTGCCGCGATTCTCTGGATGCTGCAAGCCTGGCTGCCGGGAAGATGGGCGTTGCTCGGAGCGGCACTCGTCGCGCTGAAATTCGGAATCGCCAGCTACTGGATCAACAGCTATTGGGGCGGAGCCCTCGCGGCCATCGGTGGGGCACTCGTGCTAGGCGCGATGCCCCGAATCGTGCGTCAAGCGCGCACCCGCGAAGCTTTGCTCCTCGGCCTGGGAATGGCCATTTTGGCAAACACCCGTCCCTTCGAGGGCTTCCTTTTCTGTCTCCCCGTGGCCGTCTGGTTCCTCCGGTGGCTGGCGGGAAAAACCAAATCGCCAGCCACGCCGCGAGCGCGCGTCGTCCGGATTTTCGCTCCACTTGCCGTTGTGCTCGCGCTTACATTCGCCTTCATCGCCTACTACAACTGGCGGCTCACTGGCAGTGCCTTCCTCTTTCCCTACTCTTTGAACTCCCAGACCTATCGCACCACTGGATTGTTCTTGTGGGACGGTCCCAAGGAGCCTCTCGAATATCACAACCAGCAGTTCGAGGATTTCTACAACGGCTGGGAGCGCGAGGATTACCAGCACACCTGGCATGATACTTGGAAGGTTACTGCGGAAAAATTTACGCGCAGTGGGAACACTTACTTTTGGTGGGGCGCCCTGTTGCTCTTGCCCGGCCTGCCTTTCGTATTTTTCGACCGCAGGATGCGCTTGCCGATTTTGATTTTCGTGATAGGTACAGCCGGATTCTTGGCCTTGATCTGGTCAATGCCTCATTACGTCGCGACACTCACCTGCGTGATTTTTCTGCTGCTCGTCCAGGCGATTCGCCACCTGCGAGCCATCCGTCTCCGCGGGCGCCCGCTCGGCCATGCTCTTTCCTGGGCCCTCTTCATTCTCCTGGCCACCGAAGTTTCTCTGGCCGTCAAACACCACAAATGCGACCCTCTGGATTGGACCTGCAAAGGAGACCCCAGTCGCGAAACTATCGCAGAAAAGCTTTCCAGTACTCCGGGCAAGCACCTCATCATGGTGCGCTACAGTGAAGATCACAACCTGCACGACGAATGGGTCTACAACGGCGCGGAAATTGATTCTGCAAAAGTTCTCTGGGCTCGCGAACTCGACCCTATCCAAAATGCAAAACTCTTCGCCTACTTCAAGGACCGCCACGTCTGGCTCGTCACTCCCGATTCGGACAACACTTACCTCGCGTCCTACACGCCCCCCAAACCTTCTCCAGGAAATTAATTCTACCCGGCTCCGGTACTCACCACCCGCTTCAGCGAGTCGCGACCATCAGGTTGTTTAATCCAAATTCGAACCGCCGGTGTAAGAATTTCTGAAACCCGATGCCTTCCAACAAGCGCTGCAACTCTTTGACGGGGAGGCGCTTCTGATGCTCGTCGCTTTCCATCTCTTCGCTGATTAGGTGCAGCGCGTGCAGCACATGGAGCACGGGATCAACCAGCGCCGAAGGCCACGTCAGGATCAGCGAGCCGCCCGGGCCTATTACACGATGAGCCTCGCGGAGGACTGGCTCGGGATTCGGCAAATGTTCCAGCACCGCGAGCATCACCACGTGGTCGAATCGTCCATCCGGAAACGGCAGTGGCGAGTGGATGTCCGCGCGAATCCTCTGCCACCGCCCGCGCATCCCGCTCTCCACTTGATCGTCGAGCCCGACCCCTTCCCCGATTTTCTCGCCCGCATAATCAAGGAACGCCGCTTCCAGCCCGCACCCTAGATCGAGGACGCGCGAACCGGCGCGCACCTGGGGCTTGGCGGCACGAAATCGCAAAAGGGCAATGATGTGATCGATACCGGTGTAGGCCATTATTTGAGGTCGTGGTCGCCGATGAACGTACCGCGGCTGATGCCCAGCATGCTCAGGAAGAACGAAGCGAAAACCACCTGCACCCCCATGAACAGCCACATCGCCCAGAACAACACTTGCCGCACTTCATGAAGCTCGCCAAAACCGCTCGCTGCCCACCGCCACGTGACCCAGGCGCAACCGCTAAATCCCGCCAGGAATAATGCCCCGCCCAGCAAAAGTCCGGACTCCAGCGTCACGCGCTTCAGCACCCGCTTCAACGAAATGTTCCTGCGGTCGAATCGCTCGGAGTAGCTGAATACTTTCGCGAACGACCCGATGGACAGAATCTGCACGCCCAGCAGCGTGAAGATCACGCCAAAGATCATGGTATGAACGTCGAGCCAGACATGCGCGGAAATTTGCCGCGGGCCCGGCAGCAGCCAGCACACCAGAAACAGTCCCAGGGCGACCAGCGATGCTCCCGGCAGCAGAAAAAGCCAATTCGGCGCATACATCAGCATGAACCGCAGATGCCGCCACCCATCGCGGAAGCTCCGCAGATGCGGCGGGCGTCCGCGCTTGTCGGCCCACAACGTGATGGGAATTTCCGCTACTCGCGCACCCAGTTGCGCCGCCTTGATCACAAACTCCGAAGCAAACTCCATGCCGGTGCTGCGCAAATCCATCCGTTCATAGATTGCCCGAGTGAAACCGCGCATCCCGCAATGGCTGTCGCCAATCCGTGCGTGAAAAAAAAGATTCAGGAGCGCCGTCAACCCTGGATTTCCGATGTATTTGTGATGCCAGGGCATTGCCCCGGCCTTGATTTCCCCGCGAAACCGGTTGCCCATTACCACGTCGTAGCCCTGGCGGTGCATCTCCACGAATCGCGGCACTTCGCTAAAGTCGTAGCTGTCGTCGGCATCCCCCATGACGATGAACCCACCCCGCGCGCCGGCGATGCCCGCGCGCAGCGCCGCGCCGTACCCTCGCTCGGCTACTCGAACCACGTGCGCTCCGTGCTCTTCCGCAATCTGAATCGAGCCGTCCGTCGACCCGTTGTCCGCCACAACCACTTCTCCACACAGCCCCGACGCCTGAAACGCCTTCATCGCTTTGTCCACGCAATACGCCAGCGAGTTCGCCTCATTCAAGCACGGAATCACCACCGACACTTCCACGCCCTGCGCCTTATCCATCCGCGCGGATTGCGGCCCTTCGGAAGTCAGGATGGCCCCCATAAGTGGCACCATCATATCGCGCTCTTGACCACATTTCACGCGCCTATCGTCCGGCAACTAAATTGCTCCACGGCCTCTTCGTGAAAAGTGACAACTGATCACCGCTGACTTTTTTCTCCACTTCCAGCTTGCTTTTTCTCCTCTCGCCGTTATGATGACTGCGTTTCCCGGAGCCCTCGAGACCTCACTTTGCCTGGCACACCGGAAGCCTCTTCCACGGCTCGCTCCACGCCCGCGGTTCATCGTGGCCGCCTTCTCCAAGTCCTCGGCATGTGGTTTGGCATGGCCGCGGCCATCGGCAACACTATCGCAGCCGGCATCGTTCGCACACCCGGCGAGGTCGCCAAACTTCTCCCCAACGCCGGGATGTTTCTGGTCGTCTGGATTCTCGGCGGCCTCTACGCTTTTTCCGGCGCGTCATCCTTGGCCGAACTCGGCGCCGCCATTCCCCGCAGCGGCGGCCAGTACAATTTTTCCCGCCGCGCCCTCGGCGATTATGCCGGATTCATCGTCGGCTGGAGCGACTGGCTCTCCACTTGCGGCACCGCCGCCGCCGTCGCCATCGTCATCGCCGAGTACAGCAGCCACCTCTTCCCCATTCTCGCCGGCGCCACCAATGTCGAAATTATCTCCATCGCCATAATCTTCGGATTCGGCATCCTACAATGGCGCGGGATTAAATGGGGCAGCGGCGCGCAATTATCCACCGCGGCGATGAAGACCGGCGCCTTCTTGATTCTGGTGATCGCTTGTTTTCTTCTCGGCGGCCCGGCTCACAAAGCGGCGATCGGATCCGGCTCGTCATCACTTCCCATGCCAACGGGATGGCCGCTCGCCATCGCCATCATGCTCGGCTTGCAATCCGTGATTTACACCGTCGATGGCTGGGACGGCATCATTTATTTTGGCGAGGAAGTTCGCAACCCCGGCCGCGACGTCCCGCGCGC
The DNA here is from genome assembly GCA_035510055.1 of Candidatus Cybelea sp. GTDB lineage: Bacteria > Acidobacteriota > Terriglobia > Acidiferrales > UBA7541 > Acidiferrum. The sequence continues at coordinate 35,786 of DATKHV010000011.1, read as the reverse complement.
CATTTTCGGTAGCGTCTTCTCCATCATGGGCATTTATCTCCTGCTCAATCTCATCGCCCTCTACATCCTGCCCATGAAAGACATCGCCGGAAATACTTTCGTCCTTGGTTCCGTCGCTGACGTGGTGTTCGGCAAACTCGGCGATCCCCTGATTCGCTCCATCATGGTCGTTTCCATGCTGAGCTGCCTCAACGCCAATCAGCTTTTCTGCACCCGCACGCTCTACGCCATGAGCTGCGACGGATTATTTTTTCGCCGCGCCACCCAAGTCAATGCTGGCGGCACTCCCACGGTTTCTCTTCTTCTCAGCACCATCGTAGGCGTGCTCTTCGTGCTAATCTCGTTCCTCAGCGCCAACGCCTTCGAGCGCATCATTGCCATGCTTTCCTTTTTTTTCGTCGCCAACTATACGCTCTCGTATTTTTCTCTTTTCGTTCTGAGAAAGCGCGAGCCGCAGATGGCGCGCCCCTACCGCGCCTGGGGCTATCCTTGGACCACCGGAATCGCCCTGGCTGCCTCGATACTTTTTTTGATTGGCTCGATTGTCACTGACCAGAAAAACGCCCCACTGGCGCTAGGCCTGCTCGTCTTGAGCTATCCCGTCTTCGGCACCTTGAAGAGGGCCTCGAATCGCGACTCCGCCAGTAAATCCGTCTGAAGGCGCCCCCGCGTTTAGCCTACTTTTTCCGCGATCGACTTTCCCTGCATGAATAGCAGCAAATAATCTTTTCCGCCCGCTTTCGAGTCCGTTCCCGACATGTTAAATCCGCCGAACGGATGCGCCCCCACCATCGCGCCCGTGCACTTCCGGTTCAAATACAAATTGCCGACGTGAAACGCCTCTTCGGCCTTTTTGATCTTCTCCGGATTCTTCGAGTACACCGCCCCCGTCAATCCAAACTCCGTATTATTCGCAATCTCCAGCGCCTGGTCGTAATTTTTGGCCTTGATCACCGCCAGCACCGGCCCGAACACTTCCTCTTGCGCCAGCCGGGCCTTCGGATCCACGTCTGCGATAATCGTCGGCTCGATAAAATATCCGTCGCCGGCCGCGCGCTTCCCACCCGTCAGCAGCTTCCCTTCCTTCTTTCCGACTTCGATGTAATCCAGAATCGTTTTCATCGCCGACTGGCTGATCACCGGCCCCATGTAGTTCCCTGGATCATCGCTCGGCCCCACGGTAATTTTCTTCGTGCGCTCCACCAGCTTCTCGACGAACGTGCCGTAAATCTTTTCCGCAACGATCACCCGCGAACACGCCGAACACTTCTGCCCCTGATAACCAAACGCTGCCTGCGCCGTTCCTTCCACCGCCGCGTCAATATCGGCTTCTTCATCCACCACAATCCCGTCCTTGCCGCCCATCTCCAGCACCGTCCGCTTGATCCATATCTGCCCGGGAACGGCCTTCCCCGCCAGCTCGCTGATTCGCAACCCTACTTCCTTCGAGCCCGTGAATCCGATGTACCGGGTCCTCGGATGCTGCACCAGCACGTCGCCAATTATGCTCCCCGGCCCGGTAATGAAGTTCACCGCCTCCTTCGGAATCCCCGCCTCAAAAAGTATGTCGATAAATTTCGCCGCAATCGTCGGCGAGTCCGCCGCCGGCTTTAGCACCACCGTGTTCCCCGTCACCAGCGACGCCACCGTCAACCCCGCCATGATCGCGCACGGAAAATTCCACGGGGGAATCACCACGCCCACCCCCAGCGGAATGTACAAAAGGTAGTTGCGCTCCCCGCGCATCGGCGTCAGCTTTTGCGGCTCGCCCAATCGCAGCATTTCGCGCCCATAGTATTCCAGGAAGTCGATTGTCTCCGCGATGTCCGCGTCCGCTTCCGGCCAGGTCTTCCCGACTTCGTAGCACACCAGCGCGTTCAGCGCGAACTTGCGCTCCCGCACAATCTGCGCCGCGCGAAAAAGAAACTTCGCCCGTTCCTGCGGGGATACACGCTTCCAGGTATCAAAATATTTGTGCGCGTCTTCCACCGCCTGCCGCGCCATTTCCGCCGTCGCATTTTGGAAGATGCCGATCACTTCCATCGGCCGCGAAGGATTCGTCGACGTGCGCTTTTCCGTCGTTGTCACCTTCTTCCCATTCAGCCACATCGGGTATTCGCGCCCAAACTCCGCCTTCACCTTCTTCAGCGCTTCTTCCATGCGCGCCCGGTTTTCCGCCTTCGTAAAATCAATAAACGGCTCGTTCGTAAACTCCGCAACGTGAACAATTTGCTCCGCAGTAGCCATGGCAATTTCCCTCCTCGACCTGTAAACACCCCATTCTACTGCGCTCGCAAACTACCAGACAAGCCGCGGCAAAAATGACCGAGGGTGCGCAAATGCCGCGGCTTAGAGAAATACCACCGGGGAGACATGAAATCGCGCAGTTTTTCGATATGCGTCTTAAGGTATTCAAGAGGCGTCTGGCCCAAAACGGTTTTGAGTTTTAAGGCCAAAACAGACCTCGACATGCGCGCTTCGCGAGCCAGTGACACAACCGACCAGCTCCTAGCAAAGCTGGAAGCTTTGCTGCTGCTGACCTGCTATCTTTCTTGTGAATGAAAATGAGTATTCACCCACGGCAAAGTTCCTGGTTCGACCAGGCCGGTTTCACTTGCTGTGCCAGCCAAGCCAGAGCCTTCCCCAGGCGTTGATTCCCGTGTAGCCCACGGTATTTTGTTTCAGGTTGATCGCTGCATTCACGTCCCGGTCGTGCGTGGTTTGGCACGCCGGGCACGTCCACTCCCGCACGCTCAGGGGCAAGACTTACATTATGTAGCCGCACGGGCTGCAGGTCTTCGAACTGAGAACTTCGCCGCTTGCGGGAATGGGCGCGGGAGAGGCGGCGCAGCCTTGACAAGCCCTTCCCGAGCGGCTTCGGAGCCTCCACCTTCCGCCCGTTGGATAACACGGCGAAGATGGTCAGCACGATCCGCCGCTGGTTCTTCAAATCCGGCCGCTGCGCTAGGGATGACACGCGGCAATAGCACACCGTGCGTCGCGGTCGCTCCGCCGCTGTTATCGATGCTGAGACGATTTTTGACCTATTTCCTTTGTTTCCGGCCCTTGCGCACTCTTTTGGGTTCATCAAGAGCCCCACTCTTTTGTTTTCAAGCAATTCCGCACTCTTGGCCAAAAACCACCGGGGGTGGGGAAGGGCTATTGAAAGATCCTCTTGTCAGCGGCAAAACCGAGGTACCATGCCCAGGGTGGTCTTCTAAAATGACGATCGCGAAAACCTGTTCGGCCTTTATCTTTTCCTGGTCCTTCCTGTTCGCTGCCCAGGAAGCCTCGGCGCCTGTCCCCGTCGAGAATGAGCCGCGCCATCACGTAGTGCTGAAAAACGCATCCGTGGTCGTCATGCACCTCACTTTGCCGCCCGGCGAGCGGACCCTCTACCATATTCATTCGCACGACCGCGTAGCCGTTCCCCTCTCCAGCACCTCCATCACGCAGCAAGTTCTAAATGAGAAGGAAGGGCCGCCAGCGCTTTCCGAGCCGGGGGCTTTCTCCGCACTCACCCTTGTCGGCAGCTCGTACACGCACCGCGTCCACAACGTAGGCGCGTATCCCTATGATGTTCTGGACGTCGAGCTATTGAATCGTCCGCAAACACCTTCGCCCGTCACTGACGCCACTGTTGCTGGGGAGAATCCCAGCGCGCGCATTTACAACTGGGTCCTCGCTCCCGGCGCCGCGACCGCCATGCACACCCACGCGCGCCCCTACCTCATCGTTGCTGTTACCGGATTCACCCTGAAAATGACGACACCCGACGGCCAATCATTCACCCACGAGCTGAAGCCGGGCGATTTCCATTGGGTGGACACCAAGGTCACCCACACCCTCGCCAACGCAGGGAATGCCACTGGCCAAATTCTGGAAATTGCGCTGAAATAAATTTCAACCCGAGAAGAATAAAGCCGAGCGTCACCATGATCGAAGACTTATCCCGTTACCATTACCCGGTAGACACGGTCTTTGCCCGCTCAGCCGCTTCCGTCGATTGGGAACGCTACCACCTGAGCGAGGAGCAGCTCGATTTCTTCCGCGAAAATGGCTATTTGAAAGGCGTGCGCATTTTGAACGACGAGCAGGTTGCAGTTCTGCGCAAGGAATTGCAACAACTGATGGACCCGGCGCATCCCGGCCAGCACTTATTCCACGAATACCATGCCAACGAATCCACCGATCCGAATCGCGTCGTCTTTCACGCTCTGGGCGCTTGGCGCGTTCTGCCCGGCTTTCACGATCTGCTGTGGCACCCCGCTTTCCTGGTGCCGGCGTCCCAGTTGTTGGGCGGCCCGGTGCGCTTCTGGCACGACCAGCTTTTTTGCAAACCGGCGCGCCACGGCGGTGTAGTGGCCTGGCATCAGGATTATTCCTACTGGACAAGGACCACGCCGCTGGCTCATCTCACCTGCTGGATTGGTTTGGACGATTCCACGCGGGAAAACGGTTGTTTGAATTACATTCCCGGAAGTCATAAGTGGCCCGACTTGCCAAAACCCGTCCTCACCGGTGAAATGGATGGCATCCGAGATAGCCTGCCTGCAAATCTAAAGGAAAAATTCGAACCGGTGGCCGTGGAGTTGAAAAAAGGCGAAAGTTCGTTTCACCACGCGCGAACCATGCACGGTTCGCGATCGAACAATACGCCCGCGCCGCGGCGCGCCACGGTAATTAACGTCTTTCGCGACGGCGTCATGTCGGATAGCAACGAGCCCCTTCTCGCCGGCATTCCCGTGATTCCTCGCGGCGACAAAATGGACGGCCAGTTTTTTCCGCTGTTATTTGATCCGAAGACGGCGCTGGCAAATTCTCGCTGAGAAAAAAATGGCACGCCAAGGTCAGCCAAGAATGTCGGCTCCTTATCGGCAAGTGAACTATGGCTCGAACAGGAACTTCACTGCAACGGGAACGTGCGCCGCGACTGGTTTGCCCCGCAGCGTGGCTGGTTGGTAACGGTATTCCTTGAGGGCGTCTATCGCGGCATCTCGCAAAGAAGCAGGCCCCGAGAGGACGGTCATCGATTTCACTCGGCCGGTGGCGTCCACGACGGCGTCGAGCGTCACCGTAGCCGTGTTGCCCTTGTCAAAATACTGCAACGCATTCGGCGAAGCGATGGCGCGAACCGATTTGATTAATTTCGGAGGAATGATGTCCGGCTCCTCGGAAGGGAGACTTGCTGAAACGGATGCTGTGTTGATGGCGGGATGTGTGTCGGAGCGCTGGGCGACTGTAACCGGGGACTTTGCCGGGACCGCCGCCGGTTCTTTAGCGGCGTCCGCGGGTGCCGGCGACCCTGGCTTGGTGAATATGGGAGGCTTCGCGTTATCTACTGTGGGCGCGAGTCGCGCCGCGTTTCGCCCAGATCTCGGCGAAGAAGTGCCGGGCAAATTAGCGACCGGCTGAGCCGTAGAAATGTCGCCGGGCGGCGTTGGGTTGCGGGAATTGCCGTGCGCGTCCGTTGGCTTGGAAGCCGGCGCCCCGCCTGTAGGAGCAAGGCGTGCGCCGGTGTGCGGAGCCGCGCTAGCAGCCGTAATCCGCGGCTGCGGCAGCCAAGGAATCCAGTGCCAGTACCACGCTGCTCCGACTGCGAGCAAGAGCAGTGCGGAAAGCAGCGCAATGCGCAACGCCGCAGGTGGCGTATTCAGGCCGCTGACGTCTTTCCGTTCCGGAGAGCGGTGGTCCTTTGGTCTTGTGCGATTGACGCGGACTACCGGCCTAGGCAGGACCACCCCTTCGGAAAATGATGGCCCTCCGGGCTCTATTGGGAGCGCCTCGGACGCTCGCGGAGCGGAGGCAGGCTCGAAACTCACCGCTGGCACCGAGGAATTCCCGCCCGTGGTTTGCGTTTGCAACAATTTCAGTTGCTCGCGCAGCGCTACGACTTCCCGCTTCAACGCGGCAACTTCTTGCGTGGTCGGAGCGGGCGCGCTCGGTTCGCCGGAAATAACCTTGGCAGAGTGCACCAGTTCGGCCGCTTCTTTTTGCTGCTCGTTTCGAGGCACAAGCTGTGGGGTTTCCGGAAACTCGATGCCCCAGAATCCCGGCGAGGGCTCGCTGAATTCCACTTCGACGTAGCAACTGGTCGGCCGGAAGTCGCGCTTGCGCGCAACTTGTGCGACAACTTCGCATAGAGTTTCCTTATTGGTAATAAAAAGCAACTGCCCGGGAACCACTGCGGCGCTGAGGCGGAGAACACCACCGTTTTCAAAGACCAGGATCGTGCTGGTCTCTTCGGTAAAGAGTTCGCGCTGTCCGCCGCTATCCTCGGGGCGCGCGCCAGAGACGATTATCGCCGCTTCGTGAGCGACGGAATGCAATTTGGGAGAGCGCTGCGGACTGGTCCCAGGCGTTTTCGCAGAGTTCGCCCTGCGCGAGGCATTCGAATAACGAGCGTCCACAGCAGAGGCCACGATCGGGTTGTCCCTCAAGCGCCAGAGGGCGGCGCATTCTAAAGAAAGCACGTGCCCCAGGAAGCCGCCCACAAGACGGTTTCAGCTAACTACTAATTGTTTCAGGCGTGTAGTACGGCGGCTATAGTACAAAAGTACTGTACGCGGAAAACAGGGAGAGCCAGAGCACGCGGCAACGACAAGCCGGAACGCATGCTTGACCGGTTATTACCGGCTAACGGGGCTGCGGAGGCGCGTGCTTGCGGCAGAAGTAGCAAGGCTCGAAGCGGTTGTGCGGGCGCTGGGATTTTCAGACGACGACACGGACCCGACGATGCGCCTTTCGGTCACGGCGGCGGCGCGCCAGGAATGAACGGTGAGAGTCAAATTTATCCGCAAAACGGTTAGGTGATCGCGGTGCTGTCGAACCTGGACCCTCCGGCGGCGAGCAGAATTTCCGACTTCGTGTGCAACCGCGTGCCCAAAAATTAATCCTGCTCCTGGATAGAGATTGTGAGTTTTTGGTTGCGCTGCCGAGGCCAGTGCATCGCAGGTTACGCATTCACTCCTGGACGGTCTGAAACGTCTATCCCTGTCGCGACCGGGCAAGGAAGCTCCAAACCAACGGCGTACCGTGCCTCCGCCAAGGGATGACCATGACTTACCCTGGCCCGCGATTGCATGCTGCCTTGGTAAGACTTCACGATCACGCGTTCTCCCGGTTCCCACGAACCCTCGGTGATGACCCGGACGCCGGGCCAGCCGACGTTTTCTGTAAATGCCAATTCCTTGAGGAACGGTTGTTTCGAACGTGAGATTTGTAGAACCACGCTAGCGGGGGTCCGTTTCTGGATTCGCTGGCGGTCCCTTGGCATCCGGAAATGCTCCTCGGCGCGAAAGGATGTATGGAGAAAATGAGTTGGGAACTCATGCCGGAATGATAAGCGAAAGGTGCAATGGGTAGTCAACACCGGACAACCGTCCGGTTACACATTTTGGAAGCAGCCCGCCGGGGCAGCGCCGGCTAGACGCGCTCCTGAGGCGGCCAGATGCTCGGGCGAATGGCGGGCAGCGGAGTTGTGGTTTGGGTTGAGGATGGAAAACGGCGAGCCGCCGCACTCCAAGGTGGGTGCCGTTCGGAGGCCTCGCGCTAGTGAGATGGTTCGAGGACTAATTTTTGGATGCGCCAGTTGAGAAGTTCGGCGACGTAGAGTTCGTTTTCGGAGGGGCAGGCGATGGCGTGAATCCAGCCGAATTGGCCGAGCTGCTTGCCGGATTTGCCGAAGAAGCCGAGAACTTGGCCGTCGAGGCTGAGTTTGTAGATGCGGCCGGGGAAAGCGTCGGAGGTGAAGAGAACTTGGTTGGAGCCGGGCGTGATGCAGAGAGTCCAAGGCGCGCCGGGAGACATGGTGCCAGTGGTGGAAGTGGGCTTGTTGCCAATGGCGGGGCGCCCGTCGGCTGGGGCGGGAACGTCAATGGTGATCTGGCGGAGAAATTTTCCGTCGGCGTCGAAGACCTGGATGCGGCGATTGCCGCGGTCGGCGACATAGACGTTGTTTTGCGCGTCGATGGCGATGCTATGAGGCGTATTGAGCTGGCCAGGCTGGTCGCCGGGTTCGCCCCAGGACTTCAGCCAGTTGCCGTCCTTATCGGCTTTGCCGATGCGCGAATTGATGTAGCCGTCGCTGATGTAAGTGTTGCCGGCGGAATCCCAGGCCATGTCGGTGACCTGACGGAAGAGGCCGTCGACGGGAGGAAGCGGCGGTTTGGGATGTTTGAGCGGCTCGGTGCCTTCGTCGGAGGCTTCGAGCTTGCGGCCGAAGACCATGGCGACGCGGCCTTCGACGTTGAACTTGATAACCATGTCGGAACCTTTGTCGGCGACCCAGATGTTGTCGTCCTTGTCGATGCGGACGGAATGCGCGAAGGACCAGGCGTAGAGATTGTGGCCGATCTCGCGGATGAACCTGCCGTCCGGGGCGAATTGAAGGAGTTGGGCGGCGGCGGCTCCGTAGGCGGGGCCGGTGGAGTTGCCGCGGGAGAAGACGAAGATGTGCCCTTTGGAATTGACGGCGACGCCGGCGACTTCGCCGAGATGAATATCGGGGGGAAGCTTCAGAAAGTCAGGAATCGAGCGGAAATGGAGCTCGGGGGGCTGCTGGGGGAAAAGCGGAGTGGCTAGGAACAGGCACAAAAGCAAGATGGAGCGTTTCATTGGATTGAACCTCGTAGTTTAGTCAGTTTGCAACGGCATCATACGCAAGTATCAGTCGCCTGCAAGATATTTGTATTGGGCTTCGCTGAGAGGAACGACGGAGAGGCGACCCTGGCGAACAAGCGGGGAATCGGCGAAGAGCTTGTTGGATTTGATTTGGGCGAGCGATATGGGCTTGAGGATTGGTTTTCCAACTTTGATTTCGACGGCGGGATCTTTGGGGTTGGAGGCGTCGACAGAGACCACGGCGGCTGTGCCTACGGCGCTCTTGTGCTCGCCCGTTTCGTAGATGACTAGTTTGTCGCCGGGTTTCATCGCGGCAAGGTTCCTCAAAGCGACGGGATTGTGTACACCGTCCCAAGTGGTGGCTTTGGCGCGCTGGAGGTCGGCGAAGGAATATTCGCTAGGTTCGGTTTTGAGCAGATAGCTTGAAGGCATCGGCGTTCTCCTCTGTGGTTTGGTGCCCGGTATTCTACATGAGGAGCGGTAAAGTTACTTTTTCTTCGTGGGCGTGTTCCGCGGGATGGTTTGGCGTCGTTGGGAAGACTCGATGAGCTCGGAAAGGCGCTTGAGCTTGGTCTCTTCTTTCTTGGCGCTGATGACCCAATAGGTCGTCACCCTTTGGTACCAGGGAGCTTGGGAGCGAAAAAATTCCCAGGCGGGTTTGTTGGCGCGAAACTGTTTTTCTTGCTCGCGAGTGAAGCGAGCGGTCCTTCGTTGTTCGTACGAGTAGATGGCAGACTTTTCTTCGTTGCGCGCGGCAAAGGCTTTGAGGCCGGCGGGATGCATCAGGCCTTGCTTGGTGAGTTTTCGGACGAGGTTGAGGTTGATGGAGCTCCAAATGCTGGTTGGCTTACGAGGGGTGAAGCGAATGGTGTAGCTGGTTTCGTCGAAGCTCTTGCGAACGCCGTCGATCCAGCCGAAGCACAGGGCGGCTTCCACGGATTCGGGCCAGGTGATGCTGGGCTTGCCGGAACTTTTTTTGTGGAAGCCGACTAGCAATTCGGGGAATTTGTCGTGATGGGCTTCGAGCCAGTCGCGGAAGTCGGCGGGCGTGAGGAAGAATGTTGGTGTTGGCGGCATGCCGTGTGGATAGATTAAATCAGAATCATGCTGTAGAGATTGGGTTCTTAATTTTTAATTGGTAGGTGTTTGGAGGGAGCTAAAGGCATTTTCTAAGCGAGGTGTCGATTTCTATGGAAACCACGGAGAGATGCTCCTAAATTCACAAATGTTGATATTTTCTTTCTCGGCAGAATGAGAAGGGAAATGACAACAAGCGATCCGGAAGCGGCGATGAAGGTTCAGACCGAAAGGATGTCGGGTGAGAGAGTGTACGGAGCGAGAATGCCTAACCCGACTGTGATCTTTCATTCGGACGACTGGACGGCGATTCCCTTTACGCGGCTGTGGACGGGATTTTTTTGTTTTCTCAAGGAAGGCGGGGTGTTGGGCTTCTGGGAAAGCCCGCGATCTGGGGGGAGCTAGCGTATTTATGACGCTGTGGGGAATTCCGTTTTTAATGCTCGGCAATTATATGGTTGGGGGCCGCTTTTTAGTGGGCGCATGGCTCAAAAGGAAGACTTACTACGCGGTGCCGAACCGTCGCCTCCTGATCCTGCAGGAAAGATGGAAGCGAAAGACCAATGGGATGTATCTGGAGGCAATTCCAACGATTGAGCGCGATGGGACTAAGACAGGGACGGTCTGGTTCGGAAAAAAGTATCCAGTGATTGCGGGGCGAGGACGAAGAAAGCGCAGTATGAGCCGATTTGACGTGGGTGACATACCCGTATTCGCGGACCTTGATGATGTGGACAGTGTCCAGCGATTGGTGCAAGAGCTTCGAGAGCAAGCGAGGAAGCAATCGAATTCAGGTAACATGAATGCTCCGGGCCCGGTCTCCTATCCGCAAGAACGGTAACAGTCACCCTATTTCTCAGGGCCAGCCAAGTTTCCACATGGACACCCAGGAAGGTCTGTCCTACGCGGAAGTGAGTTCGCTGGTGGCGGAGGCGAAGATTTTGGTGTGGGCGTCGATGTCGGCTTCGGTGGTGGCGGGGGACATGAGGGCCATGTTGTGGAAGGGAGTGAGGAGGACTCCGCGGTTGAGGGCGTAGAGGTGGAGGAAGCGTTCGAGTTCGAAGTCCGTGGCAGCCGCGGACTCGCCGCCGTTGCGCGGCGGAGTGGCGGCGAAAGTGTATTCGGCGCGGGCGCCGAGTTGGATCACGTTCCAGGGAAGATGCTGCGTGCGAATCGCATCTGCGACGCCGTCGTTGAAACGCTTGGCGAGAGGGATCATGCCTTCGAACGCGGCCGGGGTGAGGATGTGTTCGAGAGTGGCACGCATGGCGGCTAGAGAGAGGGCGTTGCCGGCGAGGGTGCCGCCGATGCCGCCGACGTCGCAATCTTCGAGATGAATGCGGGTGGAGATGCGCTGGGCGACTTCCTCGGAGACGCCGAAGGTCGCACCGGGAATGCCGCTGCCGATGGCTTTGCCGAAGACGAGCATGTCGGGGGCGAGTTTCCATGCGGCGGTGCAGCCGCCGGGGCCGGCGCAGATGGTGTGCGTTTCGTCGGCGATGAAGAGAGCACCGTAACGGCGGGCCAGTTCGCGAGCGGCGGGCCAATAGCCGGTATCAGGGAGAATGATGCCGACGTTAGTCATGGCAGGTTCGGCGAGGATGCAGGCGACATCGTGATACTTGAGGGCGGCTTCGAGGGCGTTGAGATCGTTGAACTCGACGACGCGGGTGGTTTCGGCGGGATTAACGGGCGGACCAATGTTGCCGCGGCGCGGGCCGACGACCCCGTTTTCGAGAGTGGCGAAGGATTCGTCAACAGTGCCGTGGTAGCAGTAGTGGAAGACGAGAATTTTTCTGCGCTGGGCGATTTCGCGGGCGATGCGAATGGCGAAGCGGTTGGCGTCGGTAGCAGTGAGCGTGAATTGCCAATAGCGGAGGCCGAAACGGCGCTGGAGATCTTCGCCGACCCAGAAGCAGTCTTCGGTGGGCAGCATGAGGGTGATGCCTTCTTTGGCGCGGCGGGAGACGGCTTCGGAGACCACTTCGGGAGAGTGGCCCGTCATGGCACCGGTGTCGCCGAGGCAGAGGTCAATGTATTCGCGGCCGTCGACGTCGGTGAAATGCGCGCCTTTGGCGGATTGCACGAAGATGGGGAAAGCGCCGGCCCATTTTTTCATCCAGTTCATGGGGACGCCGCCGAGGAGCGAGGATTGGGCGCGTTGGTAGAGGGCGGCGGAGTTGGGGTGGTCAGCGAGGAAGTGCTGGGCTTCGCGATCGCGGAGAGTTTTTAGTTTGGCGCGGTCGATGGTGGTCATTAGATTGTGGCGGCGATCGGTTGAAGAGCCTTGAAGTTTACTCCTTGCCCGGGCGGGGCAAGCCCCGTCCCTACGACGATGTACTTTACGCTCAGGCCTGGTAAAAGCGGGAGCCCTTCGAGCTTCTGGGCTAGCAAGCCCCCCGCACTCCAAAATCAGCGAAGGTCGCGGATGATTTCGCGGGCGGCGTTGGCGCCGCTGACACCGGTCAAGCCGTTGCCGGGATGGGTGCCGGAGCCGCAAAGGAACAGGCCGCGGATGGGTGTTTTGTAGCGCGCCCAATCGAGGACGGGACGCATTGTGAAAAGCTGATCGAGCGCTAGCTCGCCGTGAAAAATGTGGCCGCCAGTGAAACCGTAGGATGATTCGAGATCCTTGGGCGTGATGACCTGGAGGCCTTCGACCAGGCTTGGAAGATCGGGGGCGTAGGTGGCGAGGGTTCGAATGACAGTGGCGCCGAGTTCCCTGCGGCATAAGTCCCAATTCCCTTCCCTGAGTTTGTACGGAGCATATTGCACGCAGGCGGAGAGAACATGTTTGCCTTCCGGCGCAAGGGCAGGATCGAGAATCGTGGGAATGTTGATGTCAAGATAAGGGGCTTTCGAAAAATCACCGTACTTGGAGGCGTCGAAGGCCCGTTCGAGGTAGTCGATTTCAGGGCCGATGTGAATGCGGCCGGAGAGAGCCTCGAGAAAGCCCTGGGTGGCATCGAGCGCCGAGAAAGTAGGAAGACCGCCGAGGGCGAGATTGACTTTGGCGACCGCGCCATTCGAACGAAAATTCTTGATACGGTTGGCAAAGGTTGGATCGAGCTGCGAAGGATCGATGAGTTGGAAAAAAGTGCGCTTGGGGTCGACGCCCGAGGCGACCGCTTCGGCGGGGATTTCCTCGCCACCAGCGAGCACAACTCCTGCGATGGCACCATCTTTGACGCGAATTTGCCTGACTTCGGCATCGGTGCGAATTTCGGCGCCAGCCTGCTTTGCGGATTCGGCGAGAGCGTGGGTAAAGTTACCAAGCCCGCCACGAGGAAAAGCCGCGGTGCCGACGGGATGAGTATCCGAAGCAGCGCGCATGAGAAGGACCGCCGTAGAACCCGCGGACCAGGGGCCGAGCGCTGTGCCGAAAATGCCGCGCGCGGCGATAACAGCGCGGATAAGCTCGGTTTCGAAAAATTCCGCGACGAAATCCGCGACGGCCATGGGGCCCCACCGGAGGAGGTCAAAGATTCCCTTCTTGCGGAGCATGCGGACGTTGCGGCCGACCTTAAGGAGATTCCAGAAGTCTTCCGGAGTAGGTTTGTCGATGGCAGGCGGAGTGCTCGAAACAAGGTGGTCCAGGACGCCGGTGAGATGATCGAGAGCATCGGCGAATTCAATGTATTTGGCTGAATCCTTGCCGGAAAAATTGGCGATGGCTCGAGCGGTTTTCGCATTCTCGTTCCAGAAAAGAATTGCGTGGCCATCGGGGGTGGGGGCGAAGACGCGCGGACCAGGATAAAGTATTTCGCAACCGAATTTTTTGATTTGCATGTCGCGCGCGATCTCTGCGCGAAGGGGACCGAGAGTGTGCGCGAGCGTGGAGGCGCGGAAGCCAGGATGAAATTCCTCAGTGATGGCGCCGCCGCCGACCATTTCGCGGCGTTCGAGGACGAGTGGCCTGAAGCCACCCTTGGCGAGATAAAAGGCGGTGATGAGGGCGTTGTGACCGCCGCCGATGAGGACTACTCGCTGTCCGAGAGGCATAGTCAGTTGGCCACCTTTGACGCGGCCGCAGTCGAGTGCGAAGGACCGGACTTTGACCAACGGGCTCGCGAAACGGGCGACCATTCTTTCAAGATGACCTGGCTGGCGAGGCGCCCGTTGGCGCCCATGATGCCGCCGCCGGGGTGCGTGGCGGAGCCGCACATATAAAGGCTGCGTATGGGCGTGCGGTAGTAAGCCCATCCCGCCACCGGGCGAAGGAAGAAAAGCTGTTCGAGAGAGAGCTCACCTTGAAATATGTTGCCTTGGGTGAGGCCGAATTCACGTTCGAGGTCGAGCGGAGTAAGGACCTGGCGGCCGACGATGATGTCTTTGATGTTGGGGGCGTATTCGGCGATGGTGTTGATAACGTTGTCGCCGAAGGCTTCTTTCTGATCGTCCCAAGTGCCTTGGGCAAGTTTGTAGGGCGCGTATTGCACGAAACAGGAGAGCACGTGTTTGCTTGGAGGCGCGACGCTAGGATCGGTGAGGCTGGGAATGACCATGTCGAGGTACGGCTTGCGGGAGAAACGGCCGTACTTGGCGTCGTCGTAGGCGCGCTCCATGTACTCCATGCTGGGGGAAATGGAGATTGCGCCGCGGAGATGGGCGCCGGGGCCGGGGAGGCACTTGAAATTGGGGAGCGCATCGAGCGCGAGATTGACTTTGCCAGAAGAGCCGCGGAATTTGTAGCGGCGGACGCCTTCCAGAAAATCGCCTGGCAATTCATCAGGCTCGAGAAATTTCTCGAAGGTTAGATGCGGGTCGACGCTGGAGGAGACGACGTTGGCGGAAAGTTCTTCACCATCCTGGAGGGCAACGCCGCAGGCACGGCCGTGTTTGACGAGAATCTTGGCGACGGGCGCTTTGATGCGGATTTCGACGCCAGCTTCGCGAGCGGCGTCGGCGATGGCGTTGGAGATGGCGCCGGTGCCACCGCGGCTGAAACCCCAGGAGCGAAAGGCCCCGTCGATTTCGCCCATGTAGTGATGAAGCAGAACGTAAGCAGTGCCGGGCGAGCGAATGCCGAGAAATGTGCCGATGATTCCGGAAGCGGACATCGTGGCTTTGAGGACATCCGTTTCAAACCACTGGTCGAGAAAATCGGCGGAGCTCATGGTCATGAGCTGGACGAGGGTGTAGCGCTCGTCGGAGGAAAGTTCGCGGAAACGCTGGAGCAGAAAATGAAGCTGCTTGAGGTCTTTGGGATTGAGCGTGGTGGGGTCGGGCGGAATCATCGAGAGAATAGGCTTCACGAAACGGCACATGGGAGTCATCATCTTGGAGAATTCGTCGTAGGCTTCGGCATCAAGGCGGGAGTGGCGGCGAATATCGCGGATGGATTTGGCGTGGTCATTGACGCGCCAGAGGTAATCGCCGTTGGGCATCGGAGACAACGTGCCATCGAGCGGAAGAATTTCCAGGCCGTGACGCGGCAGATCCAGTTCGCGAATGATTTCAGGGCGAAGGAGAGAAACGACGTAAGAACATTCGGAAAAAAGGAAGCCGGGGAAGATCTCTTCTGTGACCGCGGCGCCGCCGAGAACGTGGCGACGCTCCAGCACGACGACTTTCTTCCCAGCTTTGGCAAGGTAGGCGGCGTTGACCAGACCATTGTGGCCGCCGCCGATGACGATAACGTCGTAGTGCTGCCCCATGCGGTATGACTCCGATGCGACTCAAAATTGAAAGATAAAGATGCGGGAAGCGGTGACGGAACATTTTACTGAGAGCGGGGAGGTGGCACAAGTCTGGCAGGCCACCTTGTGAGGCCGCTCAAACCTCCGAAATCGTCCTGTTTTGATTTTTCGGGCTTTCCCGAATTGAAATAGCGGTGCCGAAAATCCAGGACCGTTGGCACTTAGATTCCTGGATTAGGTTCCCGCATTCATTCGATTCTTCAAAGATTAGGTGCGATCCCCGGTGCCGCGTGTTGCTCACGGATACGCTGAAAATGTTTTCCATCGGCAACACCCTCGTGATCAGCCGCGCGTTGATGGACGTTGTGCCGACGAAGAGACACCGGCAGCCGGGAAATCTCACATCCGACCCAGGCACCTCCGGGCAGTCGACGGGAGAGGTGACGCGCCCGGATGGAATATCGGGAGCGCGCCAAGTGCAATTCGGGCTAAAGTTCCAATTCTGAAATAACACGGCAATCGTACAGGGTTCTTTTAAGTGACAGTGACTGGCGTGGCCGCTCGCGATGTCGCCGACCGGCGAGGAGCGCTAGTTTCGGAACTCGTCCAATTGTGCCGCAACTCTTCGGCTCGGCGGACCACGCGGTCGACAAGGTCTGGGGGAGGCTGTATCTTTTTGGATGCCTCTTTTTTTGTGTCAATGCGGGATATTTCCAAGAGTTGGAGCTTCTCGAAAACCGGCTTCATCGCTCGCTCCGGATTGCGGAAGAATTCCGTGCCGCGAATGCGCGAGAAAATCCAGCCCATGCGTTCGAGGACTGCCTGCCGATCCAGGTCTTCCGGCAATTTTTCGAGAGGCTGGTAGCGGTCGCCGTCACATTCGATGGCCAGGCGTCTGTTATCCCCCTCGACGACCAGATCGATTCGGAACGCACCTATCCTCCATTGTGGAGTTACGCGATAGCCGGCGGCCAAGAGCCGTTTCATAACTTCACGCTCGAAGACGGAGGGTGCCCGGTTTTCCTTCTCCTCGAGCGCGCGCATGAGCCGGCTGGGGTCCTGGGCATGCTCGATTAACTGCCGGCGAAGGTCGTCGGCTTTCAAGTCGTTTTGCGGGCTAAGGGAGTGGACGATCCACATCTGGTCGCGAGCACGGCTGGCGGCAACGTTGAAACGCTGCTTGAACAACTCTTGGTCGCGGAGAGAGAGAGGTCCGCGCTGAGCAGTGTCCACCAGAGAAATGAAAATGACATCGCGCTCGTCGCCCTGGAATTGAGCGGCGTTGCCGCAAAGCAAGCGATGGAGTTCGTAGCGGTCCGGGGAAAGATGGGAACGCAGGAGACTATCGATCTCCAGGGCCTGCTCGTCGCCGACTAGAGAGACGACGCCAAAGCTGGTAGGTTGCGCGGCGTCATTTTTTCTATATTCGGGTTGTTCCGTGGCGGCGACCAGGAGCGAGGCAACGGCGAGTGCTTCTTGACGATTGATCTTGCCGTCGCGGCTGGAACCAGAAGCGCGATACGCAATCGTGTGAGGCCGCAGAAGGACTCGGCTGGCGTCACGAAGCGGCTTGATGCGCGAATCATAGGAAATCATGTTGCTGAACTGGATGATTTCCGGAACGCAGCGGAAATGTTCGACGAGGCAGGTACTTCCTCCGAACGACTGGCGTGCCAGGTCGTAGATCGAAATTTGGCCGTCGTATAGGTCGGAATTGGGAATGCCGGGAAGATACTGGAAAATAAGGTTTTGAATGATCCCGAGATCCTGGCCGACAGCGGAGGGGCTAACCTGCTCGTGGTCGCCAACGACGAGAACGGTCTTGCCAAGATAGAGGGCCACGAGCGCCATGACGTCACTCTGGCTCGCTTCATCGATGATAACAACGTCGAAGCGCGTAGTGCTCGGGTCGAAATTCTCGACCACTCGGGAAAGCGGCATCACCCATACCGGGACTGCGCTGCGGCACTCTGACATTTTTCTAGTGGCTTCCGCTCTCAAAAGAGAAACGCGAATGCCATGGCCTTTGCCAATTCGACGAATGGTGTCCAGCCACCCGACAAGAGCCTGGCGCTGGCGTGAGGAGGTGCGGCGAGCCTGCGCGGACCATGCCCGTTTGTCGATAAGCCCCACCGTAAGGCGGCGGAGTTGCTCGCCCAGTTTTTCGCTTTTTGTCTGAAGAGCTGCTAGCGAAACTGCGGCGCGCCGGTCGAGTTCGTCGTTAAGCTGACGCCAAGTCCAGGCACCTGCCGGATCGCGGGGCGGTTCGCCGCGTCCATGGAGGCTGGTGCGATCGCGGATGGCGCCAGCCCATGCTGGCGCCGCACTCTCGAGCTTGTTAAGAAGGGAGCGCCGCAAATCCAGATCCGCTTGGCGGCTTTTCAACTCCAAGAGCCGTTCGTAGGCCTCGGCGTATTCGGTGGAAGCCTCGTTACTTACAGCGGAAAGCAGTTTAGCCGTCGCTTTCGAGGATTTGGCGGCGCGCGCCGCGAGCTTCAGGCGTCCTTTGAGGTCGCGAATTTCTTCTTCAATCCGGAACAGCTTCAACTTTTTCAATCGTGAGTCCAGAATGGGAAGCAAAGCGTCGTTGACAGCTCTGCCGATGCGAACCAATTCTCCGTCAGCGCCGACCACCGCAGGCTGCTCAGCTAGAAACTTTTCCCAGCGAAAGCCAAGGTCCTCGAGTTGTCGCCGCAGAGGAAGCCAAGTCCGTTCGTTCCAGCCCAAGCAGTCCTGGATGGAATCGCAGAACTGCATCAAAGTCTTTTCAACTTCTTCACCCATCTGGCTCGAAGGTGGTGGGCCCAGGACTGCCACCTGGCGGTCCCAGCGCCCCGAGAGCTCTTCGCGGAGGTTCCTAAGTCGAGCAAGTTTACGCAAAGCGTGAAAATGCTCGGGAAGGCGAGGGGCTGCATTGGCTACTTTCGCTGATTCTATGAACTGACTCCAGGCTTTGTGCGTGAACAGCGTCAATGAGCCTAGTTTGCCGCCGTTTTCAAGGTGGGTGAGAATTTCGCAGGCCAGGCGTTCTTGATCTTCGTGCGGGAAATTGTCGGCGAGGCGAGGACCGTATTTGACGAGAGACTCTTGGGCGCTGGCTGCTTCGCGGTGAACCTGGCGGACGAAACCGACCAACTGATCCCATGGCTCACGATAAGCGTCCCCATGCTTGCCGGCGTAAACAACGGCGAGCTTCCATTTCTCGTTCCCGGAAAGAGGCTCAACGGCCCGCACTAAGCTGCCGGCAAGGGCTTCCATTTCGTCTGGCGACGTTTGCATTTCCTTGGATTTCCAAAGATCGGAGCGCAGATCGAGGTCCTCAAGACTCAGACGGTTCCGCTCACTCAGCGAAGATTCAAATTCTTCAGGCCGCGGAAGGTCATGGAGTTCGGGAAGGTGGCCAGAAAGCTCGTTTTCGTCTTCTCGAGAGATCGAAACATTTGTGCGATACAGATCGGCCAGCTCGCCGGGAGACAGCGGCAAAGGAGCCACCGTCGCGACGGGCCCTGGAATCCAGCCAAGGGTTTCCTTTTCCTGGGCGACTTTTCGAGCAGCGTCGGAAGGTGCCCACGCTCTACCGGCATTGACGAGGTCCCGATATTCGTCGGCACGGGCGTCCGCAAACTGGCGGCGAATTTCGTCGAGCTTTTTCAAGGCGTCGCGGCGCTCCTCTTCCAGATGCTTCGCTTCCATTTCCAGCGATCCCGCGTCAGCTCGCGACAAGCGTTCCGCAATTGACCCCACTGCGCTTTCCAATTGTTTGCGGCTCTCCAAATCGCTTTCGAGAACGCTCACACACAAGGGACGCAGTTCGGGCACGATGTGATGGCGCACCATCCGCAGTGCCTTTGTGGCGTGGCTGGTGACGAGAATGCTTTTCCCGTGCGCGAGCAAGTGGCCGATCAGATTGCCGATGGTGTGGGTCTTGCCTGTTCCAGGCGGACCTTGAACCAGAACTCCGCCATGCGCTTCCAACTGTCTGGCAATTCTAATCTGCTCGGGATTTGCAGGCTTGCTGAGAAGGACGTCGGTATCGGCTGGGGCGGGCTCATTCGCGCTCATTTCCGCTTCCCCGTTGCCAATAACAGGAGAATCTTCACCGACGATATTTAAGAGGGACCAAGGCAAGTCTTCTCGCGTGCGAAGGTCCGCGAGAATACCCCCGATGGCTGCAGCGTAGCCCAGGGTGCGTGCACGAAGGAACAAAACAGGGTCGCGGCCAATCGAAGGATCTCTCTGTTCCTCGGCGGGTGCTTCATTCTCGAGGAATTCTCCGCGCGGAGATAATTGGATCACCAGACGCTTAAGGAATCCGGAAGTCGCTCCATTGATCAACGGATGAAATCCGCCCTGTTCAAGCTCCTCACGGCAACGCCCGATGGAACGCCCATCCACATCCACCATCGATTGGAAGAGGGCCGAGTAGAGTTCAGTAGAGTGGTCCGCTTCGGATAGTACGAACTCCGGCACGGCTGCATTGAACTGCAATTGGAGCCGCTGGAGAAGGATGGGATGGTAGATGTTGCCTTCCTCGCGACGCCAGCTCAAGATGCCATCACCGACAACAAGTTCGAGGCGCTCACCTTCACGGTCGATACGACCGTAAAGCGCATATAAGGTTTCAAAGATTTTCATGGCATTGCGAGCGGGTTTTTCCTTTTTCGCCCATTCGTCCCGCAAGACTTTCCAACGTTGCAGAGCAACGGGCCTCGCGGGGTCGTTACCGAAATTCACAACGCGCTCTTCGCCACCCTGATCGGATTCATTCCTGGCATGACGAGCGGAGATTTCGTTCGATGGGTCGTCCCATCCGGCTTCTAACCATTCGACAATCTCGCTGGGTGGTTCCGGGGAATGGGTGAGCACCGGCCGCTGCACCTTCAGGACGAACCCCGCACTGCTTAAGTCGTTGCTGGGGTTCTCCGAAGTCTTGGTCTTCGGGGGACCCGATTGGGGCGCGCTTAACCTGATAGCGGAATGGTCCGGAAGATTGTGCAACCAGAAGCTCCACAGCTGTTCACTAATCTGGCGCTTGGCCGGATTGCGGTGCTGGTTAAGAGCTTCCAAGTATCGGAAGACGCGCGTAAGTTTGTCGCGTGCGGCTTGGAGTTTGTCGGCATCCATGTGGACTGCCTTTCTAGAGACTGGCGCAGCTGCTGGGATGGCTGGAGGTAAACCCAGAATATCAGCGTTCCGAGTAGGTTCTCAATTTCTAATGACTAATTCTAATGACTAGGATTCTGCCTGACCACAGAACGGTTGCACCCGATCCACCCTTGAAACCCCGAGAGCTTCATTGCGGCATTACCGCAAGCTGGAACGTCAGTGACTACCAGTCCTGCGGTTCCGGAGATCCTCTCTACGGAATGAGCCGAATAACTTGCCGAAGAAAAGCAAGATGCTCGAGCGAAATCCGTCAGCAAGCGAATGCGCATTCTTCACACGGGCTGGCGGTTCTAGAGATCAATCGAAGGGAGTTGTGGCCTTCCCCTAAGAGCTTCCTCAAGCGCGCGTGGGCTCGGTGCAGCTGCCCCTTTGAAGTCCCCACCGAGCAATCCATCATTTTGGCGATCTCGCTGTGTTTGTAGCCTTGGATATCGTGGAGCACGAAGATTATCCTGTGGGTCCAAGGCAGCTGTTCGACGGCACGTTCCAGATTGACGCGGTCGATCAGGCCAGCCAGCCGCGAGTCGGAACCGCTGATCTGCTTGCTTAGCGTGCCGGTTCCCTCGTTCGGTCCGTTGATTTCCTCCAACGAAGCCACTGGCAGATTCTTCTTGCGAAGCTGCATGAAAACAACGTTCAGTGCCAAGCGGTGCAGCCAAGTGGGGAAAGCTGATTCGCCGCGAAATGTTTGGATCTTGCGGAACACCAGCAAGAACGCTTCCTGGGTCAGATCCTCGGCTTCCGTGGGATTCCTTACAATGCGCAGGCACAGGGCATAAATGCGCGGACTGTGCCGTTGGTAGATGCGCTCAAACGCTGCGGCATCGCCTTGTTGGGCTCGCCGAATGGTTTCTGCTTCCGGCAACTCCGCCCCTTGGGGTGTTTCGCGTCTGGAAGGATCTTTGCGATCCGTAGGTGTTGACACGCAACTCCAGCGATGACCAATCATCCTACTCTCCCAAAATTGAGGACCGTTTGTAATCCTCGTCCTGCTACATGGGTGGAGCAGAATGCGCTGAGTTGTGCTCCATCTCCGGCAAACCGCTTTTTTTGCTATTCCGTCAGGAAGCAATTCAATGTCCAACAATTCCGCCAATAGATCATCGCCATAGAAGGAGATAGCCGCGCTTCGAAAGTGAACAAGGTGTAAAAAATTCCTTGTCTTTGGAAATGCGCAGTACTAGTTCTCATCCAAGATTGTGATTTGCGCCCTTTGATTTCGACTGAGCGTTCAATCTATGACCACCGGCGGGCAAGAGGGAACCTGGAGTTGCGATCTCACCAGAACGGAAAAACATCGATTCCACTCCCCACCAACCGCTGAAAAATTAACCAGTTGTGCCACTTAACATGAATAAAGGACTTGAAGGGAAGGTTCCCTCGTTCGCGGTAGGCCATTGAAATTCTCAGAGCAATACAAAGTTCTATTCGAGTCTGGAGGCAAAGTTGCCCTTCCCTTTGCGGACTTAAACAACTTCTAGGGAGATTGCCCGTAGGAAAAAAGAAGTTTGACCTTGCTTCGCAAAGTGCTGAAGGAGACGCAGCGGGTGAAACGCGCCCATCCCGCGAACTTTTGTATTAGTGAAAAAATCTTTAGCCCCAGCCGGGAGGGAAAATTGCTTTCCGACCATGTTGTGCAAATTGCAGGCAGGAGCGTCACCATCACCGGTCACGACATCATTTTGACCCTTGTGTCTATCGTGATCGGCCTAGTTTTCTGGACTGCTCTGTATTTCAGCCGAAAACGGATCGTCGTTCTGAAGAGTTCGAGCGGAACCAATCAGGTTACCTTCGAGTTGTCCCGTATTGCAGACGCCCTGGAACGCATAGCCAATCGTCCGGCGGATCGTGCGATTGCCGAAGCGTCTCAGCATCAGCCGCAGATGCAGCCATCCTCAACGGAAGAGTCGCGAGGTATCACGTACTCCATGTTCGGTCGTTAGACATAATGAGCAGGCGACGTCCTTAATCGGACTCACGAAAGGAGGCTCGCTTCCTTTGTGAAGTCAAGAAGGGCGCGCACGACTCGAGCTTCAGTTTCAGCCACGTCTTCGCTTGTGACCGGAGAGACTCGGGTGCTCGAACCACTCGAAAATCCGTTCGGTCTAAAAGTGTTACCCATGTCTTAGGTACGTTGTGTCAACCATGTCTCCGGACCGGACACAGATGAAGTGGCGCGCCAGGAGGGATTCGAACCCCCGACCCTTAGCTCCGGAGGCTAATGCTCTATCCATCTGAGCTACTGGCGCGCAGGGCGCTCGTCGATTCCTACCGAGGGAGCAAAACGCAGGAACTCAAAACGAACATTAACATTCTATCCGGTATGAATTGCGGGCGCTAGGGCGCTATGTCGACAAGAAGGCGGTTCAGCCTTTAGCGCGGGACCTGATATCTTTTGCCAGTTTTTCGATTTCTTCGGTCTTTCGCAGCATGGCAATGGAGAGCACCTGAACGGAATCGGTCTTCTCCACTTCGGCTTTTAATTCGCTCGCCAGATCGAACAGCTTCTCAACATTTTTCTTAATTTCCTTCTGATTGGACTCCAAGATGGTCTTAGGGTCAATCTTCGGAGCATTCGCATCTTCGTCTTTCTGTGGTTGAGGGTTTTGGGGGCGCTGGGCGGGAACCTGACCGTCGGCAATAAAGGCAAAGACACCAGCAGGCGCAACGGCTGCAACTACGGCAGTTAAGAATTTGCGTCTCGATTCCATGGCGGAAATACTCCCTTGCTTTGCTCATCCCCAGCAGCGCCGAGGATCCTTCCTCGGAGCACTTCCAATGTTATACTCCCCGTCGCATAAAAATCATGCCTAGTTCCTTCAATCGCTGGCTGGATTTGAATCTCTCAAACGCGCTTCATCTATTGGGGATTCTTGTTATTGCTTTGCTCTTGAACCGGCTGCTGCGTGCGGTGACAAATCTGGTTATCAAACAAGCATCTGGTCAAGGCCGCCCCGCGCAATTGCGGGAACAGCAGACGCGTACGCTGGCGGGAGTCCTCTACGGTGCAGGGAGCAAGGTTGTCTGGGTCGTGGCGCTGCTAACGGCGCTGGGCGAATTCCATATCAACATCACACCGGCAGTGACGCTTGCAGGCTTGGCCAGCCTGGCCGTGGGCTTTGGAGCGCAAACATTGGTGCGCGATGTGATTACCGGCTTTTACATCGTGCTGGAAGACCAATACGTTGTCGGAGACACGATTCAAATTGCCGAATATACCGGCAGGGTGGAACACCTCACATTGCGGCGCACGGTGATCCGCGATGCGCGAGGGGCGCTGGTAAGCATAGCGAATGGGGAGATCCGCACGGTCAGCAACCTGAGCCGGGACTGGTCGCAGGCGTTCGTGGATGTGTCATTGGCGCCGGAAAACCCGATCGAGAAGACATTGCAGGCGCTGGAGACGGCGGCAGCGGCTTTGCGGAGCGATCCAGCCTGGTCGCAAGCGCTGATCGATGGGCCGAGGATTCTTGGGGTGCAAAGCTTTGACCGCGGTTCATCGACGATACGATTGCAGGTGCGGACCGCGCCGACACGGCAGGACGAGGTCGCGCGCGAGTTGCGGCGGCGCATCCAACTCGAGTTTCAGAAGCAGGGTATACCCGTATCGAGCGTGCACCGCATCGAATTAGCGGGCGTTTCCCATTCCTCGCAGGAAGCTGTCCAGCCAGACGCGGCAAGTTAGCGCAAGGAGGATAGGCAATGTCCCAAATTACCTACGACGAAGTGAACTTGATGCTGCGCTTGTACGATATGAGGCGCGAGGCGCGCTTGCGTCAAGCGCGGGCATGGTTCGTCGAACACTTTCATCCGGCATCTCCAGAAGAAATGATGCAGAAGTACCCGCAAGGCAGCGAGGAAAACACTTACATTCGGATGGTGATCAGCTATTGGGACATGGTCGCGGGAATCGTCAACCGAGGGCTGATCAATGACGAATTGTTTTTCGAAAGCAATGGTGAAATTTGGGTGGTGTGGGACCGCATGCGGTCCATTGTTCCGACGTGGCGGTCAGCGTTCAAGAATCCGCATCTGTTCCAGAACATCGAAGAAACTTGCAGTCGGTTGGAGACCTGGCGGGAAAAGCGCGCGCCCGGATCCTCTGCGGCAATGCGTCAAATGATGGGGCAAACGAAGTCCGGTACCAAGATCGCTTAGAATTCGTAGGCAGGAAAAATGTTCTACGAGCGATCCATCCCAAAGAATCAGGCGTCTTACCCCAACATACTTAGGAGCGTGCGAGCCCGACTCAGCTGGAGAGATATTTGGACTTGCGACTTTCACACAGTTGCGTCCAGCGGCTTTGGCGGCGTAGCGCGCCGCGTCAGCTTCGTCCAAGAAGTTCGGCGCGGTGACGGGTGATGGCGCTGATAACGGCGCTGGCGCGGCAAGCGGCGGAGAGGATTGCGGAAGCGGCGCTGGAGCTGGAGTGGGAGCGCGCGGAGAGTTGCTGACCTATGCGAAGGAGATGGCGCGGTAAGGGACCGGTTAAGCCGCGTTCAGAATTCTGCGGCATGCGGCGGCACGCTCTATCAGTGCGTCGGCGAGCCGCGCAATGACGAGATGGGTGAAGCCTTCTTCGGCCATGCGGAGCTTGCTGTCGGGAACATGGTTGGCGACCTGTTTTGAGAATTCATCTACGCGCTGAACCCTGGCATCGGGAGCGGAGCGAGACGGATGCGGGCTTGTGCGCCGATGAGCAGGGCGTCGTTCTTGCCGTGAGCATCGGTGCCGGCGATCAGCCAGTGGTACGCGATGGCGTCGAGGAAGGTGCTTACGTCTTCCGGTGCGTTTGCTGATTAGGTTCTCAACAGTGCGGCAATGTCAAGGATGCCCGGGTCCCCTTCAGGCCATCGTAACCTTGACCTACGAAAGGGCGTCTCTGGCCCAAAGATGCACTATTGTCGGGCAGGTCAGGGAATGACCTTGATTTCGACTTGGTCGCCGTTTTCATCGACCACTTCATAGTCGGGAGGCACGCGAAACAAGCCAGGATCAGGCTCCGTGCGGTCAATGTTCTGCAAGCGCATCGAGGATTCTCCCATACGCGGGTCCGAGTTTCTTGAAAGCACGGTTATTTTGAGGTCCGGAGAATGCCAGAACTCCGTCACGCGAACGATGGGTCGGTCGTTACCCATCACGCCGACCGGGAAGGTTGTGGTCGTCTTCGTCCCTTCAACTAGGACTCCTTCGATGACTTGCGTACCGAGGGACTCGGTGACGTGCTCAGGGCGATTTGCTTGAGCGGGCGTAGGAGCTGCGGTCGGCACAGGGGCGGAAGTTGTGGACGAGGAATTCGCGCGTGCGGTCTGGGAAAAAGTAGCCACTCCATCTGCCTTCTCGGCGGGAGGTGCAAAACGGTGCGCGACGTGATTCCGCGTGTCCAGTACATAACGAAATCCGCTGACCAGATCTGCGATCTCGACAATAAGCACCCCATCCGAAGCGGGATTGAAACCTCTGAACATGTGGCTTTCCCTGCGGGTTCTTCCTTGGGAGTCGCGACAGTCCTTAGTGCTCTGTGCTTTATTCGTGATATGCGTACCATCCACCAGAGTTTGGATGTGTTCAGTTGTTACCTCGGCGCAGTAAGGCGCGCCAGTAATCGCAGTCCTTTGTAGAAAGGGCGCCGGCATACGGATGGTTGCAGTTTGCGGGAGATTGTTCGGCGCTGGAACGGAAGCCGAGATCGTTCCCGTCTTTTCCTTGGCGCTCTCTTGTGCGTAAGTCCCGCAGGCGAAAAGAAACAATGTCGCGGCGATCACGGTGGTTCGTTTCAGAAAATTCATGCCTTCCCCTTCCCGGCAGGTCGCTCTCGCGGCCGATCAGCAAGAAATTCTAGAGAGCCGCCACATTCTTTTCAAGTAGGGTAGACACCTGCACTGGGGCCACTTCCCTAGAGGCTGTCCCATACCAAGGCCCAATTTTACATCGGTATGTCAGAAGGGGTCGGTTCCGCGTCCCGCGGATGCAGCGATAGGCAGGAGGAAGGGGCGGAAGGCGGCGCAGAGCCAATCTTCACAGTGTGCTTGGCTGCACTTCCGCGCAGCGAGGGGCAGCTGACGGGCTTCGATTGGCGTGGGCTAGAGCCTAGGAGTTCGACTGCGTCATCCAAATCTCTCCATCTGGAACAGAGTCGGTTGGCGATTCGTCGCGAATTTTGGACGCGAAGATTTCCAGGCTGAGCCTAGTGTCGATGCCGACGCACGTACAAGTTGAGTTCGGATTCGCGGGCGAGCTAGGCGATGACCGCTTGGCAGGCTCTACACTTAGGCACGCGCTTTCGCGAAAGCTGTTGTCCAAGCCTTCTGGTGGGCAAAACGCTTACACGGTTTCGATTCTTGCCTAGCCATTCTGGCTGGCAGTCCAATCGGGGGGCGGGAACGCGATACGCCAAAAGCTCGGTGCGGGCTGCGTGAATTCCACTGCAACCTTAGTCGGTCCCGTCAGCTCCTTCTCTATGTAGACCACGCGGCACTCTTCCTGTTCCCCGGTGTTTGTATTTTGCATAAGGAGTTTTTGCTCAGGCGTTACTGTTTCCGCTAAGGCCATCAACGCACCGTGCGCGTTGACAACCAACGTTTGCGCCCTTTCATAGAACTGTGGGCCTTCCTTTGGCGGTCTGTGAACAACAACTGGAACGGTCAACTCAATCCGGTGGCTGCGCCGCTCCCTCAACCACTGTTTTGCGCTCGTGAGCTGCTGGTCGTTCATAAGATCGATCTGGCTTGCACCCCATAATTTTACACTCAGCGCTCGAACGTAGCGAACGGAACGCTGCCGGTGTGCGCACGAATGCGCACGCTATTCATTTTTCGGATTGTGCGGTCTAGAATGTGTGGCTAGAGCAAAAGGGCTGACATGCACGAAAAAAACAAAGACTATTACCGCGTGTTTGCTCCAGGCGTGCCCAATGTTCGTGCGATCACAGAGCGTTTCGCAAATGAAGCTGATGCAAAACGCCTCAAGTGGGAAATCCTGATGGCGTATCCAGCGGCAACCGTGCGCATCGAAAAGACGGATGAATCGGGCCGGGCTGTCTGACTCATGCTGTAGGGTATGGGCATCGAATCTTAAATGGATCTTGGGGCCGCTGGCAGCAGCACGCCTAGAGAGGTAAAGGCCATCCGGTGCGACTCAAAAGCCGTGAGCCGAGCGACTAGCAGGTTTCCATACTCGGAGTCGTAGGTACGTCTGCATCAGATGCTGAAATTACCCACTTGGAGACTCTTGGGAAGGAAAAACTGCATACAAAAGAGATGGGGTTGAACGATAAAGCGCGATCCACGAAAAATCACTTCCCCATATTTGGTTTGTTCGGGTCCGCCAAGTCGATGAGACTCCGCGCAGCCAGAAGAGCTATTCCTGTCTGTATTTCCTAAGCTCCCGTTTCCATTTTGCCCCATGCCTCAAGACGATCCCCAAAGTCACCACTCCAAGAGATAGAACGGCAGCACCAGCAATGGTCTCCGCTTGCATAGTTTCTTTTCGAGAAACGCCTTCGCACAGAAGTCCGGCACCAACCACTAGAAAGACGGCTCCGAAGATGAGTCCGAACACGTCGCGTTGCTTAGGTGTTTCTTTCGGGTGGTGCTAGGGAGTTAATTTTGATTTGACCACAAGATTGTGCGTGCGAAAGACGGGTGGGTTGTATGGTTTTTTCATTTCCGCGCCGCAAGCACATTGGGGGTTTGCGCTGGCTTCTAGCGATGCCTTGGTTACAACAATTTCACAACGACAAGCAGGATTTTGGCAGCGATAGACTTGGCCCTTGGTCATGGACATAATCTCTCCGAGAGAACTCAGAGTCTTGGGTGGGCGAGTTGAGTATAGGGATAGCGGCGGTTAACTACCTATACGGCAATATACTGACGTAGTTTCCCATATGTAATTCAACGATCGGGCGGGATCATCAGTGAAGGTGAATAACTTTGGGGCTTTCCTGTAGTGGACCCGTGGAACATAGCAGAGAGAGATGCTAGGAAGAATTCCGGGAGCACTGCGTCGAGAGGCACGACCTGCGGGAGAATGACCGGAGAAGCTCAGGTGTTTGTGGATTTTGTCGACAATTTGAAAGAAGGCAAGCTAACGTCGTGGAAGTGAGCAGACAAGGGCAGCGGGGTACCAGACCGGAGAGTTGAATTTTTTGGAGGCGCGGGAGGGATTCGAACCCTCGCGTGATGGTTTTGCAGACCATTCCCTTAGACCACTTGGGTACCGCGCCTCTGTTTGCTAGGCCCAAATTCTATGCCCAATTTTATGCCCAGTGCGCTTCTTTAGCACCTATTTACACCCAATCAGGTTTTCCTAACCCATTGAAACCACGTAACGGCCGGCTGAAAAAGGAGATTTGCAGAACCCCCTTGGGTAGCGCGCCGAACCTTCAAGTATAGCAAACTTGCGTGACCTCTTCGGACATCCCCTGCAGAGTTGCTTCTGCCACTCTACTTTTTTTCCGCGGCGGCAGGAATCTTAGCTTCGCGCAAAAATCGCGCCGATTCTTCCGGCGGAGTTGGATTGATGTAAAAACCGGTGCCCCACTCGAAGCCGGCCACTTTCGTCAATTTCGGAATAATCTCGATGTGCCAGTGGTAGTGATCGTTAGTCTCTTCGCCGATCGGCGAGGTATGAATCATGAAGTTGAGCGCGGGCCGGTCCAGCACCTGGTCGAGGCGTATCAGCGTATCTTTCAGCATGCGCGCCAAGCTGGCATACATGGAACTCTGGTTGTTTTCGTAAGAGGATCCGTGCACTTTCGGAAGCAGCCACATCTCAAAGGGGAAGCGGGGTGCATAAGGTGCAAGGGTGATGAAATGTTCGTTTTCACCAATGACGCGCTCGCCGGTGTCGCGCTCCTGGCGGATAATGTCGCAAAAAATGCAACGCTCTTTTTCGTCGTAATAGTGCCAACAGTTGTCGACTTCTTCTCGGACGCGGCGGGGAACGATCGGCAGAGCGATCAACTGGGAGTGGGGGTGATCGATTGTCGCCCCGGCGGCCTCCCCGTGATTCTTGAAGATGAGAATGTAGCGGAAACGTTTGTCATT
This sequence comes from Candidatus Cybelea sp., assembly GCA_035510055.1. Taxonomy (GTDB): domain Bacteria; phylum Acidobacteriota; class Terriglobia; order Acidiferrales; family UBA7541; genus Acidiferrum. The sequence continues at coordinate 6,235 of DATKHV010000011.1, read as the reverse complement.
CTTGAGGTCCAGCATGCGGTCCCGATAGCCCCAGAGCACGTCCTCGACAGCCCGTTCGGGCAAAGTGGCAAGCGTTGCGAGATGATTCGGCGACTCAATCACCACCTCGTGTGCGCCGATGCCGTTCATTTTGTCAAAAAGACCTTCGCCTTCCCTGTCCAGTTCGCCTTCGATGCCCAACGCTGGAAATTTGTTTGGCACGACCCGGATGCTCCAGCCGGGCGTGTTTGGGCCGCCGCCGTTCCGCCCATACACAAGAATTTCCGGGGGAGTTCGAGCTTCGTTGCCCACACAGAACGGGCAATTCTTTTCTTCTCTGGGGATGACACTCTCGCGCAGGAAGTCGTTCGGGCGCTTCCCCCGTTCTGTCGAAATGATCACCCATCGGCCCGTGATCGGGTCTTTCCGCAACTCCGGCAAAGCATTCCTCCTCGAACAGGTTCTGGGTCACCCGCACAGGGTGAGAAACCTGCAGACTTTAAATTGTACCGCGTCCGGGGTCACTGTGAAGATGTTCCTGTCAGCAGCTCATATTCGAGGGTTGAAGGCATCCTCGTGCAGCCGCACCAGTGCCGTTTGTCCAATTGTGAAAATACTGGCATTGTCTTGATACTGATACCCCCGCGTTCCGCGCAGTATAAACAAAAATCCCGCAGTTGCCATAATACTTCCGCGGCAGCCGCGGGATACTCAGGTTGTTCTATGGAAACTCTCGGTTAGATCTTTTTCTCCGCTTCAAGGAAGCAGTCTTCCAAAGTCCGCGCCGCAAAGTCGGCTTGCTCCTGGTCGATCAAAAGCGGTGGCGACAAACGGATGGTATTCTCACCCGCACCGAGCACCAGCAGTCCCTTATGGAAAGCCAAGTCAACGATCTTGTTGCGCAGGTCCGGGGCCTTTTCCTTGGTCCGCTGATCCCGTACCATCTCAATGCCGACCATCAATCCACGGCCTCGAACATCCCCGACGATCTTGAATCTCTTTGTCCAGTCGGCGAGCCGCCCGAAAAGATAATCTCCCATACGATGAGCATTTTCCTTGTATTCGCTCTCGATCAGCTCCATGGTGGCCAGCGCTGCGGCAATGCAAACCGGGTTTCCGCCAAATGTGGTGCCGTGCGCGCCTGGCTTCCAGCACATCACGCTGTCCCGTGCAATGATCGCTCCCAGCGGCATGCCGCTGGCGATGCCCTTCGCGCAGCAAAGAATGTCCGGCTCGATTCCGGCGTGTTCGCTGGCCCACCACTTCCCGGTGCGCCCCATGCCAGACTGGACTTCGTCCACAATGAACATGATGCCGTGCTGCCGGCAGATGCGCTGTAATTCCTGCAGGAAGAACTTCGGCGCGGGCACGTACCCGCCCTCTCCCTGTATTGGCTCGATGATGATGCCGGCGATTTCCTCGGGATCGAACAAGCGCTTGAAGATTTGCCCTTCGAGTTGTTCGAGGATTTCCGCGCCGCAGGTCTCCGCGGTGTGCCCCTGCGCGCAGCGATAGGCGTACGGATACGGAATGTGCTCAATGCCACTGAGCAAAGCGCCGAATCCCTTGCGCTGCGTCGATTTCGACGCCGTAAGCGAGAGAGCGCCCAAGGTGCGACCGTGGAAGCAGCCGTAAAACGCAATCATCTTGTCGCGCTTGGTGGCGTATCTCGCCAACTTGATGGCGCCTTCGACCGCCTCGGTTCCCGAATTAGTGAAGAATACCTTCTTGTCTTCACTGCCCGGCATGGTGCGGCCTAGCCGTTCCGCCAGTTGCGGCATGCTTTCGTAATAGAAATCCGTCCCGGACATGTGAATCAGTTCGGAAGCCTGCTTCTGAATCGCCGCGACCACCTTCGGGTGGCAGTGTCCGGTCGAACAAACGGCTATGCCTGCGGCGAAGTCGAGGAATGAATTACCGTCCACGTCCTCCACAATCGCACCATGCCCGCGCTTGGCCACCAGCGGATAGTCGCGCGTATAGGACGGCGACATATATTTCGCGTCTTGCTCCAGCACGCGCTTGGCGTTTGCCCCGGGCAGCGCTGTCACCAGCCGGGGTGTTTTCACTTGCAATGTCGTTGGCATTTCTTCCTCCATAGAAGAAACAAAAGGTTGGAGTTAATGAAAAATGCGGGTGAAAGCAGGCGCCCGGACGAGTCCGGTAGCTGGCCTTCGAGAGAAAATAGAATTTAGTTAGTCGACGCCGTAGAGTTGTGGCCGCTGGGCGGCCGGCGGGCAATTCCCCGGGAGGGAGGAAGGGCGAATTTGAAGGTTAAGGCTCATTTACGTTTCCAGCGGACGCTGCCATCTTTAGCATCTTCAATCATTATACCACGATCTGCCAGTTCTTTGCGGATACGGTCGGCGGTGGCGAAATCGCGGTTTTTCTTGGCCGCGTTGCGCTGAGCGACCAACTTATCGATTTCCTCGTCGCTCGGCGCAATTCCGCCGCTGTCATACCCGAGCGCTCGAAGCTTTTCGCCATCATTATCCTCCACGACGTCGAAGACTTTGTCGAAGGTGGCCAGAAACTCCAGCACAGCGGGGACATCACCCAGGCGGAATTCACCTTTATCGACAGCGATATTCGCGTCGCGCACCAGGTCGAAGGCGGCCGCCAGGGCTCGCGCCGTGTTTAAGTCATCCGAAAGCCCGGCGTCAAACTCTTCCGCGGCCTTCGCCACGCGTGCGGCCATGCCCGCCTGCTTACCGGCAGGGAATTTTCCTCGCTGCAACCGGTCCGCGAAATTCCGCAGCCGTTCCACCGAGCTAGCCGCTTGTTGCAGACCATCGAATGTGAAATTGAGCTGTTTGCGATAAGGCACGCTGGCAAGAGCAAACCGCAGGGCCGAAGGCTTGTAACCTTTCGCAAACAAATCGCGCAGTGTGAAGAAATTCCCCAGCGACTTGGACATCTTTTCGCCTTCGACAAGCAGATGCTCGGCATGCAGCCAGTAGCGTGCGAAAGGCTTGCCGGTCGCGCCCTCGCTTTGCGCGATTTCGTTTTCGTGATGAGGAAATGCCAGGTCGATTCCACCCGTGTGAATATCCAGGGTCTCCCCGAGGTATTTCATGGCCATCGCGGAGCACTCAATGTGCCAGCCGGGGCGGCCCGGCCCCAGCGGAGTTTCCCAGAAATGCTCTCCCGGCTTCGGTGCTTTCCACAGCGCAAAATCCCGCGCGCTCTCTTTTTCATAGCGGTCGTTGTCGACGCGCGCGCCCGCCTGAATGCCGGTCAGATCGATCTTCGATAGCTTTCCATACTCGGGGAATTTCGCGATGCGGTAATAAATCGAGCCTTCGCCCGGATACGTGAACGACTTTTTCTGGAGCCGCTGGATCAGTTCCACCATGTCATTAATGTGGTCCGTCGCGCGGATCCAGTGCTCCGGCGTCTCGATGCTGAGCGTCTTGCAATCATCGAAGAACGCCTGCACAAATTTCGCTGTGTAATCTCGAATTCCCACGCCGGCAGCGGCCGCATTCGCAATGATGCGGTCATCCACGTCCGTCAAATTCATCACGTGGTTCAGCTTGAATCCGCGCAGCTTCAATAACCGCCGCAAAATGTCCTGAAACACGAAGGTCCGGTAATTCCCGATGTGCGCGTAGTCGTAGACCGTCGGCCCGCAGGTGTACATGCGCACTTCGCCCGCTTTTTGCGGGACAAATTTTTCTACTTTCCCGCTCAGCGTGTTATGCAGCTGAATGTCGGCCATGGGCTGTAGGTGGTCTCTTTCCCAGACGAATAAGCGCTCGATTGTAGCCGAGGGGTTTGAATCGTAGCAATGTCGAAGCTGCGCGATGTTGCTCGGAACTTTGCGCAATGCGACCTTATTAGTCCTAATTGACGCTGGCCCCTTGGGCGGTTAGAGTCCTCCTTCTCACCTTGAATGAAGGAGTCGTCGATGCATCGAAGTCCTATTGCTGGCTGTCTGTTAGTTTTCCTAGCTTCAGCTGCGCCCATCCTCGCCCAGGAGCAGCCCAAGGCCAACGAGCCAAAACCGCTGACCCCTGAAGCAGCCTTGAACCTGCGCAGTATTTCCGATTTGCAATTCTCCCCCGACGCCAGCCGTTTGGCGTTTGTGGTTACGGAACCCGCCAAGGGAGAGCGCCGCGCACGCCACGTTTGGATCTATGACAAGCAATCCGGCTTGACCCGGCAGTTCACCTATTCCGCGAAGTCTGAGTTCGTGCCGCGATGGTCGCCGGACGGCAAACAGCTTGCCTTCCTTTCCGACCGCGACGAACAAACCCAGGTTTACGTCATGCTCGCGGGCGGGGGCGAAGCCAGCGCTCTGACCAAAGGAAAGCGCGCTGTGAAGAATTTTGCCTGGTCTCCTGATGGTAAGCAGATCGCTTTTCTGGCTCCAGACGCCAAAACGGAAGCCGAAGAAAAAAAGGAAAAAGAAAAAGACGATGCGCACGTCGTGGACAGAGAAGACAAGCACGCTCGCCTCTGGCTGTTCAATCTCGACACTCGAGAAGCCAAAGCAGTCACGGAACCCAAGTGGGATATCCGGGAAGCCGTTTGGCACCCAGCCGGGAACGGTCTGGTGCTCATTGCCACGGATCACCCCGAAGCGGATCAGAATACTGAACGGATTTTTTTCTTCCGTCTCTGGGATCCAACGAGTGGCGACCGCAAAGAGGTCGATTCCATGACCCAGCTCCTTGCGCCCCGTGGACCTTTCGGCAATATTCGCATCGCCGCCGATGGCCAACGAATGGCGTTTGTTGGCTGCCGTGAAGACGGTCCAACCCCGCACGACCTCATACTCGCCCGTCACGGCGAAAAGAGCACACAGAACCTCACCGGAGCTAGTGTAGACCGGCCGGTTTTCGACTTTCGCTGGGCCAAAGACGGCGGGCTGCTCGCGGTTGTAGAACACGGCTTCCATACGAATTTCGTCGCTTTTACTCCGGAAGGCGCGATGAAAGAAATCCCTGCGATACCTGCCAATCCAAACGCTTTCGCCGTTTCTGATTCTGGGGAAGTCGCTTTTGCCGGGCAAAACGCGACGGCTCCGCCGGAATTATGGCTTTGGGACCAGAAGAGCGCGCCGCAGCAAGTCTCTCACTTGAATGACTCTTGGAAGCAATACACGCTCGTCGCCCCGGAGTTCTACAAATACAAGTCTTTCGACGGTCTCGAAATTGAAGCAGCCCTTCTGAAGCCGCCTGGCGCCGATGGCAAATCGAAGCTGCCGCTCATCGCCCTGATCCACGGCGGCCCCACGGGGGCCTGGCAAGACTCCGTTGAAACCTGGGGACAGCTTCTTGTGGCACGGGGCTACGCGATTTTCTATCCCAATATTCGCGGTTCAAGCGGCTACGGCCAGAAGTTCATCGAAATGAATCGCGGTGACTGGGGCGGTGGTGACTACAGGGATGTGATGGCCGGCGTTGACGATCTCATCGCCCGCGGCATCGGCGATCCCGAAAAACTAGCCATCGGCGGCTGGTCTTACGGCGGCTACATGTCGGAGTGGGCGATTACGCAAACCACGCGTTTCAAAGCGGCTGTTTCCGGCGCTGGCCTCTCAAATCTTATTTCGGAATACGGCACCGAGCAGGGCCCCACCTACGATGAATGGTTTTACGGCCTCCCTTATGAGCCTGATAGGGTCGCCGGATTTCTAAACAGCTCGCCGTTCGTCCATCTCAAGAATGTGAGAACGCCGACCTTGATCCTCCAAGGCGACGCTGATCCCGTTGATCCCCTGGGCCAAAGCCAGGAACTTTACCGCGGCCTCAAGCGCTACGGCGTCGAAACCGAGCTGGTCGTCTACCCCCGCGAGCCTCACAGCTTCCACGAGGAGAAGCACTTGCTTGACCGCCTAAACCGCATCCTCGCCTGGTACGACAAGCACCTAAAGGAAGCAGCTAGCAAGTAGGCATCAGGAGTCCGCTCCTGAAGTGGTCGAGCGTCCCGAGTGGAGGCTGGTTCAGTCAAGCAGGCATCTAATCCGGCATGCCGCGGACGTTCCCTGTGCTGCTCCTCGGCACACTCTCCTCACTGTTTGGCTGACGCGGCGTCCGTTGCGTTTGTTGCACCCTTGTGGCGCTAAGAAAGCGGCACAACTGGTAGAACTCCTAGCCTAGCCTAGCCGCAGGAGTTCCGGCCCAAGCCTGTAACACCACATAGACATTGAAGATCCTGCCGGGGAGCCTTGCGCAGATTCCCCCACCGGAAGAATTGTGTTGACAGAAGGTAGTCTGTGTGTTATAGGACACTCAGATGAATTGGTACG
>DATKHV010000010.1:0-95546 GCA_035510055.1 Candidatus Cybelea sp. | reverse complement strand
CGCGCGCGGCGGGGAATTAGCTCCTGCTGACTGCGAAATATATCCGGGTCCTACTTCGACTTGCCTACCTTCTGGCAGGTCGTCAGTTGTCGGTTTTAAGTTCTTAGACAGAAAAGATAGAAACAGACTACGCTAGCGGGCAGCGGCTCCTGCCGCGAATATGGCCATTTAGACTCGTAGCGGCAGGGTAGTATAGGTACATGAAATTGACTACCTGGGCTCGCCAGCAGGGGCTCTCCTACAAAACGCTGTGGCGCCTGTGGAAGGCCGACAAGCGGCCGGTGCCGGCCGAGCGAGTGGCCACGGGCAGGGTGATGATCCACGCCGCGCCGGCAAACGAGCCGCCCGGTGTGGCGTTGTACGCCAGAGTTTCCTCCGGAATCCAGAAAGCTGACTTGGATAGACAACTATTCCGTTTGGCGGTGTTCTCAGCTGGGCACGGCTTGCGGGTCGTGGAAGCCGCGCGGGAAACGGGCTCCGCTCATTTTCTCTTTCCAGCCATCGTGGGCCTACTTTGCATGGTTTTTGCGCCTGCCGTGCACGCAGACACGATTTCTGGCACCGTCAGAGACCCTTCTGGCGGAGTGGTCATTGGGGCGCGTATTGAGATCACCGGCGATAGTCTGCCCCAACCGCTGCTGCTCACCTCCGACGACTCCGGCAAGTTCATGGCTCCCCATCTAAACGCTGGAAGATACTCGGTTCGCGTCGATAAAGAGGGTTTCAACGAGCTGGTGACCCCGGTCGACCTTCAGGGCACCCGAGAACTGTTGCTCGAGCTGACCATCACCGCGCAGCAATCCAGCGTTACCGTGAACGAGAAGAGCCTGGCGTTCGCCAATTCCGACACTGTTTACCGCCAGCTTCGCAACGGCGGATTGGGCGACACGTACCGTTGCGAAAACTTCACCCTGAAGCTGGACGTCGGAACGTTCGAATTAAAAACCGGAACGATTACTTTCCTGGCGCTGGTCAACAAATTTGAAACCGGCGCTGTTTTCGTGGGCCAAGGGCATTTCACGCTTAAACCTCTCACGCCCCTCGACACCAACGAGATGCTGCGGCGGGCGGGCAGCGCTACGGCCGAGGAAGACTTCACGGAAGTAGTGTTTCGTTTCTCGCCGAACCAGTTTCCACAGTTCGCCGGGACGCTGGGAACCAGAGCGGATACCCCGGCTGAAGCCGGCACCGCGTTTCAACATTGGAAGGATAGAGTTCGCCACCGCCATGAGGTGCCGGAGGGCTTGACGCAAGCATTGCTGGAGAACGAGACCATCGACAACGTGGACGCGGACGTCCTCGCGGCCATTTACAATCCGAAGCACCCGCCGTTTTTCAACGCGTACCTGCATGGCAGCCAGCACAAAGACCTGCGCTTCTTCGTGCGCGAGCGAGTGGGCGCGATTCCGCAGATCGATTCGCCGGAGGAAGTGGCACTCGTCAATTGTAGCGGCGGTGGAATGGACGACGGGATTTGGTATTTCCAGCACTTGAAATCCGAGCTTCAAGCGCATACCGCGAGTTCACAACAGGAGCGGCGGCTGTTTGCCACCCGGCGGTACAACATTGAGACGGTCATCGGAAAGAACGATCACCTGTTCAGCCGGGCGACGATTATGTTTGCGCCACTGGTTGCCGGAGAACGGGTGATGAAATTCGGGCTGCTTCCCACGCTGCGCGTCACGCGCGTAAGCGGAGAAAAGGGCGAGGACCTGCACTTCATTCAGGAAAACAGAAAGGAAGACGGCTCCTTCTACGCCATTCTCGAGGAAGCTCCATCGCTGGGACAAACACAAGCCATCACCGTGGAATATAGCGGCGATAAAGTTGTGACCAACGCGGGCAGCGGAAGTTACTACGTGGGTGCGCGAGAATCGTGGTATCCGAACTTGAACGGGTTCGGAGAAAAGACCATCTACGATCTGACCTTTAAGGTGCCACCGTCAAATGTGTTGATCAGTGTCGGAAAGCTGGAAGGGCAACACACGGAAGAAGGTTTTGCGGTGACCCACTGGGTAACGCCAGTGCCGATCGCGGTTGCCGGCTTCAATTACGGGCAGTACAAGAAAATGGACTATCCGGACACGATCACGCAATACGAAATCGCGGGATATTATTTGACGGAATTGCCTGACAGTTTGCGGGGCTTTGGAGGCAACGCGTCCGGCTCTAGGGCCTCCAACCCGATAGCCAGCCAAGCCCTCAGCAGCATGGCCCCTGCCTCGATGACCAAGTACGCGCTCGCTCAGGCCCGCGCGCAGATGCAGCTGTGCACGCATTATTTCGGCAAAGGTCCTTATGAAAACGTGTACATCACGGAACAACCGAATTTCAACTTCGGCCAATCCTGGCCCAACCTGGTGTATTTGCCGATTTCCGCTTACATCGACGCGACCCAGCGATGGATGATGTTCGGGCACATAGACACCAAATTCACCGGGTTCGTAGAGGAAGTCACGCCGCATGAAGTGGCGCACCAGTGGTTTGGGCACGGAGTGGGCTGGGCTTCGTATCACGACCAGTGGCTCTCGGAAGGATTTGCGGAGTTTGCCGCCGGATTGTTTCTGCAGCAAGCGGTGGGACCCAAGTGGCAAAAGGACTACATCGAATTCTGGGACCGGCAGCGCTCGAGAATCCTGGAAAAGAATAATTATGGCGTCTCGCCAAATGAGGCGGGGCCATTGTGGATGGGAATCCGGCTGATTTCGCCGCGCACCGGGCAAGCGTATCAGGGAGTGACGTACGCCAAGGGGGCGTACGTCCTGGGGATGCTGAAGTCGCTGATGCGGGCGGACATGGGCTCGGCGGGCGATCCCGATCAAGCTTTTATCGACATGATGCATGATTTCATGGAGAGCCACCGGGACACACCCGCTTCCACCGAATCCTTTAAAGTCATCGCTGAAAAACATATGACCCCGAAGATGGACCTTCAGCTCAATGGGAAGCTGGATTGGTTTTTCCGCGAATGGGTGTGGGGCACCGAAGTGCCACGTTACCGCTTCAAATATGAGGTGCAGCCGGTGGAGGGCGGGAAATTCAAAGTTCACGCGGAAATCACGCAGAGCGAGGTGGACGAGAATTTTGCGATGTATGTACCGATCTTCGCCGATTTTGGAAACGGCATGGTGCGGCTCACGCAAGCGGTGATTGCGGGAAATTCGACCAAGATTTACAACTTCACCGTGGATCGGCAGCCTAAAAAAGTCGCGATCAACGCCTACAAAGAAATTCTGGAGCGGTGATGCGATCTTGGATTTCCGCCAAAGCTCTTTCGATTGCCCCGTTTCTAACCTCGATAAGAAATGTTTCCTCGTAAAGGAAGGGAATGGCTTAGATAGCATTGGTTAATTTGTTGTAAGCTGTGGCGCTTCTGGAGGCGACTGATGCATCCCTTTCGCGGGCGATTGGGCTCGGTGCTTGCGCTCATTGCTTTGTTTGCGGTGTTCCTTTCGGCGGCGGACGCGCATGTTACCCGCGTGGAGATTCTTTCGCGCGCGGACGTGCAGGGTGGGCGGCCGTTCGGGCTGGCGGGGGCTTACCAGCGGATTGTCGGGCGGGTGTACTTTGCGGTCGATCCGGGGAACATTCATAACCGGCAGATCGTGGATTTGGATAAGGCGCCCCGGAATGCGCAAGGCGAAGTGGAGTTTTCTTCGGACCTTTACCTACTTAAGCCCAAGGACATGGCCAAGGGAAATGGCGCGGTGCTGTTTGAAGTTTCCAACCGCGGGGGAAGAGGGATTCTGCGGCTGATGGACGGCGGAAATTCCTCCGATCCAAACGGGGAAGTCGGCGACGGATTTCTGCTGCGCGAAGGCTATACGATTGCTTGGCTGGGATGGCAATTTGACCTCGCGGAGGAAGGAGAGAAGGTTCGCTTGACCGCTCCGGTTGCGCAGGAAGCGGGAGGAAAGGAAATTCGCGGGCTGGTGCGGTCGGATTTCACGCTGGCGCAAAAAAGAGAGGACATGCCGCTGGGACATATCATGCTGGGGCCTGGCGGGGGGAAGAGTTATCCGGTCGATGATCCCGGCAACGCCAAGAACGTGCTTACCGTACGCGACGCGCCTACCGGAGAACGGCAGGTCCTCCCGCGCCGCCAGTGGAGCTTTGCGCATTCCGTGGATGGGAAGCTGGTCGGCGATGCTCATTTCATTCACTTGGACGGCGGTTTTCTGCCGGGGAAGATTTATGAGGTGGTGTACGAAGCGAAAGACCCGGCGGTCGCGGGGGTAGGGCTGGCGGCGGTCCGGGATTTTCTGTCGCACCTTAAATATGAGCCGCAGGCCACGGCGCCGGTGCGACGCGTGTATGCAGTGGGGATTTCGCAGAGCGGGCGATTCCTTCGCCATTTTCTTTACCAGGATTTCAACACCGACGAGCAAGGCCGGCAGGTGCTGGATGGCGTGATCGCGCATGTGGCCGGGGCGGGGCGAGGCAGCTTCAATCATCGTTTTGCGCAGCCTTCGCGGGACGCGCAGCCGCTGTCGAGCATTTTTTTTCCGACGGACTTGTTTCCTTACACGGATCTTCCGGAAAGCGACCCGGAGACGGGCGAAACGGCCGGTCTTTTGGATGCGGCGGGCAAGTCGCATACGGCGCCGAAGATTTTCTTCACGAATACTTCGTACGAATACTGGGGACGTGCGGCTTCGCTGATTCATACGTCGGCTGATGGATGGAAAGACGCTGCGCCGGGCGAAAATGCTCGCATTTATTTGCTGGCTGGATTGCAGCATTTTTCCGTGGCGTTTCCGCCACAGAAGGCGGCCGCGGGCTCGGATTCCGCCACACAACAGAGACCCAATCCGAATCCGGTCGAATGGTTTTGGCGGGCGCTGCTTACGGATATGGATCAGTGGGTGAAAGAGGGAACGGCACCGCCGACGAGCGGATATCCGAAAATTGCGGACGGGACACTCGTTCCGCTGAGCAAATGGACTTTCCCGAAAATTCCGGGCGTGAATACGCCGCATGAAGTATCGCTGGCTTACCATCTCGATTTCGGCCCACAGTGGAAATCGGGGATCCTTTCCTACGAGCCGCCGAAAGTGGGGAAGCCATTTGTCGTTTTGGTTCCACAGGCAGATAGCGATGGGAACGATTTGGGAGGAGTGCGGCTGCCGGAATTGCAAGTGCCGCTGGCGACCTACACGGGGTGGAATTTGCGAGATGCCAGCATCGCGGCTGAGGATTTGCGGGTGAGCTTTCTTGGTTCGTTTATTCCACTTGCGAGAACAGCGGCGGAGCGGGAGAAATCGGGAGATCCGCGGCTGTCAGTTGGCGAAAGGTACCGTTCGCGCGAAGAATATATGGGGAAGTTTACCGAGGCGGCCATTCAATTGATTCAGGAGCGGTTTTTGTTGCCGGAGGATTTGGCGGCCGTGCTGGAGCGGGGGGAGCGGGAGTGGAAGGAAGTCGCTGGGGAGAAATGAGTCAGACCGTCGCTTCGCTAGCGTGATTTTATTTGGCTCGGTGCGCTGAGATGAAGTGACCAAGAGTGGCTCGCCCCCCTCGACAAGAGTCGGGGTAAACAGAAGGCGGGTCCTACGCGGCTTCCTGGGGGGAAGCCTTTTCTATGACTTGGAAGCGGGTGGCGACGGCTGGGGTGTTGATTCCGTTTGCCGTGGGGATTGTGTTATGGGGGTCGACGGCAGTGCTGGCGCTGGTTGTGGCTCTGGTGACGCTGCTGGCGCTGTTTGAGTATTTCGCGCTGGGCGAGGCGATCGGGCATCGGGCTTACCGGTTTTGGACAGCGAGCTGTGCCCTGTTGCTGATTTTTTTGCAATGGCTCATGGGCGAGCAGGCGGCGTATAAGCTCCAAGGGGGCTTGATCGCTTATGAAAGGGTGTGGTGGTTCGCTCATGCAGCTCCCGGACTGGAAACTGTGTTTTTTCTTTTCGTTCTTGGAATTGCGGCGATCGCGCTGTTCACGAAGCGGCCACTGGTGGAAACGCTTCCCGCAGCGGGGATGAGCTCGAGCGGACTCATTTTGGTGGCGTTTCCCTTGTCGTTTGCGGTGAGGCTTCATGGGACCGGAAGCGGGGGGCCTGTTTTGCTGCTTTTTGCGCTGGTGATTACCTGGGTGGGAGATTCGGCGGCATATTTCGCGGGTCGGTCCATTGGCAAGCATGCCTTGGCGCCGCATTTGAGTCCCAAGAAGACTTGGGAGGGGACGGTCGCGAGTTTTCTTGGATCGCTGATGGTGGCGTTTGTTTTTGCGCGGTTCATGACCGTCCCGGTGGGGTATTTGCTGGGGATGGCGGCGGTGGGGAACGTGGCCGGGCAGGTGGGGGATCTGCTGGAGTCGGCTTATAAAAGGAGTGCGGGGATTAAAGATTCGGGGAGTATTTTGCCGGGGCATGGCGGGGTGCTGGACCGGATTGACGCGCTTATCCTGGCGATTCCAGTTGTCTGGTATTATTGGATTTTGGTTTACTCTCCGCGGTCGTAGGTAGAGGGTCTCCTTGTGGTGGGCCTAGTGTCCTTTCCTGCAAACTATTGTGGATAGCTGTAGCGTTGTTTGAAGCGACAGGAAGATACTTACCAGAGTTCGCATAGACGGCGCGCGAAGGACGCGGAGCGGAAACGGGCGCGCAAAATAATTTCAGGTATTTTCGGGACAAGGCCCTGGAGGACGGAAAAGCGGGAACCAGCTCCGGCACTCCCAAATAAGGACTTCGTGAAACAGATCGCCATATTGGGTTCGACGGGATCGATTGGGCGGCAGTGCCTTTCGGTGGTGGAGGCTTTGCCTGGGCGGTTTGGCGTCGTGGCGCTGGCGGCGGGCGGGAACCTTGAGGAGTTGATGGGACAGATTGAACGGCACCGGCCGGAGGTGGTTTCCGTTGGGGATGCCGGGCGGGCGGACGTGCTAGCACGGATGTTAGGGGAGAAAGTTGTCACGCCGCTGCCGGAGATTCACTACGGCGCTGAAGGAATGCTGGCGGTGGGGACGCACGCGCGGGCGGAGATCGTGGTGTCGGCGGCGGTGGGAGTCGTTGGGCTGGAAGCAACTTACGAGGCGGTGAAGCTGGGAAAGACGGTGGCGCTTTCGAATAAGGAAGTGCTGGTCGCGGCGGGCGAGTTGGTGATGGCCGCGGCTAAGAAAGCCGGGCGCGAACTTTTGCCTGTGGACAGCGAGCACAATGCAGTGCATCAGTGCTTGCGCGGCGGAACGCACGGAGAAGTGCGGCGGCTGGTGCTGACGGCGTCGGGCGGACCGTTTCGAAAGACGCCGCTGGCGGCGCTGGCGAATGTGACGACTGAGCAAGCGCTGGCGCATCCGAACTGGCGGATGGGAAATCGCATCACGATTGATTCGGCGACGATGATGAACAAGGGGTTCGAGATTATTGAAGCGCGGTGGCTGTTTGGCATGAAGCCGGAGCAGATTGATGTGGTGGTGCATCCGCAGTCGACGATTCATTCGATGGTGGAATTTGTGGACGGTTCCGTTTTGGCGCAACTGGGACCAACGGATATGCGTATGCCGATTCAATATGCGTTAACCTATCCAGAGAGAGTGGCATCTAAGCAGATAGCCCTCGACTGGTCGAAACTCAAGCGACTGGATTTTCTGAAGGCTTCGACGAGGCGGTTCCCGTGTCTCGGATTGGCGCGGGAAGCAATGAAAAAAGGCGGGGCCTTCCCGTGCGCGCTGAATGCCGCCGATGAGGTGGCGGTGGCGGCGTTTCTGGAGCGGCGGCTTCCATTTTTGGGGATAGCCGAAGTGATTGAGCGCGTACTGGGGCGGACACCGCGTGTAAAGTTTGAGAAGATAGAAGATGTGCTTACGGCCGATGGCGCGGCGCGTCGAATGGCCAGGGAAGAAGTGGAGCGGCTGGGAGTAGCGGCCACGGCGGCGTAGCAAATAAAAAAGACGGAGAAAGCAGAGATTATGAATACGATTCTCGGAATCGTGCTGGTGCTGGGCGTGATGATTCTCGTCCACGAGTGGGGACATTTTATTGTGGCGCGGCTCTTCGGCGTGCGCGTGGATGTATTTTCGATCGGATTCGGACCGCGGCTTTTTGGCTGGAAGCGCGGAGCGACGGATTACCGCCTGAGTGCGCTTCCCTTTGGCGGGTACGTGCGCATGGCCGGACAGGATCTCTCGGAGATCGACTCTAGCGAAGTGGCCCCGACAGGTGCACCCGATGAACTGATGAGCAAGCCGAGGTGGCAAAGAGTCCTGATCTCCGCCGCGGGCCCGGCGGTGAACTTGATCATGCCGGTGCTGCTGCTCGGGGGCTTCTTTTGGATCAAGGGTCTCCCTTACCCGGCGTATCTGGACGAGCCGCCGGCGATCGCTTCGCTGAAAGCCAATGACCCGTTGGCAAAAGCGGGAGTGGTGCCGGGCGATCGAATTGTGTCCGTCAATGGAGTCGCGACGTCGACTTGGGAAAAAGTGGATGAGGCGTTCAACGAATTGCGGCCCGAAAGCAGTTATCGAGTGAGTGTGGAGCACGAGGGAGTAACACGGGAGGTCCCCACAAGCGGAAACGATCTTGTGCAAGCGGACGCTCCGGGACACTATCCGATGGTGGCGCCTATCGTCAGCCAACCCCTTCGTGGGATGGCAGCGCAGCGCGCCGGGATGAAGCGCGGAGACTTAATCGTTTCCGTGAACGGTACAAAGATAACGAGTTGGATGGAATTCAAGGACATGATCCTCGGTTCCGGCGGCAAGTCGTTGCTTACCGTAGTGAAGCGCGATGGACAACTGGTGACGCTGAAACTGGAGCCGCAGTCAATCGTGGGCGAGGATGGCAAAGCGAATTTCCGGCTTGGCGTGGGACCGGAAGAACGCTGGTCTTATAAGAAAATGACATTTAACACGGCCGTGGAAAATGCTTCCGTCTCGACATGGTATGGATTGAAGCAATTGTTAGGCGTGGTGGGGAGGCTTTTCTCGGGTAAACAGTCCGTAAAACTGTTACTGGGGCCAGTGGGGATCATCGACCAAGCGGGGCAAGCGGTGCAAGAAGGCTCGTTTGCGGTAATCAACTTGATGGCGATTATCAGCCTGAACCTGGGCATCTTGAATCTTTTCCCAATTCCCATACTGGATGGCGGGAACATCCTGCTGCTGGCATTGGAAAGTGTGCGGCGGCGCGATTTCAGCTTGGCCTTCAAGGAGCGCTTCGTTCAAGTGGGGCTGGTGTTAATCTTGGTGCTCTTCGGATACGTTATGTACAATGACGTGGCGCGGTTTCTTCCGATCCATACTTAGACCTGCGCTGGACATGCGGAGGGGAAGACATGGCTGCGTCGCCATCGCACCGGGTTTCTACCGGTGAGCGCCTCAACACAGCGGAAACAACCGGAAAGCTACAACTGGCAACGGCGGCGCGCGGCATCCGCATGACGCGGCAACGGCGGGTGATCCTGCAGGTGATGGACGCCGCGGAACAGCACCTGGACGTGGACCAGATCCTCGAACGCGCGCAGAAAATCGACCCGGGCGTTCACCTGGTTACCGTGTACCGCACGATTGACCTCCTCAAAAAACAAGGCTTGATTGACGAACTGGACTTGCTGCACCTGCGCGGCGACCGGCATTACTACGAGACGCACGGGCCGCGGGATCACATTCATGTAGCGTGCTTGCGCTGCGGAAAGGTCCGCGAATTCGAGAGCCGCTTGTACGAGCAATTGAAGGAACAAATTGCGCGAGACTTCCACATGAGGGTGACCGTGTCGCGCACGGAAGTCGGCGGCTACTGCCAAGAGTGCCTGCCAAAAGTAAAGTGAAAATAATCCTCAAGCGGGCTGGCGGATAGAGCGGAAATGGCGGAGGCGCGAGAAGAACTTATTGGCGCGAGCGATATCGGAGGCGATTTGCGCGCGCAACTGTTCGGAGCCGCTGAATTTTTGTTCTTCGCGAAGACGCTTCCAAAACCGGACTTCCAAGCGCTGTGGTGTTATCGATAGCTGACTGCCGAGCAAGTGCGTTTCGACGCTGAGCGCCAAGCCGTTGAACGTCGGACGCATGCCGATGTTGGTGACGGAGCGGTGGCTGCGCGTTTCCCCGTCGAGGCAGGTGCGTGTGATGTAGACGCCCCGAGCGGGAAGCAATTCCTGGTCAGCGGAGAGATTCAGGGTGGGGAAGGTGAAGCGCCTCCCGGTTCCCGTGCCGGTAACGACTTCTCCGGTAAGTGCGAAGGGCCGGCCCAGAAGACGCGCGGCGTGAGAGACGTCGCCGGAGGCGACTTCCCGGCGAATGATGGTGCTAGAGACTACCTCTCCTCGATAAACGACAGGCGGCACAATCACGACGTCGAATCGGTGTTTTGCGCCCAACTCGGAAAGCAGTTTGACGTTGCCTGCCTGCTGGTGCCCGAAGCGAAAGTTCTCGCCGACCAGCACAGCTTTTACGAGCAGATCGTGAAGAAGCACTTGCTCGACGAATTCTTCGGGAGCGAGGCGCGCGAGATCGCGCGTGAACGGAAGGACCACAACGGCTTCGAGCCCGAGAGCGTCGAACCACTCCATGCGCTGGGCATTGGTGGCTAGCCGCGGCGGCGCGGTTTCCGGTCGCAGCACTTTGCGGGGCGAGGGATCAAAGGTAAGAGCGGTGGAGACCGCGTTCGAGGCTTGCGCGCGATCGACGGTGGCGCGAAGAATCGCTTGATGGCCCAAATGGATGCCATCGAAGTTGCCGATGGCCAGGACGCTGGTGTGGCCAAATGTTGCGTAGCGGGACGCCCAAGCTTGGGAAGAGCAAAAGGCCGACAACCTTGTAGACCTCGATTCTCTAGGCGCGATTTGCGAATCGACTGATTTTTCCTGGTCCGGCGGGACTTCGTCAGCGGTGTCGACCTGGACTTCAAATTCGAGGCCATCGTAGGCCAGTTGGACATAGGGAAAGCCCATGGTTATCAGGCGCTGGTTTGTTGCTGCGTGGGGCAGGTCGTGGGCAATGTGGGTGAACCACGCGCGGCGTGGTTGGAGTTGTTGAATGATGGCCAGGGCTTGTTCGACCGTTTGGTGCATGGGATGTGGAATATCGCGAAGGGCGTCCAGGACGAGTTCGTCCAAACCTTCTAGAAGCGCCATTGAAGAGTCCGGTATCTTGCTGAAATCGGTGAGATAGGCGGCGCGCCCAAAACGAAAGCCTAGAACTTCCATTTCCCCATGCAGTAGCGGTATGGGAACAAACGGGATGCCGAGAAGTTCGAGCGGGCGCTGGATGTGGTTCAGCTTAACGCTGGGTACGGTGCTGAGCGTGGGCTTGTCATCAAAAACGTAGGCAAAGACGCGACGAATGATGCGAAACGTGTCTTCATTGCTGTAAACGGGGAGCGCGGAGCGCTGGCGGATATTGAAGGGCCGGATGTCGTCGAAGCCGAGGATGTGGTCGGCGTGTCCGTGCGTAAGCAGGATGGCGTCAAGGCGGTCGAGACCCACGCGGAGCGCCTGCTGGCGGAAATCCGGTGTGGTATCAATCACGACGTTGTGGCCGCCGCGGGAGAGCAGCAAGGAGGGGCGTAGACGTTGGTCGCGAGGATTGTTTGATTTGCACACGGGGCATGGGCATCCGAGCGTGGGGACACCCATGGAGGTGCCGGAACCGAGAACGGTGACTCTTAGAGGAACGCGAGACATGATAAAAATTTTGGAATCAATCTTGACGCGGAACCTTGCTAGGCCTTAAGAGCGACCCTTGGCCTGGGCTTTAGCGGCTTTGGCGGCTTCCGCAGCAACCGCCTGATTGATCTCCAGATAGGTCATCTTCAATTTGCCCAATAGATCCAGGAGCAAGTTGTCTTCTTCGGGCGCGAGATTGCCTTTGGTCTTCTCGTGCAAGGCGTCAAGCATGTCGATCAGTTCCCGGGCGGCTTCGGGATCGATCATGGGCTGGCCAGTGCGCGGGTCAGCATAAGCGCCCAGTACCATGGCGGCGTTGCTCCCCAGCATGCGGACGAGGCTCTCGAAGGCGGGGAGACGCTTAAGAGCCTCAGCCGGAGGCGGCGGAGTTGCTGTCTTAGCGGCTTCAGGAGGCGGAGACGGAATCTTCGCGGCTTCGCGCTGGGCTTCCCGCTCTTCTTCCTCAACAACTTCCTTGCGAAGTTCACCTTCGGCGGTAAAAGGGCGACGGTCGATTACACGAAAGGCTTCATCCTGTTTATGTTCGGACACAGTACTTTCCTCGGTAAATGGTCTCCCATTCAGTTTATCACGGGTTGCCAGGATGCGTCGCTGCCGGGCGCCGTCGGTCGGAATCGGCGATGGCTTGTCAAACGCGCGGTTCGACCGTAAAGTGGAACGCTTGATGCGAAATGCGAATCGTTAGAAAAGCATGCCCACACGCTTGAAGCGGACGAAGAGAAGAAAAAAACCGAGCCGGAATGGCAAGCAGCGCCAGGCGAGGCGGTTGACACCCGGCCAATGGTTCGAAAAGCTCGTCGCCGTCCAAGCGCGATTGCGCGCGCCCGGCGGGTGCCCGTGGGACCGCGAACAAACGCACCGGACGCTGCGCACCTACCTTATCGAAGAAGCTTACGAAGTATTGGAAGCTCTGGAGAGCGGGAACGACGCCAAGTTTCGGGAAGAGATGGGAGATTTACTTTTGCAAATTGTGTTTCATTCGCAGATCGCGCGCGAAGAAGGCCGGTTTACGGTGGCCGAGGTGATCCGCGAAATCCATGACAAGATGATCCGGCGGCATCCGCATGTTTTTGGGAAGAGCTATGCGAAAGATTCTGCCGAAGTACTGAGAAACTGGGAACAAATTAAAGCGGAGGAGCGCCGCGCGAACGCAAAGCAGGGTGATTCAAAAGCAGATAAAGAGGCCCCGAAAGAAACCTCCTTGTTGGATGGCGTCTCCCGAGCCTTGCCGGCGACACTGGAGGGATTTCAACTCACTCGCAAAGCTTCTCGAATCGGGTTCGACTGGGAAGAAGTGGGCGGGGTGTTCGAGAAACTAGCGGAAGAAAGCGCAGAGTTAAAAAGAGCGGCAAGTGGGCAAGATCAAGTGAAAATGGAAGAAGAAATCGGTGATTTGCTTTTCGCTGCCGTGAACCTTTCGCGATTCCTGAACATCGACCCGGAAATCGCCTTGAAAAAGGCCAACGCAAAATTTTCGCGCCGCTTCAAGGAGATGGAGGGGCTCGCGCGAAAAAATGGACAACAGTTCAAGGATCTGCCGCGCCAGGAGATGGAAGCGCTTTGGGACGCCACAAAACAAGCGGAGCGGCAGCGTCCACTGACGGAAATGAGCGGAGCGCCAAGGAAGCAATGAGCCGCGAGATCACCGTTCGGAAGTGCGCTGGTCTCGAGGAATTTCAGCGTTGCGTGGACCTGCAACGCGAGATTTGGAAGGAAGCCGACCTGGAAGTCGAACCGGTAACGATGTTTGTGGTCGCCGCGCACACCGGCGGACAGGTGCTCGGCGCGTTTGACGGCGAGCAAATGGTGGGGTACACGCTGGCGGTCGCGGGACTGCGCGACCGCGTGCCGTACCTGCACTCGCATATGACCGGAGTGCAGAACGAATACCGGAATCGGGGCGTTGGACGCTTGTTAAAGCTTTTTCAGCGCGACGAAGCACTGCGCCGCGGAATCCGGCTCATTCAATGGACCTTTGATCCTCTGGAACTTCGCAACGCGCACTTCAATTTGAACCGGCTTGGAGCGATCTGCCGCGAATATCAGCCCAATTTGTATGGCGTTACAACAAGTCCACTGCACCGCGGGTTGGCGACGGACCGACTGCTGGCCGAGTGGCACCTGGACTCCGCGCGGGTGGTGGCGGCGATAGAAAATCTCGTGAAAGATCCAGTTGAGGCGCCGGCCATGATTGCGCTGCCCGCGGACCTCGCGCGCTGGCAGAGTGAAGATTCCGCACGTGTCAGCGCCCTGCAAGGCCGCGTGCGCGAAGAGTTTACGAAGTGGTTTGGCAAAGGCTACGCGGCAATCGCATTGCGCACGACACCCGGCAACCCGGCGTATCTCCTCAGTCCCTGGAGCGACTTCTAGGAAATCACCCGAACAACATGCAAATACGCGAAATCACGCTGCGGGAGATTCGGATGAAGTTGGTGACGCCATTTGAAACCAGCATGGACCGCGCGGAAGTGCGGCGCATAGTGCTGGTGGAGGCAAGTGTGGACGGCGTGATGGGCTGGGCGGAATGCGTGGCAGGCGAGTCTCCCTATTACAGCCCGGAAACGGCGGATACGGCGTGGCTCATATTGCGCGATTTTCTTTGGCCCATGGTCAAAGGAAAAGATTTCGGCTCCGCCGGCGAAGTGTGGGAGTTGCTCAGGCGAGTGCGCGGACACAACATGGCTAAAGCCGCGCTGGAGGCAGCGGTCTGGGATGCTGAAGCTAAGCAAAAAGGGATGGCCCTTAGAAAGCTGATTGGGGGCGTGCGCGAGGAGATTGCCTGCGGCGTTTCGATTGGCATAAAAAAATCGCTGGAGGAACTCGCGGCGGCGGTGCAAAAAGAACTTGCCGCCGGGTACCAGCGCATCAAGATCAAAATCAAGCCGGGATATGATCTTGACCCGGTGCGCCGCCTGCGGCAGGATTTTCCGCGCGTCAAGCTGATGGTCGATGCCAACTCTGCCTACAACCTGGATGACTGGCCGCTGCTAAAACAACTGGAAGGCTTCTACTTGATGATGATTGAGCAGCCTCTAGGATGGGACGACATTTACAGCCACGTCGAACTGCAGAAAAAGCTGGACACGCCGATCTGCCTGGACGAGTGCATTCATACCGAAGAGCACGCGCGCGCGGCGATTGAGCTGGGCGCTGCGAAGATCATCAACATTAAGCTTGGCCGCGTGGGCGGCTACACGGTGGCACGGCGGATCCACGATCTTTGCCAACAGCATGGCATTCCGGTGTGGTGCGGAGGGATGCTCGAATCCGGAATCGGCCGGGCGCACAATATTGCCCTCTCGACGCTTGCTAATTTCAGCCTCCCAGGCGACGTGACCGCCAGTAAGCGTTATTGGGAGGAGGACATCATCGTTCCGGAAGTGACGGTGTCGCCGCAAGGCACCATACGCGTGCCGAGCGGGGCCGGCATTGGATTCCTACCTTGCATGGAACGCATCGACAAACTGACCGTGCGAAAAGAACGCTTGGCCTGAGCGGTGAGAATCGCACCGTCCAGCGGGAGAGCACCCAACCGCATCGTTCTTGGCACCTCCATCGGGTTCGTCATCCTCATTTGGGCGGTCAACTTCATCGCGGCGAAAATCGGCTTGCGCTCGCTGCCCGCGGCCACGCTGGCATCGTTCCGCGTGGTGCTGGCCGGCGTGGTGCTGGTCCCTTCTTATTTGTTTTGTTCGCGATGGCCTGCTTTTGCCGCGGCGGCCGAAGCCCGGAGGCGCAACTTGACTCTGCGCGACCTCTGGACCTTTTTGTATATGGGATTTTTCGGCGTAACGATCAATCAAGTCTGTTTCACCGTCGGGTTGCGCTATACCTCCGTGAGTCATGCGTCCGTGATCGTGGGGATGGGGCCGATCTATACGTTGGTTTTTGCGGTGCTCTTCAAGTTGGAAGCAGCGACCTGGCGAAAAGCGCTGGGCATGGTGGTGGCGTTCGCCGGAATTGCGGTCATGGCCTCAGAACACGGCATTTCCGCCCACTCACCTTCGGTGTTGGGCGACGCTATCACCATGACCGGTTCGATCGGTTTCGCGATGTACGTGGTGCTGGGGAAACGGCTTGCGGGGCGCTACGACCCATTGACCATGACGGCATTCAGCCACTATGCGGGAGCGCTGATGGTGCTGCCCGTCGCCATCGATCGGGCGATGGTGCTGGGCTCGGCGGCGCACTGGCACGCCATTGCCTGGACGGGCTGGGCGGCTTTGTTTTACATGGTGGTTTTCAGCTCCGCGGTGGCTTACCTGTTTTACTTTTGGTTGCTGCGGCATCTGGAAGCGTCGCAATTGAGCGCTTTCACTTATTTACTGCCGGTGGCCGCGACCGTACTTGGAATTCTATGGCTGGGCGAAAAGGGCTCCTGGGGGCAGGTGCTGGGTGGCGTGCTCGCGCTTAGCGGCGTTTATTGGATCGAGTCCGGCCGGGCCTCGGTCGTGAAAGCTATTGCCGCTCCGTAAACTACTCTCTCGACCCTCGTTGACGACCTTTCCAGGCAATGCCTACAATTGTTCAAAGTCAGCCCTGATCCGCCGGTGAGATTCCGGCGCTATTCCTACTCGGAAACAAGTTCGTAGAGTGCCCGCAAGCTGCGGGGGCTAACTTTGGCAGAAGAGGTCTCTCCTTCATGAGGGCCAAGGTCGCCATTGCCGGATTAGGATTACTACTGTCACTGATAGCCGGCGGGTTCTACTGGTATTCGCAGCGCGGGATGAAATTGTCCGAGACGGACACCGTGCTGATCGGGGATTTCACGAACACGACCGGGGATTCCGTTTTTGACGGCGCGCTACGGGAAGCGCTGGCCGTCACCTTAGCGCAGTCGCCTTCTCTGAACCTGGTCTCGGCGGAAAAAGTCGGAGAAGCGCTGCGGTCATTGGGGCGCCCCGTGGGCACTCGCGTTACTGGGGAACTTGCTCGCAAGCTTTGTCCGCTGCTAGGGGCGACCGTGTATTTGAACGGAAACGTCGCTAAAGACGGCAGCGGTTACTCGTTGCGGCTGGAAGCTACGCGGTGCTCGAATGATGACGCTGTCGCCAGTGCGCAGAGCGACGCCGCTGATAAACGCGAAGCCGTGCACGCGCTGGGGGTGGCTGCCAGCAAACTTCGCGCGAAGTTCGGGGAAGACCCGGCTTTATTGCAGAAATTGGATTTGTCCCTGGAGCGAGCTACCACGCCGTCGCTGGAGGCGCTCGCGGCTTTCACCGAAGGGCGCCGCTTGGTGCGCGAGAAAGGGGCCATGGATGGCGTGCCAGCTCTTAAGAAAGCCGTCGAGTTGGACTCCCGATTTGCCTTGGCGCATTCCAATCTGGCAGTCGCTTACTACAACCTGAATCAGAACGCCATGGCCGCCGAGCAAATCCGGCAGGCTTTCGAACTAGCGGATCGCCAGACCCTGCGCGACCGTTTGCACATCACTACGTTGTATTACGACCTGGCCACCGGAGACGTTCAGAAAGCCATCGGGAGCTATAAGGAGTGGGTGAAGCTCTATCCGCGCGACGACATTGCCAAGGGCAATCTGTCGTCGGAATATTTCTTGATCGGGGAGTACGACGAAGCAGCCACGCTCGCCGAACAGGCGCTGCGGCTCGACCCGGGGAGCGCTGCCTGGTATGAAAATGTGGCTACCGCCTACATCGCTTTGCAACGCTTGGAAGAAGCCGAGAACATCCTGAGCCAGGCTTTTGCCCGCAAACTCGATGATCCCTCGATGCACGCGGACCTGTATGCGCTGGCGTTCTTGCGCGGCGATGCGGCAGGCATGCAACGGGAGATGGCTTGGTCCGTGGGCAAACCGGGCGGTGAAGATAACCTCCTGGCTCTCGAGGCGGACACGGAGGCGTACGCGGGACATGCCGAGAAGGCGCGTGAACTGTCGCGCCAAGCCGTGGAGGTGGCCGAGAATTCGCAGCTCAACGAACCAGCGGCGATCTGGCAGGGAATTGCTGCGTTGCGGGAAGCTATGTACGGAAACCTCGAAGAAGCTCGCAAGGGCGCGGATAAGGTTCTAGAGATCGCTCCCAAAAGCCGCGACGCGCAGACTCTCGCTATCCTGGTTCTGGCACGAGCCGGGGATGTGCGGCGCGCAGAAACCATGGTGGACGATCTGGCGGCGGCCAACGTGTCCAATACCATCGTGCAATCGGCTTGGGTGCCAACGGTTCGAGCACAAGCCGCAATGATCGGACAAAAGCCTACCCAGGCTCTGGAACTACTGGAAGCTGTAAAGCCTTACGAGCACGGGCAGCTCATAGGGAATTTGAGCTATTCGTGCCTGATTCCAGTGTACCTGCGCGCGGAAGCGTATCTAGGCGCGAATCGGGGACCGCAAGCGTTCGCCGAATTTCAGAAGCTGATCGATAGCCGGGGAGTGGTGGGCAACTGCTGGTCGGGTGCGCTGGCCCATTTGGGGCAGGGCCGTGCGCAAGCTATGTCTGGTTCACGGAGCGCCGCGCGGACCTCGTACGAGGAATTTTTCGCGCTTTGGAAAGACGCCGATGCCAACATTCCGATCCTCAAAGCGGCCCGCGCCGAATTCGCTAAGCTGAAGTAAAAATCAACCCAAATTCTGACCTTTACCCTCGGGTAGTGGTGGCGCGCAGTGCTCTTTGATGGAAGAATAGCGCGCGGACTTTTGGTCTCGCTTGATGGCTTCATTAAGACGAGACGTCAGAGGGGGGCAAGACTTTGCCTGGCATTCCTATGCGCAGTGGCGGCAGGGCGGCACGAATCGCGGTGATACCTGGCGATGGCATTGGGACGGAGGTCACGCCGCAGGCCGTGAAGGCGCTCAAAGCGGTGTCTGCGCCGGCGAAGCGGTCACTGGAGTTTGTGGAGTTTGACTGGAGCGCGGACAAATATCTGCGGGAGGGCGTATCCCTACCGCCGGGCGCTGTCGAGATGCTTGGCGAAGAGTTCGACGCCATTCTGTTCGGCGCGCTGGGCGACCCCCGAGTGCTCTCGAATCAGCATGCCGCCGATATTCTGCTGGGGCTGCGATTTAAACTGGACCTTTACGTCAACGCCCGGCCGGTCGAATTACTCGACGACCGCCTCACGCCGTTACGCGACCGGACCGAGAAGGACATCCGTTTGATGGTGTTTCGCGAGAACACTGAGGGGCTGTATGTGGGTGTTGGCGGGTTTTTCAAGAAAGGCACGGCCGACGAGATCGCCGTCCAGGAGGACGTGAACTCGCGCAAAGGCGTGGAGCGCATCATTCGCTATGCGTTCGAGTACGCCCGCCAGAACGGCCTGAAGCGCGTTTCTATGAGCGACAAATCAAACGCCCTGACGTTTGCGCATGACCTCTGGCAGAGGGTTTTTAAGGAAGTCCGCCAGGAGTACACGGACATCGACTCCCGACACCTGTATATCGACACGCTGGCAATGGAGTTGGTTCGCGATCCGGGGCAGTTCGACGTGATCGTTACTTGCAATCTGTTCGGAGACATCATCAGCGACCTCGGAGCGCAGCTCGCGGGAGGCTTGGGGCTGGCGCCGTCCGGAAACATTCATCCGGGTAAGACCTCACTTTTCGAGCCCGTGCATGGTTCCGCGCCCCACATCGCCGGGAAGGGCATTGCCAACCCGCTGGGTTCCGTTCTCAGTTCGGCGATGATGTTGGAATTTCTCGGGTGGAAACCGGAGGCTCGGGCGCTACGCACTGCGGTACGAGCGGCTCTGCGGGAGAACTACGTGACGCCCGACCTTGGAGGCCACCAAGGGACGGTGGAGGTCGGCAGTTGGCTGGCGCACAAATCCGTGGAAGCCCTCGGCAAACAAGGATAAAGGTTCGAAAGGCCGCGTTGGCCATTGGACTTACGAACTAACGTAATACTTTAACTTTACAGGCGCGGGGCTCTACTATTTTTCGCGCGCCAGCGCCGTTAACAGCATCCCCAGAAGAAACCCGCCAATGTGAGCCCAAACGGCGACACCTCCAGAAGCACCGCCGCCAAGGGTATTAAGCCCGGAGAGAAATTGCATGACGTACCATAAGCCAAGAAAGATCACCGCGGGCACGGGCAAAGGGAAGATGAAAACCAGCGTAAGAACTCGCGCACGAGGGTAGAGCAGGATGTAAGCACCCATCACGCCGGAGATGGCTCCGCTGGCGCCGAGCGCAGGAATCCGGGAGTGGAAATTGAACAGTACGTGAAGCAAGCCAGCGCCGATGCCGCAGGCCATGTAAAAAAAGAGATAGGTAAAGTGTCCGAAGAAATCCTCGACATTGTCACCGAAGATCCAAAGGAAGAGCATGTTTCCGGCGAGGTGCAGGAAGCCGGAATGGAGAAACATGCTGGTGACCAGAGGCAGAAAGGCGCCTTCAAAACCGGTGTGACCGGCCAAAAAGGCGGGGATGCGCGCCGGCACCATGGAATAGGGAAGAATAAAGGCTTCATAAGCGCGCGGGGAAAGGGTGGCTTCCTGTCCAAGTTGATAAAGGAAGACGGCGATGTTGCCGAGAATGAGCGTGATATTGACGAACGGATAGGATCGCGACGGATTGAGGTCCTTGAGAGGGATGAACATTTAAAAAGGCCCGCAGCAGAGTAGCGAAACGCGGTGGAAATGGAAAGGGCTGCAGAGACTTCGATTAGCGTCCGATAATGTTGGCGCCAAAGGGAAGCTAGTTAACAGAATAAATTTAGAGCCCCAAGCACTTCAATCTACGGTCCTTATCACCCGGCCAATGCCGCAAGCGGGCATAATTCTCGAACGTAATTTTTGATTTGCGGGCGGCACGGGGGACGGATTTTGGCGAAATCTTGCATGCGGACATTGCGCGATGGATGTTCGTGTGGTAATTACATTAGCTCTGCGTGTGCGCGCGCTTCGGACGGAGTGCGGTGATGCGGTCCGGCGCAGCGTCGGCGCGCCGACTGCTCATGCCTGCGCGGGAAACGGAAGCGATCATTCTGAAGACATTTCCCCTCGGCGAAGCGGACCGCCTGGTGAGTTTTCTAGGGCGCTCCTCAGGCCGGGTGCGTGGCGTAGCTTCTGGCGCTCGTCGCCTCCAGAACCGTTATGGATCGACGCTGGAGATCCTGTCCCACGTACAGATTTGGTATGTGGAAAAGGAAACCCGCGAACTGGTGCGGATTCAGCAAGCCGATTTGCTGGAATCTTTTCACAAAGCGCAAAGCGACTACGGTCTTAGTACCGGACTGGCAGTGATCAGCGAGATTTCGGAATTGATTCTGCCGGAACACGAAGTCTCTGAGCCCATGTTCCGGCTCATTCTCCTGGCGGCCCGGGAAGTGGAACGTACTGGCGATTGGGACTTACCGCTCGGCTACTTCGCGTTCTGGACGGTAAGACTGGGCGGGTGGCTACCGCGCTTCGACCGCTGCGGGGCCTGCCACGCGCCGTTCGGTCGAGAGCCAGCTTTTTACCATGCGCTTGCGGCTGGTCTGTTTTGCGAGAAGTGCCGCCGTCCAGGAATGCAGCCGCTCCCGGTGGCGGCGCGGAACCTGGCCGAGCGTTTCGCCGCCGAACGTCTGGACAGGATAAAGTACGAGAAGTCCATGCCAGCCGGAGCTAAACAATTACGTGAAGCATCGCTGGCCTGGATCGAACACCACTTGGAGCGGCGGTTAATGACGCGCGAA
This sequence comes from Candidatus Cybelea sp., assembly GCA_035510055.1. GTDB lineage: Bacteria > Acidobacteriota > Terriglobia > Acidiferrales > UBA7541 > Acidiferrum. The sequence goes on along the minus strand of DATKHV010000010.1, from coordinate 74,298 downwards.
CTTTTGGAGAGCACTTGAAAGCTAAAGTAAAACTTGAGAAAAAATTAAGGGGCCTCAATTTTCAAGATCTGATTTTGCAGCTCTCGCATTTTTGGGTGCGGCAGGGTTGTGTTCTTCAGCAGCCTTACGATGTGGAAGTCGGCGCCGGCACCATGCATCCGGAAACATTCTTGCGCGTGCTCGGGCCGCACCCCTATCGCCTGGCATACGTGCAGCCCAGTCGTCGGCCCGCCGACGGCCGCTACGGCGAAAATCCCAATCGCTTGTACAAGCACTCGCAGTTTCAAGTGATCCTGAAGCCGTCTCCGGTGGAGGTGCAGGACGTCTACCTCAAAAGCCTTGGGGCCATCGGCATTAAGCTCAAGGAGCACGACATCCGTTTTGAGGAAGACAACTGGGAATCCCCGACTCTCGGTGCTTGGGGGATCGGCTGGCAAGTTCTCCTGGATGGGCTGGAGATCACCCAGTTCACTTATTTTCAGCAGAGCGGCGGCAGCGACCTCGATCCCATCTCCGTGGAGCTCACTTATGGCCTAGAACGGATTTGCGCTTTCCTTCAGGGCGTGGAGAGTGTCTACGACCTGCGCTGGTCTGCGGACAAGACTTACGGCGACATCCGGCTGATCGAAGAACAGCAATTCTCGGAATACAGTTTTGATCGCAGCGACCCGCCGGCGATTCGCGCGGAATTCGAGTTACATGAAAAGCAGGCCAAGGAACTCCTGGACGGCTTCCAGGGGGTCGCAGGGAAAGAACGCTCGAGGTATCCGCTTCTCGCCGCCTACGACCACTGCTTGAAGTGTTCGCAGCTTTTCAATCTGATGGATGCGCGCGGCGTGATTTCAACGACGGAACGAGCGGCATTAATGGCCCGGGTACGGACCCTGGCTTGTCGCACTGCTGCAGGGTACCTATCGCAAATCGCTGGCACGGCTTCCGCGCGTGAGGTGGGGGCCTGATGGCGATCCCGAAGACAGCACCGCAAGAAAAGCTCGTCGAGCTTCTTTTTGAAGTCGGATGCGAAGAAATTCCAGCAGGCCTGCTCCCCAAGGCCGAAGAGGAATTGCGGAGCAACATCCTGAAGCTTCTCTCCGCAGAGAGCCTCTTAGAAGGCGGGTCGCTAGAGACCTTCAGCTCTCCACGAAGGCTGGTGGCTTCGGCGAGCGGACTACCAGCAAAACAGGCAGACGTGGAGATCGAGGTAACCGGTCCGCCAAAGGCCGTGGCTTACGATTCCGTCGGCGCGCCGACACGCGCGGCCCTCAGCTTTGCCGAAAAACAACGCGTCCATGTCAGCGACCTCTATTTGGTCGAAACTCCCAAGGGCGAGTATCTCTCCGTCAAACAGACCAAACTCGGCCGTACGGCCGAGCAAATTCTGATCGCCCTCCTCCCGCGCGCCGTGCACGACATGACCTGGCCACGCTCCATGACCTGGACAGGACTTGCTGGCGCACGATTCATTCGACCCATCCGCTGGATCGTTGCCGTGCTTGATGGCAAACCGCTGAAGCTTTCCGTGGCCGGGATCGTTGCTGGCCGGACAACTCGCGGCCATAGGTTCCTTGGTTCGAGCGCCGTCGCTGTAAGCAACTTCCGAAACTACGAAAAACGCCTCGCAGAAAACGGCGTCATCGTCCGTGCGGAGCGCCGCCAAGAGAAGATCGCTAAAGAACTCGCAGCCCATGCCAAACGGGGGAACTACCGTATCCACGAAGACGCCTCCCTTCAGAAGTTGGTGGCCTACTTGAACGAATACCCGACCGTGATCCAGGGCGATTTTGATCCGGCGTTCCTGCGGCTACCGGACGAGATTCTAGTCACCGTGATGCGCGACCACCAAAAGTATTTCGCCGTGGAAAAGAAAAGCGGGGAACTGGCTCCGCACTTCTTGGCGGTCATCAACGTGGACAAAGACTCCCGGGGACTGATCCGCGCGGGCCACGAGCGGGTCCTCCGCGCCCGGTTTGCGGATGCGCAATTTTTTTGGCAAGCGGATCAGAAATGTCGGCTCGCCGACTATTTGCCGAAGTTGGAGCGCGTCACCTACGAATCGCGTCTCGGCAGTTATCGCGACAAGGTCGAGCGCATCCGCGCCATCGCATGTTGGTTTACCGAGCAGTGGTTTAATCTAGGCATGACGCAGGCTCATGTCGCGGAAGCCGACCGGGCCGCTGAACTCGCCAAGTGTGACCTGGCCACGGAAATGGTTCGCGAGTTCCCCGAGCTTCAGGGGATTGTGGGGGGCCTCTATGCGCGCGCACAAGGCGAACCCGATGAAATCGCAGACGCCGTATACGATCACTACCGTCCCGTGGGACTCGAAGACCCCATCCCTCGTAATGTGACCGGCTGTGCTGTCGCGCTCGCGGACAAACTCGATTCCATCGTGGGTTGTTTTGCCGTTGGGGTGGTGCCCACGGGGTCCAGCGATCCCTATGCGCTGCGCCGCGCGGCGCTCGGAATCGTCAAAATCATTCTTGAGAAGAAACTGTCGGTATCACTTTCGCTGGCCATTGGCGCGGCTGCCAAGGCGCTCGTGACTCACAAACCCAAGCGCGGTGTGGCGCCGGACCAGGAAACCCAGATCCTCGAATTTATCCTCGACCGTGCCAAGTTTGTTTTCCGCGAGCGGGAAGGATTTGGCTACGATGAAGTGAGCGCCGTTTTTCGGGCCGGCGCCGACGACTTGGTGGATGCCGGAAAGCGCTTGGTGGCGTTGCAGGCTATTCGCAAGTCCAAGAACTTCGAGCCGCTGGCGGTTTCCTTCAAACGCATTCGCAAGATTCTGGAGAAAGCCAACATCGCTCCCAAGGACGCGCGCCATGTGAATCCGGAGCTCTTCGATAGCGGCGCCGAACGCCAACTTTATTCCGCAGTTCGCGGTTCTGCCGGAAAAGTGCAAACCTTAAAGCGCGCCGGGAAGTATCAGGAAGCCTTGGAGCTGATCGCCGGCCTGCGAAAAGTGGTCGATCAATTTTTCGACGGGGTCATGGTGATGGCGGAAGCCGAAGCTGTGCGCGGCAACCGCCTGGCTTTGCTGGCGGAAGTGCTGCGCGAGTTCACTACGGTGGCGGATTTCTCAGAAATCGGCGGAGAAGAGCGCCGCTAAACAATATCAAGTTTTACTTTAAGTATTAAAAAGTCGGCGTGCCGACAATCTTTCTGTCGGCCGCCGCGAATGGCGGCAAGTCGTTTGGACAATTTCAAATAAGACAAGCGAGGATCACCGTGACTAAATGGGTGTATTTTTTTGGGGCTGGCAAAGCGGAAGGCGACGGAACGCAGCGCGCACTCCTCGGTGGCAAGGGCGCTGGCCTGGCGGAGATGAGCCGGATTGGCTTGCCAGTGCCGCCTGGTTTCACGATCACGACCGAAGTCTGCACCTACTATTACGGAAACAAGAAAAACTATCCAAAATCACTCGGCGCCGAAGTCCAGGGAGCCGTTGGTCGCGTAGAAAAAATCATGAGCACCAAGTTCGGCGACAAAACCGCCATGCCCCTGCTGGTGTCCGTGCGCTCCGGAGCCCGCGATTCCATGCCCGGCATGATGGATACGATTTTGAACCTCGGGCTGAACGATGAAACGGTGCTGACGCTGGCCAAGGCCACCAAGAATGAACGCCTGGCCTGGGACTGCTACCGGCGGTTCATCCAGATGTACGGCGACGTCGTGATGAACGTGCAGAAGCGCGCGAATGAGGATCACGAGCCGTTTGAGGTGGTCATTCACGAGCTCAAACAGGAACGGTATCACGCCGATATCGACGATCCGAAACTGTCTGTCGGTGACCTTCAGGAATTGGTCCGGCGCTTCAAGAATCTCATCAAAGAGCGCACTGGCAAAGAATTCCCTCAAGACCCCTGGAAGCAATTGTGGGGTGCCGTGGGGGCCGTGTTTGGATCCTGGATGAACGATCGAGCGATCGTCTATCGCCGCAAATATAACATTCCTTCCGAATGGGGCACGGCCGTGAATGTGCAGGCCATGGTGTATGGCAACACCGGCGACAGGTCCGGATCGGGCGTGGCCTTCACGCGTGATCCGGCGACCGGAGAAAAGGTGTTCTACGGCGAATTTCTTATTAACGCGCAGGGAGAAGATGTCGTGGCTGGCGTGCGCACTCCCGAACCGGTCTCGAAACTCAAAAACTACCTGCCCGAAGCCTTCCGGGAGCTCGAGAAGATCCGCGCGACCTTAGAAAAACACTTTAAGGACGTGCAAGACTTCGAGTTCACCATTCAGGACGGCAAGGTCTTCATGCTGCAGACACGCAACGGCAAACGCACCGGACTGGCCGCGGTGCGTTTCGCGGTGGAAATGGAAAAAGAAAAACTTATTGACTGGAAGACCGCCATCAGACGAGTCCCCGCCGAGCAACTCGACCAAGTGCTGGCGCCGGTGTTTGACCGCAACGCCGTTAGAGCCGCTAAGTGCATTGCCAAGGGATTACCGGCCGGGCCCGGGGCCGCTACCGGCCAAATGTATTTGAACGCGGATCGTGCCGTTGCGGCCGCCGAGCGGGGAGAAAAGGTTTTGCTCGTTCGCAATGAAACCTCACCCGAAGATCTGCGCGGCATGATCGCCGCCGAGGGCATCCTCACAGCCAAGGGCGGAGTCAGCTCCCACGCAGCGCTGGTAGCCCGGCAGATGGGCAAGGTGTGCGTGTGCGGAGCCGCGGCGCTGCAAATTGATTACACTGGCAAAACGATGACCGTCGACGGCGAGAGGTATAAGGAAGGGGATTTTCTTTCGATCAACGGCACCGCGGGCGAAGTGTATGCCGGCCAGATCCCCACGGCGGCGTCCGAGATTGTTCAAGTGCTTATTGAGAAATCCCTCGATGGTAAAAATAGCCAGACGTATCAGAATTTTAAGAAGCTCATGGATTGGTGTGCCAAGGTCACTCGGCTGAGTGTGCGCACCAACGCCGACACGCCTGAACAGACGGCCCACGCCATGGCATTCGGCGCTGTTGGTATCGGCTTGTGCCGCACCGAACACATGTTCTTTGCAGGCCAGCGCATCGACGCCATGCGCGAAATGATTTTGGCGGATACCCAAGAGCACCGGAAAGCGGCGCTTGCCAAGATCCTGCCTTATCAGAAGGAAGATTTCGTCGGCATGTTCAAGGAATTGAAAGGACAACCAGCGACAATCCGATTCCTGGATCCTCCGCTGCATGAGTTCCTGCCGCACGAAGGCTCGGCGCAGAGCGATCTGGCAAAGAAGATGGGCGTGCCAGTGGAGAAGGTCAAACAGCGAGTTAAAGAATTACATGAATTTAACCCGATGCTCGGATTCCGGGGCTGCCGCTTGGGAATTGTCTATTCCGAAATTTCCGAGATGCAGTCCCGCGCCGTCTTTGAAGCTGCGGCCGAGGTTCAACAATCCGGCATTAAAGTGCATCCCGAAGTCATGATTCCGCTCGTGGGGTTTAAAAAAGAACTCGACCTGCAGGTCGCGGTGGTCCACCGCATCGCCGGCGAGGTCATGAAGGAAAAGGGGGTGAAACTGAACTACCTGGTGGGCACCATGATTGAGGTGCCGCGTGGAGCCCTCACAGCTGATGAAATCGCCGAAACGGCGGAGTTCTTCAGCTTTGGCACCAATGACTTGACGCAGACCTGCCTCGGCATGAGCCGCGACGACTCGGGTTCCTTCCTCGGGCCGTACCAGGAATTGGAGATCGTCAAAAAGAATCCCTTCGCTACCATCGACCAAGCAGGGGTCGGTCAACTGATCACCATGGCCGTTGAAAAGGGCAGCAAAACGCGCCCTGGCATCAAGCTGGGTATCTGCGGGGAACACGGCGGAGACCCGGACAGCGTCAAGTTTTGCCATCGCGCCGGTTTGTCCTACGTGAGTTGCTCGCCTTACCGCGTGCCGGTCGCCCGCTTAGCGGCAGCTCAAGCAATGGTTGAAGAAGAGCAAGCGAAGAAAAAGAAGCCGAAGTAGTAGAAAAAATCGTTGGGACTAAATATAAAGTAATACTTGAAATCGGCGGCGAGCTGGCTCTCGGACGAAGCGAGCTCACCGGCGGCTTCTCTTTTTTCCTACGTTGGCATCTTGAAGAAGAAATACAAGCCCAGGAAAAGGAAAATGATGTCTGGTGCCCAGCCTGCCAAAAAAGGCGGGAGCTGGCCAACCCCGCCCATGGCCTCCAGGAGTTTCGCCACAGACCAATAAGCAACCCCAAAGCCCACTCCGAGAGCCACGCCTCCGATTGCGCCGCGTGTACCCACCAGAAAAGCGAAGGGGATCGCCAGCAACATGCTGACGGGTGCGAGCAGCGGGAAGGCAATCTTTTCATGCCATTGCACCGTAAGCGTCGAAACGTCGAAGCCGGCTCGTTGCAGGCCGTCAATGTAACTGCGCAGCTCGCGCCAGCTCATCTGAAAGGCCTGGCGGACTTCACGATTGAAGTAGGAGGGCGGCTCGGTGAGCTCCAGCAACGAGGCCACCGGCGGCAGCCGCTCATACCGGACAATCGTTCCATCGGCAAAATCGCGCACCCAACTGCCCTCGAGTACCCAGACCTTTTGCGTCTCCGACCACTGCGCGCGCGACGCAAAAACACGCCGCCGCACCTGAAATGTCACCGGATCAATCTCCAGGACCGTCAGTCCGCCGAAGAGATTTTGCGTGGGGTCAAAAAGGTCGTAGTTGTAGATTTTTGCGCCTTCTCCAAAAATCCAACGCTGCGGGTGGGTATAGGTCTGCGGCGGGCGGCCTTTGATCAGGTTGTGGAGGGCATCCTGCCGCTGATTGGCGTACGGGAGGTAAGTGTCGTCCAGCACGATCATAGTTACCGCCAAGGCTAATCCGGCGAGAAGAAGCGGCACCGCCAAACGGTACATGCTGATTCCGCTGGCCTTAATGGCCACGATTTCATTGTTCTTGCTCAGGATTCCCAGTGTTACCAGAACGGCCACCAGCGCTCCGAGAGGCGCAAGCTGGTAAAGCAGGTAGGGTGCAAGGTAGCGGAAGTAGTCCACAACAATCAGAAAGGGAACGCGGTGGCGCGCAATGTCGTCGAGCAACTCAAAAAAGGTGAAAGTCTCAAAAAGGAAGACAAACACCGCCATCAGGAGCGCGAAATAGAAAGAGAACCGCCGCAAAACATAAATATCGAGTAATTGGGGGAAACTCCCGCTGGACCGCGCGAGGATTTCCTGCGGTGCACTCTCGCCATTCTCGCCATTGGTCATGGTGGCTCTGGCGCGCGCTTGCGCCCGGCGACGGCGGAACAGCCGCCTGCGGGATTGCAAATAAAGGAGCGGTCGGAACCACCGCGTCTCGCCACGGAATTGCTCCATTCGCGGAAGGAGCACCATCCCGAGAGCAAAAATCACCACGTTAGCGATCCAGCTTCCCGCCGCGGGCGTTAGGGTGCCTTGTCGCGCAAAATTCGCTCCCATCACCGTGAGCAAATAGTAGGAAGCGATCATAACTACCGCGAGCAGAGCGCCTGCGGCACGCCCGCCCCGGCGCGGCTGCGAGCCCAAGGGAACGGCAACTAGGGCGAAGGCTAAGCAAGCGATGGGGAAAGCGAAGCGCCGGTGAAGTTCCACGCGGGCCTCGCGCCAGCCGGGTCCACTATCATTCCAGAGTTCGCGCACCGCGCGTTCGGAATTGTTCAGTTGCCGAGGCTCGGCGCTGGACAGCCCGCTGAATTGGATCGGCCAGTCGCTTTGTCCGAAAGCCGTGACGGAATAGTGGTCCGCATCCTCGCGCGAGAATTCGTGGGTCGTGCCGCCCTGAAGGTGTAACTCCAGCTTGCCTTGTTTGGGCTCGGCTATAACGATGGCCTTCTCCGCCAGGGTCACCTGCGCCCCGCTCTCCGCGCCGGTTTTCTCTGTCTGGGCCAGAAACACGCCGTGCCATTGCGTGCCGCTGGCCGTCACATCGTTGACGAAGAGGACCATCCGCGGAAACCGCTCGTCGAAAACTCTTGGCTGCACGGCAAAGGAAATCTGTGACGTGACCAAGTCAGCTTGCAAGGTGCGGAACGTATGCAGCGCCAGCGGTCCAAGCCACGTGGTCATGGCCAGCGTCACGAGCGCCCCCGCGAGCGCCAGGACCCCCACGGGCAAAAGAATCCGTCGGCGGCCGATTCCCAGCGCCGTCAGGGCGATGATTTCGCTATCCGCCGACATCCGCCCGAGCCCCAGCAGCACGCCGATCAGCGTCGCCATGGGGACGGTAAACACAAACACCGCGGGAAAGATGCAGAGAAAAAGCGTCAGGATCTGCGCGCCGGAACCGCTGTGCCGGACAAAAAGCTCCATCAAGCGCACCAATTGCGGTACGAAAAAGACAAACGTAAAGACGGCGAGTCCGAGGAGTGCGTGGCGGAAAACTTCGCGGACGATATACCGGTCCAGGATGCGCATGACGCGAACGGTGAGTGTAACACGGCCGCGACCACGTTCGTTTCATCGCACCCTTCGTACTTCGTTTGAGAGCTTTACGAGTCTTTACCCACCAGTTCTAGCTGCGCACGCAGTGAGGACTTCTCCAGGAAGGCGTAGCTTCTCCAGGCCGAAGCGGCCTGGTCTTGAAACTCTCGCGCATTGGCAGTCAAATACTGGTCGAGCGTTACAGGTTCGCGCAGCGGCAAGCGGAAAGTCCAGGCGGTCTGGCGGCTATCGTTTGGCCCGCTGCGTTTCGCCGAACTCCGCAATCTAGCTCGCCACTGAAATTCTTCCTAGAGGAGCCGGACAGTGGTCTCGGCATTCCCTTTTGATTAAATACTCCATGGCCTCTAAGTCATTTCTAAAGACTTTATGAAAGTTCCGTGAACGATTTGCTGGCTGGTGTTCCATTTCGGGCCGCAAGCAACTTATTTCATGGAATGCCGTCGAACTAATTTACGAAAGAATGCGTAACTCTAGAAGCGGCGAAGTCGGCTTTCCCCAACGCGGGTGCTACTCGGTCTGAATTAGGGGGCGAACATGGGAACATTTGGACAGGATATCCGCTATGCCCTGAGGAACTTGGGAAAGGCTCCAGGATTCGCCGTCGTAGCGGTCATTACACTGGCGCTTGGAATTGGGGCGTCCACGGCGATCTTCAGCGTGATTGACAACGTCCTGATGGAGCCTTTCCCGTACCCCGATGCCCAGCGATTCATGTCCGTGCAGATGCACGACACGGAACGGAGTGAGCCCGGAGGCCGGGGGGGCTACATCGGACCAGAGTTCTTGGATCTGATGGAGCAGAATCATGTGTTTGACCGCGTGATCGCCAATGACAACACGGACGTATTGTACCGGGCGGGAGAAGGCACCCAGCGTTTTGACGGAAATTACGTGACGCCGGGAACGTTTGAGTTCCTCGGGATGACCGCTATGGCAGGGCGCGTGATGCAACCGGCGGATTACGAGCCCGGAGCGCCCCCGATTTTCGTCTTGCGGTACAAGACGTGGGTCAAAAGCTTCGGCGCCGATCCCGCGATCGTGAATAAGACGTTTGTCCTGAATGGCGTATCGAGAACGCTAATCGGAATTATGCCCCCGCGATTTGGATGGGGCGACGCGGACCTCTGGATTCCCATGAAGCCCAGCCGGGCGGCGGGGAGCAAAGTCATTGCCGGGGCGTTCGCTCAACACTGGTTTTTCTTGGGACACCTGAAGAAGGGTGTGTCGATGAAGGAAGCGGAGGCGGACCTGACGGTCGTGGCCAAACGGCTCGCTACGGTGTACCCGACGGAGTTCCCCAAACACTTTACGGTCGAACTATTCTCCTTGAAAAACCTGGTGGTGGGCCAATTCAAAACCACACTCTTCATTGTCTTGGCAGCGGTCGGGCTGCTGTTGCTGATCGGCTGTGGCAATGTGGCCAATCTTCTCTTGGCAAGAGCCACCACAAGAGAGAAGGAGTTTGCCATCCGCTCAGCGCTAGGCGCGAACCGCTGGAGACTGATCCGGCAACTTCTCGTCGAGAGTCTGATCCTGGCAACCGGAGGGGCGACCGTAGGGACGCTCCTGGCCTGGGGAGGGCTGAAGTTCCTGGTGGCGCTGATGCCGCAGAACATTATTCCGGCGGAAGCCGTGATCCAGCTGAATTTGCCGGTACTGGCGTTCACTCTGGGTGTGGCTGTACTAACCGCACTCGTGTTTGGCCTCGTTCCAGCGTTAAAAGCGGCGCGCAAGGATTTAAATGACCCGCTACGCGATAGCGGGAAGGGAATCAGCGGGGGATTCCGGCACGGCAGGCTGCGCGATGCCGTGGTCGTGCTGGAAGTGGGACTTTCGTTAACGCTGCTGGTTGCCGCGGGACTATTGATGAGAAGTTTTGTAGCTCTTCGCGAGGTGAAGCTGGGTTTCGCTCCCGATCACATCCTGGTGGCAAGGCTTCCGTTGCCGGTGGATCGCTATAAGACAGCGGATCAGGTGACGGGATTCTACCGTCCTCTGCTCCAGCGCCTGAAAGCTTTGCCAGGCGTGGTCGAGGCCACCGAAACGAGCACGCTGCCCCCGTATGGAGGAATTCCCAGCGACATCGAGATTCCCGGTAGGACCCACACGGAAAAATGGAACGCCATGTTTCAACTCGTTAGCGAAGGGTACTTCCCGGTGTTGAAGATGCAGCTCTTGGACGGGCGAGGCTTCACGGAAGCCGAAGTGAACGGAGCTCGCAAGCTGGCGGTCGTGAACCAGACGTTTGTGAAAAAATATTTGAAGAACGAAAATCCGATCGGCAGACAAGTAAAAATCACGCAACTCGCGGAGTTTGATGACGCCGTGAAAGAGCCCACCTTTGAAATCATCGGACTCGTGGCGGATGCCAAGAACCGGGGATTGCAGGATCCTCCCGAACCCGAGATTTGGGTGCCCTATACGGTGACCGGTTCGGCGTTCCGCGGAATCCTGGTGCGCACGGCGAATGAACCGTTGTCCATGTTGAACGCGGTGGAACATGAAATTTGGGCCACGGATTCCAACGTCGCGCTGACCTTGACCGGGACGCTCGAGGGTTACATCAGCCAATTCTCATTCGCCGGACCGCGATTCGGATTTTTCTTGATGACTATCTTTGGCTCGATCGGGCTCGTGCTGGTAACCATCGGCGTTTATAGTGTGCTGGCCTACACCACCGCGCGCCGCACGCACGAAATTGGCATCCGCATGGCGCTGGGAGCCGAAGGCTCGGATGTACAAGGAATGGTGATTCGCATGGGATTGAAGTTGGTGGGGCTAGGTGTGGCCATTGGGTTGCTCGTCAGCCTGGCGATCGGACGGGTGATCGCCACGCAGCTTTGGGGCGTGTCGGCCTACGATCCCTGGACGCTGGTGTGCGTGCCCGTAGTGCTGCTAATTACGGGAGTTCTGGCGTGCTGGCTTCCGGCCATGCGAGCGGCGGGGGTGGACCCGCTCGTAGCGCTGCGCTATGAATAGCATCCGACCTGGGCTCGAGACTCGTGGTGTTGCGGCTCCCGTAGAACTGAGCCAACCGCCGCCATGTAAATTCCCAACACGAAAAAAGCCCGAATCAAGATAATGATGGTGTTAGTGCGCCGAAAGCTTTTGCCGTCATGGGCTTCCGGTGATATCAGAATCCATCGCGGGCCATAGGAATTGAAACCTCTCAGATAGCCTACCTCTTCACTCCTGCGGGATGGCGGCGTCGGCGGAGCCAGTCCGCTTGCGGCTTCGACCGCAGCCGTCCCAGGCCTCGACCCCTCGAGCAACCGCCCCTATTTGGTTGGAGGTCGCAAGCAGACCCGCTGGGGCGGTGCCCCTCATATACATCGTCTCACGATATAAAAGCAGGCAACGGGCCTTCAATATATCGCATCACGATATGTTGAGGCTGCTTACCGCCTCCCGGCTGGGATGGCCCCCCAAGGCCATGGGAGGCGAGCCGCAGCGGGGCCCGGAAACGCTTGTCGCCGTGGCCCCGCCTAACAAAATCCCAGTTCGGTGATTCACACCCGAGCGTGAATCACCCTCGAAGGAGAATTTCTCAAATGCGAACGAAATCTTTCGTTCTCGCTACTCTGTTCTCGGCCCTGAGTTATTTATGTGCGATACCCGCCTTCGCGCAGTCATCGGAGGAAATGGGTAAGTTAAGAATCCACGTTGATCCCAAACAGGCTTACGTATTCGTGGACGGTAAAGCCATCCGCGACGGGAGTCAGACCATCCCGCTAGCCGCCGGCGACCACAAAGTTGCCGTTTACAATTACGGGTACCTGCCGAAAACGCAGGACGTGCACGTGGGAACCGGTGAAACGACCGATCTGCGCGTCACACTCGAATCCTCCGGAGAACCAGTTTCGGGACCATTCGCCGACATCGAATTCAAAGGCCATCCCCGCGCAGCGGTTCTATTGAACGGCCAAACGCCGGACTACTTTGTCGGCCACGTTGACGAATTCGACTGGAATTGGATTTGGCACCAGCGGCTGCTTGTTAAGCCCGGAACCTATCAAGTGACAGTCACGCAGGAAGGAAATACCATCTGGTCGGGTCCGGTCACGGCGAAAGCTGGTCAGCAGATAACCGTCTATCTCGATCACAACGGAGCAACGAAAACCAAGGAGTGGAAGGAAGGGTTGCGGATGCCGCCGCAGCCCCGCTTTCATGCCGGAATGGCCAGCGCTACCGTGCCGGTTGCGCCAGCGACGGCGCAATTACAAGCGCAGTCAGGAAATCTCAGTTGCGGGCAGGCCACCAACGTCTCTTGGAAGTCCACCGACGCAGCCAAGGTAACCATCGACGGGATTGGACAAGTCCCCAATGACGGCGATCGCCGCGTCACGCCCACCCATGACACGACCTATGTACTGACCGCCAAAGGTCCGGGAGGCGTTGCAACAGAAAGCGTGGTGGTGCACGTCGACGCGATGCCGACGGCGACACTGGCCCTTACGCAACCGGAAGTCCGGTACCACAAAATTGGCGACAAAGTCGTGGAGCAAGACACGGCCACGGTGAACTGGTCGGCTTCCAACGCGAACTCGGCCAAGATCGAGCCTTTCGACAGTGATTCGATGAGTGGGAGCCGGACGGTGAAGGCCGATCCCCAGCAGACCGCGACGGGGCCGGTCAACGAAAGCCGAACCTTTACACTTACAGCCACAAACGCTTGCGGCGGGCAGACCACCAAAACGGCCACGCTGCATGTCGTAGGCTCGATCGATCCACCGCCTTCGGCAACGCTGCTTAGCGTCTTCTACCCCACGGCTTATCCTACGAAACGCCACCCAAAAATTGGTTTGCTAGCCGACGAGAAAATGACCCTCGACAATATCGCGACGCAATTCAAGAACTTCGGCTTGTACGAACACAACGCCAGTCTGGTGGTCATTGGATATGCCGACGTACGTGGCTCGCGCCAATACAACGCTGCACTCAGCCAGCGCCGTGCCGCCCTCATCAAGGACTATTTGGTTTCTAAGGGCATTGCCTCCGACGAAATCAAGATCCGCGCTGAAGGAAAAGAAAAGCAACTCGATCTAAAGACGTCCGAAGAGCTGCTTAGGAAGAATAATCCAAAGCCGGCCAACTGGATGAGCAAAAACAAAAAGACCACCTGGCTTGCTTACAATCGCCGCGCCGACCTTGTTTTGGAACCGACCGGCCAACAATCAGCCAAGACCTATCCGAGTGGCACCACCGACGCACGCATTGTCTGGCAGCGCCCGGAACCTTCTCTTAAGAGAGTGGAGATGCTTTCGAAAACGCCCGCAACGAGCAGCCAGCAAGCGCGAGCCGGCAACGCTGGGAACTAAACAGCATTCTCAAATTCCCACCAGGCGGTTGGGCGTTCGCCGGGACCGACGCCCCGATAGCCAAGCGCGAGCGTCGAAGGAACGCCCCCGTCCGGTAGGGAACGAAGACAGCCCTTCCCGGCTTTATCTTGCACATCAAAGGGGGGAACAAACGATGCGACTATCTCTGAAGGCCATGTCCCTTGCGGCTGGAGTGCTGTGGGGCGGGGCCATACTGGGCGTTGGTTTGATTAATATGGCAGACCCCAGCTACGGCATGAACTTCATTCAGCTAACCAGTTCTGTCTATCCCTGGTTTCACGCATCACGAACCATGGCGAATGTTCTATATGGGCACTCTCGATGGGCTAATTGACGGCGCCATCACTGGATTGATTTTTTTGGTTGCTGTATAACGCTGTGACCGGCGCTCGAACACACGCCGAAGGGTCACATCAACGAGCCTGAGTTCAGGGCCGGTCGAACAAACCCAGCACTGGCAAAAACCGCATTCCGCATCCATAGGACTTGCTCCTGCCAGCGCTGCTCGTTAGAATTGTGACTCGCGGTTATTGCTAAGCACGCCTATCTTGGCTGGCTCCGTTTCTCTTACCGTCGATTACGTGATAGTTTTTCTTAGAGCGGTTATTTTAAAGACCAGCCCTCCGGTCACGGTACTTGCACGGGAGAGACGCGAGCCATGCAACGGGTCCATCTGGTGGTGTTATGGCACATGCATCAACCACAGTACCGCGACCCCGAAAGCGGGCGTTATGTCCTTCCCTGGACGCGCCTCCATGCCTTGAAAGATTACTGGGGCATGGTCGAAGTTCTCCGCGAGTTTCCCGACTTCCATGCCACGTTCAACGTCGTACCGGCGCTGGGCATGCAACTCGAGGAATACGCCAGTTGCAGCTTCAATGAGCCGTGGTTTTCGCTGGCCTTCAAGAACGCCGACGAATTGACGCGTGAAGACAAGGCTGAAATTCTTGCGCGGGCGTTCCAAGTGAATCACGAGCGGCTGATGTCGCGCTGGCCGCGCTTCGTCGAGCTTTACGATTGGTCACGCCCCGCCGGCGGCGCTCAGGCCCTGGTTTCCTTCACCCCACGCGACTGGCGCGATCTACAATTGCTCTCGCAGTTGGCCTGGATGGAAGAGGCCTGGCTCGAAAAAGATGATGTCGTCAGCCCCCTGGCCACCAAAGGGAAGGACTACACCGAGAAAGACAAAGCCGCGCTGAGAAAAAAACAGCTCGATTTTCTGCGCTTGGTCCTCCCGGCGTATCACGACGCCGCGCAGCGTGGGCAGATCGAAATCAGTACGACTCCGTTCTATCACCCCATCCTCCCACTGATCTGCGACTCCGATATTGCGCGCGTCGCCAATCCCGGAACGCCGCTCCCGCGGCGCGCTTACCGTCACCCGGAAGATGCGCGGGAACAATTGCAGCTTGCCCGCAAGTATCACGAAAGAGTTTTTGGCGTGCAGCCTGCCGGCTTGTGGCCTTCCGAGGGCTCGGTGTCCGATCAAACACTCACGATCGCCGCGGAAGAAGGATTTAAGTGGTTTGGAACCGATGAAGGAGTCCTGGGCCGCACTCTGAACATCGGGTTTTTCCGCGATGCCAACGGCATCCCGGCCAACGCCGATCGCCTCTACAAACCCTGGCAAGTTCAGGTTGGTCCGAACGGCATCGCCGGGTTATTTCGCGATCACCATCTTTCCGATCTTATCGGTTTCGTCTACAGCCGTATGGACGCTCAAGCTGCCGCAGCCGATCTCCATAGTCGCTTGCGTTATCTAGGAGAAAACGTCCGGAGCGATCAGCCGCTGACCATTGGTATTTTTCTCGATGGCGAAAACGCCTGGGAATATTACCCGGGGAACGGTCGCGCCTTCCTCCGCGAGTTTTACGGGCGCATCCAAGGCGACCAGGATTTCCGCGCCCTCACGGCCACGGAAGCCCTGGCCGCCGCTGGTCAACTGCCAGCCACCGCCGGCATTTTCCCCGCCTCCTGGATCAACGCCAATTTCGACGTTTGGATCGGCCACGCCGAAGACATCGCCGCCTGGGAATTATTGTGGGATGCCCGCGAAGCCTACGCTCATGCTTCGGAAGCACGCCATCAGGGAAGAGCCGACGCACCCAGCGAAACCGCTTTGCAGGATGCCCGCGAATCGCTGCTCGCCGCCGAGGGCAGCGACTGGTGTTGGTGGTTCGGCCCCGAGCACAGCACCGCGAACGACGCGGAATTCGACGCCCTCTATCGCAAGCACCTCACCGCCATCTATCTGATGCTGGGGCAGGTAGCACCTGAAGAATTGGCCAAGCCCATCAAGCGCCAGCCTGAGCACGCTCTACAGTTGGCGCCGACGGGCCGGCTCAACATCACTGTCGATGGCCGGGACACGTCGTATTTCGAATGGCTTGGAGCCGGCCTTTATTCGCCCGAGCGCCGCGGCGGCTCCATGCACGGCCGCGTCTTCTATTTGCACGAAATGCGCTACGGATTTGAGGAAGGCCGCTTCTGTATTCGCATCGATCCCTTCGCCGAAGCGCTAGGCGAACTGGAAAATCCGGAGTTTCGCATCACCATCGGCGGCGCGGAAGAAATGACCATCGTCGTGAATCTCGAACGCGGCCACGTGCACGGGTTCGCCGTTGAAAAAGACCTGGTGTGTCTGCTGAACCCGAAAGCCGTGGCGGAAGCCGCGTTCGAGCGGGCCCTGGAAGTGGCCATCCACAAGGATCAAATTAACTTCAAAGGCCAGAGCAAACTGCGGCTGGGCGTTGCCCTCTGGCACGGCGGCTTGCCCGTCGATGTCCTCCCCGCCGAGGGATTCCTGGACGTAAACCTTGGCGAAGACCATTTCGCATGGCGGCCTGATTAGTGCTTCCCGTCGACGTCAGCTGGACGACCCTAAAAAGGTCTTTTCTCGCTAATACAATTTGACGGCAAGATCCTGAGGATGATTTCCGACGGGAATCATTGTCACCAAAAAATTGGTACGCACACGGATGACCGCCAGGTCGCCAGATCCCTCGCTCACCACCAGCAGCAAGTTCTCCTCGGGGTCAAACCGTAACGCTCCGGGAGCATTCCCTGCGGGGATCGGAAATCCAGTTTCCGGATGCTTTTCCAATAGCGCCTCGCGAATAATGCGTCGATTGGCAATATCCACCGGGGTGACACGCCCGGCCGCGGTGTCCGAGACATACAGCAGGCGCCCACCCGGGCTGAGCACGCCGCGAGTCGGCGCCGACCCCAGCACCATGTAATCGCCCACTTCGTGCGTCTCGGTGTTGATGACTTGCAGCCCATGTGCTTCTGGCGAAATCACATAGAGCTCACCGCCATCGGGTTTGAGTAACATGTCGGTGGGCGCGCCAGCCAGCTCAAGATGGGTGACCAGTACGCCGCGGCGCAAGTCCACCACGGAGATGCGCCGCTCCGAACGGCTCATCACGAATGCCAGGGAACTGTCCGGCAGTACCGCGACGTCCTCGGGCTGAGCGACGACCGCAACGCTGCCGCGCTGCTCCAAGGTCGTCGCGTCATGAATCCCCAGCGTCCCGTCGCGGCGATTCACGACTAGGACGGACTGGCCATCCGGCGTGGCGTGCGCGAGTACGGGTTCGCGGCCGGTCGCCGCACTCCTCACGATGGCGCGGGACTTCAAGTCAATTGCCAAGAGCGTGTTGTTCCCCGACGTCGTCGTGTAAATGCGGTTCCCGTCTGGCGAAAAATCCAGGGCGTAAGGAAGCGGCCCCACGGGAATACGCGCGGTCACTTGCCCGGTGGAATGATTGGCGCGCGGATCGAGGATCCAAACATATCCTCCCGCCGTGCTCACTCCGTACAACTCCGGCTTCGTGGGATGCTCGCGCATTCCCGAGAGCCCCGGGCCAACCGCGATCCGCGCCACCGCTTGGAGCTTCACCAGATCGACGACGGTGATGTTTCCGTCCGCCGTCGTGACGTAAGCCGAGAGGTGCAAGTCCGGCCGCAGGAACGAAGGCCGATGTTCACGCAGAAGTACGACGACGAGAGAAACGGCCAGCGCTGTCAGCAAAAAGTAGGCGCGAAAATTCCTGGGACCACTCATGTTGGACCTGGAATTGTCCCACGGTTCGAGGAAACGTCAAAAGCCGCACTCTTTACCATCCGATTGCGACAGCTTGGTGGTAACGACAGGATGTAACTGTCCACCCGGAGAAGAAATCTGCTGGTATACTCGCCCGGATTAATTCCCGAGAAGTGCCCAAAGGCTTGGCCTGGAGGAAATACGGTGCGCTCATCGATTCTGGTCGCGGTTCTGGCGGGTTCGCTGGCGATTCCCGCGTTAACGCAAGAGCCTGCGGGCAAACCAATCTTTAAGCTGCAAGAGATAATGATCCCCGTACGGGATGGAGTGAAACTCCAGACGGTGATCCTGACCCCCGTGGATCAGCAGGGGCCGCTACCGATTCTTTTTCGGCGCACGCCATATGGAGTTCCCGAAAGGCCGCCAGAGCAAATGCCTGCGTCGATGAAAGAACTCGCGCAGGACGGCTACATTTTCGTCATCCAGAATCTTCGCGGGCGATTCAAGTCCGAAGGCGTTTTCGATCTGACGTCGCAAGTGGACCTGACGAACCCGAAAGCCACCAACGAGACAACCGACGCTTACGACAGCATCGCGTGGCTGGTAAAAAATGTCCCAAAAAACAACGGCAAAGTGGGCATTTACGGAGTCTCTTACGATGGCCTGACCGCGGCGATGACTCTGCTGCAGCCGCATCCAGCGCTCGCCGCTGTCAGCGAGCAAGCTTCGCCGGTCGACCAGTGGATGAACGATGACGACCACCGCTACGGCGCGTTACGAGAAAGCTACGACTTTGAATATGCCGTCATGGAGCAGGCCGACAAGAACTCCAACACGCATTTCGAGTTTGAGACCTACGACACGTATCAGTGGTATTTGGATCTCGGCCCGCTATCGAATATCAACGCGAAATATCTGCATGGGAAGATTCCTTACTGGAATTCGACCATCGATCATCCGGATTACGACGACTTCTGGAAGAAAGAAGCGTGGGTGCGGCAATTGCACGCTTCAACGGTCCCCAACCTGAACGTAGCCGGATTCTGGGATCAGGAAGATCCTTGGGGACCGTGGCAGATTTTCCGCCATGCGGAAGAACGAAATCCGGACGGCACCAATTTCATTGTGGCTGGTCCATGGTTTCACGGCCAATGGCAATCACCAAAAGGGGACAGCATCGGGCTGATTCCTTTCGCGGGGCACGAAACGGCCCGCGAATTCCGCGAAAATATCGAGGCTCCCTTTTTCCGGTATTACTTGCACGGCCAGGGCGAGAAGCCGAATTGGCAAGCCAGCACGTTTCAAAGCGGCTCGAACACTTGGCACACTTACGCGGCTTGGCCACCAAAGGAGGCGCACGCAACAAATTTGTATCTGCATGCGGATGGCACTCTGTCGTTCACGGCGCCGGGCGCAGCGGAAGCCGCGAAGGTATATCGCGAGTACGTTTCTGATCCGGCGAGTCCTGTTCCGTACCGGCAACGGCCCATTTCGCCGACCTATCCCGCAGGCGACTGGCGAACTTGGGAAGTCGCCGACCAGCGTTTTGTGGATGGCCGGCCCGACGTTCTTACTTTCCTAAGCACTCCCCTGGACCACGACGTCACCGTTACCGGACCGCTGGCAGCGGCGCTGTTTGCTTCGACTTCCGGAACGGACAGCGATTTTGTGGTGAAGCTCATCGACGTGTTTCCCGAAAATGCACAGAAAAATGCTTGGGAGCCCGAAGCGGGCCCCAAGCCCGGTCAGTATGCGCAATCTCTGAGTGGCTATGAATTGCCGATCGCCATGGAGGTGCGGCGCGGCCGCTATTTGCAAAGTTTTGAAACGCCGCACCCGCTTACGGCGAATCAAGCGGCGGAGTGGAACATCTCTCTCGGCGACCACGACCACGTTTTTCTAAAAGGCCATCGCCTAATGGTGCAGATTCAGTCCACCTGGTTCCCGCTGATTGACCGGAACCCGCAGAAATTTGTGCCTAGTATCTACCAGGCCCGGGCCTCCGACTTCACACCAGCTACGCAGCGGATTTATTGTTCGCAGGCGAAGCCTTCGCATCTGGTGTTGCCGGTCATTCATCCGTAGAGCGCCGGCCGACCACCGGTCGCCAAAAAACGGCAAAGTAGCGCCAGCTACGTTCCCATGTAAGTCACATGCACATAGACGCCCGTGTGCACGTTGTATAGCGTGTACCAGCCGACATGGTCGCTATCCTCATAGACGACGAAATCGTCGCCGCAATCCCAGCACCAATCCGCACAAAGCGGCCAGTCCCAGGACGCCACTTCAAAGTAAAAACCGCCGGGCAGCCAGAAGCGGTGATGATCGGGATCGAAGCGCTCGATGCGGTAGCGGTACGACGGCCCAAAGTGTTCAAAGCGTCCGTGCTCGAAGGGATGATCGAGGTGAAAGCGCTTGTCATTGGGGCTCGCATGGCCGTACCAGTGGTCCTTGTCGACGTGCGGCAAATCGCTTACGTGGCCGGTTTCATGGCGTTCGGGTTCGGGCTTGGCGTGCGGATTGTCTCGCCTCGGCGGCGGGGGCGGAACGTGTCCTTGATTGGCGCGCGGCGTACTCGGCCCGCGCTCCTGTCCGTGCTCTTGGCCGCGCTGCGCCAGAACGGGAAGTGTCGCGACCAATACCAAGGCCATCGGGAAAACGAATCGTCGTTTCATTTTCATCTCCTCGATTAAGTTGAAGAACAGACCCTTACACAACGCGTGTGAATTTTAACTGGGCATGACCGGGACCTGGTGATGCGACGCGCCTGGAATGACTTGCGGGTACAGGCCTAATTGATTTTGCGGCCCAGGACCGCGGCGATTTGGCGCATTTCATCGGCCAGCGCGATAAATTCCTCAGGGAGAAGAGACTGCATCCCGTCGGAAAGTGCTTTGTCCGGCTCGTGATGCACTTCGATCAGCAGGCCATCGGCCCCGACGGCGACAGCCGCGCGGGAGAGCGGCAACACTTTGTGCCGCTTGCCGGTGCCGTGACTCGGATCGACGAAGATCGGCAGATGGCTGCGTTTTTTTACCGCCGGCACAACGGCGAGGTCCAGCGTATTGCGTGAAAAATCGGAGAATGTACGCACGCCGCGTTCACAGAGCATTACGTTGTAATTGCCTTCGGACAGTACGTACTCAGCGGCCATAAGGAATTCGTCGAGTGTGGCGGCCAGGCCGCGCTTGAGGAGAACAGGTTTCTTGGCGCGGCCGGCACGTTTCAGCAAAGAAAAATTCTGCATGTTGCGCGCCCCAATCTGGATGACGTCGGCGTACTCTTCGACAAGATCCAGCGATTCATTGTCGATTGCTTCCGTAACGATGCCAAAGCCGTAGCTGGCGCGCACCTTGGACAGAATTTTAAGGCCTTCTTCGCCGAGCCCCTGGAAACTGTACGGGGAAGTGCGTGGCTTATAAGCTCCGCCGCGGAACAGCCGCACACCCGATTTCTTCAGGCGTTCGCCAATGGCCAAGCATTGCTCCTCGGTCTCCACCGCACAAGGACCAGCCACGAGTGCAATTTGGTCGCCGCCAACGACGACGTCGCCCGAAGGCGTGGGAATCCGAAAGATGCTGTCTTCCTCCTTCGTGTCGCGACTGACCAGCTTGTACGGTTTACTGACGGGAATGCACTCGATCACTCCTGGCAGGGATTCGAGGATGCCCAGATCAATCGCGCCCTTATTTCCAGTGATCCCGATGGCCGTGCGCAGCGACCCCGGCATGGGGTGCGCCTTCAGTCCGAGGCTCTCAATCCGCTTGCAAACTTCGCGGATCTGTTCCTCGGTAGCGTGCGACTGCATGACGACAAGCATGGAGGGTTCCCCCGACCCGGTGAGTGAAATACGAGTTTACGGCAAGCCAACGCAGAGCCGCAAATCAGTCCGAGGGACTGCCGTTCCGCGGGGATGGCTTAAGGAGTAGTCTGTGGGGCAGTCCGCGTCCGCGAAAAGATTCGAAACAGAACTAAGGCCGCGAGGACCACCAGGGCGGTGGTCAAGAGCCCCCAGAAAAAGGGCGGATTAAATATATTTTGTAGTCTTTCTGGGACTTCCTCCAGTCCCCACAGGGTGCCCGAAATCTCCCGAAACGTCTCGATCGAGGCACCTCTCGAACGATATTGTCGAAACAAATGAGCGATAGGAAGAAACGCCACCAAGAAGGCAAAGCTAAGAATCAGAAATGAGGCTGGAGCATAGTCCGCCGTTCTACAGAGAATTCGTTGCCAGACCGCGCCGCTCTGGGGAAAGAAGCGGGGACGAAGCTCTAGAATGAAAAAGCCAAGGGCCACCGTTATTCCGCAAACGAACAGCAGGATAGCGCAAGTCTGAAAGAGGATGGCCTTCCAGCGGAAAGAATCCGGCTCCACGAGGTAGGAGAGCGAGTTAAAAGCCTGCTGACGGCTTTCTATCTCCTGCAAGCGCGTGGAAGCCGTCGAAGCTTCGCTCACGCGGCCGGTTGCTGCGTACAGATTCCTCAATTCCTGGGTGGCCTGTCGCGACATGCCAATGGCGACCTGACGCTCAAAGTTCGATCCAGCCTGCTCCACCATGAGGCCGGCAAACCCAGCGACTTCTTGCAGGATGTTTAGGGCTTGTTCGGGATGGCCCTCTGAAAGCGCATGCTGCGCATGTTGCATCTTTATCTTCGTAAAGATCTGCAGGTTTTGCAGATCAGGAATCCGGTGCGACCAAAGACCGTGTCCAACGATGGCAGGGGAGAGCGCGGGATGGCGATCCCATTCATAGCAAAGCAACTCCCAGTGCTTGCCAACATAAGTGTCGTACCGAGGTGCGCGAAGCGCGGACTCCATCTGAGCCATCCATTGGGGATCATTGGTAAGCGCGGACTCCATTTCCTGCGGAAGTGGGGTACGGTGCGCTAGCATGGCCCTATAGCGCGGGTGGGCGATGGCATCAGCAGCGGTGAGGTAAGTGAAAGCGTTGTCCGGGTCGTAGGCGCGGAGACGTTCAAGCCTTTCAGGTGGCAACGGCACATCCTCCAGGCCATAAAATCGGCTGGCGTAGACCCATGTGAGGCTGGGGTCGAGGGAGACAGCTTTATCCGCAAGACGCGTCCCATCGTCCGGTCCCGGCATGGCCAAAGCAACGAAGGCCAGGGTGCGCGCGTCTCTTTCTTTTTCTGCGCGGGCCGCAAGCTTTTCCAGGGTGCCTCGATCGAAGTCCCAAGGTGAGTATCCCAGCCAAGTTGCGCGAACGGTAGAAGCAGCTTCTTGGCCGTGCGGGAGAAAAAATGCCGTGGCGGCAACAACGAGGACCGCGACGGTAAAGAGCCGAGACCGTTTGGGCAGAATGGGTATGCCGGTTCCGAGTGGCAGGGAACCCGCAGAAAGACGTGCCCCTGCCGGGAGCTTCCACCAGGCCAGGAAGTGAGCAGCCGAAGCGCGGGAGAAAAGCATGAGTCCTCCGATGGCCCACCGCAGGGCCTCGAACGGCTTTTCAATTTCGTGGAGCTCCACCCCCAGGGCGTGGCCCCAATCGTGGGTTTCCTTCGGCCAGAAACGTAGCGCGAGCCGTAGGGAGAAATGAGCGAGCCGGAAGGGCATTGCTTGCTTTGGCGAAGCCATAGTCAGGCCTGACTCGCTGCTGGCTTCCAGAACTCGCTCTGCTGTGCTGAGCGAAGTTCTTCGCGAGCCCATTCTCGGCCGTTTCCAGTCAGTCGATAGAGATGCCGCGGCGGTCGTCCTTGCGGAACAGGCTCTTCCCACTTGGTTTCGAGCCAGCCGAGTTTGTCCAGCCGCATCAGGATGGGATAAAGCGTTCCGGAGGGAACGCTTGTCTGACGAGAAATAGCGTAGCCATGGTGCCACTGGCTGGGACGAGCCAGTAGCGCCTCAAGAATGTCAAGGGTCTGCCGCGAGGACCGCAATCGAAGGCCCATGCTGCAACTCTACATAGATAGACTTGTCTTGTCAAGGGGAGACTGACGCTAAGGGTGAGCGATTGGGGGCGTGTGATAGAATAGCTAGTTTATGACGGAGCCAAAATCTTCTTCAGGCATGCCTGAACAGCCCCTCGTCCAGCCGGCCCAATTCGACCCTGAAGACGAATACCACCCCGAACCTGAGCCCGAACCGCTGCCGCCCTCCTGGATGGATGGCAGCTTGCGGATCGGTATTCACACCTCCATTGCGAAAAGCTATCTGGACGCGCTGGAATCCGCACGAAAACTTGGCTGCAACGCGCTGCAGATTTTCTCCGCCAGCCCGCGCATGTGGCAAGGCGGTTCGGCGCGCATTCCCGAGGTAGACGCGCAAGTGTTTCGCGCGCGTCGCGACGAACTCCGGCTCGGGCCCCTGGTCATTCACGCCAATTATCTGATCAACCTCGCTTCCGAGCAGCGCATGTTACAGACGCGGTCCATCCAGGCATTCCACGATGAGATCGTGCGCGCCATGGCCCTGGGCGCGGATTTTCTCGTGGTGCATCCGGGAGCGCGCGGGGAGTCCACGATAGGACAAGCGATTTCCACGATTGTGGAATCCGTAAAACAAGCATCGAAGCGCGCATCGCTGGGCGGCCTTCGCATTCTGATCGAAAACACCGCCGGTATGGGCACCGCGGTGGGCGCGCGGCTCGAAGAAGTCGGAGAAATTCTAGCGGGCTTACCCAACTTGCCGGTAGGGGCTTGCCTGGATACGGCACACCTCTTTGCCGCGGGTTACGACCTCAAGACCGAAGCTGGACTGGCTTCGACCATCGGGCAGGTTGAGGGCACCATCGGGCTGGACAACGTCCCGGTGATTCACGCCAACGATTCCAAGATTGACCTCGGTGGGCGCGTGGACCGCCACGAGCACATCGGTAAGGGAAAGATCGGAGCGCAAGCGTTTGCCAGAATTTTGCAACACCCGCGCTTCGGCACCTCGGGGCCAGAAGGTCTGACGGGCCGGGTATTTGTGGCCGAAACGCCGATTGATGATCCCGGCGATGACCGCCGGAACGTCGCAGCCCTGTGGGAACTGGCGGGATTCGAAGACCAAGCGCCGGAGCCGGAAAAGGGATTCTCCATGCTCACGGCCGCTCTGCAAAAGAAGCTCGCTATCCGCAAAAAGTCCGAAAAGAAGAGAAAGGCTAGCGCGCAGTCGCCGCGACGCGCCGTGAAAAAAGCGAAGAAGGCTGGGGCGAAGAAGAGTTCAGCGAACACGAAAAGGGGATAAGCGGGCGTGGCGGAACAAAACACACCAGCCAGCGTGGTAGCGGCGGGGTCGGGATACGATCCGCAGAAAATCGAAATGAAGTGGCAAAAACGCTGGGCGGAAGCTCGCGTATTTGAATCCGAAGCCGACCCCTCGAAGCCCAAGTATTACGTCCTGGAGATGCTCCCGTACCCCAGCGGCACGCTGCACATGGGCCACATGCGCAACTACACGATTGGCGACGTCGTGGCGCGCGTCAAGCGCATGCGCGGATTCAACGTGATGCATCCGATGGGCTGGGATGCCTTCGGCCTCCCCGCGGAAAACGCCGCCATCAAGAACAATACTCACCCGCGCGAGTGGACGTACAAGAACATCGCGGAAATTCAGCGTGGGCTGCGGCGCTTCGGCTTCAGCTACGACTGGCGGCGTGAAATTTCGACTTGCGAACCCGAGTATTACCGCTGGAACCAGTGGTTCTTCCTGAGGATGCTCGAGCGCGGACTGGCCTACCGTAAGAAAAGCCGCGTGAACTGGTGTCCGAAGTGCTGCACGGTGCTCGCAAACGAACAAGTGGTGAACGGCGGCTACTGCTGGCGCCATGAAGACACGCGGGTGGAATCGCGCGAAATCGAACAATGGTTCCTGAAGACCACGGCCTATGCAGATCAGCTCCTGGATGATTTGAAAGAACTCGAAAACGGATGGCCCGAGCGCGTCATCCTCATGCAGCGGAACTGGATCGGGAAGTCGCAAGGCGCAAAAGTGAAGTTCGCCGTTGCCGATGTTGAGGAGGCGCAACCCATCGAGATTTTTACCACCCGCATCGACACCATTTACGGCGCGACAGCCTTGATTCTGGCGCCGGGGCATCCCGCCAGCGAGAAACTCCTTAGTTGGGCCAAGCCCGACAGCATCGAATGGACCAGGCTAGCCAAAATGCGCCAGACCTCGGTGAAAACCGAAGACCTGGCGACCATGGAGAAGGAAGGCTTCTTCACCGGGCGGCACGCCGTCAACCCCTTCAGCGGCGAGAAGATTCCCATATGGGTCGGCAATTTCGTGCTGATGGAGTACGGGACCGGGGCGATCATGGCCGTTCCCGCTCACGATCAGCGCGACCTAGAGTTCTCGAGAAAGTATGGATTGCCTGTGCGCGTCGTGGTCGAACCGCTGGATCGTGACCGGCTCGTCCCCGAAAAAATGACGGCGGCATTCGACGAACACGAGAAAGGCAAGCTCGTCAATTCCGGGCCGTACAACGGACTCTCGCCCGAAGAAGCGATCGCTAAGATGGCGGCTTTCGCGGAACAAAAAGGATTCGGCCGCGCCGAGACCATTTTCCGGTTGAAGGACTGGGGCATTTCGCGGCAGCGCTATTGGGGCACGCCCATCCCCGTGGTTTATTGTTCGAAAGACGGCCTGGTGCCGGTGCCGGATAAAGATTTGCCGGTGCTGCTGCCGCCGAATCCGAAACTGACGGGTATGGGCGAATCGCCGCTGGCTTCCACGCCCGAATTCGTCAATACCACTTGCCCGAAATGCGGCGGACCGGCGAAGCGCGAAGCCGATACCATGGACACGTTTGTCGATTCATCATGGTATTTCTACCGCTATTGCGATCCCCAGAATGACCAAGCGCCATACGATTCCGCAAAAGTCGCTTATTGGTTTCCCATTGACCAATACATCGGTGGGATTACGCACGCCATTCTCCACCTGCTCTACTCGCGCTTCTGGTGCAAAGTAATGCGCGACCTTGGGTTGATCCAGCACAACGAACCAGCGGCGCGACTCTTTACCCAAGGCATGGTGCAAAAGGGCGGCGTGGCCATGTCCAAGTCGCGCGGCAACGTGGTCGGCGCCGAAGACATGGCGCAAAAGTATGGAGCGGACACAGGCCGGCTCTACACCCTGTTTGCAGCGCCTCCGGAAAAAGACTTGGAGTGGAGCGAGGAGAGCATCGAAGGCTCTTGGCGCTTCCTCAATCGCGTATTTCGGCTCGTGGAGCGCCACGCTCCAGCGCTTCGCGCAGTGAAGAGTGGAACCGCCAATGGTGATGCGGCTTCCCCAAAGGAAAAGATTCTTCTGCGCAAAACTCACCAGACACTGCGGCGCGTGACGCAGGATTTCGAAACGCGCTGGCATTTCAATTCCGCGATTGCGCTGATCATGGAACTGAGCAACGAGATCTATCTGCAAGAGCCGCTGGAAAAAGAGGTGCGCCCGGAAATCCGCAAGGAAGTGTTGGAACTGCTGACTCTCATGCTGGCGCCCATGACACCACACCTGGCCGAGGAACTCTGGGAAATGCTCGGACACACGGGAGGACTGTGGACCGCTGTCTGGCCGGCCTTTGATGAAGCTTTGACCCGCGAGGAAGAAGTCGAAATCCCCGTTCAAGTGAATGGGCGTCTGCGCGGCAAGGTGAGGGTTGCAGTGGGCGCCAGCGCCGACGAAGTCGAGAAGCTGGCGCAAGCCGATGAGGTGATCGCCCCGCATCTCGCTGGCAAAGCCATCGTGAAGCGAATTTATGTGCCGAACAAACTATTGAATCTCGTCGTGGCGTAGGGGCGGGACTTGTTTATCCTGAACAGCGTGAAGGGCCCTGCCGGCTCTGGCTGCCAAAGCCGGTACGGCGTGAGCGAAGGCCCAGGGGGAATGGCATGATGGAGAGCGCGGCAAAGCTGGCGACGGAGCAAGCGCGGGCGCACGGAGGCAGGATGAAGGCGGAACTCGGCGGCGTTGTGGTTCTCGACTTCGGTGGGCAGTACACCCAACTGATCGCACGCCGCATCCGCGAGCAGCAGGTCTTCTCCGCCGTCTTGCCTTGCACCTCCTCCATCGACGAAATTCAGAAACTGGAACCAGCGGGCATCGTTCTATCGGGTGGGCCGAGTTCCGTCTACGACGCGGAGGCCCCGAAGTGTGACGAGAAAGTGCTAGCCCTGGGGATTCCGGTTCTGGGAATCTGCTACGGGATGCAATGGATTGCGCATACCCTTGGCGGGAAGGTTGAAAGAGCGGAGCGACGGGAATACGGCCGCGCGCGCCTGAAAGTAGGCGGCGACAGTCCAACAGGGAAGTCCGAGCTTTTTACGGGAGTACCGGACTCCCTGGGTATTTGGAATAGTCATGGCGATCACGTCCGTTCGCTGCCGGCGGGGTTTTGCGCCACAGGGCATACTGACAACGCCATCGCTTCTCTGGAAGATGCCCAACGAAGAATATACGCAGTGCAATTCCATGTGGAGGTGAACCACACGGAATATGGCACCTACTTAATTAGAAACTTCCTGTTTCGCGTCTGCCAAGCCGAGCCTAAGTGGA
The DNA here is from genome assembly GCA_035510055.1 of Candidatus Cybelea sp. Lineage (GTDB taxonomy): Bacteria > Acidobacteriota > Terriglobia > Acidiferrales > UBA7541 > Acidiferrum. The sequence continues at coordinate 45,994 of DATKHV010000010.1, read as the reverse complement.
GTGGCGCTGCCTTTATCGAGGAAACCACGGCCGCCATCCGCGAAAAGGTCGGAAACAAATGGGCCATCTGCGGCCTCAGCGGCGGCGTGGACTCCACGGTTGCTGCGGTCCTGGTGCACCGGGCGATGGGAACCCGACTCACGAACATCTTTGTAAACACCGGGATGCTGCGAAAAAACGAATTTGCCGAGACCCTGGAAATGTTGCGGGACCGGCTGCATCTCCAGGTCATCGGCGTGGATGCTTCCGACCGCTTTCTCGCTCAATTGAAGGGGGTTACTGACCCAGAAGAGAAGCGCAAGCGCATCGGCCGGGAGTTCATCGCCGTCTTCGCCGAAGAAGCGCAAAAGCTCCAGACTGGCGTAGCCCACGGCGAGATTGGCTACCTGGTGCAGGGAACTCTCTATCCGGACGTGATTGAATCCGTTTCCGTGAAGGGGCCCTCGGCGACCATCAAAACTCACCATAACGTCGGCGGACTGCCGGAAAAGATGCCCTTTGCCCTGATCGAGCCGCTCCGGGACCTATTCAAGGACGAGGTGCGCCGGATTGGCAAGGATCTCGGGCTGCCCGAAGAGATACTAGTGAAACACCCGTTTCCCGGACCGGGGCTAGCCGTCCGGCTCCTGGGGGAAATCACCCGTCCACATCTGGTAACTCTGCAGGAGGCTGACGCCATTGTGGTCGAAGAAATCCGGCGTGCTGGCCTGTATAACAAGGTATGGCAAGCGTTTGCCGTGCTTTTGCCAGTTCGGAGCGTGGGTGTGATGGGCGACGGGCGAACCTATGGATTAACCGTAGCCGTCCGGGTGGTCGAGTCCGATGACGCCATGACGGCGGATTGGGTCCGGCTGCCCGCGGAAGTACTGGAACGCATCTCGACCCGTATCGTCAATGAAGTCACCGGGGTCACGCGGGTGGTCTACGATATCAGTTCGAAGCCTCCCAGCACCATCGAATGGGAATAGCCTGCCAGGAGAGGCGTCAATGAAGGAGACGGTTACCTAGGGCTTGCCGGAAATCTAAAGGCCGGCAAGAAAAGAGGCCGCGCAGCGGGTAAGCACGGCCTTTCGTTGAGTGTCAGTGATGCAGAACGGCGACAACCGGAGAAGCGCGATCGCGAAACTAGCGGTTGGCCATTTTTTGGGCCATGTAGAGAATCAGCTTGCGATCCCCTTCTTCCACTTTGCTCAGCAAGCGGCGCAGCTTATTGAGAAAGCGTGCATCTTTACCGACGCTGCCCCAGGCGATGTCATCCGACGATTTACGCTTGGGGAGATTCGGCAACTGCGGCGGTTCCTCACCGTCATAAAAGAGTTGATAGAGTGGGCACTCGAGAGCACGAGCGAGTTTTTCCAGAGTTTCGATGGCCGGTACTGTGTGGCCATTTTCGACTCGGGAAATGTAACAACGAAGCAACCCTGTTCGTTTTTCGATGTCGCCCTGGGAGAGTTTCTTTTCTTCGCGGAGTGCGCGAAGGCGGTCACCAATAATCATGCAGGTATTATTCCATGTAGGTAAGATGGGAATCAAGTGCAAAGTTACAGATAGGGAAATGAAACGTTTGATGCAGCCCCGGGAAACTCGGAAGGATTAGCCGTAACCAAACGACCATGGCGCGCGTCCCAAAAGTGGAGCCCCCCGTCCCGCCCTCCGCGGTGGAAGCCGTGCCGGTGCGTGTCGCCAAGCCCTCCGGCGCGGCGGACGACCGCGAATTGGTTCGCCGGGCGCAAGGGGAGAACCAGGAGGCTTTCGAAGAGCTTATCCGGCGGCATCAACACCGGGTATTTGCCGTGGCCGGCGGCATCTTGCGGAAGCGGGAAGATGTCGAAGACATCGCCCAGCAAGTATTTGTTAAGGCATATTTCTCGCTGAAGCGGTTCGATCAGCGAGCGGCATTCAGCACTTGGTTGTACAAGATCACGGTGAATGAATGCTGGGATTTGCTGAGGAAAAAGAAAGTCCGGCCCCTGGTGTATGAGTCCGACCTGAGCGAGGAGCAAGCTCGGCAGGTGATCAGTTCGGAGGAAAAAATAAACCCCGGACCGGACATCAGCGAGCGGATCGCGGCGCGGGAGAATGTGGAACGGTTGCTGGAAGGTTTGGATGAACGGGACCGGCTAATGTTGATGCTGAAGGAAGTAGAAGGGTATTCCATCGAGGAGATTGCGGAAGTTCTGAATTTGAACGGCAACACGGTTAAGGTCAGGCTCTTCCGCGCCCGGCGCCGCGTGGTAAGCCAGGCAAAGAAGCGTGGAGATTGACGGCGAAAGCAAAAGCAGTGAGGAGGCCGGTATGTGGAACCCGCTAAAAAAGAATGAGGAGTGCAGGAGATTTCAGAGCCTGCTAGAGGATTCCGCTGAGGCGCGTCCTGGAGTTGTGGACATCCGACGGATCAGCGAGGCGCTGCCGGCGGCAGAGCGCCAACACCTCTCCACCTGCGCGAACTGCCAGGAAGCGGTCGAGGACCTTCTGGCGGTCCGGAAAATCTTCAAAGGTGTTGCTTCCGTCGCAGAGACAGGACGGCCGTGGTTTACGACTCGCGTGATGGCCGCCATCGCCGCACGCGAAGGAGAATTAACCGAAAGGGCCAGCACCTGGCTGGCAGTGCCGAAATTTGCCTCGCGTCTGGCCTTGGCTTCCGCCGCCCTTTTGCTGGTGGCGAGTGTTTGGCTCTACGATAGACCGCTTCCAGCGCTAAATCAGCAAGCCAGCGTATTGGCAGCGCAGGAATCCCTTTTTGAGCCGCCGCCTCCCGCGAATCAGGAAGACGTGCTCGTTCCGCTGCCGGAGAACAATCGATGAGTCCGCTTTCAGCAACTTGGAAGGCGGGCCTCTGGGTGGGCGTGGTATTCCTTCTGGGTGTGGCGCTGGGCGGAGTGGTTGGATATTCCTACGAGCATCATCTAGTGTCGGCGGCCAGTACCCCGCTGCCGGAGCCAGCGAGGCGGGCGCAGAGAGTGGAGCAGCTCACTCAGGCCCTTAGCTTGACGAGCGCGCAAAGCCAACAGATAGACGCCATCTTGTTGCAGCGCCATACCGAGGTGGAATCGATCCACGATCACATGGCTGCGCAGATCGATCAGGTCCGTCAAAAGGGACGCGACCAGATCCGCGCGGTCCTCACGCCGGAGCAGGGCCCTAAGTTTGAAGAGTTTCTGAAGAACCTCGACCAGCAGAGAAAGCACGGCGGCGCGAAGTAACGGCGGCGCCCTGGCCGCGGTCAAACTTTTACGATTAGCTTGCCGGTGTTGCCGCCCGTAAAGAGCATGTTGATGGCTTCGGGCGCTTTTTCCAGTCCTTCCACGATGGTTTCGCGGTCCTTGAGCTTGCCGAACATTTTCCACTGACCCAGCTGAGTAGCGGCTTCCATGAAGCGTGCCGCGTAATCCAGGATGATGAAGCCCTGGACGCGGAGCCGCTTGACTAGAATGTTGCCAAGACTGACGAGGGCGGGATCTTCCTTGGTGTAACCGGAGATCAGGCCGCAGAGGACAACGCGGCCGTGAAGGTTCATGCGGTTCAGGACTTCCTGCATGATTTCTCCCCCGACATTCTCAAAATCGATGTCGATGCCGCTGGGAGTGGCGGCGGCGAGTTTTTCTTTCCAGTCGGGATGATTGTAGTTGATGGCGGCGGCGAAGCCGAGGTCTTTGGTGATCCAAGCGCATTTGTCATCGGTGCCGGCGATGCCGACGACGCGGCAACCGTGAATTATTCCAATTTGCCCGACGATGCTGCCAGTGGCGCCAGCGGCAGCGGAGACCACCAGGGTTTCACCTTTCTTAGGCGCGGCAATCTCCATGCCGAAAAAAGCGGTGAGGCCGTTGATGCCAAGCACACCGAGAAAAACGGTGTCTGAAACAAAGGGAATCTTCGGGACTTTCTGGAAGAAATGCTTTGCCGACGCATCGATGACCACGTACTTCTGAAGGCCAGTGAGCCCCGTAACGCGGTCGCCCTTTTTGTAATCAGGGTGGTGTGACTCAACGATTTCGGCAAAACCAGCCGCGCGCATGACGTCGCCGATGGCTACGGCGGGAAGGTAAGTATCCCTGACCATCCAGACACGCATGGTCGGATCGATCGAAAGATATTTCACGAGCGCCAGCGCTTGGCCATCTTTCAACTCGGGGACTGGCGATTCGGTAAGTCGCAGATCACCGGGCGCAAGCAGCCCTTGCGGACGAGCTTGTAAACGAAGCTGACGATTGATATTCGTCACCTTAAAACGGAATATCTTCGTCAGAGATTTCAGGGCCGCCGGTGGAAGGAGTGCTGCTTACGCCGCCATAAGAATCGTCGGCGGGGGCGGCGTGGCTTTCCATGTCGTCGCCGCTGGAGCGAGAAGCGCCGCCAACGCCTGCGGCGGCACCTGCGGCGGCGCCTTCGGCGCGGCCGCCGAGCATGCGGAAATTGGTGGCAACAATTTCTGTGGTTGTTCGCTTCTGGCCCTCTTTGTCTTGCCATTCACGCGTTTGAAGGCGGCCTTCGAGATAAAGAAGCGAGCCCTTTTTCAAATACTGTTGCGCGATTTCGGCCAGCTTGCTCCATACCACGACCTTGTGCCATTCGGTGCGCTTCTGGCGCTCGCCGTTCTTGTCTTTGTAGGACTCATCCGTAGCCACGGAAAAGTTTGCGACGGCTTGGCCGCCGCCGGTGTAGCGCGTTTCGGGATCGCGCCCCAAGCGGCCGACGAGAATTACTTTATTGACGGACATGGAACTCCCCCTGAGCCCCCGAAGATAGCACGCGACCGAAGAAAAGGGAAATGAGGGCGGAGAAGGGCATGGGCCGCCGGAAATCCCGAGCGTGCCGCCCGAAAGAGCAAGAATTGACAATTGTTGGTGAGCGTCCTAACGTTGCCCTTTCGTTTTCGGGATGGAGGATTTCCTCTTGCACAAAAAGAAAATCGCTTGGTTTATCGCGCTGACTTGCGCCCTGGCGCTTGCCAGTGCGGCAAAGATCGACTTGCGGGCAGCGCTGGCCGCTGCCAAAGCGCTCTCCAGGACTGCTGCGGAGGCTGTCGCGCCAGTTGGAATCTTCGAGGGCAGCGGCGACGTGGGAACCGTTCTTCATCCTGGTTCGCTGGACTACGACGCCGCGAAGGGAAGCTACACGATGACGGGCAGCGGCGAGAACATGTGGTTTGGCAAAGATGCTTTCGAATTCGCTTGGAAGAAAGTTTCCGGCGACGTTACGTTGACGGCGGACACTTCGTTCCTTGGTAAAAGCACTCAGGAACATCGCAAAGCGGTACTGATGATCCGCCAGTCGCTGGATGCGGATTCGCCGTACGCAGACATTGCGCTGCATGGCAACGGTATGACGGCGCTGCAATACCGCGACGAGAAGGGCGCGCTCACACACGAAGTGCAAGCCGGCACGTGGTCGCCCAAGAGGCTGAGGATTGAGAAGCACGGCGCGTACTTCACCATGTGGCTCGCGTATGACGACGGCATATTTCGAGTAGCCGGCGGATCCCCGCGGCTCGCATTGAAAGAGCCGTTTTACGTTGGGATTGGGCTTTGCAGCCATGATAAAGACGCGGTGGAAAAGGCGGTATTCACAAATGTCGAGTTGCAAGCGGCGGCGACAACGTCCGCCGCGGCGGGCAGGCTCTACAGCTTGCTGGAAGTGATCACCGTGGCGTCCGCGGACAGGACCGCAATTTACGTTGCTCCGGAGCGGTTCGAGGCGCCGAACTGGATGCCGGACGGAAAGAATCTTTTGTTCAATCGAAACGGGCGTATCGAGAAGATTCCGGCGACGGGCGGAACTCCGCAGGTTCTGGACACCGGATTGGCCACGCGCTGCAACAACGACCACGGCATTTCGCCGGACGGCACGCAGCTAGCGATCAGCGACCAGTCGCAGGAGGAGCATCGCTCGCTCGTCTATATCGTGCCGATCGGCGGCGGCGTGCCGCGGCGCATCACACAGAAATCTCCTTCGTACTGGCATGGCTGGTCGCCGGACGGGAAAACCCTGGCGTTTGTCGGCGAGCGGAACGGGGATTTCGATATCTATGCGATCCCGGCGACGGGCGGCGAAGAAAAACAACTGACTACCGCCAAGGGGCTGGACGACGGCCCGGAATATTCGCCTGACTGGAACTACATTTACTTCAACTCCGAGCGCACCGGGCACATGCAAATCTGGCGGATGCACGCAGACGGAACTGAGCAGGAGCAGATCACCTTTGGCGAAGGCAACGATTGGTTTCCGCACCTCTCGCCGGATGGGCAGCGGATGGTCTTCGTGACGTTTGACGCAAGCGTGAAAGGCCATCCGGAGAACAAAGACGTGATGCTGCGCATGATGACGCTGCAGGATCAGAAGATCATCGTGCTCGCGAGATTGTTTGGCGGACAGGGAACCATGAACGTGCCGTCATGGTCGCCGGACGGGAAGCAGTTCGCATTTGTGAGTTACCAGTTGGTGCCGGAGGAATGAAAGCCGGCGCGACTCGCTACCCGTGGCGGTACCAACCCGGCGACGAGTTTGTCGTCCTGGAAGATCCTGACGGCCATCTTTTCTGCATGGTTTCCAGAAAGTCGAGACCTACAGAGAGGCGCAACTGTTAAATCTAGGGAGCGTTAGCGTTTTGCATGGCGCGCTTTCACGAGGGTTGGAAATCCGCGGTGATCAAGACATGAATCCTACCCCGTAGCAGATTGGGAACGCGGGCGAGACCGGGCGTTGTGCGGGCGAAACCTGCGGACTAATCTGGTGAAGCACTCATTTTGGTGTTCCGGTTCAGGGGAAAGCTGCGTGGACGCGGGGCCGGGCCACGGAGGACAGAACTCATTATGTCGGAACCCTTTCGTCCTTACGAAAAGCTGGTGGATATCACGATTTTCGGGAGAAAGTTTCAGGTCCCGGAGCGGAATTCGCTTTTGAGGTGCTTCCAGTTCATCAGCCCGGAAACGATTCCGTATGGGCGCTTCTGCTGGAATCAGGATTGCCAGTATTGCCGGGTGACTTGCCAACTGCCGGATGAGGACGAGCCGCACGAGATGCTGAGCTGCAAATTCATCGTGATGCCGGGTATGGAAATCATGGAAATGAGCCAGGAGCTGAAGTGGTGCTTGCGGGCCAAGCTGCCGACGGACTCGCCGGTGACTTCTTGAGTGCCAGGAGAAAATGGAAAATGGCGGGCCGCAGAGTGCGATGGTCGTTTGAGGCATGCTGGCAGAGTCCAGCATCCGAACAGATTCGCAGTCGCTGGGGCGTTCCACTACATCCTAGCGGGAAGGCAAGCTGAAGCCCGGCGGCTACAAGTTTTGCTCACCATGGCAAAGACCATCACATTGACGTGCGACGGTTGCGGGCAGACGGCGTCGGGGGAACATACGGCGCGGCGGCTGCTGCGGCTGGAATGGTCGACACGGTACCGGCCGGTGCATATCGGCACGCTTTTATTGGGGGCATTTTCGCCGCCGGAGGACGCCGATTTTCTGTATGCGCCAGGCGGAGAATTCCGCGGGGAGGCGGCGCTGCTGTTGGATGCGGTGGGAATCTCGACCGCGGGAAAAGAGGCGGAGGCGGTGCGGGCAGAGTTTCAACGCGCGGGATATTTTCTTACCCATGTCCTCGAATGCCCTTTGGAGGGCGACCTCCCGCTGGGCACCGCGACTACCACATTGCTGGGCAATCGCATCCAATCGGTGGCCAGGCGGATCCGGCGGTCACTTAAACCAAAGCGTGTGATGGTTGTCACAGAAGGGCTCGAACCGGTGGTGCAGGATATCGTCATGCTCGATTTGGGCTGCCCGGTACTGGTGGATCGGGGAAAACCATTCCGCCTGGAAAGCTACCTAGGGGAAAGTAGTGTGGAGCGGTTTCAGGAAGTTCTGGGCGGGCTCCGCAGCAGACTGACCTGACGGACAGGGGGCCGACTGTCCAATTGGAGCAGTGAAAATGACCCTCAAAGCAGGTAGACGACCTTTTTAACTATGCTAGAATCAAGGCGTTGACCGATTGGAAGGGCGACACGAGGAGCGCTACCGTGAAGAAACAAGCAAAATTTGGCGTGGGAATCGGAGTGATCGTCATCGCCATGGGTTTTCTGGCCTGGCTGGGCTACGGAGAAAGCAAGACTTATTACCACACCATCGCCGAACTTCAGACGCTGAAGGGCTCCGCAAACACCCAACGCATGAGGATCGGCGGCACGGTCGCGCCTGGAAGCATTCGGCACCTGGCGGGGCGGACTGATTTTGTGCTAGAGGGAGAAGGGAAGACGCTTCCGATCAGCTACATTGGAACTGACCCGCTGCCGGATACGTTCATTGACAAATCGCAAGCGCTTGTCGAGGGCCGCCCAGGTCCAGAAGGACGATTTGTAGCCGAGGTTGTTCAGGCGAAATGTGCTTCCAAGTACGAAGCGGCACCGGGAGGCAAAGGTGGCGCAACGCCCAGCCCCACCGAACGAAGTGCTATGTAAAGCACCCGGAATTTCCGGGGGATAGGCGGGACCGCCGTGGATGTATTCGGCTCTTTTGCATTAGTCTTAGCGTTTATCTGCGCAGTGTATGCGTTTGGCGGAGGCATCGCTGCCATCATCACGCGGCATCCGCTGCTGATCAAGAGCACCAGGCAGGCAGGGATGGCCACCTGCTGCCTGATTTTCCTCGCAACATTCAGCCTGGAATATCTTTTTTTCAGCGATAATTTCTCCATCGCCTATGTGGTGTCGCACAGTAATCGGGACCTTTCGACGTTTTACAAGGTAGCGGCGCTGTGGTCGGGGCAGGAAGGTTCGCTGTTGTTTTGGAGCTTCCTGCTGGCCATTTATGTTTTTTCGGTGCTGCTGACCTACCGGAACAAAAATGGCGAGTTGATGCCGTACGTCGGAGTGGTGATGGCCGGCGTGCAGATCTTCTTCCTGACGCTGAACAATTTCATTGAGAGTCCGTTCAAAGCGCTGGCTTCGCCGGCAGCGGATGGCGCGCTGCGCCTCGTCACGGCCCAGGATGGGCGCGGGTTGACGCCCTTGCTGCAATACCCGGAGATGGTGATCCATCCGCCAAACCTGTATTCCGGATACACCGGGTTCACGATTCCTTTTGCTTTTGCGCTGGGCGCGCTACTAGCGCGGTACCCGGGGGAGAAGTGGATTCACCTGACGCGCAAGTGGACGATGATTGCGTGGATGTTTCAGTCCATGGGCATTTTGCTAGGCGCGCACTGGGCATATGCGGTTCTGGGGTGGGGCGGTTACTGGGGCTGGGACCCGGTCGAGAATGCCTCGCTGCTGCCGTGGCTGTCGGGCACGGCCTTTCTGCACTCGGTAATGATGCAGGAAAAACGCGGCATGATGAAGGTGTGGAACGTGTGGCTGGTGTTCGTCACGTTTCTACTTTGCATCCTGGGGACGTTCTTGACGCGCAGCGGCGTGGTCAGTTCGGTGCATGCGTTCGCGAACTCCAGCATTGGAAGCTGGTTCGTTGGCTTTATTGTGATCATCCTGCTGACATGCTTCGGAGCGTATCTGAAGAATCGCGACTACCTGAAGAGCGAAAACCAGCTGGACTCCATTGTTTCCCGGGAATCAAGCTTCCTGTTCAACAACTTGATCCTGCTAGTCGCCTGCATCGCGGTCCTGTCCGGAACGCTGTTCCCGGTATTTTCCGAATGGTTTACGGGAAACCGCATCAGCGTGGGAGCACCGTTCTTTAATAAAGTGAATATTCCCCTGGGGCTACTGCTGCTGTTTTTGACGGGAGTAGGGCCGCTGCTGGCATGGCGGAAGACTTCGACGGACAGCTTGAAGCGTAATTTTGGATGGCCGCTGGGAATCGGACTGGCTGCCGGGGTGATTGCCCTGGTGTTTGGCTTCCGGCAGTTCTATTCATGGGTTTGCCTAATTTTGTGCGTATTTGTCGCATCCACGGTGCTGCTGGAATTCTATCGTGGAGCGAAGGTGATTCGCTCGCGATCGGGAGCTTCGTATGCGGCTTCGGCAGTGGAGCTCGCGATGCGCAATACGCGGCGCTACGGCGGCTACATCGTGCACATGGGGATGGTGTTTGTTTTTATCGGACTGGCGGGTGCGGCCTTCAATCGCGACATCCAGAAAGATATGCGGCAGGGGGACAAGCTGCAAATCGGGCCCTACACCTTGGTGCTGCAGGGGTTTGATACCAAACCGGAAAGAAATTACACAGCGCAACGCTTGCTTGTCGAAGTGCTCGAGCAAAACAAGCCAACGATGATGCTCTACCCGGAAAAGCGGAAATTCTCCACCACCGAGGAAAACGGGACGATGGTGGCGATCCGTTCGACGCTGAAGGAAGATTTGTACGTGGTTTTCGCCGGAATGAATCCGGATACGCAGCTGCCGGTTGTCCATGCCTACCTGAATCCGCTGGTAAAATGGATCTGGTTCGGCGGAGTGGTAGTGGTGTTCGGAACGCTGGTGGCGCTGATGCCGAATCGCCGTGCGGTGCTGGTGCTGTCGACGGCGCCACAGCCTGTGGGACAAGCCGTAGCCCATGGACTTCCGTCGTCCGTCACTTTGAGGGAAGGCCATGACTAAAGCGCGCTCTATCGTGGCATGCACGATGCTAATGATGTTCGCGGCGGCGCCGCTGCTGATCACGCCGGTGGGGGCAGAGCAGTTCTCCGACCGCACCAAGCAAGTGGGCGCGAAAATCAAATGCATGTGCAAATCATGCGACATGGCTGCGGCAATTTGTTCGCATCCCGGCGGGGCGTTCTCCGGGCCCTGCGACACAGCCAAAATGATGCTAGGTGAGGTCGATCAACACATCGCCAAAGGCGAGACCGATGAACAGATTTTGCAAGCGTTCGCCCAGGAGTATGGGCCGATAGTGTACACGGAGCCGCCGAAATCCGGTTTCAGCCTGCTGGCCTGGATGTTGCCGAGCATTTACCTGTTCCTGGGCGCCGGAGTCGTGATTCTGGTGATCTTCCGTTGGAGAAAGCAAACCGTCCAGCCAGCAGGGTCTGTGAGCGGCGCGCCGGGCATTTCCTCTGAATTGCTGGAGCGCGCCAGAGCACAGGCGTCGCGCGAGACCCAAGATTAAATGATACCCGTACTCGGTACATTTGCGATGATCGAGATTGCCTCCGGAGACTGGGCGGCATTGGGGGCATGCCTGGCGCTGGCTGTGGCCGTCGGTCTTTTCGTTTTTTACCTTCAGCCGGATGCTTCAGACCTGGCGCCGCACCGCACGAAACTGGATCAACTGCTGGAGCGCCGCGACACCATCTACGACAATTTGCGCGACCTGCGATTTGAGTATCGTTCCGGAAAATACAGTGAAGGTGACTTCGAAGCGATGAAGACGGCCCTCGAAAATGAAGCAGCGCTGGTGCTGGCGGAGATCGATCAAGTGACCGACGCGCAAGTGCGGCGGCCGCGAGGCACGCACGCGGCGGATGGGAGCTCGCAATGAGGTCAAGTTGTTACCTGCGTCTGGCTTTGCTTGCCACGCTGGTGCTGGGTCCGCTGGCGATCGCTGAGGCCGGGACGGTCCACGGCACGGTGGTGAACGGCACAACCGGGAAGGCGGCGCCAGGAATAGAACTGATACTGATCCAGCTGCAGGGAGGGATGCAGGAAGTGGCGCATTCCAAGAGCGGCGCGCAGGGGGAATTCACGTTTGACCATCCCGGACTTGGGGCGCAGCCGATGCTGGTCCGCGCGGTCTATGAGGGCGTCAATTTCAACAACGCCGTTCCGCCGGGCACGAGCACGGCACAAGTGGATATTTACGAAGCGTCTAAAGATCCGAAGACGATCAATGTTCCTTCGCACGTGGTGGTTTTTCAGCCGAATGGCGCGACGATCATTGTCGGCGAAGAATACCAAATCGAAAATAAGTCGCAACCCCCGACGGCTTTTTACAAGCCCGATGGAAGCTTTAATTTTGAGTTGCCGGAAGGCAGTAGACTGCAACAAGTGGCCGCCGCCGGACCCGCTGGAATGCCGGTAGTGCAACTCCCCATCGACAAAAAGAAGAACCGGTATGCGATCGCGTTTGCGTTTCGGCCGGGCAATAGTTCCGTGAGACTTTCCTACGAGCTGCCCTATGCGGGTAACGCGGTGACGGTAAAGATTCCCACCATTTATCCGGGGGGGCGGTTACTGGTTGCGGCGCCTCCCACCGTGCAGATCAGCGGGGAGGGCTTGACTCCCGGTGGACAAGAGCAGGGAATGAGTCTCTATGGCCGCCAGGACGTTCCGGCAGGAACGCTTGTGGCAGTGAGTGTTTCCGGCACGGCGCCGGCGCCGGACGTGAATGCCGGTGCGGATCAGGGTCAACAAGGTGGTCAGCAAGGCCGCGACGCTCAGCAAGGCGGCGAATCGGGCGGCGTGAGTATACAGCAGGTTCCCGGCCGGTTGGATGCATTGAAATGGTATCTGATCACGGGATTCCTTGCTCTGTTTGCGATGGGCGCGTTCCTGCTGGTGCGCAAACCCGTAGTGGCGATAGCCGGAGCGGCGGGTCTTGAAGAAGAAGTCCGGCCGCCGAAACTTAAAAAAAACAAGCCGGTCGCGGCGCCGGCGCCGGCTGCGTCCGCGGCGATAACCACCGCACCGCCGCCGCCACCTTCGCCAGCCGCGACTCCCACAAACGGGGCCGCGAGCATGGCCGAAGTCGAAGCGGCCGTCGGTACGAGCCTTGATGCGCTGAAGGAGCGCTTGTTTCGGTTGGAGTTGCGCCATCAAGCGGGGACCATTTCCGAAGCTGAATATGCACAAGAGCGCGCCCGTGCCGAAAAAGTGCTGCGCGATCTGGTGCGAGGCTGAGCATTGAAGACCAGGAGTGATCCGCCCACCTCCGAGGCCGTCCGGTGACGCCGACGAGTTTTTCTCCCACAGGAATCCGCTTCGAAAAGATTGACAAACGGTTTGGCGGGCTTTACGCGTTGCGACGGGTGTCGTTGGAAATCGCAGCCGGCGAATGCGTAGTGTTGGCCGGGCGGAATGGCTCCGGCAAGACCACCTTGCTGCGGATTGCGGCGCGGCTTTCGCGTCCTTCGGCGGGCACGGTGAACTTCTTGAACGGGCGCGGGGAAAGAAGCGAAGCGCCGCCAGCCGCCGGTTTTGTGGCGCACGCCACCATGGTTTATGACGAGTTGACGGCGGAAGAGAACCTTTTGCTTTTTGCGCGATTGCAAGGAATTGCGGCGCCCGCCGCGTGCACGGCAAAGCTACTGCGGGAGGTGGGGCTCGAAGAGCGCCGGAACTCATTGGTACGCACATTTTCTCGCGGGATGCGCCAACGCGTGGCCATTGCGCGGGCGCTTTTGAATGAACCCGCGGTAATTCTTCTAGACGAACCGGCGACCGGCCTCGATCCGCAGGGGGTGAGCTGGTTTGCGGAGACCCTGCGCGGGTTGCGGGATTCGGGCCGCACGCTATTGATGAGCCTGCACGGCGAGTCGGAAGTCTCTAACTTGGCGACGCGGGCAATCCAGCTGGATGCGGGAGCGGTGGTCGCCGACACGCGAACGGGAGCGAACTTTCGCTCGATCCTGACATTTGCGAACGCATGAATGGCGCTGTTCTCCAATACGGCGGTGCTGCTGGGCAAGGAGCTGCGCACGGAGTTTCGGTCGCGCGAGCTGCTGACCACGACGGTGGTGTTCATTCTCACGATCGTGATTCTGTTCAGCTTCACCTTCCAACCATCGGGCAACGAATCTTTGCGATTTGGACCCGGATTGCTGTGGCTGGCGATTCTTTTCGCGGCTTCCCTGATGCTCCAGCCGGGCTTCCTGCGCGAACAAAACAACGATACGCTCAGCGCTTTGCGATTGTCGGTAAGCGACCCGTTTGCGATTTTTCTTGCAAAACTGGTCGCCAACACAGTTTTTCTGCTGCTGACGGAAATGCTGCTGTTGCCCATTTTCGCAGTGCTTTTCAACGTCCACATCCTGGCTGTCTTTCCACAGCTTGTTCTCGTTTTCTTTCTGGGGAGTGTGGGAGTGGCCATACCGGGAACGGCTTTTTCGGCAATCTCGGCACAAGCCAGGATGCGGGAACTGCTACTGCCGCTTCTGCTGTTGCCGCTATTGACGCCTGTTCTGATTGCCAGCACGGAGTCGACGGCAGGTTTGCTGGATGCGCAACCGGCGCTGCAAGGGAAGTGGCTGGGGTTTTTGGCCGGTTTCGACGTGGTGTTTTTGACGGCGCTATGGCTTTTCGGCGAATATCTACTGGAGGAGTAATCGGCAATGGCTAAACGCGCGATCCTAGGGCTGGTAACGGTAGGTTTGGTAGTGACGGCCGCCTTCGCCTCTTTCTACGTAGTTCCGATGGAACGAACCATGGGGCCCATCCAGCGCATTTTTTATTTTCACGCTGCGAGCGCCTGGGCTGGAATGACGGCTTTCGCCATCTGCTTCCTCGGCAACCTTCTCTACGTCTGGCGACGCCAGCAGAACTGGGATTGGCTGGGTGTCTCGGCGGCGGAAGTCGGCTTGGCGTTTACCACCGTCGTGCTGATCACCGGGCCCATCTGGGCTCATCCCGTTTGGGGTATTTGGTGGACCTGGGACTGGCGGCTGACCTCAACTTTCGTGATGTGGCTGCTCTATATTTCCTACCTGCTTCTTCGCACTCTTATTGAGGAACCGGACCGCCGAGCGCTGCTCAGCGCGCTGTTCGGCATTTTTGCGTTTCTGGATGTGCCGCTCGTCTATTTCTCCATTCGATGGTGGCGAACGCAGCACCCGCAACCGGTAGTGATGGGCGGCCCCGGCGCCGGCCTTGAGCCAACAATGTTTAAAGTTTTCTTCTTTTCCGTGCTGGCCATGCACGCTCTGATGGTTTTGCTTCTTTCGGAGCGGTACCGGCTGGAAAAATTGTCCGTGGCAGTGCATGATTTGCAGCGCGAAGCGGAGGCTTAATGAAAAATTTTGACAGCATCTTTGCGGCTTACGTTCTCGGATGGGCGGTCTTTTTCGGGTTCTATCTGAGCCTCGGAAAGCGCGCCTCCTCACTGCGGGCAGAAATCGAACAACTCAAGAACTCGGTGAACCGGGGGAAATAGCTTGGCGGGAAAGAAACGAGTCGGGATTGTGCTGTTTCAGCTCGGCGGGCCAGATTCCCTGGCAGCCGTGGAGCCATTTCTTCTCAATTTGTTCCTGGACCCCGACATTATTCCGCTGGGACCGTTTGGATTGCTGCGGCGGCCGATTGCGAAGTTCATTTCTTCGCGGCGGTGCATCCCCGTTGCCGGCAAATACGCGGAAATTGGGCGGCGGTCGCCGATTGGGACGCTGACGGAACGGCAGCGCCGGCGGCTGGTGGAAGCCGTCTCCCCGTATGTCGATCCCGTTGCCGTTACCGCCATGCGTTACTGGCACCCGTTTACGGCAGAGGCGGTGGATACGTTGTGCAAGGCGGGGCCACTCGACGAGATCGTTTTGTTGCCGCTGTACCCGCACTATTCCTACGCCACCACACTCAGCAGCACGAAGGAATGGAAACGAGTCGCCGATCAGACAAACTGGGAGCAGCCCGGAGGAAAACCGCCGGAGCGCAGCATCGACAATTTTCACGACCATCCTCTCTACATTCAGGCGCTGGTCGAGCGGATTGGATCGGTGCTGCGACAATTTCCGGACAGCTCGAGGATTCATCTGGTGTTCAGCGCGCATGGTTTGCCGATGAGCTTGGTTGAGAAAGGCGATCCGTACCCGAAGCAGATCGAAGAAACAGTGCGCTTAGCTTGCCAAGCGGGAGCGAAGCAATATCCGGGCTGGCCGCGGACACATTTGCTGTGCTACCAGAGCCGCGTGGGGCCCGCGAAATGGCTGCAGCCGCCCCTTACCGGCACCATCGAACGGCTGGGCCACGAGGGCGTGAAAGAGATGCTGGTCGTTCCCATTTCGTTCGTCACCGAACATATTGAAACGTTGCACGAAATCAATATCGAAGCCCGCGAGGAAGCTAAAAAGCTGGGTATCGAAAGATTTCGCATGATGCCGGCCGTCGGAGATTCGCCATTGTTTATCGCCGCACTGAAGGACCTCGTGTTGCGCGCCGTGGGAATTCAAGCGGGCAAGCCGGGCACGCCCACGCGGCTTTCGTCCGTGATGGGATAAAGGTATAATCCGCCGCTGGGACGAGGGCGCATGACCTCCACGTATAACCCGAGTGTGCATCGATTTGCGGTGTTCACGGTCGGCTGGACCGTGCTTCTTTTTGTCGCTGGGGCGCTGGTTACTTCCAAGGATGCCGCCCTTTCCGTGACCGATTGGCCGACTTCCCACGGCACTTTGGTTCCTCCGCTATCGTCGTTGCAAGGTGGCGACCTATTTGAGTTTTCGCATCGCGCGGTAGCGGGCGGTTTGGGAATTCTTGTGCTGGTCCTGGCGGTGTTGCTGTGGGTAAAGGAAAGCCGCGTTTGGCTGCGCTGGCTCGGATTTGTCGCCGTGCTTGGCGTGGTTGTGCAGGCGGTTCTCGGAGGTCAAGTGGTCATCCGGCTGCTTCACTACTGGCTACCGGTGATTCACGCGTGCTTTGCACAGATCGTTTTTGGCGCGGTGCTTGGCATTGCGGTGTTCACCAGCAAGTGGTGGGTTTCCGAGCAGCCGCAACTGGAGGATAGCGGAAGCCCTTCGATTCATGCGTTGACGATCGGCACTGCTGCCGTAATTTACCTGCAGGTAATTCTCGGCGCGGGCTTCCGCCACAAAGACATTCCGATTTGGCCGCATATGGCTGGAGCGATGCTGGTGCTCGCCATGGTGATTTGGACAGCGGTGACGCTGCGCAAAAGGTTTGAGAAGTCGCGCGAACTCTCGAAGGCGCGCATACTGCTGCATGTGATATTCGGGACGCAATTCCTGCTGGGTCTGGCGGCGTACTGGTCGCGGCTCACTACCGCGGATGCGCCGCAGCCGATGCCGCTGATGGTTACGCTAACGGTGATCCACACAGTTGTTGGGGCAATCCTCTTTGCCTTTTCCGTGCTGGTGGTGCTGGCATGCTACCGGCTAGTGCCGCGCAGCAAGGAAGTTGCGGCGACGGCGGCTCGGCAGGTGACCCCGGGATGAGCACGGTACGGACAACGGAACTGACGCTTGCGGCGCGCGCGAATGGTTATGTCTCGCTGACCAAGCCGGACGTTTCCTTCCTGGTGCTGATGACGACGGCAGCCGGCTATTACATGGGTGCGCGCGGCCCCATTGGATGGCTGCACATGATTCACGCAATTTTCGGCACGATGCTGATCGCCGCGGGCACGGCGGCTTTGAATCACTATATCGAGCGCGAAAGCGACGGCTACATGCGGCGCACGGCTCTGCGGCCGCTGCCGAGCGGAGTGTTGCAGCCGCGCGAGGCTTTGGTCTTTGGCTTTGCGCTGGCCGTTGCTGGAGCCGCGGACCTGTATTTGGCTTCAGGAGCGCTTGCTTCAGGGCTAGGTGTGGCGACCTGCTTGAGCTACTTGCTGGCTTACACGCCGCTGAAGAAACGGACCGTGTGGGCGACGTTTATCGGCGCTTTTCCCGGAGCGATACCACCGTTGATCGGATGGGTGGCGGCCAGCGGTTCGCTGGACCGCGGGGCTTGGCTGCTGTTTGGAATTTTGTTCTTGTGGCAGTTTCCGCACTTTCATGCCATCTCCTGGATGTACCGCGAAGACTACGCGCGCGCGGGAATCCTGATGCTGCCGGTGGTCGACCGCGAAGGCACGCGCACGTTCCGGCAAATCATTTTGTATGCGGCGGCACTGGTGGGCGTGAGCCTGCTTCCCGCGATTTTGGGATTGGCTGGAGTAGTGTATTTCTTCGGGGCACTCGTCGCCAGCACCGCTTTGTTGCAAGTGTGCTTGTGGGCGGCAAGCAATAAGACGAATGCGCGCGCCAAGTGGCTTATGCATGCTACGGTCCTGCACATTCCGCTGCTATTGGGGTTGATGGTCTACGACAAGCTTCCGCGCTGATTGAGCGGATTCAAAACAAGCACCTCAGGAAAGGGCAAAGTCACCTCCATGTTTTCGCAACCGGCTCTGAATGCCTCTCTCAATGCCACCAGTGCGCTGCTTCTGGCGGGAGGCTATGCGGCGATCAAGGCCGGAAAGATGCAGGTACACAGGAGATTCATGGTGTCCGCATTCTGGGTTTCCGCCGTTTTCCTGGCGTCTTATGTGATTTATCACTTCCGCGTAAAGCAAATGGTCCTTTTTCAGGGGCAGGGGTGGATCAGGCCAGTTTATTTCACGCTGCTGACCTCGCATACCATTCTAGCGATTGTGATTGTGCCAATGATTCTGGTTACGCTGCGGCGTGCCTGGATGGAGAGATTCGACCAACACCGGCTGATTGCGCGATGGACGCTGCCGCTGTGGTTCTACGTTTGCGTGACCGGCGTGATTGTTTACTTCATGGTGTATCAGCTTTACGCCGTGAAGAGCATCTGAGTCGGGCGAAATCCACTGGCCTCGAAATTCCGTCAGAATTGCGGAGAGTTATCCTGCCGGAATCCCGGCGGCACCAAAGCTCCCGTCACCGAAGAACGGATCGCCTGGCGGGTGCCGGACTTGGGGAAAACAACGTGCCAGAAGTCAACATTGGGATTGACGAAGGCCAGGCCTACGAACCGTCTCTCGCGCTTTTCGCGCAGGGAAGTCACCACGCAGTCGATCGATTTAGCCGTATGATCGTTGAAGATTTTCACGGTCTGGCCGGGAATTAATGGAGTATCCATCATGACCAGGGCCCCGTGGGCCGTCACGATGTAGGTCGAAGCCCGGAGGTCGATCGTTTCGCCTTCGGGCAAGCGGCAGCGCACCGTCAAAGGAATCTGAAGGGACAAACGCGTGGTACGGCGACGCTCAGGATAGCGAGTTCTCTGCATAAAAAGCACCCGGAGAGAAGACACACTCTAGGTTATCGAAATTGTGCCACAGAGTGCAGGGGAAAGACAAGTACAGAAACGATTTGGGACTCCTAGTACTTTTTCCAGCGGGCGGCTCGACGTCACTTTTACGACGGAAGTTATTTTTGCTTGAGCGCGGCGATGACGGCATCGGTAAATTCTTCGGTTCCGGCTCTTCCGCCGACATCCCGCGTCGTGTGTTTAGCCTGGCGGTAGACCCTTTCGAGGGCCTTCTGGATGCGCTCCGCGGCCGTTGGTTCGCCCACGTGGTCAAGCATAAGAACGCTGCTCATCAACAGGGCCGTGGGATTAGCAAATCCTTTTCCGGCGATATCGGGCGCGGTACCGTGTACGGCTTCGAACATCGCACATTGGTCGCCGATATTGGCGCTGGGTACAACGCCGAGGCCGCCGACGAGTCCCGCGGCCAAGTCGCTCATGACGTCGCCATAGAGATTGGGCAGCAAGAGCATGTCAAATTGCAGCGGGTCCATCACCATCTGCATGCAAGCGTTGTCCACAATCAACTCTTTGTATTCGATGGAAGGGAATTGCGCCGCCACGGCACGGACGGACTGCAGAAAAAGACCGTCCGACAACTTCATGATATTGGCCTTGTGAATGGCGTGAATCTTTTTCCGGCCATGGCGCTTGGCATATGCAAAGGCGAATTTCGCGATTCGCGTGGAAGCTTTTTCGGTAATGATTTTCAGGCTTTCGACGACACCGGGAACAACCTCGTGCTCGAGGCCGGAGTACAAATCCTCGGTGTTTTCCCGGACGAGAATCAGGTCTACATTTTCGAAATGTGATTTGACACCCGGCATGTTCTTGACAGGACGCAAATTGGCGTATAGGTCGAGCGACTTGCGCAACGCAACGTTCACGCTAGGGGCGCCGCCGGCAATGGCGGTGGCCATGGGGCCCTTTAGAGCAACGCGATTCCTGCGCACGGCCTCCACAGCGGCTTGGTTGACGGTCTTCCCTTGATCGGCGGAGCCACCAGAACGGCCGGCGATCTCTTCCCAATCGAACTTGACCCCGGTGGCTTCCAAAATACGGCGTGTGGCAGCGGCGACTTCCGGCCCGATTCCCTCGCCGGGGATGAGGGTAACTTTGTGCTTGGTCATCGCATCTTATTGTATGTGAAGCGCATAGGCTTGTCGAAAGGCGGCGCTAGCAGGCGTTTCAAGACAGGCACACGGCTTGTAAAGCCGTTTCGGAGTTCTGGTATACTAAGTGTTGAAAGCTTCGCGGGCATGCCCGCGAGCGGAGGCCAAGAGCATTTATGATCAATTTAACGCCCGTTGCAAGCAGCAAGGTGAAGGAAATCATGAGCATGCAGAGCCCCGTGCCGGTCGCGCTACGCGTGGCGGTGGTTGGCGGCGGCTGCTCCGGTTTCCAGTACCACATGGCGTTTGAAAACCAGACCACAGAAGCGGACCAGGTTTTTGAGTTCGATGGTCTGAAAGTTGCCGTTGACCAGATGAGTTCCATGTACCTGGATGGGATTGAAATCGATTACATCGAGACGATTGAAGGCGCGGGATTCAAGTTCAACAATCCCAACGTAAAGAGCACTTGTGGCTGCGGCAGTTCCTTCAGCGTCTAATTCGGTGCCGGGAAGCGCTCTGCGCTTTCGAGGCTATTCTTCGGGCTCCTGAGCGGTTTCGTCAGGAGCCTTTTTTATGCCCGCTAGCCAATCCGATTGGGATGCCAAGCACCAGGTCGCTGCCGATGCGCCACCCGCAGAGCCGGCCAGCATTGTTCGCGAATTTCTGCCGCTTTTGCCGCGCGGCCCGGCGTTGGATATTGCCTGTGGCACGGGAAGGCACACGCTACTTCTTGCAGGACGCGGCCAACACGTCACGGCAGTGGATTTTTCCAGCGTTGCTCTGAGTGTGCTGGAGGTTCGCGCGCGCGACAGTCACACGCCGGTTCGCCGCACCAACAGGTTCCATTCGGCCGCGCGGCCTTCACGAAGCGGAATTGAATTGATCAACGCGGATTTGGAAGTGACGCATCTCCCGGAACACCACTTCAATCTGATTTTGTGCGTTCAGTATCTGCAGCGGTCGCTTCTTGCGCAGATGGCCAGAGCGCTTCGACCGGATGGCGTTCTGCTGATGGAGACTTTCACGCAAGCGCAAATGGAGTTTTCAGGCGGCCCGCGGAATCCCGCGTACCTTCTCGAAACGGGCGAACTCCGGGAAGCATTTCCGGAACTGTGTGTTCTGTTTTACCGCGAATTGCGCGCCGGAGTAGGAATCGCCAGCCTGGTGGCGAAGAAGTCCAATAAGCGGAGTTGAAGACAAATTTGTCTCTGTGCAAGTCACATTCTGGTCCGCCAAGGTTTGCAATCTTAAGGTTCCATCCGTATTCTAAAGTGCCAGCATGAAAATAGCGCTCGCGCAGTTCGATCCCACTGTCGGCGACTTCTTGGGGAATGCCGCTCGCATCCTGGACTTGGCGGGACAAGCCAAGCAACGAGGAGCGCACCTTGCTGTTTTCACCGAACTTTGTCTGTGCGGTTATCCGCCTCAAGACCTTCTAGAGCGTCCGGCTTTTCTGGACCGGAACATCGATGAGCTGAAAGAGCTGGCGACCAAGGTTCCTCTTCCGAGCCTGGTGGGTTACGCGGGACGAGTAAAAAATGGAACGGGCAAATCGGTAGCCAACAAAGCGGCCCTGCTGTGCGGGGGACGAATCGCGTTTGAGCAGAGCAAGATGCTGTTGCCGACTTACGATGTGTTCGACGAGTCGCGATACTTTCAGCCAGCCGACAAGCAAATGGTCTACAGCTTCCAGGATGAAAAGCTAGGCATCACCATTTGCGAAGATGTGTGGAACGACCCGAATTTCTGGCCGACGCGCTTGTACGAGCGCGACCCGGTGGTGGAGCTTTGTAAGCAGGGAACCAGCGTCTTGCTGAATATCTCCGCTTCACCCTACACCATCGATAAGAGAAACCTGCGCATCGAAATGCTGCGCGCGATTGCGATGAAGCTGCAGCGCCCGGTGGTGTACGTCAATCAAATCGGCGGCGACGACAATCTGATTTTCGACGGCGCAAGCATGGCGATTGCCGCCGATGGGCGGGTGGCCGCGCAAGCGCTGGCGTTCCGCGAGGATCTGGTACTGTTCGACACGGTCACGGGGAAGGGCGAGATTCATGAACAGCCGCCCACCGAAATTGCCTACGCTTACGAGGCGCTGCTGACCGGCACGGCCGACTATGTTCGCAAGTGCGGATTTAAGAAGGTTCTCGTGGGGCTGAGCGGCGGCATCGATTCAGCGGTGGTCGCCGCGATCGCGGTGGACGCGCTGGGGGCGGAAAATGTGCTCGGCGTTTCGATGCCGGGACCTTTTTCTTCGGAAGGCAGCAAGCGTGACGCGGCCGCTCTGGCGAGAAATCTTGGCATCAAGTTCGTCACTTTGCCGATTACCGACGTTTTTGAGGAATACAAGCGGGCGCTGGTTCCCGTCTTCGGCGACCGGCCCGAGGATGTGGCGGAAGAAAACATCCAAGCGCGCATCCGCGGAAACTACCTGATGGCCATCTCCAATAAATTTGGCTCGATGGTTCTGAGCACGGGCAACAAATCGGAACTCGCCGTCGGATACTGCACGCTTTACGGCGACATGGCCGGAGGTCTGGCGGTGATTTCCGATGTGCCGAAATTAATGGTCTACGAACTGGCCCTCTGGATCAACCGCGAAAGGGAACTGATTCCCCGGTCGACGATCGAAAAGGCGCCTTCGGCAGAGTTGCGTCCCGACCAGAAGGACGAGGACAGCTTGCCACCCTATGACGTCCTCGATCGCATCCTGAAGGCTTATATCGAAGACTTGAAAAGCCCCGATGAGATCGCCGATCATTACGGATTCGATCTGAAACTGGTCCGCCACATCGCGCTTCAAGTGGATCGCAACGAGTACAAACGCAAACAGGCCGCCCCGGGTTTGAAGATCACCTCGCGCGCGTTTGGCTTTGGCAGACCATTCCCGATCGCACAGAAGTTCATTCCATGAAACACATGAGGTCAACAGTGAAAACCGCTCTGAGTTTTTGTCTGATTCTTTCCTGCAGTCTGATCGTGCCCGAAGCGCGAGCGCAGCAGGCACAACCACCAGGGACCACTAGCGCGGCACCATCAGAGACGCAGAAGAACATCGAGGCTTACCTCCGGAACGTATATGCTTTCGGTCCGGACGTGCTGTTGTTGGTCGGGGCTCCCAAGGAAACACCGGTCGCGGGACTCCTGGAGACAACCATCAACCTCACCATGGGCGAAAACAAGGAGAAGGTCAAGTTTTATGTAAGTAAGGACGGCAAATTCTTGTTTCGCGGCGACATGTCAGACATGACAAAGGACCCCTTGGCGGAGAGCCGCGCACAGATCCAGCTCAAGGACGCCCCTTCCATGGGCGACCCGCAGGCAGCCGTCACCTTGGTGGAGTATTCGGACTTCCAGTGCCCGGTCTGCCGAAGCCTGCATGACGCCTTGCGGGGAATCCTTCCGAACTATGCCGGCAAGCTGCGCGTGGTGTTCAAGGACTTTCCGCTGGAGCAGCTTCATCCCTGGGCACGAACCGCCGCCCTCGCCGGCCGCTGCGCCTACCAGCAAGACCCCGCGGCCTTCTGGAAGATGTATGACCTTATCTACGACAACCAGGAGATCATCTCGGCAGCTAACGCCTGGACCAAGATGCTGGACTACGCGGGACAGTCCAAGCTGGACACCGATGCATTCAAGTCTTGCATGGCCAGCCCGGAGGCGGGCGAAGCGGTCAACGCGAGCCGCGCCAACGGTCAGTTGCTAGAAGTCAACAGTACGCCAACGGTGTTTGTGAATGGGCGGCGTATGGTGGGCGCCGATCCGCATCTGCTCGAGCAGTACATCAACTACGAACTCGCGCAACAAAAAGCAGGGAAAGGTAGCGACAAGAAGTAAGACGGAGGGGCCGGGAGTGGGACTCCGGGGCCCGGAAAGCGCTATAAATCCAGGAAGATTTCTTAGTTAACATAATATAACTTATAGGACTCTTTTCAAGTGAGCCCTGCGGCCTTGGGCGTTTTTCCTGTGGAAATCGGCACGGTCCTTTCTGGTGCCGGAGACCCTTCTTAGGGTCGTGCTGGGGCCCTTCTGGGGTTATTGCGGTGGGCAGCCGCGATTTTAGCTAAAGAAGGTTTGGCGCGAGCGAGCGAACCAGGTCGTTTGCAAGAACTGAAGTTGTTGATTCGCTTATGTCGCATATGCCGCCGGGTTAGGCGGTTTGCAGGTTTCAACAGGGAAGCCACTTCCCTGCTGGGAGATGCTGGCAAATCCACTTAGTGGAAGCCGATCTTGGCCATGAGCTGGTTGAAGCGCGGGTCGGAGCGCAGCGGGTCGGCCATGGGGTCAACGTTCAGCCAGACGAGGCGGTCTATCTTTTCTTCGTAGGCGAGGTTGAGCAGACGAAAGGCTTCGTCCGCTTCGCCCAAGCCGACGTGGATGGCCGCCGGGTACAAGCTGGGGACAAAGCGAGTGCTGGCCAGGTGCTGGAGCTTCTGGAGGGTTGCCCGCGCCTCCGGAACATTCCCGGCCATGGCTTGGGCGTGGCCGTAGGCCATGAGCATCGCGGGACTATCCCCGGACCGCTCTCGCGCATTCTGAAAAGTCTCGATAGCTTGGGGGTACATCTTTTTTTCGCGATACGCGGAGCCGAGCCAGAACAGGGCGAACAAATCGCCCGGATGCAGCTTGACAACCTGCTGCGCTTCGTCAATGGCGGCGTCATAAGAGCGTCCAAAATAGTGCGTTTCGGCTACCACATCGTGAAAGAGCGGATTGACGGGATCCAGGTCCAGCGCGCGGCGGGCTTCGGCGAGCGCTTCAGAGTTGTGTCCTTCCACGATCAGCAGATGGCAATACCACTCGTGGGGAGTGGGATCATTGGGGGCCAGTTCAATGGCGCGGCGAAGTTCTTTTTCGGCGGTAGCGAGATCCCAGTCGTAACTCATGGCTACGTTGCCGAGGACGGCGTGTGCTTCAGCAAGTTCGCGATTGAGTTGCAGGGCCTGCTGCGCAGCTTCCTTCGCTTTTGGTTTGGCATTGCCAGGAGGCATGCCGTCATTGGGCACTTGACCAAGAATGGCAGTCGCGGCAGCCAGACCAGCGTAAGCCTCCGCGAACTTTGGATCATCGTGGATGGCCTGCTGAAAAAACGTGAGGCTGCCGCGCAAGTCTCCGCGGCTTCCCCAAGCAAATTTCCCTTGAAGATAGGCGTGGCGGGAGCTGGCGATTGCCGGCGTAGCGGCGTGGACAGTTCCGGGCTGCGCGGGGACCGGCGGCTGCGGAACGGAAGGCGCGGGGAGCGTGGCCAGAACCTGCCTGGCGATGGCTGCCGAGACATCCGATTCCACTTGCAAGACATCGGAAAGCTCGCGAGGGAAAGATTCGGACCATAGGTGGGTCTGATCGCTGACCTGAATCAACTGCACATCAATAATCACTTTGTCGCCGGCGCGTTGCACGTTGCCCTCGAGCACGTATTTCACATTGAGCAGGCGGCCGATCTCCGGGATGGGCCTGCCGGAGACAATCCTAGAGGAAGTCGCTGCAATCACGCCAAGATGCGGAGGATCGAGCTGGCCGAGTTTGGTGCGAATCACATCGGTGAGGCCGGCGGTAATGTAATCTGGCTGGGAATCACCGCTGACGTAATTGAAGGGAAGCACAGCGATGCGGACTTTTTCTTGCACGGTATCGGTGGGTTGCAGCCAGCGGTAGACGCCAAGGGAGAGAGCGCAAAAAATGCCGAGGGACAAGATGGCGAAGATGACGCGCTTCCCTGCCGAAGGATGCGGCTCGATTTCGTCCAGAGTGGGGTCTGGGACCGGAGGCACGACCGGGTGCACGACGACGTCAACGGGGGAATCCGTGCCGGATACTTCCTGCTGCTGCTCCTGTTGGCGCGCAAAAACGTCATCGGCAACGGGGTCGTCCTTCGGCTGGCGATTCTTGATCCAAGCGTCGAGTTCACTCGCGTAGGCGTACACCGTGGATTTTTTTTTGTGCTCGTGGCGACGGACGGGGAGACCCTCGGTTCCCTCCCAGCGCTGCACGGTGCGTACTTCGCGGCCGAGATAAGAGGCGATCTCCCCCCAAGAATCCAGCTTCTTACCTGGAAGGGGCGACCCTTCGGGACCTGGAGTGGCTCCGTTTGGCGGAATGTCGGAAGGCGACATTGCAGCGATTCAGTGGCCGGATTATACCTCAGGAATTGGGCGGAAATTGTTAAAACCGTATCCCCTTTAGCCGATATCTCTTGCGCGTGCCCTGCGCGTGCCTAAGGACTACGGAAAGAGAGTGTCAAGAAGGCGCTGCACCCGCAGGTTCGGCGGTGCTACGTCCGGACAGCGGCGCGGCGATAGCTCCGATAAGCATTAATCCCGAATACGAGGGCGCTGAAACCGAAGAGCACAGCCAGCCACTGGATTTCAGGGCCGAAATAAAGCGCCAACATTTTCGAGACCAGGACTTGCTCCCAAGCCATGAATACGCGCACCAGGTCGAATACCGCGATGATGGTCACCACGAAATGGATGCGGTTCAGCGACTCCTTGAAAACGATCCTGTGCGCCTCCCTCAAATACTTGTACAGCATCGCGAAAAATGCGAATGGCACGGCCGCGGTCAGCCACAGGAGGCCGTATGGGAGAAAATGCATCTGGCCGGACCACGGCACCGGAATCGGGTAAGACGGCACATTCAGGATGACGGAGATAAGCCCGCCGCCGGCAAAAAAACCCGCACCAATTCCAAACAGTCTTACCGGAGATTTGGGCCACCCCATGTCTTTCGGACTGGCGTCGGAAACGTGCTCCGGCGTCGACTTCGCGCTCGCCGCGACCGGGAGCAGCGGCACTTCCCGCTCGCCGCTCACGTAGGACCAAATCACGTTGCCGAGGAACACCCCCTCGCCGAGAAGCGTAGTCCAGAAGAGCAGAGCGCTCGGAAGATCCGACTTCGCCAGGAGCAGTACGACGTTTAGCGCGCCTATAAGCAAGAGCGCCAGGCTGCCAACCGCGTGGCATAATCCGACGCGGCGGTCGAGGTCGCGGTGGAGGAACTGCGGCACCACACGATACTGCGCGTAAAAGAAAATGAAAATCCAAATGGCGGTGAAGAAATACGACGCCAGATCGCGGGCACGGCTATATGCGTCTTCCATCGAGCCAACATGGCTCGTCACATAAATGGCCGAGCCGCCGCAGCCCACCAGGCACAAGAGAGCGATGAACCGGAAGAGCTTTTCCGGGAAGCTTTGCTGCTCCCAAAGCGGCTTCTCCATCAGCGCGGCTCCTGCTTTTACCGTAACACCTCCAGAGTTTGCTTCGCGCATCAAAACGCTTGTTGTGGCGCCAATCCACTACCATGAACGTCTTGGCCTTGACGGTCGCCAAGAGAACTTCCACGCCCCGGTTGATCTGGCGCAACGCCGACCACTATGGCCGGATGCTGCTCGATCTGCGCCCGAACGGCATCGTCCCGCCCGCCAGCCGCCCGCAGCCCCCGGAGTTGCAGAGCAATCCGGAATCCCGCCGACTCCGCAGTTGACATTTTAGCGTTTGTACATTATTGTACAACTTATTCTATTTGTATGATTTCGTACAAGACGACATAAATGCACGGTTCGTACAAACCGACCAGGGTGCCCTTTATGGCTAACGGAATCTACGCTGTATTGATTGCCGACATCGTAGCCTCAACCGCACGCCAGGATGTGCGCGCCCTGCTGAGAAAGAAGCTCGCGGCCGCCTCGGAAAAGCACCTACACCAGAAGCTTATCCGGCTGCCGTATTCCGTTACCGCCGGGGACGAATTTCAAACCATCACCGCGGAGCTGCCGCCACTTCCCGCGTTGATTCTGGATTTGCGGTCCGCACTCCGGCCCCTATCGCTGCGCGTCGGAGTCGGCATCGGCCGCGTCTCCGGCCGCATTCTAGCGCCCGTCAATCAGCTCACCGGCGAGGCGTTTCAATTAGCGCGCCGCGCCATCGAAAGCATCAAGGAGGGCAACCTCTTCAAATTCGACGTGCTCACGGCCTTTGCGTCCCGTAACGAGGACTTCAACGAAACCATCAACCTGATCTACGGCTTGCACGACACCTTGGTGCTCCAGATCACCTCAAAACAATGGGAGGCCATTGAGGCCTACCTCAGCCGTGAAACCCTTAAACCAACCGCCCGGCGGCTCCGGGTGGACATTTCCACGGTTTCCAGAAATCTAAAACGCGGCTACTATTGGCAGTTGGCGGAAACGGTGAACCGCGCCGGATCGTTCATCGAACACACTTTTGGCTAGTTGTACAGAAACGTACAAATCCTCAAATTTGCACGAGGCTATGCAAATGTTCCTGCGAACGCTGCTGGCCGTTTACCTAGGCCACTTGGCGGCCGATTTTGTTTTTCAGACCGGCCGTCTGGTCGACGGAAAGCTGCGCGGGCGGCCCTCCGCGTATCTTCTGCACGGGCTTATTCACTATCTTTCCGCCATCCTGCTGGTGGGATTTTTTATCCCCGGCGCGATCGTCGCTCTTCGGACTCACCTGGTGATTGCCGCGCTCGCGCTGGTGCATTTGCTGATCGATTTTGCCAAAGTGCGGCTCACCGCCAAGCGCGTGATTGCAGGCGGCGCTGGATCCTACCTCGCCGATCAGTTCGTTCATTTGCTGACTGTGTTTCTTGCGGCATGGCTGCTCTCGCCGGGTGTGCCTTTCACGGCGCTCGCCGGCCCCCTGCAAGCTTCCCGGAACCTGGGGAACAAATTCCTCGCCGTGCCGGTGGTCTACCTGGGAGTGATCTTCGGCGGCGGTTACCTGATTCGCTTGCTGACGCGTTCTCTGACCGAAAGCGTGAAAGATGAAGAGCTGGCGAAAGCCGGAGAGCAATTGCAAAATGCCGGGTTGTACATCGGGTGGCTCGAGCGGTTTCTGATTCTCACCGCGATGCTCCTGCAATCTCCGGCCGCCGTGGGCTTGATTCTCACCGCGAAAGCCATCACCCGCTATCCAGAATTCAAGTCCGCGCGTTTTGCCGAATACGTTCTGATTGGCACGTTGCTGAGTGTCTCGCTGGCGTTCGTGGGCGCTGTTTTTCTTGCTTGGCTGTTTCTCGGCACGACCCACGTCTCCGGATAAACGCGCGCACAACGCCGCCGTCTGCCGCTTCCCAGTCCCCTTCTGCTAAGATGGCTCCGTGATTTCTCTAGCTTCGTCGCCGCGCCTTGCAGACATTCGCCTTCATCCCGTCAAGGCGCTCGATCCCGTGTCCGTGAAGGAAGCGCGCATTGGCCCCCATGGCGGGCTCGAACACGACCGCGTCTGGGCGCTCTACTCGGTCGACGGCCAATGGGTGAATGGCAAGCGCACCGCGGCCGTTCACTTGATCCGCGCGGTGTTCGCCCCGGATTTCGGCTCCGTCACGCTATCGGTCCCGGCGGATAACCGCAAAATCCCCACGAAAAAATTTGCGTTCCCCGGCGACACCGCGGGGGCTTCTAAGTGGTTCTCAAGCTTTTTCGAACAGCCGGTCACGGTGCGCCATTCTCCCGCGGGCTTTCCCGACGACGAAGTCGCCAGCGGCCCAACCATCATTTCCACCGCCAGCTTGCTGGTTGTCTGCGAACTGTTTAAAGGCATAGACCTCGAAGAAGCTCGCCAGCGCTTTCGCACCACGCTCGAAATTGATGGCGTGCCAGCTTTCTGGGAAGATCAGCTCTTCGGCCAAGAGGAGCGCAGCGCGGTGCGCTTCCGCATCGGCGAAGTGAATTTTGAAGGCAGCAATCCCTGCGCGCGCTGCCCCGTGCCTCCGCGTAATCCGCGCAGCGGCGAGATCATTCCCGGCTTCCAGAAAACCTTCAGTGATTACCGCCGCTCGCACATTCCCGAGTGGTGTCCGGAAGCCCGCTTCGACCACTACTACCGCCTGGCCACCAACACGCGCGTCGCATCTACCGAATCAGGTAGAATCCTGCGTGTGGGTGATGCGCTCGTCCTTTCGTGATTCCATCGACTATCTCGGAGCAGACAAATGGCTGACGACCAACCTGGCGCGGCAGCTCAGCGCGACTCTCATTCCAAAGCGGCCGACTACCCCATGGGTTCCACCGACCATGAACGCCAGCGCTTGATGCGCCAAGGGGCTATCTTGCGTGAATTCCTGGCCAGCGCTTTTCGCCGAGCGGGGATTGCGCCCGGCATGCGCGTGCTCGATCTTGGTTGCGGTGTCGGAGACGCGGCCATGCTTGCCGCCGATTTCGTGGGTCCGTCAGGCTCCGTCGTAGGCATCGATCGTGACGCCAGCAGCGTCGCCTGGGGCAACAAACGCGTTGCTGAAGCCGGTTACAAAAACATTCGTTTTCAGACCGTGGAGTTCCACAAGTTTGCAGACTCCGCACCGTTCGATGCACTGGTCGGCCGCTTTATCTTGCTGTATCTGCCGGACCCTGCAGCCGTCCTTCGCCACCTCTCGCAACACCTTCGCCCCGGCGCAGCCATCGCTTTCATGGAGCCGGATTTCACCGTGGAGTCCCGCACTTTCCCCGATTTGCCCCAATTCAAGAATGTTGGGTTTTGGATCAGCGAAGTTCTGCGCCGCAGCGGCGCGCGCATTGATATGGGGATGCGATTGCATGCCACCTATCGTGCCGCGGGCTTTGTGAATATCGCGACGGAAGTTTCCCATCCCAGCGGTTGCGGAGTGAGCCGTGAGATAGCGGAGTACTTCGTCGACACGCTTCGCAGTGTTCTGCCGAAAATCATCGAGTTTGGCATCGCTACCCACGAAGAAATCCAGATCGATACGCTGGCCGACCGCATGGTGGCCGCCGGCCGCGAAGCCGATCCGCAATGGGTTGGCTCACGCCTTATTTCCGCGTGGGCCCGCAAAACGTAGCCTCCGGCGATAATCCTTCTCTATCTCGGGCCCATTGCACTCCTCGGCCGGAAATTCTTCGGTGTCGCCGCGTGGTGCGCCGTCGCGTTCTTCATCTTCTTCACTGTCCGGAGTCCCCGCTGTGCGGTCTGGATCTTCCTAATCTACTGCGCAAACGCTGCAAGCGTCGATCGCCACCATTTCCCCGGAGCGTTTCTTCCTGTAAGCTGCGCCCAGTAGTTCTTGGCGGTCAGCAGGCTCGCCCGTCGAGCGCCAAAGTTTTCCACAGATTTCCACAGATTTCCACAGTTTACCCTCGCGTTATTCTGTCAGCCGCCGTGGGAGTTTCTTCTTTCAGCTTCGCGAAACTCGCGGCAAAGCTACGCGCTCTCGCGCCTCAGCCATGCCGCCATGGAACTCTCACCCCGGCGTCCGTTCGTACGCCTCGTTCCCTCAACGACCATCCCAGCCATCGCGTCCATCCGCCTCACCCCAGACTTACGTCTTGGCTGCTTTATTAGAGGACTTTATCTAGATTTAGTGAGACGACGCCAGTTTGGCGTTGCATGCGGACACACCCGTCAATTGCAAGCAAGAAACCAGGAGTCTAGAACGGCAAGGAACTATCGCGCGGACGAAACCGGGGCGGCGGGTTCTTTTTCAAGAAGCTGTTCTTTGCGGTACACCAGGGAATTAATGTCGTAGGTTGCGAGTTCAAAGCCATGCCCATGGGTGATAGCATCGGTCGGGCACGCTTCCACGCAATACCCGCAGAAAATGCATCGCGAATAATCAATGTTGTACACACCGGCGTAGCGTTCACCGGCGGAGATACGGTGCGCATCCGTGTTTTCGGCGGCCTCAATATAAATGCAATTCGCGGGACACGCGGCGGCACAGAGGAAGCAACCAACACATTTCTCCAAACCGTTTTCATCACGGTGCAGGACATGAATCCCACGGTAGCGCGGCTGAAAATGCACCGGCTCGTACGGATAGTTTTCCGTAACCGTTTTACGAAACATAGTGCGGAAGGTTACGCTGAAGCCCTTTACCAACGCTCCAAACGTCTCGCTCACTTCGCGGATGATGGATGCCATATGCTACGAGTCTAGCAAACGCGTCCGGGGCGGGCAAATCCAGGCGTGGATACACTCCCATGCCGCTCATGCTTTCAGCGCCTCGATAATCTGTTTTCCATGGAAGCGACCGTTTTCGATGAAAATCTCGCCGGTGTGCCTCCCGCCGATAACCACCCCTGCCAGATGAATGCCTGGCACATTGCTCTCCAGCGTATTCAGGTCCAGCGCCGGCCTGCGGCTTTCTGGATCGAGCTTCACGCCAAGCCCTTCGATAAACGAGTAGTCCGGGTGATATCCCGTGAGGGCGAATACCTGCTTCGCCGGTATTCTTTTTGTTTGAGCATGCTGCTCAATCACCACTTCGTCGCCGGTAATTTCCTCGACGCGGGCTTCGAGCAGCGCCCGGATCTGTCCCGCTTTGATCCGATTTTCGATATCCGGTCGAACCCAGTACTTGATCGACGCACCCAGATCCTTTCCACGATGCACCAGCGTGACCTTCGCTCCGTTTCGATAGAGATCGAGCGCGGCTTCCGCGGAAGAATTCTTCCCCCCGATTACGACCACTCCCTGGTTCCAATATTCGTGGGGCTCGGAGTAGTAGTGCGACACATGAGGAAGATCTTCGCCCGGCACGCCCAGCAGGTTCGGCAAATCGTAGTAGCCGGTGGCCACTGCAATCTTCTTGCCCGGATACTTGCGCTCGGCACCCTTCTCCGTAGCCGTCACTACGCTGAAATTTCCATCGTAGCCGTCGACCCGCAGCACTCTTTCGTACAAGCGCAATTCCAGCGCGTAGTGCTCCGCCGCTTTGCGGTAGTATTTCAGCGCTTCGACGCGCGTTGGTTTTTCCGCCGCGCAAACCAATGGCAAGTCGCCGATTTCGAGAAGCTCCGGCGTCGTAAAAAAAACCATGTTCACCGGATAATGAAAAATCGAATTGCCAAGGCAGGCTTTGTCGATGACCAGAGGCCGCATCCCCGCGCGCTTGGCCTCAATCGCGGTGGCCAAGCCCGTGGGCCCCGCTCCAATGCAGATGATGTCGTAGGTATCCATCGGAATTTGAGTTTGCCGGGAGATCTTACGAATTGCAAACCGCTGTAACTCTATTGCTTCGGAGGCAAGTCCAGGATTTCAGTAAGCTCCCACCAGAAAGATTCCAGCTCCTGCAACCTCTCAGGCGTTGCTTGCAGTTCCCTTTTTTTCCAGACAAACACTTGGCCGGAGTCACGTTTCAGCTTCACGCTCAAATTGCCGTCAACCAGGAACGACGGAGGCGCTAGCAGTTTGATTCCAGCGCTCGGCACGGGCGCCAGCAAGGCGGCGCAATTCCCTTTCCTCACACAAAGGGCGCTTTCGTATGGCGGAATGGCAATCGGACGAAAACCAGCAGCAATCAACCGCTCCATTACTTGCATTTGCCTGGAACTAAGTTCAACCATTGGAGGGTAGAAGCGGGGCCGGCTCGTCCTTAACCTTGCGGAAAGGCCCCTCCCCGAGTCTAAACGAGACTGGTCTATGCCGCCGTCGAGTCCGCTTCCGAGGACGAACCTTCAAGCTGCGCCAGGATTTCACGAAGTGTCGAAATGAGTTCGTCGCGCGAAACATGGCTCTTCTTGAACTGAATCCTAAATTTAAATGTCTCCGTCGGCGGCTCGAATTGAAAGATGAACGGCTGCGGCCGCTGCGGTCCCGCTTGTTCTTCGCGCCGTTCGCGTCGCGCCTCATCGCGCGTCAATCCGCCCTGCATGATGCGATGGAACATCTCAATCATTTTCTTTTCGGTGGGCTGCCGGGCAATCTGTAGCAGCAACGACTTGGAAAGGATTCCATGCTCCAGGCACTTCTTCCTTAACGATTCCGGAATATTCCGCAGCGACAAAGTCTCGGTCACCGAGGACCGCGCCCGCCCAATTTTTCTGGCGACGTCCTCATGGGTGTACTCAAATTGCGTGCTCAAGCGGTGCAGCCCATCCGCTTCTTCAAATGGCGTCAAGTCTTTCCGCTGGATGTTTTCGATCAGCCCGATTTCCAGCGTCTCCGCGTCGTCCGCGGTTTTTTCGATGCACGGCACTTCCCGCAGCCCAGCCGCGCGCGAAGCGTGATAGCGCCGCTCGCCCGAGATAATGTGAAAGCAGTCTTCCCGCGGGACGTACCGCACCAGCAACGGTTCCAGCACGCCCTTTTCGCGTATGGACTCTGTAAGTTCGCGCAAATCACCCAGCGCCTTGCGCGGCTGGTCGGGATTCGGCCGGATCTGGTCCACGCGAATCATCCGCCCCACCGCCGCGCCGCTATAACTGGTCAGCGATTCGACGTAGTGCGCGTCATGCCGCATCTTCAGCGTGATGGGTAGCCCGATTCTCTTCGACACGTTGGATGACCTCCCCTGCCAATTTCTTGTACTCGACCGCACCTGGTGATTTCGGCGCAAACGTCAAAATCGTTTCCTTGTAAGCCGGACTCTCTTCCAGCCGCACATTCTTGGTGATTTTTGTCTTGAACAACACTTCGCCGAACACCGAGCGGATCTGCCCGTGCGTGTCCTTCGAAATATTCGTCCGCTTGTCGAACAGCGTAATCAGCACTCCCAAAACTTTCAGCCCGGGGTTGGGACGCGCGCGAATTCGCTCGTAGGTCTCCAGCAAGTCGTCCGTTCCCTCGATCGCGAAATACGCCGCTTGGATGGGCACGAGCAAGTGCGTCGAGGCCACCAGGGCATTGACCGTCAGGATTCCCAGCGACGGCGGCGTATCGACCACGACATAGTCATAATCTTTTAAGACCGGAGTCAGCGCGTCCTTCAATCGAAACGGCGCATCGAATTGTCCGGCAAGCCCTTGCTCCAGTTTTGCAAGCGCCAGCCTGCCAGGCCCCAGAAACAACAGTGGATCTTTGGTCGGCTTGAGCACCGTGGCCATCGCGGCCCGGCCGTCGCTCAACACGTCGAACATCGTCGCAGAGATTTCGCCGGCATCGTAAAACGCGATCGTCGAATTGGCTTGTGGATCGAGATCGATCAGCAGGGTGCGCTTGCCGCGATGCGCCAGCGCCGCGGACAAATTGATCGCGGTCGTGGTTTTTCCCACGCCGCCTTTCTGATTCGCGACCGTGATGATGGCAGTCATCTCATTCTGCCTCCCCCGCTCGTTCGGAGCGTACACTAAGGGCGCCCGCACTAGCACTCCGTGGCGATCCGGCAACCGCGTTCCTATATATAGGTGCTGCCTTCAGAAAACCCCCAAGGCCTAGGCTAACTCTACGTTTGCCGCCCGTTCATTGGCAAGAGAAAAATGGACGGATGGGTGGAATCGCAGTGGAAAACCGTACGGCTCGGTTCGGCGCGGCCGCGGTTATTGCCGGGGAGAATCCTACCGGTCGAAGCCCCAAAATTCGGGTCAGGGCTCCTGCCATTCCAGCCCGAGTTCGCGAGCCCATGCGTCCTTCGTGGCCGCGACCATCTAACACTCCCCCCGGAAAGCGATAGATTGCAGGAATTTCTTCCGCACTCGATTCCTACCGAATAATATCGGATTTTCGCTCGTCACTCTTCCCTTCCCCTCCCTTCCATTGCCGGCGTTCCGGTTTGCTCCTTCTCTCCGTCCCGCTTACACTCGTTCTTCTTGTCGTTGGCCCATGATTGGACTCCAGACGCTCCGCGCCGAATTTCGCCCCACTCTGCAGCTCGCCGTCCCGCTTGTCCTCGCCGAACTCGGCTGGATGAGCATGGCCATCGTTGACACGATGATGGTTGGGCGGCTCCCCAATAGCGCCACCGCCATGGGCGCCGTCAGCCTTGGTTCCAACATTTTTATTGTGTTGGCCCTCTTCGGTGGTGGCTTGCTGATGGGGCTGGACACGCTTGTCTCGCAGGCTTTCGGTGCTGGCCGCCGCGAAGACTGCCATCGTTCCCTCATCAACAGCATTTATTTGAGCGTCGCCTTGACTCCCTTTCTTACCGCTGCCGTATGGCTGCTTCCTTGGCTTCTTGGCGGAATGCATGTTGATCCCGGAGTCTTGGCCCTCGCTATTCCTTACACCAAAGCGCTAGCCGCCGGTCTTCTGCCTTTGCTCCTTTATTTCGCCGTGCGCCGCTGCTTGCAAGCGATGAACAGGGTGAAACCCATCGCTTTCGCTCTGGTCAGCGCCAACATTATCAATGCATTCGGCAACTGGACGCTGGTCTATGGCAAGTGGGGAGTGCAAGCAATGGGCGCTGTGGGCTCCGGCTGGTCCACGGCGATCTCGCGGCTCTACTTGGCCTCAGTCCTGGTCGGTTACCTGCTCTGGTACGACCGAAAACACCGAACCGAACTCTTAAGAACGCCCATCGACATCGACCTGCCGCGCATCCGCCGGCTTATTACCCTGGGGTTGCCCGCCGCGATACAGTTCACCTTGGAAAGCGGCGTGTTTGCTCTGGTCACCGCACTCATCGCCCGGCTTGGTGCTGTTCCGCTCGCCAGCCACCAGATCGCACTGAACACCGTCGCGTTCACCTACATGGTGCCTCTCGGTATAGCGTCCGCGGCGGCCGTGCGCGTGGGCCAGGCCATCGGCCGAGAAGATCCGCGAGGCGCGGGCGACGCCGGCGGGACAGCGATTTTTCTTGGCGCCGCCTTTATGACCTGCGCCGGCGCCATCCTGCTTTTATTTCCCCGATGGATCGCGCGCATGTACACTCCGGAGGAAACCATCATTCGCAGCACCATTCTTTTGCTCGCCGCGGGCGCCGCTTTTCAACTCTTCGACGGCATCCAGACCGTTGCCACCGGTGCGCTCCGTGGAACGGGCGACACACGCACTCCCATGCTTTGCCACTTCACCGCCTATTGGATCATTGGCCTTCCGCTGGGAGCCTGGTTGTGTTTTAGTCGAGGCTGGGGCGCATTCGGCCTGTGGTCCGGTTTGAGCTTGGCGCTCATCTTGATCGGCATCGTCTTGCTCTTCGTCTGGCGCCGCGCGGTCCGCCGCCTAATGGCCGTGCCGGCAAGCACGCCTGCCGCAACTTGATTTCAATACTTAGGAATTTATCGGCCAGCCGCGGACGGCAGTTACATCTTGTAGCGACCGAGGTCCTCATCGGAAAGGCCGTCAAGCCAGGTGCGGAGTTGTTCGTTGGTATTGCGCTCGGAGAAGGCGCTCGATATCTTGGAGTTCTTGAGGACTAATTCATCCACGAAGATCGGGCAGTCCATACGCAGCGCCAGCGCCAGCGCATCGCTGGGCCGCGAATCGATGGTCATCATCTGGCCTTCGCGCTCCACCCAAATCACCGCGTAAAACGTGTCGTCCTTCAGATCGTTCACCACAATCTTCTGCACGCGCACTTCGAGCCCTAGTAAAACGTTTTTTAGGAGGTCATGCGTCATCGGGCGCGGGGTTTGTACTTTCTCGATTTCCAATGCGATGGCATTCGCTTCATACACGCCTACCCAGATCGGCAAGATCGCCTGGCCCTGCACGTCTTTGAGCACCACGATGGGCATGCTCGTCACGGGATCCATCATCAGGCCGCGGATCTTCATCTCCACTTCCATCGAGGCCTCCCTTGGGCTAAACGGCGTGCTCCCCCACTAAGCTGTTTGGCGTCGCTCCCGTAACCCGAACCTGCACGTAGGTTCCCAGAAGCTTTCGCTCTTGTGAAGTGAAATTTATCATGCGGTGCGAGGTGGTATACCCGGTCCACTGATTATCGCGCCGCGATTTTCCGCTTACCAAAACCTCGAACGACGCTCCCACCAACCGTGCATGCTTCACTGCCTGTATTTCTCGCTGCCTATCTTGCAAAACCGCAAGCCGCCGGCCCTTTACTTCTTCCGAAATCGAATCGCTCATCAGCAGGGACGGCGTATTCGGCCTGGGCGAATACTTGAACGAAAACATGCTGTCGTACTGCACTTCATCCAGCAAAGTCAGGGTCTCTTCGAAGTGCGCTTCCGTCTCGCCCGGAAAGCCAACGATAATATCCGTCGTGATGGCGATGGGCCTCTTCGTTTCTCGCATCATGGCAATCTTTTCCAGATATTGCTCACGTGAATACGTCCGCTGCATCGCGCGCAGCACTCTCGTCGAGCCAGACTGCACCGGCAAGTGCACGTGGTCGCAGACTTTGGGCTCCCGCTCGATGGCTTCCACAATGTCTCGAGTGAAGTCACTCGGATGTGAAGTCGTGAACCGCACGCGCCGAATTCCCTGTACGTCAGCCACTGCCAGGAGCAATTCCGAAAAAGACATTCTACGCGCCGTCGGATCCGCGTAGGAATTCACTGTTTGCCCAAGAAGCTGGACTTCGGTATAGCCAAGCTCCGCCAGTTGTCGCACTTCCCGCAAAATCGAATCGCTTGCGCGGCTGCGCTCCGGCCCTCGCGTGTACGGTACCACACAGTACGAGCACGCCTTGTCGCAGCCTTCAATAATCGTCAGGTAAGCGCGCCAAGGATTGTCCCGTCGCGTGACCTCCGTTTCAAACGTTTCCTCCGTGTCCGTATCCAGTCCGGTGACGCGCGAATTCCCAGCTTCCAATTGCGCAAGCATTTCCGGTAGCTTGCTGTAACTCGCCGAACCACAAACCAGGCTCACCCACGGCGCGCGCTTGAAAATATCTTTACCCTCTTGTTGCGCCACGCAGCCCAGCACTCCGATGACTTTCCCCTCGCTTTGTTTCTCCCGGTATTCTCCCAAGCGCGAAAAGACTTTTTGCGCCGCTTTCTCGCGAATGCTGCACGTGTTGTAAAGGATCATGGAAGCCGCTTCCGGCGTTTCCACCTGTTGGTACCCGCGCGAGAGCAGCAAGCCCGCGACCTTTTCCGAGTCGTGGTCATTCATCTGGCAGCCAAACGTCTCCAGGAAAAAGGTTCCTCGCTGCCCAGTGGTCGCACCCCGAGCTTCGGAATAAGAGACCTGCCCGGTCAGTCTTTCTATTTCGATGTCGAACGGTTTTCCCATGTCTAAATCGCAGTTTATCACACCTGCTTTGCCACTTAGGAACGGCTTCGATGGAGTTCTCGGCACCAGCCACCCGTTGTCCGATAAGCAGCAAAACCGCAAGTTGCGCATCCTAATTGTTGCGTGCTCGCAATGCGTGTGCTACGTTGCCTATGCCCAGAAAAATACTGACTGCTTCGCGGTCACACATCAATCGGCTCTCACTAAGGGGAACGTCATTTTTCTGCTCACCACGATTTTTGTCACGGACATCGGAAATATACTTACGCAAACTGGCTTGGTCGCCCGCGGCGTTCTCCTGCTGCTTCTTTTGTTTTCGATCATTTCCTGGGCCATCATTTTGCAAAAATGGGGGACGTTCGGCCGAGTCCGGCGGAAGAGTGAAGAGTTCTTGCGCATTTTCCGGGCCACGCGCGGCATCGCCAACCCCCAGGCCCTCGTGACCGCAGGTTCGCCTTTCGCCAACGTCTATGCGGCAGGCTATCGCGAATTGCAAAGCCAGGTCGGCGGAGCTCCCAGCAATCCCCATCCCCCCAAACTGAAGAGTTTATCCGCCGTTACGGTCAGCATGCAGCTTGCTTCCGCCGAAGAGGTGCGCCGCGTTGAAAAAGGAATGTCCTGGCTGGCCACCACCGGCTCGGTGACGCCCTTTATCGGCTTGTTCGGAACCGTTTGGGGCATCATCGATGCCTTTTCCGGACTCGGCAGCGCTGGCGCCGCCAGCCTTCGCGCTGTTGCTCCCGGCATTGCGGAAGCGCTGGTGACCACGGCCGCTGGACTGGGCGCGGCAATCCCCGCCGTAATCTTCTATAATCATTTCTTGCAGAATATCCGCGACCTCGCCCAGCGCTTGGATACTTTTGCTCTCGAATTCACGGCCCAGGTCGAAAAAACCTTTGACTGAGTTTTGCCGAGGAATCACCATGCTATCTGCTCCGCATTTCAAAGCAGCGCTTCTAGAGCGAGTTAGCCCGCCGCCACAACCCTTCTTCAGCCCAAGCCTGCGCATCGCTGAGTGCGATCTTTTTCTTACTTTTTACTCTAAACTTTTAACTCTCAACTTCTTTTAGCCATGCCCCAACTCTCCAAATCGACGCAGACTTCGCTCTCCGAGATCAACATGGTCCCCTTCGTGGATGTGGTTCTCGTCCTGCTCATCATCTTCATGATCACCGCCCCGATTCTCCAATCGGGCATCGAAGTCGACGTCCCCAAGACCCGCACCGTAAAGGAAATTAATCAGGAACGGCTGGTCGTCACCGTCGACAAAGCCCAGCGCATCTATCTCGGTAATGAACCCACCAACATTCACCAGCTCGGTCCCAGAATTAAAGCTCAATTGAAAAACACTCAGGAGGGCGTCTTCCTGCGTTGCGACGAAACCGTTCCCTTCGGCAGCTTCGCCGCCGTGGTTGATGCTCTTCGCCAGTCTGGCATCAACAACATCAGCATCGTCACCGAGCCCATCACCGCCAGGGCGCGCACCCAATAAACAATGAATACCGCTGCCGCCAATG
Organism: Candidatus Cybelea sp.; assembly: GCA_035510055.1. GTDB lineage: Bacteria > Acidobacteriota > Terriglobia > Acidiferrales > UBA7541 > Acidiferrum. The sequence continues at coordinate 5,658 of DATKHV010000010.1, read as the reverse complement.
CTATGGACTACGAGGACCTGAGCCTCCGTCAGTTCCTCGTCTATTCCATCATCATGCATGTCAGCGTGGCTCTCGTCATAGCCGTCTCCGCTTATATTCAATTCCGAGGAACGGCTTGGGGCGGCGTCGGAGGAAAGCTAGGCGGCACCAAGGTAACTCTAGTCAGCGCCGCCGGCATCCCCATGCCCAAGGAAGCCGTGGTCACGGAGAGCAAAGCGGTCGACCCCACCAAGGGCCTTCACAAAGAAGAGCCCCCTAAACCGCCCGAACCAAAAACCGACGCGACGAAAATTCCGAAGTTTAAAACGGAGAAGCCGCTACCGCCTTCGCGCCCCTCCAGAACCCTTGAAAACAAGACCCCTTCTCAAGATAACGACGTCCCCTACGGCAAAGGCGGCAATCCCGATCTTCCCACCGGCTATTCTCAGAGTCCCGGTGAAGGCTCTAGCGGCGTCACCGTTAAGGGCGAGGGTGGCGCCGATTTCGCTTCTCGTTATGGCTGGTACATAGAAGCCGTGAAGAACAGAATTTATGGCAACTGGCAACAATGGACCATCGATGCCGCCGCGCGGGCTTCGCGCACCATGCACTGCGCCATCACCTTCACGATCAATCGCGACGGCTCCCTAAAGGACGCGCACATTGCCGAATCCAGCGGCAATACTTCCTATGACAATTCCGCTCTCCGGGCGGTGCTGAGTTCGACTCCGGTCACTAAATTGCCCAGCGACTACTCGGGCGGCTTTGTTGTCGCTACTTTGGATTTCAACCCCCCGTCCATTCGTTAGGGGCGCGAATTCTGTTTCAAGATTTGCCATATTCTCGGAGGTGAGGGTGCGATCGAAGCTCAGAGGAATGAACGTTTTCTTTGCCTTGGTGGTTCTCGCAATAGGTGCTGAATCCGCAGATGCGCAAGACTGGTTCCGCACGGCCATTGGCATGGATGCCAATAAACCCCGCGTAGCCATCTCCGATTTCGCCTTCCGCTCCGACGCCGCTAAGTCCCACGCCTCCCTCTTCACCCAGGTCGTCCGCGACGACCTCCAGTTCTCCGGCATTCTCGAAGTCCCTAGCCCCAGCTTCTATCCTCCTCAAGCCCCCAGCGTCCCCGCCGAATTGAAGCCTGCCATCTGGATCGATCCTCCCACCAACGCCAATTTCCTCGGTTTCGGCAATCTCACCGAATCCAACACCGAAGTAGCCGTCGAAGCCTGGCTTTATGACGTCCGCAATCCCTCTTCGCAAGCCGTCGTGGGCAAAGTCTATCGCGGTGCTCCTACGGACCTGCAAGTTCGCAAGTTCGCCCATCAGTTCGCTGACGAAATCATCGGCAAGCTTTCCGGCGGCCTCCCAGGCATCGCTGCAACGCAAATTGCCTTCGTCAGTTCGCGCGGCGGCTCGAAAGAAATCTGGGTGATGGACTACGACGGTTCCAATCAGCGCCAGCTCACTTCCCTCAAATCCATTTCTCTCACGCCCCGCTGGTCTCCCGACGCTTCGCACATCGCGTTCACCTGTTTCGCTCCCTTTGGCGGCCTCACCAGCGCGCAGATCTGCATGTTCTCTCTGGACACCGGCAAGCTCATTTCTTTCCCTCGCTTTCGCGGCACCAATATCACTCCGGCTTGGTCCCCAGACGGCACGCAGATTATTTTTTCTTCTTCCATGCAAGGCAACCCCGAGCTTTATGTCACCGACCCGAACGGTGGCCGCCCCAAACGCTTGACTACCGCCAATGGCGCCAGCATGTCACCCAGTTGGAATCCGAAAACCGGACAGACCATCGCCTTCGTCAGCGATCGCGGCGGCACTCCCCAGCTCTACCTGATGAATTCCGACGGCACTAGCACGACGAAACTGGACATGCCCGATAAAGGCTACGTCATCGATCCCGCGTGGGCCCCCAATGGCCAGCTCTTGGCTTTCAGTTGGCGCCGACCCAACGACAACTACGACATCTATATTATGGACGCCGCCACTCGCCAGCTTGTCGAGTTGACCCGCGACCAAGACCGCAACGAACGCCCCAGTTGGGCTCCCGATGGCCGCCATCTAGTTTTCGAGTCCACCCGTGGCGGCACGCGGCAGATTTGGACCATGCTGGCCGATGGCTCGCAACCCCACCAGTTGACCACCACCGGCCACAATGAATCGCCCAACTGGTCCACGCGATGAAATTTTTCTTGGAACCGCCCCCCTGCCCCGTGCATCTCAAATTCAGGTGCTCTGGCCCTGGGTTTCTAGGTTTAGCAATTCGCAACGCTCCTGCATGAATTTTGGTTGTCCCGGTACGATATATAATATATCGTGATACGAGATATCCCCGGACCCAGCCGCTAGTGTTAGCATAGCTTTTCTGGTGGGACGAACACGGGAAACTTCACTGAGGAGGATTCGCATGAACTTGGCTTCACGCTCGCTCTACCGCACCGGCTTGTTCGCGATGCTTGCCGCCGCTGTCTTTACCGTTGGTTGCAAGAAAAAACCACCTGCCCCGCCTCCTCCGCCCCCGGCGGCAGCACCGGCTCCAGCTCGTCCCACGGTGACCTTGCAGGCTAGCCCGTCGGCCATCAACAAGGGTGATTCCGCAACCTTGAGCTGGAATTCCACCGACGCCACGCAGCTCACGATCGCTCCCGACGTCGGTGCCGTCACGGCTCAAGGTTCTACTAAAGTTTCGCCGACCGACACCACCTCTTATACCATCACGGCCACCGGCCCTGGCGGCTCCGCCACTGCCAGCGCGACTGTCACTCTAAACGCGCCACCGCCGCCACCACCTCCACCAGTTGGCCCCACGGATGACGAGCTCTTCTTGAGAGAAGTACGCGATGCCTATTTCGATTACGATAAGGCCGACATTCGGCCAGACGCCCGCACTGCTCTTTCACACACCGCGGACTTCCTGAAGGCCCACCCTTCGATCAGAGCCGCCATCGAAGGCCACTGCGACGAACGCGGCTCCACCGAGTACAACCTCGGCCTCGGCGATCGCCGCGCCAACGCCGTCAAGCAATACCTTGTCTCTCTCGGCGTTCCGGCCGACCGCTTGACCACCGTCAGCTTCGGCAAGGAAAAGCCCTTTTGCATGGAGCACATCGAAACCTGCTGGCAGCAAAATCGGCGCGGCCATTTCGTGAAAGCCAACTGATCGTTCCCATTCCCTCGGCTTAGGTCAAAGCCGGTGGGTGACACATAGAGCCGCGTGCCTGGGCCAACCCTTGCCCCCACGCGGCTCTCTTATTACAGTGGAGACTGCTTCGCTGGCCTTGAGCTGTTTGCAGTTGCTTTGGCCCCATTTGCTCGGAGCCGCTCGCGGCCCCTTAGGAGGATTGTTCATGCGTATTCGAAATATAGCCGTTTTCGGCGCCGCTGTTCTGGCCGGTGCTATCGCGGGCAGCCTCGTTGAGCCTCGTCCCGCCGAAGCCGTTGCCCGCGAACTCATCGATCTTCAGCGCGACGTTACCAGCCTGCTTCAGGGCCAGAAAGATCTTTCTGACCGCGTCATCCAGGATCACACCGTCATGAAAACGCTTGTCGAGCAATCCGGCGACAACGTCAACAAGCTCTCCGCCACCATGAGTTCGCTCCAGAAATCCGTCCAGGACGTTCAAGCCAATTCCGGCGCGCGCCTGGACACCATGTCCACACAAGTCCAGGGGCTCTCCGACAATCTCGAGGAAATCAAGTCCCGCCTCGGCAAACTCAATCAGCAACTCGTCGATCTCCAGAACTCCGTGCAGAGCCTCGACGCCAAAATTTCCACCGGCGCAGCGCCTGCTCCGGCCGCCGGCACCGCCACTCCCACTTCTTCCCTCGGTACCATGAAGCCCATCGCTTCCACCTCGCCAAGCTCTTCGGTCATGCCCGCTGGCGCGCCTTCTGCCGATACTCTTTATTCCAACGGCCTCCGCGATATCACCAGCGGCAAGTACGATCTCGCCCGCTCCGAATTTGAGGACTACCTCAAGTTCTACTCCGACACCGATCTCGCCTCCAACGCCCAGTTCTATCTCGGCGAAATCTTTTACAAGCAAAAGCAATACGTCGACGCCGTGGCCGCCTATGACAAAGTCCTGACCAATTATCCCAAGAGCTTCAAGCTCGGTCCCGCCCGCCTCCGCAAAGGCATGGCCCTTATCGAACTCGGCCAGAAAACCGCCGGCGTCCGCGAACTCCGCGACGTTATCAAGCGCTTCCCCGGCAGCGACGAAGACCGCCTAGCCCGCACCAAACTCAAAGAAATCGGCGTCTCCGTCACCCCCACCCGCTAACTCTTTTTGCTCCGCCTTTCTCTTCCCCCTCGTCCAGACCCCTGCCCCTTTCGCAAATCCTCTCTGTCATCTCTAAGCGCAAGAAAAAAGCTTTTCGCCAGCGCGCCCAAGCCCATAATTTGTCGCGGAATCCTACGCTCGCTTTTGAATATCTCTACATCTGCCAACTCATTGAGTTAAGCGGACTTGTGGGACACGAAACCTTGCACGTCTCGGTTTCCTCTTCAACTTTCAACTTTCGATCGAAGATCCCGACCCTGTCGGGACTGTCAACTCTCCGAGGGAGGTTACGAGCGATGCCGGTCGTCCGGCGCGGCGGCGATGCCCATGCGGCGAAGTTCATCCTGGTAATACTTTTTGTGGACGACGTCCCACTCCTCGCTGCCTTCGAGGATTTCCTTTTTCTGGGAGGTAATTCGCTTGCGCACTTCCAGTTCGATTTTCTCTTCTTCTTTCAGGGTAGCCGTAAGAATCTGCACCACTTGCTGGCGAATGGTGTCGCGATCGTCGATGAATTCCACTTCCTCGCTTTCCACAAGTACGTCCGTGATCTGGTGCGAGAGCCGTATGATTTTTTCCCGGGTGAGGCGCATCTTCCCTTTCTCTGTTTAAACATTGCGAGTCCGTATCTTGGTAGCTCGCGTCCTGCCCATTCTCCAATTTCAACTATCGAGTTTCTATTTTCGATTTTTGACCGTACAAATGTTATCTCAGGATCAACTTACGGTCCCGAGCCAGTTGCTGCTTCACCTTCTTGTACATCTCCTGGTACGAGACGCTGGTTCGTCGCATCTCATCCTGGTGATCGATCAGAATCTGGCGAACTTCCTCGTTCAGCCGGTCCTCGATCGTAAGCTCTTCCAGCATTCGCAAGCGGACTCGATTGACCACCGCCGCCGCCGCCTTGGTCTCGATGTGCCCGCCTTCCACCAGCCGTTTCACAACCTCATTCGCCATGTGCGCTACAAAGTCCCGTACGAGAAGCATCTCAGTGCGTTTCCTTTACATGAATGCAAGAGAGTGAGTTTACTGGCTGCGCCAACAAAGTGCAAGGAAAGGACTGAAATCGTCGAAGAATCCGCCCTTGTCGGGAGCCCTGCATGCTGCACCCTTTCCCGGGGCGAATCGCCGCACTTCGAGATCGTTCCAAAGTAGGAAACGTCGCCGTTCGGGGCAGTAACTCATTTTCATCATCTGCATCATGGCCCAATTCGCCTCTGCGTTGACGCTCCTGGCCGCTTCCTGTACGATGAATTGATAAGGGCGCTTAGCTCAGCGGTTAGAGCGTTCGGTTTACACCCGAAAGGTCGTCCGTTCAAATCGGACAGTGCCCACCAGCGTCACGCTGCATCCTTCAAATTCTTCCTCATCCGCTTCTCTGGTC
>DATKHV010000009.1:0-37203 GCA_035510055.1 Candidatus Cybelea sp. | reverse complement strand
AATCGACATGTGCCAGGAAATGTCCCAGATCCCGCCGACCATCCCCGACGCGATTCCCGCCACCATGCACCAAATCGTCCACGGAATGGACGTGGCCTCTGCCCTCGCGGCCGCTCGCTCGCCCATCCCCGCGCCAAGTTGCGTCCCCAGTGGAATGCTCTGTCCCATACTTTGCTTCTCTGCGCAGCTCTCTTCCGCAGTTTTCTCGTTGCGTCTACTGTCTCTTGTTCCGCTTACCGTAGCCCATGTGCGCCGCTCTTTTTTTACTCTTCCCCTAGTTTGCTGCGTTTACCGAAGTTTCCCCGTTCTCCAATTCCGTTGCGCGCCAGTCTACACCCTGCCGTTTCCCCTGCACTTATATCGCAATCCGACGCCCAACTGCCAGTCACCAACGAGAGCACGGCTTGTGTCCAGTGGATCGTCGGCATAACCGGAAATAATCCAGATTGCGACATGGGGTCACTGCCGACAAGTCGCCATCTCCCCAGGAAATCAAGCACTCACGAGATGCGCGTTTCCCAGTACCCATTGCGTGAAACTTTCCCTCTGGCCTTGAGACGCGGCGAAGTTTCTGCAATCCGTTTCATCATTATAGATGTGTTCACACTCTTTTCTTCTCATCCGAACTGAATTAAATACATGCGAACCAGATGAATCCAAGGCAAGAGAACGAGCCGGAAACTCATCTCCATCTCTCCAGCAAGCTTGGCAAGGGAGGACGGCATCGGCGTCATGAAAAGGCTCAGCCAAATGCCAGGCGTGTTTTCTCGTTCCACTTCGGGACGTTCACGCCCTTCACCATGAGCCAGAGGCAGAGTGACAATTCTCCGATTAAGGCAAGCACCAGAATCAGGAAGATCGTCCCTGCGTATGCGGGGGCGAGGATGAGCGTGAAGCTATTCACGAGATAACTCAAACCGACAATCGCCATCAAAACGCCAAGAGTCCTGGGGAAATAACCCGACCTGAAAAGCAAATACCCATACACCAGACATGCAAAACCAAAAAATACGAGGTCAATGCCAAAGCCGTAGTCATGCAACTTGAGAGAGATTTTCACCAGAGCGTGTAACTGATGCGGTTCGAATGCCTTTAGGTAATCTGCGTTCCCGGAAAGAAACAATGCCGCAAAAAGACATAGCTTGCTGACGGCCTCAATAGGGAATTCAACTATGTTGAAAAACACCGCAAGCAAAGCAAGATTTTTGTTCACCGGCATGAGCAATACGTAAAAGATCAAGGTCAGCGCGACAGCGCACACCAGCAATAGCAGCTCGCCGGCAATACTGATGCGCCACAGCGACTCAGACGCCATAATATTATTGGCTGTGGCTGCAACATCTCCTGACACTACGAGTTTGTCTCTGACGAAAAACTGACTGCAGAAACCGATGAGTATGATAATCAGATACAGCACGCCACCGATCCGGGCGTAAACTTGCGGCGAAGCTTCTGTGATCCGTCCCTTCATCACATCTGTGCTCATACTCGTTCCTCCGATCATCAGCGCGAGATCGTTCGTCCAGTTGACACCCTCAGAGGCTACAAGAATCGGAGCGCGCAAGCCCCACTTTTCTGTGTGGGGGGAAAGGTGAAGCAAGGGCTCTCGTAACCAATTGGCGCAGACAGGTCAATTCAGCAAATGGGCGCTCAGCCTCGCGCGGGGCCAGTCGATCGCAGAGACCGCAGAGTGAGTCACATCTATGGAATGCCCGGTTTCGTACTCCGTGTTGACTGTTCGTCCGGCTTCCCGGTAGGCTTCGCGTCGCGGTCACGCGGCCTCCATTCCGCGGCGAAAAGCGTGATCCTGTGCCCGATTCTCTGACCTGCAGCGCGTTTATCGGGACTAATATTGAGGTGTTACTTCCACTCTGCCAGTCATCCGCCCGCGATAGTGGGAAGCGCCGAGAATCGAACTCCTCGGCCTCAAAAATGCCGCACTGCCCCAGGCTACGCACCAAGCGTTCCCCGTGTAATGATCAGCTTGAGCGTTAAAAGGATTAGCCTGAAACTGACTGTCCACCCCGAAGGCGAGGCAAGTTGCGGCACTGCTGCCCCGGTGACATAATTCCACTTCATACTGCGGAGGCCTGCTACGGCAAGTGATTGTTTGTTGTTGGGCCTGTATCCCGGTTTCTGAGGGGGGGTTCTATGGGATTGCGCGATAGTTGGCTGGAAAAACGGGAGAAGGAAGCAGCGGCTGCGAACGGGAATCGGAACATGTCGCAGATGCACTTTGCCCGACGGGGCGTTATCACGGAAGAGATGCAGTTCGTTGCCAAGCGGGAAAAGCTGGAGCCGGAGCTGATTCGCAGCGAAGTGGCGCGCGGGCGGATGATCATTCCCGCGAACGTCAAGCACCGGAACCTGGAACCGATGGCCATCGGCATTGCCAGCAAGTGCAAGATCAACGCGAACATCGGTAATTCTTCGACCAGCTCGAATATCGATGAAGAGCTGAAGAAGCTGCATCACGCGGTGCACTACGGCGCCGATACGGTTATGGACCTTTCGACCGGCGGCGACATTCCCGTGATTCGCAAGGCGATTATCGATGCCTCGCCGGTACCGGTGGGAACCGTGCCGGTGTATGAAGCGATTTCGCGGGTGCGACGGCCGGAAGATTTGACGATCGGGCTGATGCTGGAAGTGATCGAAGAGCAGGCCGAGCAGGGCGTGGACTACATGACGATTCATGCCGGCGTGCTGCGCGAGCATGTGCCGCTGGTGCGCAAGCGGATTACCGGGATTGTGAGTCGCGGCGGGTCGCTGATGGCGCACTGGATGGAGCATCACAAGAAGCAGAATTTTCTTTACGAAAACATCGAGGACATTTGCAAGATTTTCAAGAAGCACGACGTGAGCTTTTCCTTTGGCGATGGCTTGCGGCCGGGTTCGATCGCGGACGCCAGCGACGAAGCGCAGTTCGCGGAGCTGAAAGTGCTCGGCGACCTGACGAAAAAAGCTTGGGAGCACGAAGTCCAGGTGATGATCGAGGGGCCGGGGCACGTGCCGCTGGACAAAATTAAGGAGCAGGTGGACAAGGAGATGGAATGGTGCCATGAAGCGCCGTTCTACACGCTGGGGCCGCTGGTGATCGACATTGCGCCGGGATACGACCACATCACCAGCGCGATTGGGGCGGCCATGATTGGATGGCACGGCGCGTCGATGTTGTGTTACGTGACGCCCAAAGAGCACTTGGGCTTGCCAAATCCGGAAGACGTGAAGCAGGGCGTGATCGCATACAAGATTGCGGCGCATGCGGCGGACGTGGCGCGACACCGGCCGGGCGCGCGGGACCGCGACGATGCGCTGAGCTATGCGCGGTTCCTTTTTGATTGGAACAAGCAGTTCGAGCTTTCGCTCGATCCTGCGACGGCGAAAGCCATGCACGACGAGAATTTGCCGGATGATTTTTACAAAGAAGCGAAATTTTGCTCGATGTGCGGGCCGAAATTCTGCTCCATGAACATCACGCAAATGGCGGACGCCGAGAGCGGGAAAGATCAGACGGAGCGGAAGCAGAAGTTTGTGGAGCTGCTGGCGAAGGTGCAGGGCGCCTGACGAATTTGAAGGAGATGTACGGTGGGCATGTTCGACGTCACTGTAAAACTGGCTAACCCCGGCGACTCATCGCGCTCATCGGATGTTTCTCTCTTGGTGGAAACCGACGCCACTCTTTCATGGATTCCCCGAGAGCTGCTCCCGAGGCTTAGCGTTAGGCCAACGACCCGCCTTGCATTTCAGTTCGCGGATGAACGCACGACTCTGCGAGAGGTCGGAGCCGCGCTTTTCACTGTTGATGGCAAGACGCTAACAATCTCGTGCGCATTTGGGGAACCTGGAGAAGAAAGTGTGCTTGGCGCGACCGCTCTGGAGGCCCTCGGTTTGGCCGTTGATGCGGTAGAGCCGGTAGAGAAGGAATTGATTCCGCGCCGCCGGCTGGCTCTTTGAAGAGCGCTGGGAGGACAGGAGAACCTTTGCGGTTCGCGGCGTGAAAACGTATGCCAGGGAACAATCCTGGGAGTTCCCGCGTACCTTGATGTAGGGACGCGGAAAGGAGTGAAATGATGACTTTCCTGTTTCTCTGCACGATTTTGTACTTTCTCCCGACGATACTGGCGAGGCATCAGCCCGATTTTATGGGCATTTTCCTGGTGAACTTGCTTTTCGGCTGGACGGTGATCGGCTGGTTTGTCGCGCTGATCTGGGCCTGCGCCGGGGAGAGATACGTTCCTGTGAGGATGGTTCCGGTGAGCGGCGGGCGGTTTTGCAGCCAGTGCGGGGTGCTGTCGCCCTGCGGAGCGCATTATTGCAGCGCTTGTGGCAGAGCCGTTTAGCGGGCCGACCCTCTGAGCAGACCAGTGGCGAAATCCCAACCTGAAGAAACCCTGCGAGAAGAATTTAACCGGTGGGCGGAAGCCGGACGCGGCGAAGGGATGGAGCAGGATCATCTGCCCATCACCTTGCCGGTACTGGAGAAAATGCGGCTCGCACCGACGGACAATGTCCTGGACCTTGGTTGCGGAGCGGGCTGGCTGTCGCGGCGGCTAGCGAAATTGGTGCCCGAGGGCCGTGTCGTGGGAATGGACATTTCAGATGAAATGATCCGCCACGCGCGCCGCAGCAGCCTGGACTTTGACAATTTGATGTTTGTCGCCGGAGAAGTGGCGCAAATTCCCTGGCAGCCGCACTTTTTTTCGCACGTGATTTCGGTGGAGTCTTCGTATTACTGGCCCGATCCCGCCGCGGGCATCAAAGATATGTTTCGCGTGATTCAAGAAGGCGGCTCGGCGTGGGTGCTCATCAACTACTACCGCGACAATCCGCATGGCCACCAATGGGGCGAACTCCTGGCGGTGAAGACGCAACTGCTCTCTGCCGAGGAATGGGCCGGGATGTTCCGCGATGCCGGATTCACGAACGTCGAGTATGAGCGCATCGTTGATCCTTCCCCGTCACCTGCCATGTATACAGGCCGATGGTTCCGCGACGCAGCGCAACTGCGAGCCTTCAAGGCCGAAGGCGCGCTGCTGGTGCACGGCGACAAAGAGTAAAACAAGTGTCGGAGTCCACTTGCTTGTGTTAGAAATGCCACCGTGTGATGAGGTCTTGCAATGTCTTTTTTGAGTGAGGGAATGGCAGTTGTGACGGGGGCGGGCTCCGGCATTGGGCGCGCGCTGGCGTGGCAATTGGCTGCGGCCGGCTCGGCGCTGGCGCTTGCGGACATCGATGAAGCGGGGCTGAAGGAGACGGAGCAGTCGTTGGAGAAGAAAAGCGCGCTGGTTACGACGCACGTGGTGGACGTCGCGGATGAGGAAGGCGTGCGGTCGTTCGCGGAGGATGTCGGTAATAGGCACGGGCGCGTGACGCTGTTGATCAACAACGCGGGAGTCGCGCTGGAGGGCACGTTCGAGGAAATCTCGCTGGATGATTTTCGCTGGCTGATGAATATCAATTTTTGGGGCCCGGTGTATGGCGTCAAATATTTCTTGCCGCTGCTGAAGAGGGAAAAGCAGGCCCACATCGTCGACCTGTCTAGTGTTTTCGGACTGATTGCTCCGCCGGGGCAGCCTGCGTATTCCGCCAGCAAGTTTGCGCTGCGGGGATTTACGGAATGCTTGCGGCATGAACTTGCGGGCACGTCGGTTCGTGTTTCCTGCGTGCATCCCGGTGGGATTCGAACGGCCATTGCAAGACACGCGCGCATCGGCGCGGGCGTACCGCGAACCGGTCGTGAGGAGAAAGTCGCTCAGTTTGAAAAAATGCTCCGGACTTCCCCGCAAGAAGCCGCTTCGCGCATTCTCCGCGGTGTGGAGCGCAGCGAACCGCGCATCCTGATTGGCTCGGATGCCCGCCAGATTGACGTTGTGCAGCGCCTCCGCCCCGGCACTTATTGGAAGACTCTCGGCAAGGCCTTTAGAAAAGTCGCAGCAAGAGCGGAGTGAGGCGGGTTCACCGGCCTGGCGGAGAGACGCTACAGAGAGGTTTTGACTCTAGCAAGAACGGTGAATATACTCGGCGTCATCAGGGAAGGACTGACCAATGGGCGTACTGGATCAACGGTTCGAGAAGAACTTCATGATTACCTCGGTGGACTACGTTTTCAACTGGGCGCGCAAAAGCGCCATCTGGCCGCTGACGTTTGGGCTGGCGTGCTGCGCCATCGAGATGATTGCTTCGACGACTTCGCGGTTCGACATGGCGAGGTTCGGAGCGGAAGTGTTCCGGCCGTCACCGCGCCAAGCGGACTTGATGATCGTGGCCGGCACGGTGACGCTGAAGATGGCGCCGGTGCTGAAGCGCGTCTGGGAGCAGATGCCGGACCCGAAGTGGTGCATATCGATGGGAGCGTGTTCGAGCGTGGGCGGGCCGTTTAATGCCTATTCGGTGTTGCAGGGAGTGGATCGCATCGTACCGGTAGATGTGTACGTGGTAGGGTGTCCGCCGCGGCCGGAGGGGCTCTTTTTTGCGCTATTAAAGCTGCAGGACAAGATTGACCAGATGACACTAGCGAAGCGGCCCACGGAAGTACGCTTGAAGCCGCAAATGGTGGAAGAGTTCAAAAAGGGAGTGATGGTGGCGCAAACGCCGGAACCGAAGTAGAAAATGGAAATGGGAAAATAGAAATTGGGTCGATGACCAGGGTGATTGGCGTGAGGGTGATCGCGGAGAAAGAAGCAAACAGGAGAGCGAAACCAGATGGGGTTTCTACGAGCGGCCAGGACCAATGAGATCACTCCGGGAACGATCCGAGAGTTTCAGGTTGAAGGCAAGGCTATCGCCCTGGCCAATGTGGGCGGCAAGTTCTATGCCATCAACAACACCTGCCTGCACCGGGGAGGTCCGCTGGGCCAAGGGGTGATGGACGGGAACGTCGTGACTTGCCCTTGGCACGGGTGGCAGTACGACGTGACTACCGGCAAGATTAGCCAGAACCCCACCGTTGGTGTGGATTGCTATAAGGTTGAGGTGCGTGGAGAAGACATTTTCGTGGATGCCGGGTGATTTTCTGTAATACAATGACAATAAACAAGTTACATCAATTTCGCCGAAATATGGCCACTTGTACCTCGTAGCTGGAGTAAACCCCTGTTCCTCCTAACCCTCACATTTTGTTTCGCTTTTTGGATGCCAGCGTGTATATTGCTGCCGACTCGAAGCCTCGATGGCGATACCGACTGCCCAACGACACTACTGGATCTTTAGCGCCGACCCGCACCACTATCACTGGGACACCCTCTTCGTAAAGGGCAAGGAGATGTGGCACGGCGCCGGGTCGAAGCCTGATGCGATTCGCGCCCTGAAACAGGTTCGCAAGGGCGACCGCGTACTGTGTTATCACGGAGCCCCGGAGCGGACGCTGTATTCGATCGCGGAAATCACGCGCGATCCGTACGCCGACCCGCACGACCACAAAGGGAAAAACCTGGTGGCGGACCTGCGAGCTTTTGAAAAACTGCCGCGTCAGGTGTCGCTCGGGGAGATGCGCTCAAATCCGGCGCTGAGGAAAATGAAATTGCTGAAGAATGTGCGGTTGATCATTTCGCTGCTCACCGAACAGGAATATCAGGAAATCCTGCGCATGGCCGGAATCGTGGCCATGCCGGGAATTCCGCTGCCCTGAAGCCGCTTGCGACGGTGGGCGCAGGTTGCGCGGTACGCGCATTTCACGTTGCTGCCTTGATGATGGAATCCTAATTCTCGCAAATATCTTTGGCGCTTCTTGCGTCTGAGAGGATAGGTTCTCGGTGGTGGCAAGTTCCCAAGAACCAGACGATTGGAAGTAAGCTGCCGCTTCAGGCATTCTCGTCAATTCTACTGCGCAGTGGGATTTTCTTCTGGAGGATGTATGCGCTTGCGAATCGCAATTCTGATGGGTATTTTGCTGGCCATGGCAGCGATGCCGGGGGCGGCGGAAGAAACGGCGCCGCTGGTGCATTCGCCCACGGTGAGCAAGACGCTTGTGGTCTTCGCTTACGGCGGCTACCTTTGGAGCGTGCCGCGCGACGGCGGAGATGCCCGTCAATTGACCACCGGCGGACACGAAGGGTTGCCGGTAGTCTCGCCGGATGGGAAATGGATTGCGTTCACGGGCCAGTACGACGGAAATGTCGATGTGTTTGTCATGCCCGCGGAAGGGGGCGAGCCGCGGCGGTTGACGTGGCATCCCGCGGCGGATGTCGCGGTAGCATGGACCCCGGACGGGAAGCGCGTGCTGTTTCATTCGGCGCGCGAAGCTTACGCGGATTTCAGCCGCCTTTACACCGTTCCGGCGGAAGGTGGTCCCGCCGAAGTTCTGCCGATGTGGCGGGGAGAAGCGGCGTGGTTCTCTCCCGACGGATCGCGAATCGCTTATGTGCCGAACGAAGTCTGGCAGACCTCCTGGAAACGTTATCGCGGAGGGCAGACGACGCCAATCTACATCGTGCGTTTGGGCGACCTGGCGCTGGAAAAAGTGCCGCACGAGAACTCCAACGACTCATATCCGGTTTGGTTTGGCGACACTGTCTACTTCCTTTCGGACCGCAACGGTGCGGTGACGCTGTTCGCCTACGACACGAAGACCAAGGCCGTCAAACAGGTGATCGAGAATAAAGGGCTCGATTTCAAGTCGCTTTCCGCCGGGCCGGACTTGCTGGTCTACGAGCAGTTTGGCGGGATTTACTTGTTTGATCCCGCAAGCGGCCAATCGAAAAAAGTAAGCATACGAATCGCCGGCGACTTGCCCGCCACGCGGCCGCATTACGAAAAAGTGGGCGAAAAGATTCAGAACGCAGCGATTTCGCCGACGGGCGCGCGCGCGGTGTTCGAAGCGCGTGGCGAAATCTTTACCGTTCCCGCCGAAAAAGGCGATATCCGCAATCTGACGAAGACGTCGGCGGTAGCCGAGCGTGATCCGGCATGGTCGCCCGATGGAAAATCGATCGCTTATTTTTCCGATGAGTCCGGCGAATACGCCTTGCACATCGCCGATCAATCAGGCTCCAAAGCGGTGAAAAAAATCAACCTCGGCAATCCGCCGTCGTATTTCTACGGTCCGTCGTGGTCGCCGGACAGCAAGAAGATTGTCTTTGCCGACAAGCGGCTGAACCTATGGTACGTCGATGCTGAAAAAGGGGCGCCGGTAAAAGTAACCACGGACCGCTTCGAAGATCCGACTTCCAATTTCAGCGAGACGTGGTCGCCGGACAGCAAATGGCTGACCTACGCCAAGCTGCTGGAAAACCATCAGCGAGCCGTTTTCGTTTATTCCCTGGAGACCGGCAAAGAATCGCAAATCACCGATGGCATCAGCGACGCTCGCTATCCGGTATTCGATAAGGGCGGGAAATCACTGTTCTTCGCCGTAAGCACGGACATGGGTCTCTCGGCGGGCTGGCTGGATTTGTCCAGTTTCCAGCACCCTTTGTTGCGGAATATTTACGCGGCGGTCCTCAAGAAAGGCGATCCTTCGCCGGTCGAACCGCAGAGCGACGAAGAAAAAGCGGCTGATGAAAAGAAAGAAGCGGCCGGCGGAGACAAAGGCAAAGAAGCCGACAAAACCAAAGAGGGAGAAAAGGACCAGGAAGCCGATAAATCCAAAGAAGGGGAGAAGGGCAAAGAAGGCGAGAAGAAGGAAGCGCCGGTCAAGGTGGTTATTGATCTCGATGGAATCGGCCAGCGAATCGTTTCCCTGCCCATCAAAGCTGCGAATTATGTGAACCTTGATGTTGGCAAAGCGGGGACGCTGTTCCTTTCCGAGATCGTCGATGTGCCGCGATTCGAAGAACGGATGCCTCCCGTAACCGTCGCAAAGTTTGATTTGACGACTCGCAAGACCGAGCCGTTCCTCGGCGGGATCAACGGCTTCGCGGTTTCGGCCAATGGCGAAAAAGTGTTGTACCGCAAGGATCCTGGCTGGTTCATCGCCAAGACGGACGCCGCGCCGAAGCCCGGCGACGGTGCGTTGAAACTGGATGAAATGGAAGCCTACGCCGACCCGCGCGGCGAATGGAACCAGATGTACCACGAGGTCTGGCGCATCGAGCGCGACTTCCTGTACGATCCGCATCACCATGGACTGGACGTCAATGCCGCGGAAAAGAAATATGCTCCCTACCTGAAGGCCTTGGGAGGACGCGCGGACCTGAATTATCTCTTCGACGAAATGCTGGGAGAGCTCACCATCGGCCACATGTTCATCGGCGGCGGCGACGTGCCGGAGCCGAAACGAGTGAAGGGCGGATTGCTTGGCGCCGACTATAAAATCGAAAACGGGCGGTATCGTTTCGCGCGCGTTTACAACGGCGAGAACTGGAATCCCGATCTGCGCGCACCGTTGACGCAGCCCGGCGTGGACATAAAGACAGGCGATTACTTGTTGGAAGTGGAAGGGCGCGAGGTTCGGCCACCGGTGGAGGTCTACAGTTTTTTTGAGAACACTGCCGGGAAGCAGATCAAAATCAAAGCGGGACCGAACGCGGACGGGAAAGATGCGCGGGAAGTCACGGTGGTGCCTTTGCCGAGCGAATTCGCGCTGCGCAATCGCACTTGGGAAGAAGACAACCGGCGAAAGGTGGATGAGCTAAGCGGAGGAAAGCTGGCCTATGTGCATGTTCCAGATACGGCCGTCGGCGGCTGGCAAAATTTCAACCGCTTCTATTTTGCGCAGGTGGGTAAGCAGGGTGCCGTTATCGACGAGCGCTACAACCACGGCGGGGAAATCGCGGACTATATTATCGACATGCTGAAGCGCCCGCTGCGGAATTGTGCCATTTCCCGCGAAGGCGAAACGTTCTGTTCGCCGCTCTCGCAAATCTACGGGCCGAAGACCATGGTCATCAATGAAATGTCCGGATCGGGCGGCGACGCCCTGCCGTGGATGTTCAAGCAAGACAAGGTCGGGCCGCTGGTCGGCACGCGCACTTGGGGCGGGTTGGTTGGAATTTACGGCTATCCGCGGCTGCTCGACGGGGGGTTCGTTACCGCGCCGCGCGTGGCCATCTACGGTCTGCATGGCGAATGGGAAGTGGAGAACCACGGCATCGCGCCGGACATTGCAGTGGAAAACGATCCGGCATCCGTTGCGGCGGGGCATGACAGGCAACTCGAAAAGGCGGTGGAAGTCACGCTCGAGGCGCTGAAGAAAAATCCCGTGGTGATTCCGGAGCATCCGCCGTATCCGAATTACCACAAGAAGTAGTTCGGAGTAGCTTGGCGCGATTTTCTTTGTAGGGGCGCGGCATGCTGCGCCCCTAGGCGCACGATTTTGCTCTGTGCCGGACATTGGTCCGGAGTGCTGTGCTATTTGGAAGGTTCACACTTGCCATGCCGGAACTTCCTGAAGTCGAAACAATAGCGCGAGGACTGCGGCAAGCGATTCTCGGACGACGAATCCTCTCTGTCACTCTCGGCAAAACGGACTTCATTGATGATCCTGCCGCGCTGGAGCAGCATCTGCCGGGCCGCCAGATTGAAGCGGTCGAGCGTTACGGCAAATTTATGCTGCTGCGTCTTTCGGCGGTGAATGGAGAAACGCCCGCTGCCACCAACGGAGATGCCGCGCCGGCTTCGCTGCTCGTGCACTTGGGAATGACCGGCCAGCTCGCGCCGGCTCCCGCTGGGCAGCCGCTGAAGAAACACACGCACGTGTCGATGCTTCTGGACGACGGGCGCGAATTGCGGTATACGGATGCGCGGCGTTTTGGCCGCATCGTCTACCTCAGGAAGACATTGCTTGCCGAAGAGCTGAGCCGATTCGGCGCCGATCCGCTCGACGTGAGCAAGGAGGAATTCGCGGACAGAATTTGCGGGCGTCGCGCGCGAATCAAGGCGCTGTTGCTGGATCAGAGCGTGCTGCGCGGCGTCGGCAATATTTATGCGGATGAGAGCCTCTGGAGAGCGAAGATTCATCCAGCGCGGCTGGGCGCCGGCTTGAACAAGAAGCAGGCCGGGACGTTGCGCCGCGTGTTGCAAGATATTCTGCGGAAGGCCATCGTGCTTCGCGGCTCCTCGATTTCCGATTTTCTTGACGTCGAAGGACAGCCGGGTGGATATCAGCGGCACCATCGGGCTTACGGACGCGAGGGGAAAAACTGTTTTCGCTGCAAGACGCGGATTCGGCGCGCGATTGTCGCTGGGCGAAGCAGTTATTTTTGTCCCCGGTGCCAGCCGCCGCCGCGCGGTTTTGCGGCGCTGCCTTTGCCACGGCGAGAGAAAGAAAAGAGAACGCCGAGACGCGGAGAGCGCTGAAGTGCGCAGGGAAGAAGAGGAAAATCGGAGTGCGAGCGGTTCTCCAGAGAGTCAGCCGGGCGAAAGTGACGGTTAAGGAATGCGTGACGGGCGAAATTGGCGCCGGGCTGATGATTTTGCTCGGCGTTGGCCGGGAAGATACGCCGGCTGTCGCGGCGGCAATGGCGGAAAAGTGCGCGAACCTGCGCATCTTCGAAGACGGGCAGGGTAAGATGAACCGGTCGCTGCTGGATGCGAAAGGCGGCGCACTGGTGGTCTCGCAGTTCACGCTTTACGGCGACGCGCGGGGGCAGCGGCGGCCCAGTTTCATTTCGGCGGCGCCGCCGGAGTTGGCAAAGGTTGTTTACCAAGAATTCTGCGAAGCGCTGCGCAAGCTGGGCGTAAATGTCGCAACGGGAATTTTTCAGGCGATGATGTCCGTGGAGATGGTGAATGAAGGTCCGGTCACGATCCTCCTCGACTCCAGCAAGACATTCTAGGAGGCCCTTCGCCCTCCATAAACCTGGAGCGCAGTGGAATGGCTCGCTTGCGCTTCGCGAACTGCGCGCCATGGGTGAACCGCAGAACATTGACGGGATGGCCAGGTTTGGCATTCGCGCGAAGGTGGTATACGGAGTGGCGAAGCCGAAGATGGACGAACTGGCGCGCCGAATCGGCAAGAATCACAGTTTGGCATTGGAATTGTGGGCGACGGGCGTGCACGACGCACGGATTCTAGCTGGGATGATCGACGAACCGGGCCAAGTGAGCGCTTCGCAAATGGAACGCTGGGTGCGCGATTTCGATAACTGGGATGTGTGCGATGGCACGTGCTGTCACTTGTTTGTGTTTGCCGCTCCCGCATGGGCGAAGGCCGTGGAGTGGAGTCGCCGGGAGAAAGAATTCCAGAAGCGGGCAGGGTTCGCGCTGATGGCGTACCTGGCGTATCGGGATAAATCCGCGGCCGACGCAAAGTATCAGCGGTTGTTTTCGATCATCCGGCGCGAAGCGCATGATGAACGGAATTTCGTGAGGAAAGCGGTGAACTGGGCGCTGCGAAACATCGGCAAGAGAAATGTACGGCTTAACCGCGGAGCGATCCGTGCCGCCGAGAGAATCCGCCGGCAGGGTACGCCCTCGGCACGATGGATCGCAGCGGATGCGCTTCGCGAATTGCAGAGCGACGCCGTCCAAGGGCGGCTACGAAGGAAAACAGCTTGAGCATGACGAAGCCGCGCACTCAGAACCAGGAACTCCGGATTCGCCAGGCGAAAAGCGCCGATGCGCCACAACTTGCCGTGCTCTCGGGCCAGCTGGGGTATCCGGCGACGGCGGCGCAGATGCTCGGGCGGTTGCGGGGAATCAAGCGCGCACCTCAACATGCCGTATTCGTCGCCGAGCCTGCCAGCGATGGAGTGATCGGCTGGATACACGTAAGCAGGCAGCCTCTTCTTGAAGGCGAGATTCGCGCGGAAGTGAATGGGCTGGTCGTGGCCGAAGGGCAGCGCAGCCTGGGAGCGGGCGCGCGATTGCTGGCCGCCGCCGAGGATTGGGCGCGCAAGCATGGTTGCCAGAGCATGTCCGTCCGTTCCAACGTAATCCGCGAACGCGCGCACCGATTTTACGAACGCCACGGCTACGAGCACTATAAGACGCAGAAGTCATTTCGCAAGCCGCTTTAGGCCAGCCGGAATTCCTTCCCATTACTTCCTGGCTTTCAACAAATGAAAGCCAGTGGCGGCATATATCGCATTACGATATACTAAGGGCATGCCAGAGGAGATCACCACCGCCGAGTATCGGGCGCTGGCGGAATTGCGCTACCGCATTCGCCAGTTCGTGGGCGAAGGAGATTCGGTGGCGCGGGCCGCGGGACTCGAGCCGCAGCAGTATCTGCTGTTGCTGGCGCTTCGCGGGCTGCCCGAGGGCGTGGAATCGACTATTCGCACGCTGGCAGACCGGCTTTCCTTGAGGCATCACAGCGCGGTGGAACTCATCGACCGGCTAGAGATGCATGGCTACGTGCGCCGGAGCCGTAGCCGGGACGACCGGCGCCGAGTCCTGGTAGCGCTGCTGCCGCGCGGAGAAAAACTGCTCGAGCAGGTGGCGCGGGACCGCATTGGCGAATTGCGCGCGAGCGGCGCGGCGCTGGTGAACGCCATCAGCTCTTTGCTGGAAAACGGAGGGTCTTCGCGTCGTGGAAAACAGACGAATTCGTCCAACAGAGGACCGGCCAAGAAACGTGCTTAACGACCGCGAAGCAAAGCCACAGAGCAACAGTGGATACACGCAGAACCCTGGCGGTCACCCGGAGTTGGGAGATTTCTCGACGACTTGGCGGGTTCTCTCGATCTCTGCGCTGGCGATGGGAATCGGAGGTTTATGCGCGTTCGTGGCGCTGGCTCTGCTGCGCTTGATCGGATTGTTCACGAATTTGTTTTACTTCGGCAGGTGGAGCACGGCGATGGTCTCGCCGGTGGGCAACCACCTGGGTTATTACAGCGTTCTCGTTCCTGTCGCTGGGGCCCTAATCATTGGCTTTATGGCGCGCTACGGTTCGGAACGGATTCGCGGCCATGGAATACCTGAAGCGATCGAAGCGATTCTGATCAATGGCAGCCGCGTAGCGCCGAAAGTTGCACTGCTCAAGCCGATCTCTTCGGCAATTTCGATCGGTTCCGGCGGACCGTTTGGCGCCGAGGGCCCGATCATCATGACCGGCGGCGCGTTCGGATCGATGATCGCGCAACTGTTTCATCTGACCAGCGCGGAGCGCAAGACTCTGCTAGTGGCGGGCGCGGCGGGTGGAATGTCCGCGACGTTTGCTTCCCCCGTTGCCGCTGTGTTGCTCGCCGTCGAGTTATTGCTGTTCGAGTGGAAGCCACGAAGTTTGATTCCGGTGGCACTGGCGAGTGCCGTGGCCGCGGTGATGCGCCGGTATTTACTGGGTTTCGGGCCGTTGTTTCCCGTACCCCCCCACCCGTTGTTTATCGGGGTAAATGGGCTGCTTGGTTGCGCGCTTGCCGGTCTACTCGCGGGCGTGCTCTCGGCGCTGCTCACGGTTTCCGTGTATGCGGCCGAGGATGCCTTTCAAAAGCTGCCAATTCACTGGATGTGGTGGCCGGCGATTGGCGGAGTGGCAATCGGATTGGGGGGCTTAGTTTTTCCCCAGGCGCTAGGTGTTGGATACGACACGATCGGCGCGCTGCTCCAGGGAAGCGTAACGACGAAAGTGATTCTTGGCGTGTTGCTGGTGAAATGGTTCATCTGGGCGGTGTCGCTTGGTTCGGGCACATCGGGTGGCGTTCTAGCGCCGCTGTTGATGATGGGTGGTGCGCTCGGCGGCTTGGAAGCCATGTTTCTGCCCAACGAGGGCGCGGGCTTCTGGCCGCTAATCAGCATGGGCGCGATTCTGGGCGGCACGATGCGTTCGCCGTTTACGAGCATCGTATTCGCGTTTGAGCTAACGCACGATGCGAATGTTTTCTTGCCGCTGCTTGTAGGGAGCGTGATCGCGCACGCGTTCACTGTATTGGCGCTCAAACGCTCGATCTTGACGGAAAAGGTGGCCAGGCGCGGCTTTCACTTGAGCCGCGAATATGCGGTTGATCCCCTTGAGATTCTATTTGTGCGGGAAGTCATGCGCACGAATATTGTGGTCTTGCCGGCGGCGGGCGCGCTGCGGGACTTCCAGCGCTCCCTTCGTGCCGACCGCAATCAAAGCCAGCGGCTGCTCCCGGTAGTAGATGGTGAAGGCAAATTTGTGGGTGTTCTAACGCGTGGCGATATCCGCGAGCGGTTGGAGCTGGAAGGCGAAACTGCGCTGCACCGAACTCTCGGTGAATTGGTGCGTCTCGAAGCTGTAGAGGCGTCTCCGGATGAGCCGTTGCGCGCGGTCGTATATCGCATGGCCGAAAAAGGGATCACGCGAATGCCGGTAGTGGCGTCCTCGTCGGGAAAATTACTTGGGCTTGTCTCGCTGACCGATTTATTAAAGGCCCGTACCCGGCATCTCGAAGAAGAGCGCCGGCGCGAGCAAGTACTGAGCTTGCGATTCTTCCGGCCCGGGGGCGAAGTGAAAGACGAGGCCGAAACGCACGCGGCCCTATAAGAAGCCCGTAAAATCATTCCAAAGACTCCAGAGACTCGAAAGAACTGGAATTCCCTTATGAAAAGCGCCGGTGAAGCCGGAAAAACATGGCGAGAAGCATCTGCGGAGCAATGGAATGCATTCTTGCGCGATCGGGAAGAGCAGGTTTTTCTCGTCTTAACGCTGCTGATTGGCGCACTCGTGGGGACGGTAGTGGTCGCGTTCATCCTCTTAACGGAAAGATTTGGGGCCAGGCTTTATCCTGCGGGCGGAGCGGCGTGGCGAAGACTGTTCGTTCCCGTAGCGGGCTCGGCTCTCATGGGCTATCTGCTCTATCGTTTTTTTCCGGACGCTCGCGGGAGCGGAGTTCCGCAAACGAAAGCCGCACTGTATGCGCGAAGCGGGAGAATTTCGCTGGGGACGGTGTTTGGAAAATTCTTTTGCACCTCCACCACACTGGCCACAGGAATTCCGCTGGGGCGCGAAGGCCCTGCCGTTCAAGTCGGAGCGGGTCTGGCCTCGGTACTGGGACGCAAGTTGGGGTTGCGTCCGGAAAAGGTGAAGGCGCTCGTGCCGGTGGGAGCCGCGGCGGCGATTGCCGCGGCCTTCAACACGCCGTTGGCCGCGGTCCTGTTCGCCTTGGAAGAAGTTGTTGGAGACTTGCATGCGCCGGTCCTGGGGTCGGTGGTACTGGCTTCGGCGACTTCCTGGGCGATGCTGCGCTTGCTGTTGGGAAATGATCCACTGTTTCAGGTGCCGCAGTATCAACTGGTGCATCCGGGCGAATTTGGAATTTATGCCGTGCTGGGAGTGGCCGGCGGCTTCGTATCGGTGGCCTTCACGAAGCTGCTGCTCGGGATGCGAGCGTATTTTCTACGCCTCCCGAAAAAGACGGTGTGGTTTCAGCCCGTGGTGGGCGGCGTGACCGTGGGAATGATGGGCTGGTTTGTGCCGCAACTTCTGGGCGTGGGATACAAGCACGTTGGCGAAGTCCTGAACGGAGGAATGGCGCTCAAACTGATGGCCCTGCTGCTGGTGCTGAAACTTGTCGCGGTAGCGACTAGCTACGCTTCAGGCAACGCGGGCGGCATATTCGGGCCGAGCTTGTTTCTCGGTGCGATGCTCGGCGGTGTGGTCGGAACCGTGGCGCACGGCCTGCTTCCCAACTATGTCGCGACGCCCGGGGCTTATGCGCTCGTCGGCATGGGGGCGGCCTTTGCCGGAATAGTGCGTGCGCCGATGACCTCGGTCATGATGATTTTTGAAATCACGCGCGACTATGCGGTCATCGTGCCGCTGATGATTGCCAACCTGGTGAGCTTTTTCATTTCCGCGCGATTCCAGAAGCACCCTATCTACGAGGTCCTGGCGCAGCAGGATGGCATTCACCTGCCGACAGCGGAAGCGCGGCAGCAAGCCGGACAGCGCCAGGTGGTTCATGCGATGCGCGATGCCACGGAAGTATTGAGCGCGGAGATGACCGCTCAAGAAGCGCTGGAGAAATCGAAGCCGAGCAGATCTCACGCGTGGCCGGTCTGCGATGAACGCGGTGTGATTGGCGTGATCAGCTTGCGCGGTCTACAGCGCGCGAATAGCGAGGGTTTGGCGCAGAAGCGGCTAAGAGAGGTCGTCGAAGCGGATGAATTTCCGCACGTCCATGCGGACCACTCGCTGCCCTTAGCGCTGGATCGCATGGCGGCGAGCCAGCTGGACCTCTTGCCGGTGGTAAGCCGGGGCAACGTCCATCAACTCGAGGGCGTGGTAACGCTACCGGATGTTCTGGTGTTGTACGGAGTCGCGCCGAAAGGATGCGAGTAATCGCGGGGCTCACTGCTCTGGATACTGCCCAAGGGTACGATTTGGGACTATCCGCGCGAGCCCACGACCGCGTTCTGAAAGTGGCGCGCACGATCGCGGACACTAGCGAAGTGGCGGAGATCAAGCCAAAGCATCTCGGCGAGGCCAGACAGTACCAAACGCTCGACCGCTCCCACTGGGCTTGAGACGCGCCAGCGCTTGTCCATTGCGATTGAAATACATTCGTCAATGCCAAACCGCCAAATCGGGAGATTCGGGTTCCCGGCGGGGCCGCCGTTGCCTACTGGCCGGGCAAAGCATCTAACGCATAAGAGGGCTAGCCGGGTTGCTCCATTGACTCTGTTTCCTCGGCTATGTTACCCATAATGCGCTCACATTAGGGGCAGCCGGAGCGGCCGCAGCGCAAAAAGATGGCGTCCGAGATCAAGCACCTTGAAATGACGCTGGAGACCATCGTCGAGAGCGTCAATTTGGCCGAAGAGATGTGCCTGCGCGTGGCGGAAGCGGCAGGATTTGGCGAGGACGACTGCTACCGCATCGGAATGAGCGTTCGCGAGGGCGTGATCAATGCTTTTCACTATGGGAACCAGGAGCGCCCCGAAAAGAAAATTTATCTTGCCGTGGATCTCACCGCGGACAAAATGATTATTCACGTGCTGGATGAGGGCGTTGGTTTCAAGCTTGCAGACGTTCCGGATCCCCTGGCCGAGGAAAATCTGCTCAGCACGTCCGGCCGGGGGATCTTTCTGATGCGCGCGTTCATGGATGAGTTCGACGTGGTGCCCGGGAGAACGGGAGGCGCGGAAATCGTGATGTCCAAGAAGCTGCCCGATCCCGGAAGTGCTTCCCCGAATGGGCAAGGCGGGCAAAACGCCGCGCCCCAGCAGGGAGCGTAAGGACAGCGATGTCGTTACAGGCGACGCATCGAGATGCCGGGAAAGTGACGGTCGTGGATTTGAGCGGCCGGATCACGCTGGGAGACGGCAGCGCTTTGCTGCGAAAGACGATCCGAGGACTGCTGGAAGATCAAAGGAAATTGATCCTGCTGAATCTGGCGGACGTGGACTACATCGACAGCTCGGGAATCGGCGAACTGGTCAGCGGGTTCACGGCGGTGAAGAATCAGAGCGGGGACCTGAAGCTGCTGCACTTGACCAAGAAAGTGCGTGATCTTCTGCAAATCACCAAGTTATACACAGTTTTTGACGTGTTTACCGACGAAAGCACGGCGCTCGGAAGTTTTAACTGATCTCCTCTGGCTGTCCATTGCACCTTCCGGCTTCTCACCTGGCTCGCTTGATTCGCCCGACTGCGGCACAATCTTCTCTGATGATGCCGCTCCCCGATACCTCGTGGATTGTGGACCGGGCGAAGTCCCTGGGATTTGACCTTTGCGGCGTGGTACGCGCGGAGAAATTTCCGGAGCTGCATCGGACATCGGAATGGCTTGCGCGCGGCTACGCCGGAGAAATGAACTATCTTGCTGATCCGCGGCGAAGCGATCCGCAAGCAGCCATGCCTGGGATTCGCAGCGCCATCGTGGGTTTGCTGAATTACAACACCGAAAGGCCTTTTTCAACCGATCCGGCGCTTCCCGTCGATGACCACCAGCCGAGCGGCTGGATTTCGCGTTATGCCTGGGGCGACGACTATCACGATATCTTGCGCGAGAGATTGCAAGCACTTTGTGAAACCCTCCGGGAACGCTTCACAACACCCTTTGAAGCGCGCTCTTACGTGGACACCGGACCGGTTCAGGAGCGCGTGCTGGCGAAGTATGCGGGACTCGGTTGGCTTGGAAAAAACACGCTGCTGCTCAACCAGATGCTGGGCTCCTTCTTCTTTCTCGGCGTCATTCTTACGACCCTCGATCTCGAACCAACGCTGGGGGAAAACGAACTCCCGCCACCGGATTTGTGCGGCAGCTGCCGGCGCTGCCTCGACGCCTGCCCAACACAAGCCTTCGTCGAACCCTATGTCATGGACGCGCGAAAGTGCATCTCCTACCTAACCATCGAACTGCGGGGCGCGATCCCGGAGGAATTCCGCGAAGCGATGGGAAAACATGTTTTCGGCTGCGATATCTGCCAGGACGTCTGTCCGTGGAACCGGCGCGCACCGCTGGCTACGACACCCCGGTTCGAGCCTAGAGTTTTCCCCCCGGCGGAAGAAATCGGCGAGGAGACATTACTCCCGTTCGAGGACGAATCACTCTACCTTCCGCGACTCGAATGGCTTCTCGGCCTTTCCGAAAAGGAGTTTCGCGAACTCTTTCTTGGAAGTCCCATCAAACGGACTAAATGGCGAGGTTTGATGCGCAATGCCTGCATAGCGCTGGGGAATTCCGGTTTACGAGCGGGCCTGGCGGAACACCAACGAATCACGGGCCTGCTCGAACGGTTCGTCTCCTCGGAAGATCGCGTGCTGGCAGAATCTGCCCGTTGGGCCCTTTCGCGCATCCAATGAGAGCGTAAGAAGATGCTGCTCTAAGGTACCGGCAGCGGTAATCCTGTCGGGAGATCCCGGGAGCCGAGCATTTCTTCCCGGGCGTTACCATCCGGCGGGCACTCGCTGTATAATCCCACCCGCAGGTAGGTTGGCCTTCCGCGACACTGAGGTGCTCATGAATCGCCGCAATTTCTTACGGAATACGGGAATCGTCGGCGCAGGATGGCTTGGAGGAAGAAGGTCTGCGGCAGATCTTTTGCACGCCGGCACCGTGACCAATTCGGATTCAAATCTCACTCTGGAGGAAAAACCCGTGGCCTTTACTGTGCCCCCGTTGCCGTACTCGTTTGACGCTCTCGAGCCTTACATCGACGCCAAGACGATGGAGATCCATCACGACAAGCATCATGGTGCCTACGTGACCAATCTGAACAAAGCCTTGGAGGGCCAGCCCGCTCTACAGGCCAAGTCCATTGACGACCTTCTCAAAGGCCTGGATGCCGTGCCGGAGAATATCCGCAATGCCGTCCGCAACAATGGTGGCGGCCATTGGAACCATTCGCTGTTCTGGCCATTGATGAAAAAGGGCGGCGGCGGAGAGCCCAAAGGAAACCTGGCGTCGGCGATCAATTCGGCTTTTGGGTCGTTCGCGGGATTTCAGGAGAAATTTGCGGCTGCTGGCATGGGCCGTTTTGGTTCCGGTTGGGCATGGCTAGTCTTGCGTGATGGGAAGCTGGCAATCGACTCGACGCCAAATCAAGACACTCCTTACCTCCTCGGCGGTGGTGGCAAGGCTGTTCTTGGACTGGATGTCTGGGAGCACGCCTACTACCTGAAGTATCAAAATGTACGAGGCGATTACATCAAGGCCTGGTGGAACGCGGTCAATTGGGACAAAGCCGCCGAGCTCTACGACGCCGCGAAGAAGTAACTCCTTCCATTCGTCTTGCAAAAAGAAACGGCCCCCCGGTGGGGGCCGTTTCCTTTTTAATACCGGGATGGCATCCGAATTAAGCCATTAATTGCCGTTTGGCCAAGGGAACGACAGAAACCGAGCGCCGTGGCGGAACATAACTGCTAGCCACCGGCGAAAAAGGGCGAACCTCCCGAGTGGCTGCGGCTGCTGGCACGGCTACGGCTAAGGGCATACTACCAACGGTTTGCCGGGAGGCTTCGCGAACCAGTTCCATGCGGCCACGTACCTGGAACTTGGCCAGCAGCGATGAGACGTGGAACTTTATGGTGCGCTCCGAGAGATTCAAGTGCGCCGCGATTTCCTTGTTGGCGAGACTCTTCATCAGTCCGGCAAGAACTTCTTCCTCCCGGCGCGTCAACTTCACCTGGCTGCGCACTGCCTTCCCCGCTTCCAATAGCTTCTCCGCTTTTTCGCTGAGACCCTGCAAGAGTTCGTCTTCCGCCTGGACCATTACGACGTAATCGCTCGTGGACTGGCCTCGCACCATACAGTGCATCGCCAGCAACCCCGCGGCTTGGTCCACCGGGAAGCTACCATCCGGGCCAGCGTCGACCTGAAAATGGGACACGCCAGTGCTTTTCTCATAAAAAAAGAAGACATTGCGGGGAAATGCGGGGCTGGAATTCCTCAATTGCTGAGGATGATCATTTCTGCGGATGACCTTCACGTGCACCCCCTCCGATTGCAGCTTAGTGATGAAGCCTAAGCCGTGGTTTTTTTGATCTTCGCCCCTCGACGAGGCGTAATTCCCCAGATGGGGTAGCTAGTGAGGCAAGAAGCCAGCAGAGGGCTGCAGCTCGGCGACTCTTACCTACTGATCGGCAGCCACCAAGCGCGAGCAACAACTCCCAGAAAGTCTGCCTGAGGCGGCCCTATCGAACTCACTTCTCACTGCAAATGATCTTCCGAACGCAGGAAAATGCAAGTCAAACAAAAATGGGGGGTTTACTTGAGGTTCTAGGCGGGGCAGTACCCCAATGGACGGTAGGAATTGCACGGAACACGCAATTTTTCCTCATGAAATCCAGCAGATCTTTTGATTTGGCGTCGAAGGCGACGCCAGTAAAGACCTGACTAACGTCCTGTGGAAAAGTGCTAAGACCCGACTCCCAAGTGTCGAGAGTTTCAAAATGACACGATGCGCGTTTGCTCGGTGCCCATCAATTCGTATGCCATACCGCGCCAGCGAATTTTTCGTGTGACGAGAGAGTTCACAAAATTCATAACGTAAAGGAATGGCACGAAGACTGGTAACAGAATGTAAATCCAGGCTTGTCCCATGATTAGGGGTCGCGCGGCGGGAACCGCTTCGGTCACGCCGATGAGGCGGATGGAACTCCGGATGGCGGAAAGCAGCAGGGGAAGAAAAGTGAGCATGGCGATGTGGAAAACTGGCCGCTGCTCGAAACTGTCGCTGCCGATCAGAAGCACGCCGAGCAAAAGCGTCAAGCAGTAGAGGAGATGAGTGACCGCCGCGGGCGCCCATACTTTTTCCGCGTACACCCGGGTGATCAGGATTTGACGGTTGGTGAATTCCAGCAACCCTCGAAAATCCGTCTCGACGTAGGAAAGCGTCAAGCACTCTGGAATGAAAACAATCGAGCGATTGTTGCGCTCCAGTGCGCGCGTTAGAGAATAATCGTCGCTGACGGTGTTTCTCCATTGATCTAATACGCCAGATTGCTCGAAGATGCTGCGGCGGACGGCCGTGCCGCCGCCCCAGCAGAAATTTCTGCCTTTTTCGGTGAGCATGGTGACTACCGGAGCATTCCAGGCGGCAAGCAGAACGGTCGGCAGATTGCTTCGATTGGGAATCAGCCAGCGCATAGTGGTGGTAGCGCCGATCGTAACGTTTCCCAGCGGCGCCACGAGGTGGTGCAGCCATCTCTTACCGGGACGCCCGTCGGAATCGACGAAGACCAGCACTTCAAATTCCGGCGGCAGCTGCTCCACCGCCACGCGCAAGTTGTTTACTTTCTCGCTGCAATTGGTGGGGCTGCCGGCGAGGATGACGTGGGCTTTCACCCGCGAAGTTTTGGCGACGCGCTCGACGATGCTGCGCGCCGGATCCGAGCCGGACGCGAGAATGAAAAAAATCTCGTAATTTTGGCGCTCGAACTCAGTGAGCGATATAAGATTGCGCTCCAAGCCCGGTTCCATGTCTTTGCAGGGACAAAGCACGGCCACACGCGGAGAGTAGAATCCCGGGTCGGTGAGCAAGCGCCGCCGCACGTAGCCAAGCCACTCGAGGACGTCCCAAATGAGGTACGCCCCAAGCGCGATCTCGAATAATGCCAGGATATAGAAGAGTGTCTCCACGCTTTTAAGAGGATAGCAGAGGAACATTGCTCGCCGGGCGCGTTCTGAACAGTTAGAATCGCACCGGTAAACGTCCGTCCCAAGGAGATCGAAAAATGTCACGAGTGGATTTTTCAATGGTTACGTCCGGCCTGGAAATACCGGGCTACCGGATTGTGAGGAACTTTGGTATCGTGCGCGGAATCATCGTGCGTTCAAGAAGCGTGATTGGCAATCTCGGCGCCGCGCTGCAAACGATTGTGGGCGGGAATATCACCATTCTCACAAACCTTTGCGAGAAGACGCGCGAGGATGCTTTTGAACTGCTTTTGCAGCATGCCGGCGAACACGGCGCCAATGCGGTTATCTCCATGCGCTATGACGCCACCGAGGTGATGCAAGGAGTCACGGAAGTGCTCGCTTATGGCACGGCCGTTCAGGTGGAACGCATTTCCTAGCTGTTTTCGGGCCCAGTCGCGGCGGCCCATGCAGCAATGGTAGAATGCCCGCTTCCTCTATGTTCTGCTCAAACTGTGGCGCACCGGTTTCTTCAAACGGAAGATTCTGCTCCTCGTGCGGAGAAGCCGTAGATACGGACACGGGCGCCACCGTGATGGGGGACGAAGCCAGCCTGGAAGGCGCAACGATCGCGCCGGCCTCCCCTGCCCCGCGAAAAACTTCGCCAGCACGCTCTTCTCTCCGGACTCCGCACACGCCGTCAAGCAGCAGTCCGCTGCTGAGTTCCGACCCCATTGGCGGCGGCCGCTTTACCCCGGGTCAAATCATCGCCGAAAGATACCGCGTCGTGGCTTTGGCAGGCCGCGGCGGAATGGGCGAAGTCTACCGCGCCGAAGATCTGACACTTGGCCAGGTCGTGGCCCTGAAATTTCTTCCCGATGCGCTTTCCCAGGATCCCGCGGCCCTCGCGCGGTTTCACGCCGAGGTGCGTACGGCCCGGCAAGTCTCTCATCCGAACGTCTGCCGCATGTTCGACATCGGCGAAGCCGACGGAACTCTGTTCCTGACCATGGAGTATGTTGACGGCGAAGATCTCGCTTCGGTGGTCCGCCGCATTGGTCGGCTCTCGCCAGATAAGGCCACGGAAATCGCGAGGCAAATCTGCGCCGGCCTGGCCGCGGCCCACGAACGCGGTGTGATTCACCGCGACTTGAAGCCGGCAAACGTAATGCTTGACGGCGCCGGCAAAATTCGCCTGACGGATTTTGGCCTGGCCGGTATCGCCGCGAGCATTAAGGGTGCGGACGTTCGCGCCGGGACACCGGCGTATATGGCTCCGGAGCAACTCGCCGGCCGCGATGTCAGCGCAAAGAGCGATATCTATTCGCTTGGACTCATTCTCTACGAAATCCTGACGGGTAAACGAGCCTTCGAGGCGTCTACCCTGCCGGAATTGATGAAGCAGCGCGAGTCGGGAGCGATCACTAATCCCTCCACGCTGGTGCGCGACCTCGATCCTTTGATGGAGCGCGTGATCCTGCGCTGCCTGGAGGTAGATCCCGACGAACGACCTTCTTCTGCGCTGCAAGTCGCTGCCGCGCTTCCTGGTGGAGACCCTCTTGCCGCCGCGCTGGCTGCGGGCGAGACTCCGTCGCCGCAAATGGTCGCTGCAGCGGGAAGTACCGAAGGGATCAAGCCTTGGTTAGGTCTGACGCTGCTTGCAACGGTGCTGTTGGGCCTCGTCGCGCACATGATGCTGGCGGACCGATACCGGGTGCAAAATCTCACGCCGCTCGAAAAGCCATCCGACGTGCTTTTCGCGCGTTCGCAGGA
The DNA here is from genome assembly GCA_035510055.1 of Candidatus Cybelea sp. GTDB lineage: Bacteria > Acidobacteriota > Terriglobia > Acidiferrales > UBA7541 > Acidiferrum. The sequence continues at coordinate 11,566 of DATKHV010000009.1, read as the reverse complement.
AATTGTTCAACAACTTGGATTCAAGGAAACGCCGGCGGACACCGCTCATGGGTTCTTTACGGACACTGACTATTTCAGCTACATTCAGGAACACGACAAATCGCAAACGCGCTGGCAGCGTCTGGGCTCGGGTCGTCCCGCCACGATTCTCTTCTGGTATCGCCAAAGCCCGCGGGAGATGCAGTCGGACAGTTTCTTCAACTCTGTCGGCTCGGGCGTCATCACGCCATGGGAGCCGCCGTCCGATGTAACGGGCATGGTCAGCGTATTCCTGGATACCCAAGGCCGGTTGCTGCTTTTCAAACGCATCCCGCCGGAGCGCGATCCGCCCAGCGGCCCCTCTCCTCCGCCAGATTGGTCCTCGCTGTTCTCTGCTGCGGGTCTCGATCCGTCCAAGTTTACCTCTGCTACGCCCGAGTGGTCGGATCTCTTATATTCCGACTCGCGAGCGGCATGGACTCGTGAAATCACCACGCCGATTCAAGTGACAGAACGCGTGGAGGCCGCGGCTTATCGAGGGAAGCCCGTTTATTTCCGGGTTTTGTTTCCTTGGGCCAACCCGTACCGTGACCGGCTGCATCCTGCGTCTGCTCATCAAAAATTAGCCAGTATTATCGGAATCGTGCTGTTCGGGGCTGTGCTATTGGGGAGCATCTTGATTGTTAAAAGAAACGTTAAGCAAAAGCGCGGAGACGAGGCCGGCTCCTGGCGTTTGGCCAATTTTCTCTTCTTTGTGTTTCTTGCGATGTGGGCGCTGCAAGCGCATCACCTTGCTTCCTTGGGTGAATTTGGGACGATCGTCCTCGCGCTGGCCTGGGCGTTCCTCGTCTCCACCTTCGCGCGGATGCTTTATTTCGGACTGGAGCCGTTTGTTCGCCGGCGCGATCCCCATACGTTGATTGGCTGGGTGCGCTTGATTGGCGGGAAGGCTCGCGATCCGCTGGTCGGCCGCGACGTCTTGATTGGTATGACTTATGGTGTTTTGCTCGGAGTGTTTGAGTCCGTGGACAATGTTCTTCTTCCGCTCCTGGGACGCCTGCCGCCTCAGCCGGGCACTCCATCGATGGAATCGCTACTCGGCGTGCGACAAACGCTCGGCTCTTTGTTTGCCTACACGTGGGTCTTCGTGCTTTACTCGCTGGGGATTTTTTTCCTTCTTTTCCTGGTGCGGCTCTTGGTAAGGAAGGATTGGATCGCGGCCATCGTAATCGTTTTCCTGGGCGCCATCACGAACACCGGTGGCGATTACTTCTGGATGACCTTGTTGGCTTCGGTGATCATCTGGCTTTCCATCTACCTGATTCTTCGGCGCTTTGGGTTGCTTGCCTTGGTGGTCGGACTTGTCGTGCAGAACATGCTCGTCACCTTCCCTATGACCACGCATCTCAGCCGCTGGTATGCCTCAGGAGCGATTGCGGGAATGCTGACCATCATCGCGATGGCGCTCTTCGCGCTCCACAGTGCATTGGCGGGCCAACCTATCTTTAGCGCCAAGGTTTTGGACGATTAGTTCTTCCACGCCGGTTGGTTATCGGACCTTTCCGGCTCGCATACCTGCGCCGCTAGGTTTTCCAATTCTGTTAACGCCCGGCTTGCAGCAAGCCGGGCGTTTTCCATGAACGACGAATCCAGCAGAAAGGCGCAACGGTCGACGAAAGGGTGGTCCGCCGCTTCAAAGGGTTTGCGGCGGCGATGGGTGGCGGCGCGCGCCAGCAACTCTTCGTATATTTGCAGGTCGCGCTGAAAATCTAGCGCGTCCCCGGCGGTCCAGTTTTGCTGCCGCGTCAGTGACGCCAGAAATTTCCTGCGAAAAAGCGTGGCATCCCGCCGCGGCATGGGGCGCGGCTTGGATTTGCCAGCAGGCTGCGGCTCGCGGCAAATGATCGCCAGGGCGCGCACCGTCAAGGCCAGCAGCGCCTCCCGTTGCAGCAAAACCAGCAGATCGCGGTACAGCGAAGCGTGAACTTGCAGGGCGTGGCGGCCGTTTTCGACGACGTAAGAATCCACGAACCGCGGCACCACGCGCTCCCGCAGCAGCGCCTCGGAAATGCGCTTGGCGAGATCTCCCCCTGCATCGACCTCATTTGGTTTTTTGGCCGGCATGGTTCTCGTGAAACATGTTAGCAGGAGTCCGTTCCTGGCCTGAGCCGTCGGTGCCCCCAATGAAAAAGCCCGGCATTCTACGCCGGGCTTTTCGCTTAGATTCTTGCAGGGGCGCGGCCGCCGCCTGCGTCTCAAAGCGTCTTAATGAATGGCCCGCGGGGCATCCGGGCCGAGACGCTTCGGTTTCGGCTCAGGCTGTGGGGTGACTGGAGGCGTCACCGACTCCTTCTGGAGCGCGTGCTCCAGAACTTCGTCGAGCGTGCGCACGTAAGTGATTTTGATGTCGCCGAGAATATCCGGAGTGAGATCCGCCACGACATTCGGCTCGTTGTCCGCCGGCAGCAGCACTTCCGTGATGCCCGCCCGCTTGGCCCCCAGCACTTTTTCCTTTACGCCGCCGATGGGCAGAACCACGCCCGAAAGCGTCATTTCTCCGGTCATCGCCAGGCGATCCTTCACCGCGCGCCCGCTGAGCAAGCTGACCAACGCCGTCACCATCGCCGCTCCGGCGGACGGGCCATCCTTCGGCACTGCTCCCGAGGGCACATGAATGTGAATGTCCTGCTTGCGGAAGAAGTCCGGATCGATGCCGTAGCGTTCGCCATTCGCGCGCGTCCACGTGAGTGCCGCGGTCATCGATTCCTGCATGACTTCGCCGAGATGCCCGGTCATGGTGAACTGTTTGCCGCCGCGCATGCGGGTCGCTTCGATGAAGATGATGTCGCCGCCCACCGGCGTCCACACCAGTCCAACGGCCACGCCGGGCCTCTTGACGCGTTCCTCGACTTCCTTTTCCGTGCGGAACTTCGGTACGCCCAGGAATTCGCGGACCACTTCCGGCGTCACAATCATCTTTTCCGTTTTGTCTTCGGCGATGCGCCGCGCCTGCTTGCGCGTGATCGTCGCGATCTCGCGCTCCAGGTTGCGTACGCCCGCCTCCCGAGTGAAGCTGTGGATGATTTCGCGCAGCCCCTCGTCGGTGAAATCGATTTGCTCGCCGACTTTAAGGCCGTGCTCCTTGGCCTGCTTGGGGATTAGGTATTTGTGCGCGATGTGCAGTTTCTCCTCTCCCGTGTAGCCGGGGAGTTCGATGATCTCCATGCGGTCGCGCAGCGGTTCCGGGATGGGATCCATCCAGTTGGCGGTCGCAATAAACAGCACTTTCGAGAGATCGAACGGCACATCAAGATAGTGATCGCGGAACGCATTGTTTTGTTCCGGGTCGAGAACTTCCATCAGCGCCGAGGAAGGATCGCCGCGGAAATCGCGCCCGAGTTTGTCGACCTCGTCCAGCATCATCACCGGGTCGTTGGTTTCTCCGCGCTTCAGTCCCTGGATGATTTGTCCGGGCAATGCGCCAATGTAGGTGCGCCGGTGGCCGCGGATTTCCGCTTCGTCATGCATGCCCCCCAAGGCGATGCGCACGAACTTGCGCCCCAGCGAACGCGCGATGGATTTGCCCAGCGAAGTCTTGCCCACGCCGGGAGGTCCCACGAAGCACAGGATCGGCCCCTTCATCCCCGGCTGCAATTTCTTCACCGCCAGGTAATCAAGGATGCGCTCTTTCACCTTTTGCAAATCGTAGTGGTCCTCGTCGAGAATTTCGTGTGCTCTCGCGATGTTGATTTCCAAGCTGCCCGAAGACTTACTCCATGGCAGAGAAGTCATCCATTCGAGATACGTCCGCGAAACCATGTACTCTGCCGAAGCCGGAGTCATTTTCGACAGCCGCTTCAGTTCGCGTTCGCACTCTTTCTTGGCTTCGGCGGTCATTCCGGCTTCTTCGACTTTCTTGCGAAGCTCGTCGATCTCCTGCATGGAATCATCGGATTCGCCGAGTTCCTTCTGGATCGCCTTCATCTGCTCGCGTAGCAGGTATTCGCGCTGGTTCTGGCTGACCTGTTCTTGCACTTGCTCGTGGATTTTTGAGCGCAGTTCTAGAACCTCGAGTTCCTTCGAGAGTTCGCGGATCAGCGTTTCCAGCCGCTTGCGCACGCTGGCGGTCTCAATCAACTCCTGGCGCAGGAGCGTCGAAAGCGACGGCAACGTGCCGGCGATGAAGTCTGTCAATCGGCCGGGATGATCGATATTCATTGCCGCGGTTTGCAGATCGTCGGAAAGCTGCGGCGAGTGGCTTACCACGTCGCGGAAAAGATCCTGCGCGTTGCGTTGCAGTGCTTCCAGTTCCGTATCCGATTCGCCGATGATGTCCGGCTCTGCTTGCACGCGAGCTTGTAAAAAGGGCCGCAAGCCGATGAGTTCGAGCAACTGAATCCTCTGCAGCCCTTCTAGGAAGATGACCACGTTGCCGTTCGGCATTTTTACGGTCTTATGAACTTTGGCGAGCGTGCCAACCTTATGAAGGTCCGCAGCCGCGGGATCCTCGACGCGCGGATCGAGCTGCGCGACCACGCCCAGAAGCTTTTCGTCGCCTTCTAAACTGTTTACTAAGGCCAGAGAACTCTCACGTCCCACGGTCAAAGGCAGGACAGCGCCCGGAAACAGGACGGTGTCACGAACCGGCAGGATCGGAAGTATCTCTGGCACGACAAATCTTTTATCAGCCATGATGCCCCCTGGTTTCCCGGCACAGCGAAAAAGGCCTGTGCCATACAATCTTAGATGCAAAGGTGCCGGAAATGGTGTACAAAAGTATAAAAGTTGCTAGCACAAAATCTTAGTATCCGACGCTCATATTCTACCAGGACCGTAGTTCCTTGTGCAAATCTTGATATAAGTCTTTTATATTCAATACGCTAAGAAACAGAGACAGGCTTGGTTTACAGTATACTTCACTTACTTGATGCCTCCCTCTTCTTCGGGCCAAATGCGCTCGTGACGTACTCTCTGGCCTGCTCCTCCGTCTTGATCTGTCCTTCGAGTTGAGCGTCTTCCAGCGCCTGGAGGATCTTCTGAAAAAGGGGACTCGGCCGAAACCCCATCGCCTGCAGGTCGTCCCCGCTCAGCAAGCGCTTCGGCCGGACTTGCTCCGGCGGGGTCAGTTCCAGGAAACGCCGCACGAATTCATAAGACTCCAGTTGCCGATGGCTGGAAAGACAGTCGAGCCGGTGCAACGCCAGGTGCTCGTCAAACCGCGGCAGCCGCACAAACCTCTTCAGCGTGGCAGCCCGCATCTCCTCCACCGCGCCGAACTTCATGTGATTGTCCACCAGAGAGAGAATCTGCTCGGTGTGCTCATTCGAAAAACGCAAGCGTTTGCAGATGGCTTCGGCCATGCGCACACCGACTTCGACGTGCTTGTTGAAGCGAATGCGGTCGCCGGTTTCGGCGGCGGATTGAAACGTTGGCGGCTTGCCGACGTCGTGGAGCAGTACTCCCCAAGCCAGTGTTGGGGACGCGCCAGCCGGCAGCCCTTCGAGCATCATTCGCGTATGAATCCATACATCGCCTTCCGGATGAAATTGCGGCGGCTGCTCGACGCCTTTCATCGCTCCGATTTCGGGAAGGACTTGCTCGAGCAGCCAGGTATCATCCAGCAGTTCAAAGGCGCGCCGCGCTGCGCCCTCGGTGAGCATTTTGGTGAGCTCCTCGCGCAAGCGCTCCGGCGAAACTTGATGGATCTCGGCCCCGCGGCGGCGAATCGCGCGAAATGTGCCGGCTTCAATTTGGAATTCGAAGCGCGCGGCGAACCGTACTGCCCGCATCATGCGGAGCTTATCCTCTTCGAAACGGCCGCCGGGCTCGCCGATGGCGCGAATAAGCTTCGCTGCGAGGTCCGCTTGCCCGCCGACGTAGTCGAGCACTTCGCCGTTGTCGTGGCGCATCAGCAGGCCGTTGATGGTGAAGTCGCGGCGTTCGACGTCCTCCTGCGGCTCCTTTGAATAAACCACGCTATCTGGGTGACGGCCATCGCTGTAGCCTACGTCCGAGCGGAATGTGGCGACCTCGACTTTCAATCCATTGCGGGGAATCAGAACGACGCCGAACTGCGCGCCCACCGCCACGCTTTCCGGAAAAAGCGCTATCACCTGGTCCGGCGTCGCATCGGTGGTCACATCGTAATCAGCCGGCTCGCGGCCAAGCAACAAGTCGCGCACGCATCCGCCCACCAGCAGCGCCTGATAACTGTTGCGGCGGAGCGTTTCGCAAATCGAGTTAGCCATTTCGCGCGCCGTCATGGTCCGATTATGAAGCAATTCCCGCTGTAGCTCACCTCCTTAGGGTGAGGTTACACCGAGCCTAGCCGTACGGAAACTTGCAACCGCGGCGGAGCTATTTGCTGCGAAAGACGAGACAGGTAATGTCATCGGACTGGCGGGTGGCGCCGACAAATTCATCCACGTGCTTCATCAAGAATTGCAGTGATTGCTGCGCGTCCCAATCCGGCAGATTGCGAATGGCGCTGAGCCAGCGCTCGTTTCCGAATTCTTCTCCGGATTCATTGAAAGCCTCGACGACCCCGTCAGTAAAGAAAATCAGCACATCGCCAGGTTCGAGGTCCAGCGAAGCGGTTTCAAATTTTGCGTTTGATTGGATTCCCAGCGGCAAGCCTCCGATTTCCAGGGCTCCCATCGTCCCATCGGCGCGGCGGAGAATCGGCGCGTTATGCCCGGCGTTGACGTACGTCAGCCTCCGCGTCGCCGGGTTGTATTCTGAAAGAACCGCGGTCGTGAAGCGCAGGCCATTCAGGCTGTGCGCTGAAGCATAGCGATTGAGCCGCGCCACGAGATCCGCGAGCTCGGCATTTTCGCCGGCGATGGTTCGCAGGCTGGCTTGCAAAGTGGCCATCAGAAGAGCCGCCGGGACGCTCTTGCCGGCCACGTCGGCAATCACCAGCATCAGTTTCTGGTGATCCTCGGGATCGGGGTAGAACGCATCGTAATAATCGCCGGCGACCGAATTCTGCGGGCGCGTTGCGAAAGCGATGTTCGCGCCGGCAACTTCCGGCGGTTGCGAGGGCACCAGCCAGGTTTGAATCTCTCGAGCGATTTCCAGGTCGCGCTTCATGGTGACTTTATCGGCCAGCTCGAGAGAAAGCAGCAGTACGAAGAGCATTACGGCAATCACTTCGAATCTCGTCTGGGATTCGAACGCGGACATCGCCAGCATGAAAAAAGCAAGGAGCAGAAGGACGCGCCGTGCCGGAGACATTTTCAGAAGCAGCGCCCAGAAAAATTGTTTGGTTATGTGCAGCGGCTGGCGCCAGGCTGGCAGCTTGTGAATTTCCTCCCAGTCGACGTCGCGGTCATAGAAGCCATAGCTGGAGCGCGCGTCGGCGGCGAACTGCGACCATAGATCGTCGATCTGGCGGCCTTCGCTGACGCGCTGCCAGAATTGGCGCAGGCGTTCCAGCCCACGGCGCCGAGGGGGTGGAGAAGAGACACCGGGAATGGGTGGCGCGCTCACGGATGATCTCGTACGGAAGCTAAAGTATAGGACATCTGGCCGAAGTTTCGCTGGATGTTACGAATCGTCGCGATGCTCTAGCATCGTTCTTCGTAGCGGCGGCCTTCAAGCCGGGCCCCGTTTGCCATTTCGCGGTTGCGCCAGATAATCCTGCCCAAGTATTCCTATTCCTCGCGCCGCAGCGAACCGCCGAATTGCACTTTGCCGAAGCCGAAACGGTCGCGGAGCCGGTCCGTTGCGACAGTGAGTTTTTCCAGTTTGGCGCGGCGCTCAGCGTCCAGCAAATCGAGCTGTTCGTTGCCGTGTGTCAAGCCGCTCAAGCTGACGCCGAGCAGGCGGACTTTTCGCTTTTCATCGCGATGGATGCGAAAGAGTTCTTGAAACACGGCAAAAATATCCGAATCGAGCCGCGTGGGTTCGCCAAGCGTCTTGGAGCGCGTGTGCGTCTCGAAGCCGGCATAGCGAATCATCAGCGTAAGCGTTCGGGTGGCCAGGCCGGCTTCACGCAGACGCTTGCTGGCTTTCTGCGAAAGATGGCTGAGCAGGGCGGATAGGACTTCCGGGTCATCGGTGTCTTCGCCGAAAGTGTGATTGTGCGAGATGGACTTCGGTTCGGCGTCGATCACGAATTCGTAGGAGTCGCCGCCGCGCGACTTGCGATAGAGCGCCGTGCCCCACTGGCCAAAAATACTCTCGAGTTTCTCCTGCGGCATGGCCGCAATCTGTTCGACGTTTTCTATGCCGAGGGCCAGCAGCGCGCGCTCCGTGACTTCGCCAATGCCGGGAATTTTTCGCACTGGTAGCGTGGCCAGAAAGCGCTGCTCGCTGCCTGCCGGCACCCAGACGAGGCCGCGCGGTTTGGCTTGGTCGGAAGCGACTTTGGCAACCAGACGTGTTCCGGCAAGCCCGCCGGAACAGGGCAGAGAAGTTGTTTGCGTGATCGTCCTCAGCAACTTGTCGGCCGCCGCCAACGGCGGGCCGTGCAACCGTTCGGTACCGGAGAGATCCAGGTAGGCTTCGTCGATCGAAACCATTTCCACGATGGGAGAGAACTTCCTAAGAATGGTCGCGACACGATCGCTCCACTCCCCGTATTTTTCGTGGTGACCATCCAGGAAAATCGCCTGCGGACACAGACGTCCGGCGGTACGCAATGGCATCGCCGAGTGAATCCCAAATTTCCGCGCTTCGTAACTCGCCGCCGAAACAACGCCGCGCTGGTCCGGCGGCCCTCCCACGACGACGGGTTTGCCGCGCAGCTCCGGCTGATCAAGCAGTTCCACGGAGACGAAGAAAGCATCCATGTCCACGTGAAGAATGGACGCCGTTGCTTCCGCCGACGGCTCAAGGAGCGGTCCATGTTTAGCCCGGAATCGTGCGAAATCCGGCATGCCCCTAGCCTACTCTCCCCCCAAGTCAGCAACAATTCCGATTTGGCTATGCCGGTGGAACTAGAAGGGATTCGGTGAGGATCCCGGGACGAACAGAAAATCGCGCGGCGTGACGACTCGTACGCCATGGAATTGCGGTGGAAAGTCCCGAACATTTCCTGTGACCATAAAATCAGCTCCCGCTTCGAGCGCGCACTCCATCACCCTATGGTCATCTGCATCCCGAGCTACCGCTTTTTTCGAGGCACAACGAATATGGCAACCGCTCGAAGGTCTCCGATGAATCTTGCTGCTCTCCGCTGATCCAGTTTTACCGCCGCGCCCAACGCAACTCAAGTCTTTTCGGCGGCGAGGACGCGGCGGAAGCCAGCTAGGTCGTTGGTTACGGCTATGTTGGTCCAGAGGGGGGCTTCGAGGAGCGGTTGGACGGCGGGGAGAGTGTTGTGGCCGAGTTCGAGGACGAGGATGCCCCCGGGCTGGAGATGCGCGGCGGCTTGCGTGATGAGGTCGGCGTAGAGTTCGTAGCCTTCTTCGCCGCCGTAGAGGGCGATTTCTGGTTCGTGATCGCGGACTTCGCGCATGAGCGTTTCCGCCTCGCGGCGGCCGATGTACGGCGGGTTGCTGACGATGAGATCGCAGGAACGCGATCCGCGATCCGTGACCGGTGACCCGGCTTCGGTGTCAGGTGCAGTGCTGCCGTCGGAGACGTCCGCACAAGCGCCGCGAGGGACGATGCCGTCGAGCAAGTTGCCTTCGAGGAAACGGATGCGGTCGGCGACGGAATGGCGCGTGGCGTTGCGTTGCGCGACGGCCAGGGCAGCGCGAGAAATGTCAGTGGCATAAATTGTGACGCTCGGAAGTTCTTTCGCTAGGGCGATGGCGATGCAGCCGGAGCCGGTGCCGATGTCGGCGATTTGCAGGCCTTCGCCGGTGAAGGTCTGCTTGCGGCCAGCACGGAGTTCGCGGACGGCGAGACGATCGAGGGCGACTTCGAGGACGTGCTCGGTTTCGGGGCGGGGAATCAGAACGTCCGGCGTGACTTCAAATTCGAGTCCCCAAAACTCTTGCTTGCCAGTGAGGTGTTGTGTTGGTTCGCCGGCCGAGCGACGCGCAATAAGAGAAAAGAAACGCTCGTCGTCGGCAGGGGAGAGTTGCTCCTCGGGATGAGAGTACAACCAGGTGCGGTCGCGGGCCAACACGTGAAGAAGCAACAACTCCGCCGCCAGCGTGAAGGAAGGGACGCGCGCTTCGCGCAACTGCGCGAGGCCCTTCTTCAGTGTCGTGCGAACATCCGTCTCTGCCGCCGGCTTAGCGCTGAACATGCTTCACACGCTGCCGAGTTCTTGCTGGAGACGCTCGGCTTCGTAGTGCGAGACGAGGCCATCGACCAGTGGGGCGAGTTTGCCGTCCATGACGTCGGTCAATTGATGGAGCGTCAAGCCGATGCGGTGGTCGGTGACACGATTTTGCGGGAAATTGTAGGTGCGGATTTTTTCGGAGCGGTCGCCGGTTTTGATTTGTCCACGTCGCTCGGCGGAGAGAGCGGCCTGGCGTTTCGCCTGCTCCTGTTCGTATAAGCGGGCGCGCAGGACGCGCATGGCTTTGGCGCGATTCTTGATTTGCGATTTTTCGTCCTGCTGAGAAACGACGAGTCCGCTGGGAATGTGCGTGATGCGCACTGCGGAGTAAGTCGTGTTGACGGACTGGCCGCCGGGGCCGGAAGAGCAGAAGGTGTCGATGCGCAAATCTTTCGCTTCAATCTTGATATCGATTTCGTCGGCTTCGGGAAGAACCGCGACGGTGGCGGCGGAAGTATGGATGCGGCCTTGCGTTTCGGTGGCGGGAACGCGCTGGACGCGGTGCACGCCGCTCTCGTATTTCAGTTTGGAATAGACTTTGTTGCCCTGAATCGCCGCGACGACTTCTTTTAATCCGCCGAGCGAAGACGGGGAGCTTTCGAGAAGTTCCACTTTCCAGCCAAGTGTTTCCGCGTAGCGCGAATACATACGGAAAAGTTCGGCGGCAAACAGGGCGGCTTCATCGCCGCCGGTGCCGGCGCGGATTTCCACGATAACGCTTTTCTCGTCGAGGGGATCTTTCGGGAGCAGCAGAAGTTTCAGCTCGCGCTCGGCTTTTTCCTTGCGCGCAGTGAGTTCCTTTTCTTCCTCCTGCGCCATCTGCTTCATGTCGGCGTCCTCCGCTTCGAGAAACATCTGATGCGCGCCAGCGAGATCTTTTTCAATTTGCTTGAATTCGCGGTGTTTGGCCACGATTTCGCCGAGCTCGGATTGCTGCTTGGCGATTTTCTGGAAGCGCGAAGAGTCCGAGACGATTTCCGCCGAGGAAAGTTCCTGCGTCAGTTCGTCGTAGCGAGTGCCCAACTGGTCCAGCTTTTCCGATAACGTCAATGCGGCCATGACAAATCCTTTGGAAAATTGAAATTAGAAAATTGAAAGGATTGCGGCGCTCCACGGTGGGAGCGGCGGGGCGAGTCGGCTAATAGAACGCGGCGTACATCGATTTGCTCGGCTATAAGAATAACCCCGATGTCAAATTCGCGCAAATTAGAGTTCGCAAACGGCCAATTTCAAGCCAACGTGTTGTGCGCCTCTTTTGTGGTAAATTGCGGGCCGTGAAGTTGCGTGAATTTTTCTTAGAGAACTTTGCGGGCGACCTGGAATACCATCCCCGCCGCGCGGTGCTCT
>DATKHV010000008.1:0-62521 GCA_035510055.1 Candidatus Cybelea sp. | reverse complement strand
TTCCCGATGAACTCGGTCAGTTTCCGCGCGGTCGACTCGACTTCCTCCTTGGTGACAACCGTGATTTCTGCTTCCTTCGCTTGCTGCGGAATCATAGTAACCTCCTCCTCGAGTTACGGAATTTCCGTCTCGACCTTTCCTTTCGCCCGCGAGCCTAGTCCTACTCCCCAGTCCTGTCAATCGGCGAACGTCAACGTGTCGGCGAACGTCAACGGCGTCAACGGCGAACGTCAACATCGGCGAACGTCAACGGCGAACGTCAACATGGCGAACGTCAACGGCGAACGTCAACATGGCGAACGCCAACATGTCAAAGCTCCTTTAAAATGTCCCCTTCCTTACCTCGATTAAAATGTCCCCTTTTTGGGTTCTGGTTCTTGGTTCTTTTTCTTTCCTGTAAGAGCTTTTCGCTTTTCTCGAAAAAGTCCCGCGCCTGGGTGCTCTAGGAATGACGATTCCTGTCTCCCTCGACCTACAGCATCCCCTGTTTTGTTGGCCTGGTCCGGAGCGCAGCCCTGCGGAGCCCGGAGGGCGGAGCGGTTAGGGCGCAGCGGAGGACTTGGCCAACAACGGGCGCGATGTGGTGGCGGCCCACTTGGGGCATCGCTTCTGCACCTCGCGCCGGACCGCTTGATGCCACGGATGGTTTGCCGGCGGCGCCCACTTCCGTTTCTTGATTGCAATCGGCACGCGCGGGCGCGCGTTGCCGGACGCTGTATCAAGAACCTGCGGCTTCGCGGGCGCGGCGATCTCTCGCCATCGCAGCGCGCGGCCTCGGTACTCGATGGCGATGCGGCCGTGCCGCCCTTCGCACACCAACACCTTGCCCTGGGCTGGCGCGTAGTAGCGACCTTGCCCCGCGAGTTGGAACCACCGGTTGTCATATCTCACCACCCAGTCGTCGCTGATGGTGCGCTCGCTCTCCAACCGGAAAATCCCGTCCAGTTCCGCAGCGCGCGGCGCGCGACGGTAAAAGTCTTCTGGCTTCGCCGCCGCTCGTGCAAATCTCCGGTTGTGTTCCGGCAGATAGTCCCTGGCCAGATACACGTTCGCGTGTTCGTGATTGCTGATTTGCTTCCGCCGTAGTTTCTTCACCAACCGGTCTTGATGGATCGATCCCGTGAATCCGCTCCACACGCCCCTTAACGTTCGCCGATGACGTCAATGATAATGTCCCCCTTTGTCCTCGATAAAAATGTCCCCCTAATAGGACCTCCAAAAGGAGGTCAGATTGGGGCGGACAGAGATGAGCAAGAGAGAGTTGGGAAGGGTGGAGGCGCTGGCACGGGTGCGAAGCAAGCAGCTGCGGTTAGTGGATGCGGCGCGCCTGAATCGGCGAACGTCATTTGTGCGAACGTCATTTGCGAACGTCATTTCTCCCACAATCGCGCTGCAACCCTTTCGAGAAACCCTATTCCCGCGCACATGGCTGCGGACTGATTTTCAGCCGGTTACGCTTTCCTGAACTGACCGGCCAGCCTTACGAAAGAATGTTGTTTTTCGAGCAGCCACATGTGCGACGCCGGTCCCGCCAGAGTTGGATCATCGGCTGCGCGGGAAGTAACCGCTATTGCAGGTTCAAAGGCCTTTTCAAGTCTCATGCGCCAGGCCACGGTACCATGGCTTTGACTAGCTGAAGCTTCTTGAAGGCGCTGTCGAGATATTCGGGTGCCTTGCGAGATGTAGGTTCAAGATAACCTTGCCCAGGTCCTCGTGTGTTGCCAAGAAGCCTTGCTCTTTCGATCTCGTTTTTCGCGTTTCGTAAGTCGTCAAATGCAGACGACAGCTGTTCCGCTGCCTTCGGGGAGATTAGTCTAGACGAAGAGAGAAGAAGAAGTCGTGGTAGGGCACATTGGGGAGCCTGAATCGTCCTCGAGGGAAGCTCACATATTTGGCAAGGGCTTCGCCTGGTGTTAGAGTTCGCCACGAAATGGGAACCGCACTTCAAGTCAAAGCAGACTGCCTACCGAACGTGGGGCAAGGGAAGGTCGTTAAGACAAGTCCGAGAGGCCTCAAGACAGAGTGCCTCTTGGCTGGTGGCATTTCCATCTTGGTCTCGAATTTCATAGCGTCTTTCATTCGCACTGGCGACGAATTGCTTTTCCCTTTGGAGCGTGAAGCCGCCGACGTGGGCACACAAATCTACATTCGCAAGACTCATCCTGACGGGAGAAGTTGGGACGTTTTTCAGGCCGAGATCGGTTACGCGACGCAACCCCGAAAAGATAAGCGCAATAACCTCTTCGTTTCCGCCGAAGTTCCTGACTCTCAGTTGGGCATTTCCGCCATCAACCTTCGTTGTGAGGCCCTGAGGGATCACTTTTATGTGGGCAATCGCCGCCGTGGGTGGGGCCAGCAGTCGTCATTCTACGAACTCCTGCGGGTCAATCCGAAGGTGTCGCCCGCAGAATTGCGCCTTGCCTTCAAACTCCGAACCATGGAGCTCCGCACTGCTCACGCAGCAATTGGCGACCTTCGCACGGTAGAGCGCGCCTTCAACATCCTTGCCCATCCAGAATTGCGAGCTTGCTACAACGCTTTGATGTATGACCGTGCCTCGCCTGCACTCTTCCCCTATGGCGGATTTGGTTCCCTGCTAGTTGCAGGTGATATCTCACGCGACGGCTCGACATTTTACGCCTCGCACATCCTCTCGTTTCTGCCAGAGCAAAAGTTCGAACACTTCCGAGCGCGCCTGCGAAAGGTTGAATTCTACAAGGATCATGCCATCTATCGAGACTCGCGTCGCAAACTGGAAGTCTTCTTCGACCAAGCGTCCTTGCCCCTGTTGTGGGATGCGAGTTGGAACCAATGGAAGCATCTGCTGGGCGCCAAGATCGGCCTCAAGGCGACCTTCATTCGGAGCGGCAAATATCAACAGCGCGCCGGGGCATGGCATCTGGCGCAGTGGGAGACCGCACTTCCGAGCCGCATCGAAGTCGCACTGCCCTCAAGCATTGCTGAACAGATCGCTGAGGCTCGTAAGACCCACCATCGCTTCGGTGAATTTTCCGAAGCCCTTGACCTGATTCGCATCCGCATCGAATCCGCACCTGTTGAGAGAGCCGATCTAGAAAAGCTCTGCGCTGAGTTGGGAATCCCGGCCGATTTCGATATATCGCTAATTACATGGAAGCCGGACTACGACGCTTTCTATTACAAGCAGCTCTCGGAGCGTGCTCGCCGGTTGTATCTGTTTCGGTCGGAATATATCTTCGACCTTGAGAGGGCGGTGATCGCAGAAACGCCTCAGCTGGGTCACGCCACTTACCTATTCTCGAAGCCCGTCAACATGACAGAGTTTCTAACCATCTATGGAAGGGTCGCGAGGGAGGACATTCGCCACAACCGAGGCAACGTGGCTCAACGGCTCGGTTTTTTGGGTCGTCTCATTCACGGCCTAAGTCCGCAGGGCTGGTTAAGAGAACTGAAAGTGCGACTGGGGGAGACGGTTGATTACGCCCTCGGTGACGACTGTGGTGCTGTGTCTGCGAGGACGGCTTGAATCGCCTCGGATTCCCGCAACGCTGCCCTTTGTGATCAAAAAGTGCCGAACGTTAGCCATGAAACACCGAATTGGCAAAAAAAAAACCGCCTCGACAGAACAGACGAACGGTTCCTCCATTACTCTCTGAGGCAACGATACAGCTCTCAGCCTCTTACGAGAATTCAGGTGGCAGAGCCGGGGATCCGTGTTGCGCATCAGAATTTAGAGCCGATCCGGCACTTATGCTTAATTGACACCGGGCGTACAGTGCCTAAGATTTAACCGATAATTCAGAATGCGCGGATGAGACTGATCAGAACGAGGGGAAGGCGCAACGCAGTCCGGGAGGCAGCCCGAACGCATGACAGCGTTTGAGCGAAGAGGCGAGACGGATTGAGATCCCCATGGACCAACATCAACAAACGTCAAATTCGTTGGGGCAAACGAGCGCTGCACAGCTCCCCGAACTTCTCACCGCCAAAGAACTCGAAGCTCTTCTCAGAATCGATGTGAAAACGATCTATGGCTACGTCCAGCGCGGGTTGATTCCTTACGTCCGCATCCAAACGAACCTGCGATTTCGGAAGCAGGAGGTCCTGGAGTGGCTTGCGAGGCAAAGCTACCCGCCCCGGCCGGCGGGCAACGGAAATGGAAGAAGGCTTCGATGAACGGATCGCTAGCCGCACGTCTTACAGCGGCAGCGCGATCCGCGCAAGCTGGCGTTCTGTGTCGTTTGAGGGTTCCAGGTATTTCTGCGTTGTCTCGAGGGACTCGTGGCCTAGCCAGGATTGCACGGTCCTAACATCGATGCCAGCACGCAGCCATCGCGTAGCGGCGGTGTCCCGGAAGCGGTGCAAGTACCAATGGTCGGGATTCAGTTCGGCCCGCTTGGCAACGGCCTTGCACCGGTCATGAAGAAAACGATAATTCGGCTTGCCGTTCGGCGAGGGGAAAACAAGCGGACAACCATCCTTGTGGGGGTGCTTCTTCATGAGTTGTGCGACCTCCCGTGTAAAGGGCACGCTCCGTTCTTCCCAGTCCTTGGGAATGAATTGGTATTCCCCCTTTGCGGTAACGTAGACACGCTTTCTGGCAAGGTCCAGGTCTGACCAATGCAGTGTTTTCAACTCGCCTCGCCGCAAGCCGCTCGAGAGCGCCAAAGCAAAAAATGCCTTCTCCCAGGCATCACAAGCGGCGAAAAATTTCTTTAGCTCGGAGTCGGTGTACGCCACCGGCTTCTTTCGGAAACGGGGGAGACGCGGCACCTCTTTCACCGGATTGTCGAGCTTCAGCTTGGAGAAAAAGTTGTGCAGGATGACCCGGTCGGTGTAGAGCGTGGTGCCGGGATCAAAGCCTTTTGATTTTCTCCAGGCGAGGAATCTCTTGACGTCGTCCGTGGTGATCTGCCGCGCGTCCGCCTTCGGCGCCACGTATTCGCAGAACAGCTCCAGAACGTGTTCGTATTTCTGGTGGGTCAGGGGTTTGCGGAATGCCCGGATGTCTTTGAGAAAGTTGGCAAGCAAAGTTTGGAGCAGGAACGTGTCTTCGCCTTCGTTCAGAGCCGGGAACTCGACGTTGGACTCGCGTGCGTCGAGTTCAAGGCGTTTCCGGCGCTGAGCTTCCAAGGCTTCTGCGGGTGTCGTTCCGCCGGCCTGTCGCCTGCGTTGCGCACCCTCATACCACTCGAGGATGTACCGGCCGGCCCCGGGCCCCCACTTGATTCTTCCCCGGCCATCACGGTCGAGCGAGACGTTTTTCCAGCCGGCAAGGGTTTTGACCTGGCGGGTGATGTTGACTCGTGCCATTAGCGTCCACCTCCGGCGAACTGGACGCTAAAATAGACGCTAAGCGCGTGGAAGTCAAGTTAAGACTAACAAAACAAAAGCATTATAGCGGGCGAGCCTGTAAGCCGGATTCTGTGCCGCACGCAAGCTGTAAGCTTGCGCACGCGGCGATCATTCCTCTAGTCCCGGCATCGCTGCCGGGATCCAGCAGCCTACCCGAGGGTTTTCGTTCGACGATAGCTCTCGCCACCGCGAATGGAGCGCGCTCATTGAGTGGCGACCGCAAAGCAGTCGACTGCATGAACGCTAACTCATCGAGCCGGGCCGGCTCTCCCCTCCTATTTGGCCTTGCACCACGCGGGGTTTTCCGTGCCCCCGGTGTCACCACCGGAGCGGTGGGCTCTTACCCCACCTTTTCACCCTTGCCAAACGTCGCGAGCTGTAGAGGCCGCGCTTTAGCCGACCTCTATTCGAAGACGTCTCACAGGTTTCCCTGTGCGATGCCACCGCGCTTCACTCCGCCGGCGGTCTATTCTCTGTGGCACTTTCCGTAGCTCAGCCGCATCGCGTCCCGACTGAGTCGGGACACCGCACGCCGAAACGTGCAACTCTGCCTTTCGGCAGACCCTGCGTGGCCAGCCCCCTGGCGTTACCAGGCGCGTTGCCCTGTCAAGAGTTCCGCCAATCGCTCCGCAGCCGCCTTAACGACGCCCGCAAAATGATCAACGTGCCTCAGGACGGTGTCCGGACTTTCCTCCCGCCCCGACGTTGTAGAGGCGGCTTTACGCCGCCGCGCCCCCGCCGGAACCGGCGATCACCCGGCCCGCCCGCCATTTACAATTATACGATACAAGAGAAGAGCACGAACTTGAATTCTCGCGCTAGCTATTACCGCTCCCGGCGAGAACTTCCAACCGCACTATGTATTCGATTGTCTTTTGATAAAAGTCGGGAAAGAGTTCCGCGGGAATAATCTCGTCGTGGAAGTTCTTGTCCAGAGCATTCAGCTCAACAAAATCCGCATCCGAGGGCTTATCCTCCAACTCCGCGGCCAATTGGCGAAGGAAGTCAAAGAATACAGGGTAGTTCTCGGCTCAAGTTGACAAGACCGAATTCCACGCCGATAAGAAGCAGTGGGTTTTGACGTTTAACGCAGGTCTTACCAAATCAATAGCGCTTTACTTCCTATCATGCGCGGCCCAACATCTTATCGAATTCTGCTTCTGTGAGGATGGTGACGCGGAGTTCTTTGGCCTTTTCATACTTCGACCCTGGATCCGTGCCCACTACAACGTAATCCGTCTTCTTGCTCACCGAGCCGGAAACTTTCCCGCCGTGCTGCTGCACAATCTCGCCCGCTTCCTCACGCGACCGATTCGCCAGTCCACCTGTGAACACAAAACTCTTCCCCGCAAGCTTCTGGCTCTTCACCACGCGCTTCTCCGCCGTCGGATGCACGCCCACTTTGTGTAACTTTTTGATGAGCTGCCGATTCGCCGCCTCCGAAAAAAATTCCACAATACTCGCCGCCACCTTCGGCCCCACCTCCGGCACCTCCTCAAGCTCCTCTTCCTTCGCCGCCGCCAATTCCTCCAGCGAAGAAAAGTGTTCCGCCAGCAATTGCCCCGTCCGCTCGCCCACAAACTGAATCCCCAGCGCGTAAATCAACCGCTCCAGCGAATTCTTCTTGCTGGCCGCCATCTCCGCCAGCAAATTTTGCGCCGACTTCTCCGCCATGCGCTCCAGTCCGGCGACTTCCGGTTCCTTCAGGGTGTAAAGATCGGCGACATCTTTCACCAAACCCTTGTCCACCAGCTGGTCCACAATCTTGTCGCCCAGCCCATCGATATTCATCGCGTGCCGCCCCGCAAAATGCAGAATCGATTCTTTCCTCTTCGCTGGGCACGCTGCATTCACGCAGCGGTACGCCACTTCCCCCTCGACGTGATGAATCGTGCTCCCGCACTCCGGGCAATGCTTCGGCATGCGAAACGGCTTCCGGTTCTTCCCTTCTTTCACGACCTTCAGCACGTGCGGGATCACTTCTCCCGCACGCTCGATCAGCACCGTATCGCTAATCTGCAATCCCAGCCTATCGATTTCATCCATGTTGTGGAGCGTGGAACGGCTGACAGTGACGCCTCCCACTTGCACCGGCTGGAGCACCGCCACCGGCGTCAACGTCCCCGTGCGTCCCACTTGCACGATGATGTCGTTGACCACCGTCGTCTCCTGCCGCGCCGGATATTTGAACGCAATCGCCCATCGCGGCGCCTTGGACGTGTAACCCAGTTCATTTTGTATGGGAATCGAGTTCACCTTGACCACCACGCCGTCAATCTCGTACGCCAGCTTCTCCCGCTTGGCGTCCCAATCCTCGCAATAAGCGATCACCGCTTCGATCCCCACGCAAAGTTTCCAATCGTCCGAAGCGCGGAAGTGTAATTGCTTCAAAGCCTGCAAGGAGTCCGAATGCTTTGCAAACGGCACTTTGCCATCCACGAGCAAGTAGTACGCAAAAAAATCCAGCCGTCGCGCCGCCGTGATCGAGGGATCCAGCACACGCACCGCTCCCGCAGCCGAATTCCGCGGATTCACAAAAATCTTGCCGCCAATTCGCTCCTGCTCCCGGTTCAGCGCCTCAAACGCCTTCTTCGTCATCATGATTTCGCCGCGCACTTCAAATGCCGCCGGCAATTTGTTTTTCTTCAGCGCGCCCGCAGCCACCCGCAGCGGAATCGACCGGATCGTCTTAACATTCGGCGTCACGTCCTCACCCGTCGTCCCGTCCCCGCGCGTAACCCCGCGCGTCAACACACCGTCCTCGTATTGCAGCGAAATACTCAGCCCATCGAACTTGTGCTCCGCGATGTATTCGATTTTTTCCTGCCCGCTCCCTTCCCGCACTCGCCGGTCCCATTCGCGCAGCGCATCGTAGGAAAACGCATTGTCCAGGCTCAGCATCGGCCGCGCATGCTGCACCTTTGTAAACCCTTCGCGCGGCGCGCCGCCCACGCGCACCGTCAGCGAATCCGGCGTCACCAGTTCCGGGTGCGCGGCCTCCAGCTCCTTCAACCGGTTCATCATCCGGTCGTACGCCGCGTCCGAAATCTCCGGATCGTCGAGCACGTAATACCGGTATTCGTGGTAGCGCAGCTTTTCGCGAAGCTCTTCAATCTCTTTCCTGACGCTGGCTGGGGCGGCTTTGGCCATGAAACCCTCGGCAGAACAGTGTGCTCAATTCGTCTGACATTATATAGAATGAATGTTTAGGCTACGAACCGGAGACCCGTACACTGAACATGACGTCTGATCTCAACAACGCTTTGCTGATTCACAATCCCAACGCCGGTGGCGGAGGTAATGGTCGGCGTCGCACGCTCGATACGGCTCGCCACATCTTTGCCGCCGGCGGCATCCACTCCGATTTAGCCGAAACCACCGGCCCCGGCCACGCCACGGAAATCGCGGAGCGCGCCGCCAGCGAAGGCCGTGGTCTCGTCATCGCTTGCGGCGGCGACGGCACGCTCAATGAAGTCATCAATGGCCTTGCCGCCCACCAGAACGGCCACCGCGTGCCCCTGGCCCTTCTCCCCGGCGGCACCGCAAACATCCTCGCCAAAGAATTGGACTTGCCCTGGGACATCCCCAGCGCCGCTGAAAAACTGGTTCGCGGCACGGTGAAAGAAATTGCTCTTGGCCTGGCGACTCCGCTCGAACAACCCGAAAAGAAAAAATATTTTCTCAGCGTCGGCGGCGCCGGCCCCGACGGCATGATCGTCTATTCCCTCGACCTCGAACTCAAGGCCCGGCTGGGCATTCTGGCTTACTGGTGGCAAGGCGCCCGCGAAGTTTTCCGCTACGATTTTCGCCATTTCCGCATTTTTATCGGCGGGCAAAAACTCGACGCCTCGCTGGCCATCGTTGGCCGCACCAAGAATTACGGCGGCCCCTTCAAAATCACCACCGGCGCCGACCTTTTCGAAGATCAATTCGAAATCATGGCTCTCACTACGCAAAGCGGCCTCCGCTATCTGAGCTACTTGCCATCGCTTTGGACCGGCAATCTTCGCGGCACCGAAGGCGTCCACTTCCAAAAAGCCGACGCCGTCATCTGTGAGCCGCTCGACAAAAACCCCCTCTACGCCCAAGTTGACGGCGAGGCCCTAGCTCGCCTCCCCGTCGAATTCAAAATCGTCCCCCGCGCCCTAAAACTCCTAGTTCCCGGCGCCCACTCCTAATCGCCGATTGGTCCTAGCGTAGTGGCCGGTCTGCAGAACGGTTTTTTTCTCTTTCCGTCGTACCACCGCAAAATCCGCGAGTCTTTTCTCTGCATGTCTTACCTGGCTTGCTTGGTCTTCAATGAAATTCGTCCAATAACTTACACGCCATCCTAAAAAACTGCTTTCATGAGATAACTCTACCCATGGATCCGCTAACCCACGCCCTAGCCGCCTACACCCTAAAACGCGCCGCCTTTCCCCGCGCCGCTCGCTCTGCCACAATCACCATGGTCCTCGCAGGCACCATCGCCGACATCGACGTCCTCAGTAAATTCGCCGGACCTTCCGCCTTCCTCACCTTCTATCGCACGTACTGTCATTCATTCACCGCGACAATCTCGTTTAGCTTGTTGGTTACGCTTCTCGTCTTCCTCCGCAAGCACGAGCCCCAGGACAAACAAATTCCGCCAGTTCCCCTCTTCCTCGCTGCACTCTCCGCTGCCCTCCTCCATCTACTAATGGATCTCTGCCAAAGCACCGGCATCGAACTTTTCTGGCCCTTCTCCCCGCACCGCTTCGCCCTCGACTGGCTCCCGCATCTCGATCTCTGGATTATGGGAATTCTCCTCGCCGGAATCCTTCTCCCCCTGCTCAGCGGCCTCATCACCGAGGAGATCGGCGCCAAATCAAAAGGTCCGCGCGGCAAAGTGGGCGCGTCCGTCGCGCTCGCCGCCATGATTCTCTATATCGTCTTGCGCTTCGTTCTCCACGGCAATGCCGTCGCCGTCTTGGAATCGCGCAGCTACCACGGTGAATCCCCTCGCCACGTTGCCGCCATTCCCGAATCCGGCTCCCCCTTCCGCTGGCACGGCATTGTCGAAACCGCAAGCGCCCTCCTCGATGTTGAAGCCGACGTCGGCCCCGCCGCCGCCTTCGACCCCGACTCCGCCATCACTTCCTACAAGCCCGAACCTAGCCCCGCCCTCGACGCCGCTCGCGACACCGCCGTGGCCCGCCGCTTCCTCCAAGTCGCCCGCTTCCCCAAAGCCACCGTCGAGAAGACTCCCGACGGCTTCCGCATCATCTTGCGCGCCTTCCCCTACTCGTCCGACGCCAAACCCGGTTTACGTGTCCATGCCCAAATCGAAACCGATCCTTCCGGCAAAATCCTCTCCCAAGAGCTGGCCTGGGACTCCGCCTCGCGAGAATTCTGGTGGCAATAACGCCCGCCAACCGCTAAATCATTGATTCCGCTTTTCTTTCGTCCGACCTCGTTCTTCGCTTGGCGCGTTTTGATCCTTGAAGGACATGTCCTCCTGAATCAAGCCTTTTACAAATTGCAAATTTCCCAACTCTTTTGTTTTGATATCGATACGAAATGCCCGGGGGAGGTCGCCCCAACTAATTTACATCGCCAGAAGGCGCTCGCCGCCGAAGCAACACTCGCGACAGGACATAGCTCACAATCACCAGCAAAATCACGAAAGCCGTCACTTGCAGCTTGTGGTGCATGAGATAAGGCATGGCGTCCGCACCGTACCGTATCGCCAGGTACCCGATTCCGAAGTACCGAAACAACCGCGCAATCGTAATCGCCGATGTGTAACTAAACAGCGGCACCTCAAACACGCCTGCGGCAAACACGAAAATCTTGAACGGCGTCGGTGGCGGCAGCAGCGCCGCAATCAACATCCCCACGAACCCGTTGCGTTCCACCCAATGCCGAATCGCATGCGCGTGCTTTCCCGCTTTGCGATGGAATAGGGCCTCCCCGCCCTTTCGCGCGATGAAATACAGCAGCACGCAACCCAGCACCGATCCCAGCGCCGCCAGGAACGCATACAGCGGCATCCGCGCCGGATGTTGAATCGACAACTCAATCAGCAGCAAATCATTGATGACCGGAAACGTCAGCACCGAAGAGTCCAGAAAGGAAATCAGAAAAAGCCCCGGCGCACCGAGTCCGCCCGCAAAGGCCACGACTTTCTGTTTCCATCCGTTCAAACCCGTGGCCAAAGGCAATTCCTCCGATTCGTTCGCAGCAACTGGCACGCCATGCTCCAAGCGCTGCCCCTCGTCCCGATTGTTATCCCGAGCGCCCGCGCTCCTTTTTGCGCCCCGAACGGGTTTACGGAGCGCAGGATCTCAACCGCACACCTTAAGAATTCGTCCGATTTAGGTGCGGCGGTGGCCTTTAGAGAAGCCGCAAGTTCCGCGTTTGACTATTGCGAAAACGCGGCGCGATCGAAATGATTCATAAAAACCTGCATTAGCGCCGTGCGGTGAAGATTGGGAAGCTTGGGGATTTCGCCGATCACACGGACATGTCCGAACCGTTCGATGGTTTCCCGGTTTTCGCGGTTCTGATCGCCGATCAACACCACGCCATGCACCGGTAGCTCGGCCGCATGCAGCGCAGCCAACGTCAGCAACGTGTGATTCACCGTGCCCAGCGCGCTGCGCGCCGCCACGATCACCGGCAACTTGAATTTCACCATGAGATCGAGCACAAACTGCTTTTGGTTGATGGGCACCAGCACTCCGCCGGCGCCTTCCACAATCAGCCAATCGTTCACCAAGCTGCTGGGCATGCTGACGCGCCCAAGATCGATTTCCACTCCCGCCCAGCGCGCCGCCAGGTCCGGTGAAACCGGCGGCACGAACTTGTACACCTCATCGAGCGTTCGATCCGTGCCAATCCCCGCAAGCCGCATGACGGTGACACGATCCGAGCCTTCGAGCGTGCCCGTCTGGATCGGTTTCCAGTACACGGCGTCGAGCGCCGCGCACAACAGCGCCGAAAGGACGGTCTTACCCACACCACTGTCCGTGCCGGTAATGAAAAAATGATGTCTCATGCGCGCGGCGTCACCGTTGGTCCAGCCTTGTGGTCAGAACTTCCGAGTCCGGTTCGCTTGTGACGCAAGTAACAGACTGCGGCGGTACTCGGCGCCGCATCCAGCACTGGTTTCTCTCTCATAGCCCCTCGACCAGCTGGGATCGTTCGCCCTGGAATGATTGTGGCATGTTACCATCGCTTTGCATCCGCGTCTCGGTTCAGTATCCGAGGTGACACGGGGCTGTGGCGTTTTTTCAAAAGTGGCCGGTTTGACCGGCCTTTGCTAAAAATGTTATAAATCGGCGTTTTGTGCAGCCCTTGCGCTTCGTCTTTGAGGCGCTTCGCCGACCCAATTGGGGTAGTCTGGGGTCGGTGCGTGGCCGCCTCTTCCTGGTGGAATTTGAACAATTCGCTCTTCGGTCGCGCCAAACGGCGCTTGGTCGAAAAAGTGTGCCGGAAATGACTGTCCCGGCAAGCAGTTGCCTTGTGAATGCCCTTTGAAGAAATGACCTACGGAGGATTCTGAATGCATACCTGGCTGGCTAACGCCTGGTCCTTGAGCTGTAGATTCGCCAAGTTTGGTGCTGCGGCCGCCCTCACTTTGCTGGGAGCCGCATCGGCTTTCGCTGACGAAGCCGGCGGCGAAGCCAATTTGAAGTTGCCCGACCTCTCCCAGGTCACTTTTCTCGGTATCGACGGCCACAAGCTCCTGCTCTTCGGCATCGTCATTTGTATTTTTGGCTTGGGTTTTGGTTTAGCGATCTATTCGCGCCTGAAAAATCTGCCCGTCCACAAATCGATGCTCGACGTATCCGAGCTGATCTATGAAACTTGCAAGACTTACCTTTTCACGCAGGGAAAATTCCTCTTGATCTTGTGGGTGTTTATCGCCGTTGTGATTGTCATGTACTTTGGCTGGCTCGCTCCCGTGCCTCCGGTTGCGGTCACTTTGCCGATCATTTTGATTTTCAGTCTTGTGGGAATCGGCGGCAGTTACGGCGTCGCCTGGTTCGGCATTCGCGTAAATACTTTCGCCAACTCCCGCACGGCTTTCGCTTCCCTGCGCGGCAAGCCCTATCCGATTTACAGCACGCCACTGCAAGCCGGCATGAGCATCGGCATGATGCTCATCAGCGTGGAGCTGCTGATGATGCTCTTCATCCTGCTCTTCATTCCCGGCGACTATGCCGGACCCTGTTTCATCGGCTTCGCCATCGGCGAATCGCTCGGTGCGGCCGCGCTGCGCATCGCTGGCGGCATTTTCACAAAAATTGCCGACATCGGTTCCGACCTCATGAAAATTGTCTTCAAAATTAAAGAAGACGACGCGCGCAATCCCGGCGTCATCGCCGACTGCACCGGCGACAACGCCGGCGACTCGGTGGGCCCCAGCGCCGATGGCTTTGAGACTTACGGCGTAACCGGCGTCGCGCTCATCACTTTTATTTTGTTGGCGGTGAAAAATCCCACCGTGCAAGTCCAGTTGCTGGTGTGGATCTTCGTGATGCGCATCGTGATGCTAATTGCCAGTGCGGCTGCCTACTTCATCAACAGCTTCATCGCCCGCGCCAAGTACGGCAACGCTGACAAAATGAATTACGAGGCGCCGCTGACCTCCCTCGTTTGGATCACTTCGTTTGTGTCCATCGCTTTAACTTACGTTATTTCTTCTCTGATCATTCCCGCACTTGGAGGGGATGCTTCGCAGTGGTGGAAGCTGGCGACGATTATTTCCTGCGGCACGCTTGCCGGCGCCATCATTCCAGAGCTGGTGAAAGTGTTCACTTCCACGGAGTCGCGCCACGTCAAGGAAGTCGTGACCTCCGCCGAAGAGGGCGGCGCATCGCTCGGCATTCTTTCCGGTTTCGTCGCTGGCAATTTTTCCGCCTATTACATTGGCCTGGCGATGGTGCTGCTCATGTCTCTCGGCTTCTTGATCAGCAATTTGGGGCTCGCACATCTCATGCTGGCACCGGCCGTGTTTGCCTTTGGTCTGGTAGCCTTCGGATTTCTCGGCATGGGTCCGGTCACGATTGCCGTCGATTCCTACGGTCCGGTCACTGACAACGCGCAATCCGTCTATGAACTTTCGCTGATCGAACAAGTACCCAACATCAAGCAGGAACTCAAGAAGGACCACAACATCGACGTCAATTTCGAGCGCGCCAAGGAAATGTTGGAAGCCAACGACGGCGCGGGCAACACTTTTAAGGCCACAGCGAAACCGGTGCTTATCGGTACGGCGGTCGTCGGTGCGACCACAATGATTTTCTCCATCATCATGGCGCTCACCAAAGGCTTAACGGAAAACGTCAACAATCTTTCGCTCCTACACGCGCCTTTCGTTCTCGGCCTCGTGACCGGCGGCGCCATGATTTACTGGTTCACCGGTGCGAGCACGCAAGCCGTGACCACCGGCGCTTACCGCGCCGTCGAATTCATTAAAGCCAATATCAAGCTCGAAGGCGCCGCTGCCGCCAGCATCGCCGACAGCAAAAAGGTTGTCGAGATTTGCACCAAGTACGCGCAGAAAGGCATGTTGAATATTTTCATCGCCGTGTTCTTCGCCACTCTGGCTTTCGCTTTCGTCGAACCGTTCTTTTTCATCGGGTATCTCTTTTCCATCGCCATCTTCGGCCTCTATCAAGCCATCTTCATGGCCAACGCCGGCGGCGCCTGGGACAACGCCAAGAAAATCGTCGAAGTCGAGCTCAAGCAAAAAGGCACGCCGCTTCACGACGCCACCGTGATAGGCGACACCGTCGGTGACCCCTTTAAAGACACTTCTTCTGTCGCCCTCAACCCGGTCATCAAGTTTACGACGCTCTTCGGCCTGCTGGCCGTCGAACTCGCCGTGCAAATGACCGTGGCGCAGGGCAGCGGCCTGACGCACATTCTCGCGGCCGCGTTCTTCGTCGTTTCTTTTGTATTCGTCTACCGCTCTTTCTACAGCATGCGCATCCGCGAAGGCGCCACCAACTGAAATAGTTTTTGTTTTCAGTGGTCAGTAAAAGGAGTGCTGGAGCTTGTTTACCCTGAGCGCAGCCGAAAGCTCCCGCTTTTCCGTAGCTAGCTTGCCCTGAGCCTCGAAGGGCCGCCGCTTTTCTTCCAGCCCCAAGCTGGATGTGAGAAGATCTCGCTAGCCCTCCAGCCGTTCGGAACAAAGCTCGTGGAACTGAAGATCAACAAGGTCCTGTACGAAGTCACCGACTTGGACGAACTTCGCCTGCGACTCACACAAATACGCCGCGCACAATTTGCGGAAGTTTGGCTGCAGCACACGGCTGGCTGGCCGGCCATCTCGGCGCTGATTAATGGTGAAGCTGCGTGGCTGACGTACTTGCGCCATGAAGGCGACGCGGGATTCTCCACCCGTAATCCGCTGTATAGCGGGCCAAAGAAAGCAGTCATTGAGTATTATTTGTCGAATGGCCAACGCGACGAATACGCGGCTTCCTGGAATGTCACCACCGCCGAAGCCTTGCGTGCCCTTGAATATTTCTTTGAAGAAGAAGCCATGGCTCCTTGGCTCACATGGCAAGACGACGGTCGGAAACCGAAATTGTGACCTTTCTTCGAGCCGCTTTTCTTCCCAAACCGGGGTACAATCCCGCAATCTCTTTGTGAGGTGCAAACAATGCGAAAAACCCCATTCGCTACAATTGGTGCTTTGGCGCTCGCCGTCGTGCCCGCAATCTGTTACGCGCAAGTAGATACCAAATGGAAAATTCATGATCTCAATCGCCCGCTGCCACCAGTGATCGATCCCGGAACAGCGAGCACTCCAGATTCGCCGGGACGCCCGCCTTCTGACGCCGTAGTGCTCTTTGACGGCAAAGACCTCTCAAAGTGGGCGCACAAAGACGGCAGCGCGGCGAAATGGAAAGTCGAGAGCGGTTATTTCGAAGTGGTGCCAAAGACGGGATACATTTACACGCGCGAAGCTTTTGGCGATTGCCAGTTGCATGTGGAATTTTCCGAACCCGCGCCCGCGAAAGGCGAGGGCCAGGACCGCGGAAATAGCGGCGTCTTCTTGCAAGGTCTCTACGAGACGCAAGTCCTGGACTCCTACCAAAGCACGACTTACGCAGACGGCCAAGCCGGGGCAATCTATGGCCAATACCCTCCGTTGGTGAACGCTTCGCGTCCACCGGGCCAGTGGCAGACTTACGATATCGTTTTCCACGGACCACGCTTTGATAAAGACGGGAGGCTGGTTCGCCCCGCGCGCGAAACCGTTTTTCACAACGACGTGCTGGTGCAGGACAACGTGGAATTGAGCGGCCCGACGGCTAATGGCAAGCGCCCGCCATATGAACCTCAACCAGAAAAATTGCCGCTGGCGCTGCAGGATCATAACCATCCGGTGCGCTACCGCAACATCTGGATCCGCGAACTAAAGACCGCCGAGTGATTTAGCCCTTTTCCCAGGGCGAAACGATCAGGACCAGCAAACGGCGCGAAGCCCACACAGGCGCTGAATGGAGGCTATGAAAGCTTTGGCGTGTTCAAAAACTGTTACACGTTGGGCGGTTTCCCGAATTCAAGCTCGAACGAGGCCCAGGAATTTCCGAGCGTTGTTGTCGAAGCCGGGGAACACAGGATTCAAGTCTTCGACGCCGATGTGCTTGGTGAGGATTTCTCCGACTACTGAGCGAAAATCCGTGGTCAGCGCTAGGTCGCGGCTTTCGTTGAGCTGGTGATCGTTCAGCCCGGGCCATCGGCCATAAACCTGGCCGCCTTTCACGTCCCCGCCCATGACCAACATGCAATTCGCATGGCCGTGATCGGTGCCGTGATTGCCATTTTCCTTGGCGGTGCGGCCAAATTCGCTCATGGTCACGAAAACAATGTTCTGCATGCGATCGCCCATGTCCTGATGAAACGCCCCGAGTCCCTGGCCAAGGTCTTTGAGCAAATTGGATAGTTGTCCTTGCACGCCTCCTTCATTGACGTGATTGTCCCAGCCGCCGCAATCGACAAATAAAACTTCCACGCCGATGTCCGCTTTGAGCAGTTGCCCAATCTGCTGCAAGCTCTGCCCCAGCCGGCTCGTCGGATATTGCGCGCCATTTTCCGGCTGATATTTGCTGGGGTCCGCTTTACGCAAGAGATCGATGGCCTCAAACGTCTCCGTGCCCGTTCCGTGCAAAGCGTGATCCACGGTCTGCGAGTACATGGCTTCAAAGCCGCCTTCGACCATTTGGCCCGTTCCGGGAGCTTGCGCCATCACTTTGAATTGTTTCAAATCCGGCAGCGCAATGGCGGGCGCGGCGCCATGCAACATGCGCGGAAGATTCGGTCCCATGGCCACGGCGCGAAATGGCGAAGCCTGTTCTTCCGGCGCGGCTGCGAGCGCGCGGTTCAGCCAGCCGTCTTCCGTGGATTTCAGTCCCGGCGTGCCGGATTCCATGAAGTCTTGTGCGTCGAAGTGCGAACGCGTGGGATCGGGCGAGCCCGCGGCGTGCACAATAGCCAGTTGATTCTTGTGAAACAACGGCTCGAGCGACGCGAGGCTGGGGTGCAAAGCGAAAAATCCGTCAAGGTCGATGGCCGCATCGGTGACGCCGCGCTTGGGCTGGGGAATCGCGATCGTCGGACGCATACGGTAATAATTCGGCTCGCCGAAAGGCACCACAATGTTCAATCCGTCCGCGGCGCCGCGCTGAAACAACACGACGAGCTGGTTTTTGTTCGGCATCGGCGTCGCCGCGACCGCGCGCTGCAAAAACGCCGGCATAGCGCTCAGGCCGACCATGGCCACGCCGCCCTGCTTCAAGAAATACCTCCGCGAAAATTTCAGACCGCGTACGCCTTCACAGCATTTGTAGCTCATGTGACTAACTCCCGGCCATCGCTACTAATGCGCGGCCTTGCCGTGTCCTGGACCTGACTTCCTAAGGTGATGTCAATCTGAGGGCGGCTTTCTTTGCGGCCCCTAGAATCTGAGCGTTCGCTTCAACCTCGACCACTCACTACGCTCCAGATCCTTCGCTTCGCTCAGGATGACACGCGAAAAATGGCAATTAGCGGCGCTGAAATTCTGGCGCGCCCAGCACCAAGCCGGCGACGACTCCCAAATCCACTTGTTTGTGCGGGTCATCCAGCTTGGCTTGCAAAACTTGCGGGTTATCGAGTTGTTTCTCGAGCGTCTCCACCGTCGTCGGTCCCGCTTGCCCACCAAGGAACACTTGCACGGCGCGATCCAGCGCCGCCTTCGGGTCCTCCGAGGCATCCACGCCCAGCAGCGAAGGCACATCGCTGCGCGCTCCGCGCATCTTGTTTCCGGCCAGGGCGAGCGAATAGTTCAGCCGGTTCAGCAAAGCGCCAGTGTTCACCCACGTATCGGCCTTATCCGAATAACCCGTCGGCGGCTGGCATTGATACAGCGGCTCGCCGATTCGCGCGACCCATTGCACCAGCGGCATGGGCGTATCCACGTCCGTGCCCAGCGCGCGCACGGCGGAAACCACCAACTCGAAAGGCGTCTTGATCTTTGCGCGGTACGCTTCCCGCGACCAGAATTCCGGCGACCAGATCATGGTGTGCAGCACCGCTTTGATGTCGCCATCGCTTGATTGGAACGTCTCGGCCATGCGGCTGACCAGCGCCGGCGGCGGACTATCCGAAACAAACCGCCGCGCCAGCTTGGTGGAAATAAATTTCGCCGTACTGGGATGATGCACGAGCAGGTCGATCACATGCTCGCCGTCCTTCATCCCGCCGGCATGAATTTTCTTTCCTAGTACGATTTTCGGGTCGGGATCGTGCAGCCGTTCGTCAAATTTGAAATCCGCGTACTGCCGGGGCTTCTCGATCGTCCAGCCAGTGAAGCAGCGCGCCACTTCCGTGACGTCCTTCTGCGTATAGCCGCCATCGACGCCGAGCGTGTGCAGCTCCATCAATTCGCGGCCGTAATTCTCGTTCAGCCCCCGCTCATTTTTCTTGGCTTGCTGCGGATTGGCCGGCGCTCGCGGGGGCCACGGCCTTCCATAGCGAGTCTGGCGCATGGCGCGCTGCATGGCTTGGCGCTCCGCGGCGCGAGGATCCGCGCTCAGAAAATTGTCCAGGTAGAAAAGCATCGCCGGACTCTTGGCCGTTGTCGTCACTAAATCCTTGAATTTTCCCAAAGCTCGCGGCTGAATCACGTCGCGTTCATACGAAGTGAGGTAGTAGCGGTCTTCGCCTTTGCCCGCGAACACGTTGAAGTGGTTGAACCAGAAATCGTCCATGACCTGCTGCAGCTGCCGCTCGCTGTAAATCGCGCGGGTCACCTTGGCCATGCTCAATTCGGCAACAATGCGCGGCGGCCTCTTGCTGTCCTCGGCGATAGCACGCGGAACATTGTTGGGGTCGCCGCCTCCCAAAAAGTCGCGCTTTCCCGGCGCTTGTTGCTTCATGGGCGCGGGTGCGTTTGGGTTGTCCGGCACGGAAACGGGAGTGGCGGCGGGAGTTTCTGAATTTGCCGTATTCGCCGCTGGCCCGGCGGCAGGCTGCATATCTTTTTCGACTACCGAGGCAGCCGCATCGGACCGGCTCTGGTTTTGCTGCGCGTGCGCCTGTTTCTCGGCTTGCTTCTCCGCTTGTTTGGGCTGTGGATATTCCTGTATCAATTTCGTGGTGGAGAGGTGGAGCGTAGGATAATCCGCGAGGCGGGCATCGAGCGAGCGGTCGTCGATCGAGTTGGGATTCAGTTGCAGCTCGATCCACTTGGCCAAGCCCATCTGCCGGACGCGTTCAAGATCGCCGGGACGCGGGCCGTACGCAAGGCGGTTGAGCGCATGAAGAATGGCCTCATCGGCGCTAAGTTCGGTAATGGGCAGTCCTTTCAGAGAAGGATCGAACTTTGGCTTCTTTTCTTTTGCCGCCGCGGGGACCGCGGCCAGGGCAGGCAAATCCACGCCAAGCGAAAAAAGACAAACGAAGGAAAGCACCACGGCTAGAAATGACCGCGGGGTAGCTGAAATCGCGCGAGACTTCGGAAAAAAAGCGAAGGCGGGACTCGCTGACAGCCTCATAGCACTCTCCTGCTCGATCGCAGATTCGGCTGGGCGGCCGGTCATAATTTAGAATAACCCCTCCCCGGGATAGAAGTTGCGGAAGTCGAAGCGCAGTGTCGAATCCCTACCACCGCCTAAAGTACAGGTGTGCAAGGACTTACACGTGGGGATTGGGGGGTGCGGGAGCTTGCTACCGCTTTTCCGGCTGCCGAGACCTTCGAAATTGCTAAGCGAAATCGCGCTGGGAAGAAAAGCGGCGGCCCTTCGAGGCTCAACGGAAGCAAGCCGCCGCACTCCAAAAGAACCCCTCACTCCGTTATTTCGAACTCCACGGTCCGGTCCGGTGCGTGATTTTTTACGGCGTCTACGGCCTGCATCACCAACCGGTAGGAACCGGGTTTCAAGTCGTCCACTTTCACCTTCATGCCCACGGGAATCACGGGATTCCCTTTCTGAATGAAATCATCGGCGCGAACGATATTGGTGAAAAACATTTCTTTGTTGGTGGCTCGGTCAAAAATCCGGTAAGCCATGGCCACCATCGGCGGGTTCGCCGAGGTCAACAGCGGTTCATAGATTTCCGAGTATAGAACGACCGTGTCGGTATGTTTGAAGCGATTGCTGGCCGACGGAACGATTTGCATGCCTTTAACCACCAGCGGGGTACGGTCTTCGAGCAAAACGGAGTCCAAGCCGGTCGGAATATCGTTCAGCTTTTGCGCGGAATTGGTGAGCGCCACTCCGCCGAGGCTGAAATGTTTTCCGTCATACGGGTCGATGGCCAGCGGTGATTCAAATTTTCCAAAGGCATCGCCGCCGGCGCTCAGAACGACTGTCAGTTTGTAGGCGCCCGGTGTGGCGTCGAATTGATTTTCGTAGTGATAGGGTGCTTTGGTGAATTCTTTCCATTCGTCCTTTTCCAAGTCCACATTGACGGTATCGCTGAATCGCGCTCCGACCGTTCCATCCCCGCGGTAAGCGATGCCCAGCACGTTCAAGTTGGCGTGATACTTTCCTTTATCCTTGTTGAATTGAAAGGTGTCCGTGGGAATCTCCATCGCCACGTTCACGCGCGCCGTTTCCGGCGCGGTGTAGAAATAGGGCGCCTGCAACGCACCATGAATCGAACCGGTTTGCGAGCCCGTAGCGTGCGATTCGAGCTGCTTTTCCAGCGGCTTGCCTTCGAGAACGTTTGCGGAACGCGTGTTGCAATAGCCGCTGCGCGAACGCACGTTCAGTCCGCCACGGTTCAGCTTCACTTTCAGCGTGTGGCAACTTCCCTCCGGGGTGTCACCGGGGACATAGCCGAGAATATAAAACTCGTTTTGTTCTCGGCCGATGCGCTCGAGTCCGCCCAGCAAATCGTTGGTGTTGAAAATGGTGAAACCCCCCGTTCCTTCTGCCAGAGCGGCCAAAATCTGCTGGTTGGTCGAAGCCGAAGGTGGGAATGGCGGCACGATGGTTCGCGGCTGGTTGTAGGGCGAATTGTTGTAATTATTAGAGGAGGGATTGCCGCTAGTGCCCGCGCCACCACGGGATCCGCCACCACCTGTGCCTCCGCCGGTGCCGCCTTTGCCGCCGCCTCCGGTGCCCCCACTTCCTCCAGACCCGCCCTTACCGCCACCTCCACCAGTGCCTCCTCCTGTGCCGCCGCCGCGACCGCCGCCCCCGCCTCCACCTGTCCCACCACCACCACCACCACCACCGCCGCCACCACCCGGTCTCTGTGGATCAGGCATAGCCATGGGCGGATAAGCTGCGAGGACCAGATGCGGGCGGCTAGAAGTTTTTCTCGCGGGAACGTGGTTTGCAGCAGCTTGAGCCTTGCCCGTGGTTGCGCTCCTGCGGGAACTTCCACCAGGAGTGGGCGCCACCAAGCCACGAGCGTCCAGCGCGTAAACGGCCACATTCGACTTGTTGCAAGCATCAATCGTGGCCGTCAATTCCGATTGGCTTTCCTGGGTCAGCGGGAACCCGCCGGAAAACAGCACCACCATTTTTCGGCCCGGGACCGTCCGGAGATTTTTCGCTAAACTGCGGATCGCCAGCAACATGCTGCGCGCTCCAAAATCCGCTTCGGCGTTGCCGAGGGCCGGGCCAAACGAAGGCAGACTTGTCGACGCGACGGTGACAGACGCGTCGGAAGCAGGCGCGTTTGGATCGACCGACGAATTCTTGATTCCCGATACCGCTGCGCGGAGCACATCCGGGTTGGCCGTAAAATTCTGCACGATGCGCAGCGCGCCGCCGAAATCCACAACCGCCATCAAGCGATCAGGGCCGGCGTTCGCCGCGATGAATTTGGCGGCCGCGCCTCTTGCCTGGATCTGCTCCGGCGGGCCCATCGTCGCGTTGTCGAAAAACAAAATCAAATACCGGCGTTGTCCGTTGGTTTGGGTCGCCGCGTCCGCGCCGGTGGAAAAAGTAGAAACCTGCTGCTCCTTGTTATCCTCGAAGACCTTGAAATCATTCTGGGTCAGGTCGCGGACGTAGTTGCCCTTCTTGTCCGTCACCACGGAGTCGACGAGCACCAGCTTGGACTCCTTCTTGATCATGACGCCTGAAGCCTGCTCCGCGGGTGCGGCCGCCTGTGGCGTTGGCCCAGGCGGCTGGTCCTGCCCGCGCACAGGTGCAGGAAGCGCACACATCGTTCCGGCAGCTAGCCACACAGTGAGTCGAATTGTTCGCTTGAGACTTATTAGCGTGTTCATATTTCCCCCACCACACTGACCTTCACTTCAAAAAGCCACTTCAATAAGGAATAACCACGGCCCCGTTACGGGCCGCCATCTGCGCTCCCAAGCCGTCTCGAACCACCAAGCGCACGAGGTAGGTGCCCGGCTTCACGTCGAAACTGCTCTTGACGGTGAAACCCGAGCGGCTCAGTTTGTTGTAGGTGGTATCAAGCAGCTTCATGTCCACGGTTTTGGAAAGGCCGGTGACAAAATTTCCATTCTCGTCGAAAAGGCCGGTGACGATCGTCAATTGATCGTTGTTGCGCCCCAGCGCTTTCTGGAAGTGGATGCCCTTCAAGTCGAAGTGCGTTAGGACCGCTAAACGCGCTTGCGCATCATCCTTTTTGAAAAACTGTGTTTGGAACTCCACCGGCAGATCGCGAATCTCGTCTTGCGAGAACAAAGCTTCTTGAATCTCCAGTTTTGCCGATTCCGCGGGGTCCATGAGCGTCTTGGGCGCGAAGTAACCGTGCCGTGCCTGGATTTCCAGTTTTTCCTTGCTGCCATTGGCAAGGGTGACTTTCAGGGTGTGGAACCGACCATCAATTTTCAGGTTTTGCGGCGAGAATCCAAGCAAGTAGGAATACGCCGGCGCCGCGCCCGCCTGGCGCATGGCTTCATCCACGTCGTTGCGGTTGTGAAAGAACTTTCCGCCAGTTCCATCGGCCAACTGCGCCAGAACATCTTCTTGCGCGAATTGCGCCGCCACACGATAAGAAGTCTTGAAGCCGCCGGTACTGGGGCTCTGGGTCGGTGGCGGATTGGCGATATCCCCCATCACGTCGGGAACGTAGAGGCCGCGCGCATCAATCGTGTTGATCACGATATTAGCGCGAGTCGCCCGATCCACTATTTCGGAGGCTTCGGACTGGAGAGTCGTGGAGAGAAATCCAGGCGATACCAGAACTAGCACTCTTTGTCCGGGCATGCTTGCCAAGCGCCGTATGACTTCTTCCAAATGTCTGTAGGAATACTCTGTTTCGTTATCTCCCTGCGCCAGCGTGGTAGTGGCCTGGGATTGCGCCAAACTCTGAGCCGCCGCCATCATCCTGGGATCGCCGTTAAACGCGCACTGGAGCGCGTCTGCCGCGGCCACCGCCATTGCTTGCACGTCGTTCTTGTTCACGATCAAGTCGGCTTGGTAATAATTCACGTCAGGACACTGGTGAATCTGTGCGGATACGGAACGCGGCAGGATTCCCAGCAAGGCGTTGGCGAGCTTGCCGCGATCATCGGTGAATTCCTGCGTCAATTGGCCGGAGGTCGTGTTCAGCGAAACGCGATCGCTGGGTGCAGTGGACTCGAAGAAACGACTTGCCGAATCGCGAACGAATACGGCATCTTCCATCGAAAGATGGACGTCATCGAAGACCATGGAGACAAATCGCTGCGGCAGAACAACAGCTTTGCCCCCGGCAACATCCGCGCTTGACGAAGAAGCCTCCGAAGTTTTTGATGCCAAAGCCGAAGCCGTGCGAGTTTCCGGCGTTTCCACGTTGAACGAAGAAACTGTCTGAAGCTTTTTGTTGTCGAAGAGCTGAAAGTCTTCCTTCTTGAGATTGGGGACGATATTGCCTTTCGCGTCGCGAACCACCACGCGGACCAGCACCAGGTTTACACGCACCTTGAAAGTGGCCGGGGTATCGTGGCTGGAGACTTCCTCGTTTTGGGCAGCCGCGGGCTCTTTCGCCGTTGCCTCTGTTTTCGCGGGTGCATCCGGTGGCGCTGCAGGCGGCGGGGGAGTCTGTGCGGAGAGGTGGCTAGCGGAAACCGACACACAGCAAGCTGAAACTACCAAAATGGCGGTGCGGAACCCGGGGAATAGCAGTGAATCGAACATCCTGCCCTTCAGAAACCCACATCCTGCACAGTCTGCGAAGCCTGGGAGAGACGAAGCCACGGGATGCTTTGCTACCAGGTGATTTGACTATACGCTTGACACAATTTTGGTGTCAATCATCTACTGCCCGACTGCCCGATCTGCCCGATATCCGGCCAGAGTCCAGACGTCTTGCGCTTCTTCATGGCGAACCACGTAACGGTCGCCATCGTCCAAGAGCAAGCGAATGTATGTCGCTCCCGGGGAATACCAGCGGTCCTCGATGGCCACGACTTCCCTGGCCCTGTCCTTCAGCTTCAGACGCGAGGGACGCTCGCCCGCCTTATATCGGGAATAGCATTCCACGCGGACAATCTGTTCATGCATAGGCTCGCACTCTTTTGCGGCTCTCCGCCATCTCCGCGTTCCACGCAGCGCCGAGGAAAACAATCACGGCGGAAAGCTGCATCCAAATAATCAAGCCGATGACGGCGGCGAGGCCGCCATACACGACGCTGTACGGCACGCGGCGCACATAAATGCCAAACAGCACATCCACCAGCCACCATAGTAACGTCGCGACCATGGCACCGGGCAGAACGTTGCGCATGCTGTCCTCCCGAGGCCGCGCCACGCGGTAAATCACCGTCAGTGCCATCATGGAAAGCAGGATCGTCGCGGCGGGGAAAAAGATACTCCACCATCCCTGCAGGATGGTGTGCTTACCGACTTCATGGGCAATCCATCGGCGCAGCGGCCTACCCAGGATACCGAGGATGGCCGCCGCCAAGAGCGGAGCCATCGTGACCAGCAGCAGCAGCAAGCCGCGAACTTGCCGGTGCAGAAAGTTGAGCTCCTCCGTGTCTCCATAGATGGTGTGAATTCCATGCATCACCAACTTCATCACCTGGGAGCCAGCCAGCAAGGTTCCGGTCCAGCCCAGCGCCGCAATCTTCCAGGCATCCGGTCCGCGCTTCACCAGGAATTCCGAAACGATGCCCTGGCTTCCGGGCGGCAAAAACTGCGTAAGATCCCCAATTAGTTCGAACAAGCTCGTGCGGCCGCCAATCCTGCTGGTCGCCAAAGCCACGGCAATGAGCAGCGTCGGGAAAAACGCCAGAAAAAGATTAAAGGCAATCGCCTGCGAAATTACGCCGCATCTCGGAAATACGCGCTTAAGCGCCCCGTAAGTCCGCCGCAGAAGCCAGTCCGCTGAATTCATAACGCGGCATTATACCTGCCGGAGCCTTCCGGCGTAGGAAACTGCTGGAACTCGCTGGGGTGTTCGAGAGATTTGATAAGAATCCGCCAAGCCCGAGCAAAGGGTAGCCAGGGAGTGGGACTGAAAACGTTCCTATCACCTGGCGCTGACTTTCCGCCGAGCGTTGAAAAAGCTCTAAGCCTTTCCGGCAGCGAAGGCTTTCTGGATGAATTCCCACACCTTTTTATTGCCGAACGGCTGCATGCGCTGCTGCATGGTGGCCGGCCAGTTGCCGCGGTCTTGGTACATCTTGCCGAGGCCCGCAGTGATTTGCGGATCGCCGCCGGTGAAGCCCTCCACCAGCTTCTTCCAGCGCGCCGCCAAAGCCCGCGCTTTGGCGCTGGCCGGATCTTCGCCGAGCGCCGCTTCCACATCGCGGAACAGGTCTAACCATTCCTTCGACCAGCGTTCCTGGTTTTCCGGCGACCACAACTGTTTGCGCTCCTCGATCTTGGCTTGCGCTTCTTCGCTGTAATATTTCTTTGACCAGTCCAGGTTGTCTTGCATTTCGATCACCTCGATGATTTTTTTCAGAACCGCAGAGTCAGGCCGCTTGCCGGGCCGCATCGTTTGTTCGGCTTCCCGGATGGCGTTGATGGCGCTATCCAGGAGCCGGCGTTTCTCCTCAAGCACGATGCGCTGCCGGCGCAGCGCTGCGGGCCACACCGGAGCTTCGCGGTGGAAGAGCGTCCTGATCTGCTTCAAAGGAATCCCCAGGAACTTGAGGGCCACGATCTGCTCGAGGCGCTCGAAATCGCCTAAGCTATACAAACGATAGCCTGCTTCGGTGCGCTCGGGCTTCAGCAACCCCAGTCGGTCGTAGTGGTGCAGCGCGCGAACGGTCACTCCGGCGAGTTCGGCAAATTCCTGCACGCGATACAACTTGTTCACCGGGAACTCCCTTCCGCAACGAGGTTCAACCCTGACGTAACGTCAGAGTCAAGCAGAATCTTACAGACGAAGGAAGTGGCTACCAACGGATCTAAAACTGTGCCCTTCTCTGGATAACCCTTTTGTTTTTCCCTGCAATACAGCGAGTTTCTGACCTGTGCGCGAAGACCTTCGGCAGCGGCTTCCCCCTCAGGCCTGCTTCTCCATGTGAATCACCGGGAGCGACTCACCATTCACCAGTGGAATCGCAATAGGTTTCACGGCCACATAGCCCTTTACGCCGAACAGCTTCGCCCCGGTCAGCGTGGCACCCATCTCAAAGCGCGTGAATCCCGCGGACCTCGCTGCATCCTCGCAAGCCTGCAAAATCATGCTGCCCACTCCGCGCCGCGCCCACTCCGGATGGATGAAAAAAGCACGAATCTTTGCGGCATCGCGAAGCGGATCGAGCAAGGAATCCTCGCGCCCCGTCCATTGGTCGCTGCCGTAGAGTGTATTGCGCTTGCTCCATCCACCGCATCCGACGATCATCGACTCGCCTGGCGGGCCCATTGAATCACTTTGCTGCGCTGCGCTCGAGCCCGTTTCTGCCACAATATAGGTTCCGTCGGCGATGAGCTGGCTATCGACGCCAAAAACAGTCTGGAGCGCGCCTTCGATTTGCGCCGGCGAGTAGTCCAGCGTTTGCAATCCGCGCACGGACTTGTCAATCAGTTCGCGCAGTTGCGGAATATCTTCGGGAATAGCGAGACGGAGACGAATGCTTGCTGGCGTCATGGTTCGAAAGCACAATTCACGGGGTGGATGCTATCGCCGAGCGGCCGACGCTCCTCGAAAGGAAGCGCGCGAGCTCATCTCCGGTAACTTTGAGTTACGATTTCTTGAGGGAATGCTGGGCGGCCCGAAGCCTAGTCAGCAAAGCGGCAAGTTTCGGTCCGTCTTGCTCGTTCAAGGCGACGAATTTCAAGCCTAGCCCAACGCCGGTTTTCGCATGTCTCACGACGGCGTCGGCGCGGATCTGCCCTTCTTGCACCAGAAAATGAAGTCTCGTCAAGACGCCCTCGGCCTTTGGTTCGGCAGTCTCGATGAACAATCCTCCCACGCTCATGTCCCGCACGCTGGAGACATCCTCGCGTCCCTGGCACTGCCAGTACACCCAAACATCTCCAGGCACAGAAACGCGGGATGTCAATCTCCTGGATGGGGAGGTCGCGGGTCGATGAAAAGGGTTGCCGGGCACCATGCGCTTGCGGGTCGATCGCCCAGCACATCATAGACTCTAAACCTACTTAATTCCACCTCAGAACGCTCGTTGCGCTCGTTGCGGAATCGTTACCTGAAAGACCAATCCGGGTATGTGCGACGCCGGATGGTCGTATGCTACTGGTCCTACCTACCCTGGCTGCTAGACCGGAGGGACGAGAAGCCGGCCAGTTACGAGATAGATAAGAAACACCGTCGGGTGATCTCGACCGGCGGGGATCAGCTAACCGTAGCCGACGGAATGGCGCACCAGGAAAAACTGCTGAAGGATCCGGACTTCGATCCTTGTTTCTCTCAACTCCTAGATTTAACCGGGGTCAATTTGTCCAGTATGGCAGCCGATGATATTCGCAAACTTGCGGAAAGAAATGTTTTTTCCCCGCAATCCCGCCGAGCCATAGTCGCCTCCTCTGACCTCGTTTACGGATTCGGACGGATGTTCGAAATACTTCGAGAAAACGAGGGTGAGAACGGAATCCGTGTCTTCCGGGATGTCCACGAGGCGGTCGACTGGATTCTTTCCGAATCCATGACTCCCTGAGCCGGAGCTGCCGTGGCCTAATGGCGCGATTTACTCGTGCAAGACGACATTTAGCAAAGAACTGTGCACCTGCAGTCCGCCGTTGTAACGAATGAACCCCAGTTTCCTGAATTTATTCATAAAAAAGTTGACCCGCGAACGCGTCGTGCCAATCATCTCCGCCAGCATCTCCTGGGAAACCTTGGGGCGCACCGTTTGCGGTTCGGACTCGCTGCCATAACGCGCCAGCAGCAATAGCGTCCGCGCCAGGCGTTTTTCGCTGGAGTTGAAGAGCTGATCGATCAAATCCTCTTCGATTCGTATGTTGCGCGTAAGAATGTAAGAAATGAAGCGGTCGGAGAGAGCATGTTCGGCTTGCAGCAAGCGCATCATCTCTTTTTTCTCAATGACCATTGCGGTCGTGGGAGTGATCGCGGTGGCCGTCCCCATGCGAAATTCCTGACCCGCCAGGCAGCCTTCTCCGACAAAATCCCCGGGGCCTAGTATCGCCACCACCGCTTCCTTGCCAACTTCATTGACAACCGACAGTTTTACTCCGCCTTCTTGAATGTACATGACGCTCGTGGCGGGATCGCCTTGCGCGTAGATCTTCTGGGACTTTCGAAACTCCTCGACCTTTCGCGCCACGCCAGCAGAATGGAGAAAAGCCTTTACGTCGAAGGGTGGGTGTTCTTGAGGTTTAGGCTTGGATTTTTTTCTGCGTGAACTCGCGATTCTTTTCATGACCTCACCGCTTGATTCACATTTTAACAAAGTCGAAAATCACAATAAATGACTTTTATCGGGTCGATAAAGGGCGGTTTGCAAGCCGGTTCGTTTTTCAAAGCCCGCGCTTCATGGGAGCTTTTATTTCTCCGTGCCCACTCCCTTTTCTTACCTTGCCCATTGGCGCAATTGTGCCAAGATTCGAATATTTTTCCCGCGCGGACTTGGCCACGCGCGACTTCGCCAATTCTTTTTTGACGCGGGCAAGGGTGCCATGGCCTAACCCTTTAATGGCTCTGGTTCTAGGCATGCCACCATAATGATTCAAACGCCGTAGCGATTCCGTTCCATTTGGAACAGGAGCCAGGTGTATTGGTAAACGCCGCAGGGCCATTTTTGTCCCTTGCGCGCGAATCGAGGTCACGACAGGCTGCCAAAAAAACTACTGCCCGCCGGCAGCGCGTCTGGACTGCGTGACCAATTCCTTTTGCTGCTTCATCGCGTAAAGTGCCGAATCGGCTTGGCGCAAGAGTTTCTCAATGGTCTCCCCGTCTCGCGGATAGACGGCCATGCCCATGCTCACGGAAATCTTTGGTCCATTGTTGTCTTTGGCCACGCTGGTGCAAATACGGTGAGCTACCTGGTGGGCTTTCCTGGCGTTGGTCTCCGGCAAGACCACGGCAAACTCGTCTCCGCCAAAGCGCGCTGGAGTATCGATCGTCCGGCAGCAAGAACTTAAAATATCCGCCAGCCGGCAGAGCGCTTGGCCACCGACCATATGTCCATAACGGTCGTTGATTCGTTTCAAAGCGTCCATGTCAAAAAACAGCAAAGCAAACTCCCGGTTCGTCCTGCTGCTGCGCTTGATTTCCGCGTCAAGAACATCCACGAGGTGTCGATAGTTGGCCAGCCCGGTCAGCGAATCGCTGGTGGCTAGGCGGCGAAGGCGATCCTCCAGCTCGCGTTGCTGCGTAATGTCTTCGGCGATGACCTCGTAGGCGTCCAGTTGGTCCTGCTCGTTCAGAACTTCTCGCGCGCTAAGCCGGACGTTCACGATGGTATGGTCCTTGCGCTCCCATTCGATCTCCATGGGACGGACAGGAGCATCCGCGGTCGGCTGGCCAAGCAATTGCGCGCGCTTGGCGGAATCCTGAATAATTTCGCGCGCCAATCGCAAAGTCAGCAGTTCTTCTCGGGAATCATAGCCGAGCATTTTTACCATCGCTTCGTTCACTTCCAAAAAGCCGCCGTCGAGGCCGCAACGACAAATTCCGTAGCTTAGATTTCCTGCTAGTGCGCGATAACGCGCCTCCGATCGCCGCAACTCGTTCTCGGCGCGGTCACGTTGCTGCCGCAAGGTTTTGTCCGCCAGAACTCGATGCACCGCCACCGGCAAATGGCTGATCCTATCCAACTCGATGCAATCGGAAACACCTGCCAGGATAAGCTTCGCGCTGGCTTCCCGCTGCAAATCGTAGACCAAAAGGATGACCGGAATGTCCTTTTTCAGGTCGCGAAGAATTTCCAGTACCTGCGATTCTTGCCAATCGGGGGCAGGGTGCTCGGCTACAACCAAGTCAAAATCCTCTGCGCGAAGCCGTTGTGCAAACTGCTCGGGCGTCACCACTGTGTCCGCGCGCACCGTAAATCGCGCCTTTTTCAGTTCATTTAAGCAGTGTTTGACTTCTTCCGGGAAGCGATGGACGAACAGGGCTTGCAGGTGGTTTCGCCGGAGTCCTAATTGGTCGTCGGTGGCCGAAGCTCGGTCGACTTGTTCCATGTTAAACCGCACGACAGGAAAGAGCGGCTTCAGCACCGGGGAGGCAGTTCTTCCGCGCCAAACTGCCCCCCGGCTTAGTCAGTGTTACCTCGAGAAAACTATAGGGTTTGACCCCGCGCCTGTCTGTTCAAAATTGCACAGGTAGTACTACGACGGGGCCATGTAGAACGCCGCCCCAGGTCAAGCTCAAATCCGGTGCTCCGCTGGCAGCGCTCGCCCATTGCGGCCTCCTCCCGCCACGCCTTGCCGCCTTCCAGGGCACGTCGTACACTGAGAACACCCTATCGACCTCCAGAGGACTCATCCGTGACCACACCTGCGCCGTTCGTTCCCGTCTCACAACTCGCTCGCAGCTCACGCAGCGAGGAAGCCGTCGCCAAGCACAAAAAATATCTATGGCCCTCGGTGACCAACTATTTCCAGCAACCGCTCGTGGCTGACCGCGGCGAAATGCAACATCTCTGGGACGTGGAAGGCAACAAGTACCTCGATTTCTTCGGTGGCATCCTGACCGTCTCCGTGGGCCACTGCAACCCGAAGATCTCCAGCAAGGTGAGCGCGCAGGTCAACCGGCTGCAGCACACTTCCACACTCTACCCCACCGAACACATCGTGGCCCTCGCCGAAAAAATCGCGCAGATCACTCCTGGCAACCTGCAGTCTAGTTTCTTCACCAACTCCGGCACGGAGGCCAACGAAGCCGCCATTCTGCTCGCGCGCATGTCCACCGGCAGTTTCGATGTGGTGGCCTTGCGGCACGCTTATGCGGGCGGGTCCGCACTGGCCAAAGCCGTCACTGCCCACGCGCCGTATCGCAAAGCCGGCGTCGTCAGCGTGGGCATCTCCCATGCCGTGAATCCCTATTGCTATCGATGTCCGCTGCACTTGAAGTATCCCGATTGCGAAGTGTCCTGCGCGGGAGACGTGGAAAACCTGATTCAAACTGGGACTAGCGGCAACATCGCCGCATTTATCGCCGAGCCGATTCAGGGCGTCGGTGGATTCATCACTCCACCCAAGGAATACTTCAAGATGGTCTTCAGCATCGTAAAAAAATATGGGGCCCTGTTTATCGCCGATGAAGTGCAAACCGGCTGGGGACGCACCGGGAAAAAATGGTTTGGCATCGAGAAGTGGGAAGTCATCCCGGACATGATCACCAGCGCGAAAGGCATGGCCAATGGCGTTCCGATTGGATTGACCGTGACCACTCCGGAAATCGCCGGTGGGTTCCAGGGCGCGAACATCGCCACCTTCGGCGGCAATCCGGTGACCAGCGTGGCGGCCAAAGCCACCATCGAGCTGATTGAGGAAGAAAGCCTACTTGAAAACGCTGACGTCGTCGGCTCGTACTTCCGCGCCAAGCTGGAAGAGTTGCAAGCCAAGCATTCGCTCATCGGCGATGTCCGCGGCATGGGGCTCATGCAGGCGCTCGAATTGGTGAAAGACCGCAACACCAAAGAGCCCGCTACCGAAGCCACCACGCAAGTGATGGAGCGAGCTCGCCAGAACGGCTTGCTCATCGGCAAAGGCGGCCTCTATGGCAACACCCTGCGCTTGGCCCC
Organism: Candidatus Cybelea sp.; assembly: GCA_035510055.1. Classification (GTDB taxonomy): domain Bacteria; phylum Acidobacteriota; class Terriglobia; order Acidiferrales; family UBA7541; genus Acidiferrum. Next base: position 29,628 of record DATKHV010000008.1, on the reverse strand, counting down.
CATGCTTAACACCACCAAGCCCGACGTCGATGAAGCCATCAAGCTCCTCGACAAATCGTTCAGTGAGGTCAGGAATTGAGAAGCAGAAGGTTGTCGGCGATACTTGCCACTGTTCTTGTCGCCAGCTGCGCCTTGTCCCTCCGAGCTCAAGCACCCGCGAGCGAAAAGAAGCTTTGGAAGTCCGTGGAATTTGCCATTGTGCGCTTCAACGATGAGGCTCCGAGGGCTTGGAATATCTATCACACCGAGAAAAAAGGCCTACTGCTCGTGCATCTATGGAAACGCTACTTGTTGGTGGATTTAAAAGAGCAAGAGGTCTATGAAATCGACCCGCAAACGGTGCAGCCGCATGGCGAAGGCGTCGAATGGTCCCCCGCCGATAAGCCCGGACAGCCCATGGAAACTCCCGATTGGAAAACGCGCGACCTCCGCAGCATGGAGCTGGTGAAATTTCGCCTCGGCAAGGACGGGCACTTCCTAGAACTGCAGCTCCCCCTCCAAGTCAACGGCAAACCGGTCTACTAAGTGCCCCTACTGCCGAGGTTTCAAACGCTAGCGGACGTAGAAAGAGCCCTCGCTGGCACCTTCCTGAGTTCTCCTCTCCGCAACTTAAAACTTATAACTGCGAACTGACAAATCACTGACTACCCCGTTCAGCGCCGATACACCCCGTAGTACCACGGGACGCCGAGGGCCCCCGATTTGACCCCCACATTCACCGAGTCACCAGCGCGAAATCGGTCGTAGTCATCGGAATTTACCGCCAAGCGCTCAATTTTCTGCCCCTCCCGCCACGAATGCACAAACAGGCGGCGCGTCCCTCGCACGATACCCGTCATGTTGTACCGGCTGTCTACGGTGGTGGCGTGGTAGGTCACCTTTTCTCTTGAATCCAGCGCTCCGTTCACCAGCAGTGTCGCGGATAGAATCCACGGTAGCGGAATGAATCCGTAATAGATGCGCTTAAGTATTTCGAGTTCCCGGCGATTTTGCGCGCGACGGTCCAGTACAACGGCGATCGCCAGCGCCACAAAGAAAATTATTCCGTAAAATACCAACATCAGGTCCAGATCGAGCGGCGGAAAAAACTGGCTGGCGTAAGGAAATATCAGCGACCCCACAAGAAACACTGCCGTGCGCTTCCACAACCGCCGCCGGAACATCACTTCCGCCGCCGCGGACGTCAGACCGCAAGAAGGACACTGGTCGGCAATCCTCTCGGAACCGCAGTCAAGGCAGCGAGTCATCGGATTTAGTATAAGACGGGATCAAGAACCGGTGTTGGAGAGAGAGGAAAGCAGGTCCTGGAAAAGTTTCTGGCTTTCGGATTCCGAAACCGCGACGGACACGCCCATACCGTTCCCCGGCTCGATCCGCTTTACGAAACAGTCCAGCCTTACTGGACGCTCGAGGCCCAGCCGCGCGGTAAAGCCCGCGCCCACCCACAACGTATCGACCGCCTCGATAAACATCCCGCTCGAGCTGATGTCGCGCGTATTTCCACGAAGCACCGCGGAGCCCCATTCGATCTCGAGGTCGGCACGGAACGAGTAACGCGGTGCCCAGCGGCGGTCCACTCGCCGAGCCGGATGATCCCCACTGCCCATAAATCTGGTGCGGCCCCCTGCCAGGGATGACGTACCTCGGCGCTCGGACGAAATCGCCGTTCTCGGTTGCCAGCATACGCCTTCTTTCCCCACAATACCTACGACGCCGGAAGCGCATGTTTTGTTCCCGGCAACCTGTTTTTCGTTGCGAGAGAGCCCCGTACGTCACAATTTAGACATTACAAAGATGATGTAGACACTTACTTCGAATTTGGTGCCGCAGGATCTTTGGCTGCCACTCCCCCGCTTCCCGCTTTTTCGCCGGACCGCATGCGCCTTTGCACCTCGGCCTGCAGATACTTGCGCAGGTTTTCCGGAACGATTCCGGGCGCTGCCAATTCCCGCAGGTCAGCAACGGTGAGCTCGGGAAGATAAACGAGAATCGTAGCCAGCGGTGCCGCCGGCTGGCGTACCAGCGCGAGCCGCACGTTGTAAGTGCTGGACCACTTGCGATGGCTGGCAATCGCCGGAATAACGGAGATCGGCAGCTTTTCGCGCGAAAGCACCTTCAGCACTTGCGCTTCCGTCATATAAGGATTATCCAAAACGACCGAGACAACTTGCGCATGCCCCTCCGTCAGCAACGCGCCGGCCACCCGCGCTGGGCCGCGCCGCGCCAGCGTGATTTTCTGGCCCAGCGGAAGCTGCGGCAAGCGCGCCAGCAGTTGCTCTTCGGCGTTGCGTTTCAGTTCCGCGGAAACTCCCGGCAAAATCGCAACTTGCACCAAGTCCATCAAATAAAGGTCGCGGAGAAGCCGCAAGCTCACCAGCCGTGGCGTGCGCGGATGAAACGCCAGCGCTCGCTTCACGCGGTAACTCTTGAGCAAGGCTTTGCGCCGCGTTACTTCCTCGAGAATCTCGGCCCGAAGATCTTTTCGCTCCAGCAACAGACAAACATGCGCTTCGTCCATCGCCGGATTGTCGAGCAGCGCGCGCAGCACCTCCGCCGACGCGTGATGCAGCAGAATCGCAAGTTCTTCGCCCGTGGCGACTAGGGCGCGCTCCTGCGCTGATGGTTCTCCCGCCATTTCAATGTCGCGCGGCGCGCGCCGCCGCCTCCGCGGGGGACATCCGCAAGCTGCCGATTTCCGCCTGGGGTAAAATGCGCTTCAATGCCGCGTCAAGTTGCGCATCGAAAAAAGCGCTCCGGCCCACCGTCCCCCCCATTTTCACAATCATAATCTTTTCCCGTCCCTGGCCCGAATGCTCCGCCACCACGTTCACTAATGAGGATAATTCCCCCGCCGCTTGCACCAAAATCTCGCAAGCTGACGGATCGCCGGCATCAGCCGCCGCCGCCACGATGGGAAATACCAAAGGAAAAACGCTGTCCGGCTTCTGGCTGGCGCGCTCTTGCAGTTCCTTCCACGACGCATAACCCAGTTGGTTCAGAATTTCACTTCCCAGCACGGACTCCGTTTCTTTCCGCTCGCGTTCTTTCATCGCTCGCGCAACTGCCCGGCTCCCAATGTCAAATGCGCTCCCATCGTCGCCCAGTCTCGGGCCTTGTCCCCCGGTGCGCCAGATTTGTCCCTGCCCGTTTCGACCAATCGCCGCGGATCCCGTTCCCGCCACAAGCACGATCACCGGGCCTTCCCCAGTGGCCGCCAGCGCCGCTTCCAAATCCGTAAAAATTCTGACGGCCGCGCCGGGAAACGCTTTTTCCATTGACGCGCGCATCCCCTCTTTCAGCGCCGGATCCCCTGTGCCCGCCAATCCGGCGCCGATCGCGGCAACCGCATTTCGTTCCACTCGCGCCTCCCGCAAGCAAAGCTCCGCAGCTTTCGCAATTTCGCGCGAAGCCAATTCCACGCCCACGCGGTAAGGATTCGAAGGCCCAGAAAAACTCCGCGCCACGATTTTCCCCGCCGCGTCCATCAACACGCATTCTGTCTTCGTACCGCCACCATCAACGCCGAGAACGAAATCCATGCCAAGAGCATACGTGAAAATTTGCAAATTGAAATCGTCCCGGCGCACCGAGATTGCGAAACGACGTTGCGAAAGTATTGACACCGGTCTAGTCGCTTCTGTCTAGTCGCTTCTGTCTAGTCGCTTCTTGACGAGCCAACAGCAGGCCACTATCCTCGACGCACTTTTCTTCGGCATCTCGAAGGCGCCCGGGAAAAGCCACTTGATGCGCATTCACCCACTCGACCTGGCCATCGTCATCGCTTACCTGCTCGGCGTTACCGCGCTGGGCATGCGCTTCCGCCGCGGCCAGCAAAACGCCACGGACTATTTTCTCGGCGGCCGCACCGCCCCGTGGTGGGCGCTGGCGTTTTCCATTGTCGCCACCGAAACCTCCACGCTTACGATCATCGGCGCGCCAGCCATTTCCTACAGCGGAAATCTCACCTTTCTCCAATTGGTGTTCGGCTACCTGGCCGGACGTGTTCTCATCGTCCTACTGCTCCTTCCCGGATATTTTCGCGGCGAGTTTTTCACTGCCTACGCGCTAATCGAAAAACGCTTTGGCGAAAAGATGCGCGCCGTCGCCGCCAGCACTTTTTTGATCACCCGCGCGATTGCCGAAGGCGTCCGCGTTTCGGCCATCGCCCTGGTAGTCAGCGTGGTCCTTGGAACATCAGAAAAGTTGGCCGTCCTCATCGTCATGGCGCTCACGGTCTTGTACACCTTTGAAGGCGGCATGAAAGCGGTTATTTGGACGGACGTGGCGCAACTGCTGCTCTACCTCACCGGAAGCGCGGTCACGTTTTTCGTCTTACTGCACCGCATCCCCGGCGGTTGGAGCGAAGTGAGGCAAGTAGCCGCCTTGGCCGGTCACAAACTTCAACTCCTCGATTTTTCCTGGAATCTCGCCACCAAATATACCTTCTGGTCCGGACTCATCGGCGGCACCTTTCTCACCATGGCCACCCACGGCACCGACCAAATCATCGTGCAGCGCCTGCTCGCGGCGAAGAGCGAGCGCGACAGCCGCCGCGCCCTGCTCGCTAGCGGCTTTATCGTGCTTATTCAATTCACCGTGTTTCTGCTGATTGGCGTGCTCCTTTATGTGTTCGCGCTGCACTCCCCGCTCTTGGCGCCCGGCGAGCGCACCGACCGCATTTTGCCACTCTTTCTAGTGCGCGAGATGCCCGTCGGACTAGCCGGCCTGTTGCTGGCTTCGATCGTGGCCGTGGCCATGTCCAACGCCAGCGGCTCATTGAATTCTCTGGCCGCTTCCAGCGTGCTCGATTTTGCAAAACTGCGCGGGCCAAGCGCCGACCCCGCCCGCTTCATGCGCCTCTCCCGCGGCATGACGCTGGTATGGGGCTTGGTGCTGATGGGCTTCGGCTTGGTGAAGTGGGGCCCGCTGCTCGAAACGGGGTTAACCGTCGCCTCGCTTCCTTTCGGCAGCCTGCTTGGTCTGTTTCTTCTTGGCACGTTTGACCGGGGCGCCAACGCGCGCGGCGCCTTGGCCGGAATGATTGCGGGACTCGCCGCGGTTTTATGTGTATTTCAATTTACGAGCGTGGCGTATACGTGGTATTTCATGCTCGGCGCGCTAGTCACACTTTTCGTCGGCTCGCTAACGAGCCGATTCGCGCATCCGTAAGGGCGCAGCCTGCTGCGCCCCAACTTTCGAGAACGATGCCATGCCGAAGAACTTTGCATGAGGTGACATGACCGAAAAACGTCTCGAACTGGTCCGCGGCCTGGGCGCGTGGGCCTCGGCCGCCATCGTTGTCGGCACCATGATCGGCACCGGCATTTTCCTGAAGCCCGCGGAAATGGCCCGCGAAGGCCGCAGCGTCTCCGTCGTTTTCGCGGCTTGGATCATCGGCGCGATTCTTTCCATCTTCGGCGCTTTTTCCTTCGCCGAGTTGGGCTCCATGATTCCAGAGGCCGGCGGCGAATATGCCTATCTGCGCCGCGGCTTCGGTCCCGTCTATGGATTTCTCTTCGGCTGGATGCATTCGATCGTTGGCCGCCCCAGTTCCCTCGCCTCCATCGCCGCAGGCATGATGCGTTTTCTCAGCTTTCTCCTTCCAAGCATCGCTGTTCCACTTTTCACCGTTCACATCGCCGTTCCCGGCCTCACCGGCTGGATCAAGCCCTACGATTTTGTCTTCACTTGGGCACAGCCGCTCGCCGTCGTCTGGCTGCTAATCATGACCGGTGTAAATTATTTGGGCGTGCGGCTTGGCGGCGCGGTCCAAGTTTTTCTGACCACCATCAAGATCACTTCGGTAGCGATTGTGATTGGCGTGGCCTTGTTCGCGCCAGCGAGCATTCAGGGTAGCGGTTCACAACCCTTCTGGCCGGCGGCGGGCATGGGCGCTGGCGCGATTTTCAGCGCGTTTCTCGCCACGCTGGCTGCCGCACTCTGGGCTTACGACGGCTGGGAAGATTTAAATCTCGTCGGCTCCGAAGTGGAAAATCCGCAAAAGAATTTTCCCCGCGCCTTAGTGGGCGGCGTCGGATTTGTCGCCGTGATCTATCTGCTGTTCAGCGCGGCGTGTCTGAAAGTTTTGCCCTTCGATACCGTCGCCGCCTCCCAGCACATCGCCTCCGATGTCGTTGCGCATAGTAAAGGAGCCGCGGCCGCAAGTTGGATCACGCTTGCCATGGTCATTTCCGCACTCGGCTCGATGAATTCCTCCGTGCTGAGCGGCGCGCGCGTGGGCTATGCCATGGCCCGCGACGGAATCTTTTTCAAGATCGTCGAAGGCATCCATCCCCAATTCCGCACGCCCGGACGCTCCCTGATTTTTCAAGGAGTACTTGCTGGCCTGATGGCCCTCACCGGAACTTTCGAAGAGCTCACCAATCTTTTCATTTTTGCCGCCTGGATTTTTTACGGCTCGGCAGTGCTAGCGCTGTTTCGCATGCGCAAAACCGAACCCCATCTCCCACGCCCTTATCGCTGCTGGGGCTATCCTTGGGTCCCCGCCCTCTTCGTGGCCGGAGCGCTGGCCCTCACCGTAAACATCTGGATCGACCGCCCCGGCCGCTCCTCCATTGGCCTACTCCTGATTCTTGCGGGACTTCCCTTCTATCGCCGCTGGAGCAGGTCACTCTCCGCTAGCAATTCGACGGGAATCCAGCGGTCGTGAAAGAAAGACCTGGACTAACGCTCCACCGGTAAGAAGCGCCGCGGCCGGGGCTACCACCCATGCGCATAAGCCGACGAACAAGGCCAGGAACATGATGTTGTGCCCGAGGCCATCATGAAAGATGGCGGTCACGGGAAGCGCCAGCAGGAAAAAAGCCAAATAGGGCAGCACCGGAAAAACGATGGAAGAGAGCATGGCGCGTTGTGATCCACCTGCTCGATTCGAGAAGTACGCCCCTAGGGCCCCAACGAAAGGCAACGAAAACAGCCAAGGAAGATACACTACCGCCACCGGCGCAATGAGAGACCAAGCGCTTTTCCGCGCGATGATCCAGGGTTGGGGACCAAAAAACTGTACGAGCATGAGCAGGCCCATGGACAAAAAAAGAGTCAACAAACTAGGCAGCCAAAATTGCTTCACGCGATTCGTCATAACGTTCTCCTTTTTCCGGGACGTTTGAATCAGCCGGCGCAATTTCTGCCAATCTTCCACTTGCGATAAAGTGCGACGCGCGGCGGTTTCTTCCGTCATTCCCTGCCGGCGCCATTCTTCGCACGACTCCGCAAGATGCGCCGCGAGTTCCGCAATCACTTCGGCGCTCTCCGCCGGCTCCAGCGTGAGACCGTTTAGCTGCCGCTCGACCACCGCCTCCCAATCACGCATGGGTCACCTTCGTCAGTCTCTGCAGCGCATAGAAAAGTTCCGACCATTCTTTGCGCAGCGGCGAAAGTTTTGTTTTTCCCGCCGGTGTAAGGCGATAGCAACGGCGGCGCCGACCTTGCTGGCTGATCTCCCAGCTGCCGCGAATCCAGCCGCGCTGCTCCATGCGGTAAAGCATGGGATAGAGTGCCGCGAGCGTGAAGCGCAGGGCGCCCTTGGTTTGCTGTTCGATGCGCCGCGCCAGCTCGTAGCCGTGTACGGGCCCGTCTTCCAAAACGCTGAGCACCGCCAGTTCCGCCGTGCCGCGCTTGATTCCCGGTCCAATCATAGAGCTCTCCCTTACATATAGGAATCTTATATATAGGAGAAGAATTGTCAACAGTACGCCAGGACAGGTGTCCTTCCATCAAGGGGCGCAATTCGCAAGGATTGTTGGTGCCAAGGGATGGTTGGTCGGTTGCAGCCCGTGCCACTTAGAATGTTTTTTCTGACCTTCCAAGCAACGCCGAGTATCTCCGTGATAGAAGCGGATCTATGCTGAAGCCATGCGAGCAGCGTGTGCGCCGGTAGGGATGTGCAAAATGGCGTTCTCCGCCTCTCGGGAAACTTTCACCGCGGGATGGAAAAGTTTGGCGAGCGTTTCCACGCCAATAACGAGCCGCGGACCAGGCCTCGAAAAATAACTATTCGCTTCCAGCGCGTAAACACGGCCGTTGCGAACTGCCGGCATGGCATTCCACTGCTCCGGAATATCGATCGAGCGATATTCCTCGCTTCCCCTCTGTGCGCTGTACCCGCAAGGAGCGATCAAGAGAATCTCCGGTTCCGCTTCGATGACCTCTTGCAAGTGCACGCGGAAAGAAGGCCTTCGGACTTTGCCCAAAACATCGACTCCATCCGCCGCGTCAATCATCTCCGGAATCCAATGCCCGCCAACGTAGAACGGTTGCAGCCATTCGAGGAACGCCACGCGAGGACGCTCCGCCGCTGGCAGCAATTGCCGCTGCAATGCCCCGAGCCGCGCGCCGATCTGCTCCACCAGGGTTTCCGCTTGTGGGCCGCGGCAGCATGCTTCTCCCACCAAGAGAATGTCGCGCCACACGTCGCCCAAATCTTGCGGATTCAGGCAAAGAACCTCCGGCCGCCGTGCCAACCGCGCCAGCGCCGTAGCCAGATCATCAGGCGACGCCGCGCAAACGTGGCACAAAGCCTGCGTGACAATCAGATCCGGCGCTAGCTCCGTCAGCTTTTCCGCTTCGACAGCGTACAAACTTTCGCCGCGATGAACATACTCGCTCACCAACCCGTCAATTTCCGCCGGCGAAGCATCGTGCGGCATCCGCGAATGAATCACTACCGGCTTGGTTCGCGCCGCCGGAGGAAAATCGCACTCGTGGCTCACACCCACGATTTCGCGGTCCAGCCCCATCGCAAACAGAATCTCCGTAGCCGAAGGCAGCAACGATACAATGCGCATAGTGGAGCAATCTATCACATCTGGAACGTCTAGCTACTAGGTCCAAGAATTTCGGATGCCCGGTTTCAGTGCTTCTGGTCAGGATTGTTGACGGCGGGCTGCTTGACGCCCTCCTTGCCCGCCGCGGCAATGATTTCCTTGTCCGTGCGCGCGAGGGCTTCCACCACGGGCCTTCGGCCGGGCGCGCGCGCCAGAGCCGTCCGGAAAGCTTCGCGCGCTTCAGAAGGACGATGGAGTTGCAGCAAGAGCTCCCCCACGAGCTCATCAGTGGGCTTTTCAATGGAGGGCGGGCCGAATTCAAGCGGCAGGGCGTGTTCTTTTGCGGCGACGCGCTGGAGCTCTCTGAGGGCATCCTGGGTCTTGCCTTCGGCGGAAATCAGCAGAGCGCGCAATTGCGCGGTGAACAGGGGCGTCCGCTCGCTCATTCCTTGATCTTCCATCTGGTGTTCTTTGATCCAGGCTATGGCGCGCTGCCCGTCGCTCTCCACATGGGGTGTCAAAGCGCGCGCGCCAGCAAGATCGCCTAGCTGGAGTGCCGCGAGTGCATTGGTGTAATCAAAAGTCAGTTGTGCGAAGGGATCGTCGCCGGGCGGCAAGGTCCAGCGGGCCGCGTCGTCGCTCCAAAGCTGGGTGTCGATGAGAAAGTGGGCGCGCATCTCGGCGTAGGATCCGGCCAACATCATGGCAGGTGTCATGCCGGACATCATCATCCCCGACATCCTGGCATGCGCCGGACTTTTCGGATCGGAGGCCGCCACTGCCGCCTTCTCAGCCGTCTGGCGACAGCCATCGAGGATGCGCCGCGCATTTTCGACACTCCCTTGCTGCAGGTAGCCATACTCAAGCCATTCGTTGATGTGCCCGCACCAGGCCGGTACCATTCCCTTTTTCTCGCGGGCGCTGTTGACTACGGCCATTGCGGTTTCATTGGCCTTGACCACTTCATCCCACATGCCAAGTGCCAGGAAGATGTGCGAAGTCATGTGCTGGGCGTGAGCGGCGTCCGGAGCAACCTTCGCGTAGATCCGGGCCGCACGCAGACCGAGCGGTGCGTGGACGGAATCGTCGTAAGAATGAATCAGATAGTGGACGACGCCGGGATGGCGGGGATGTTGCGGGAAAACCTCCTCGAGGACAGCGGCGGCGCGCATGTAGGTTGGAAAATCGCGGCCGCGCTCGGCGGTGCCGAGGATCGCAAGCGCATAGAAAGCGGCGCCATCCACATCGTCGGGAAATTTGCGGTGCACTTCGGCCAGCACGGATTCGTACCCGCGGTCGCGTTCCCCCTTGGTGCCCTCGCCCAAAAGGACATCGACGCTGTGGAGGTAGAGTTTTTCCCGCTCGGTGGGAGCTTTGGCGAGCCGCGCCTCTGGCGTGGGCGCCAGGCGATTGAGAATCTCGCGGCCGGCTTGGACATCTTCCTCATGCCACACCGGATGGCTTTGCGTCATGGCTTCGCCCCAATAAGCGAGGGCGAAATCAGGGGCGATCTGCTGGGCCTTGCGGAAGTGTTCGGCGGCATCGTCGTATTCGAAATCGTGGAGCTGAGCCAGCCCGAGAAGGAAATCAGCCTGCGCAGCAGCTGGGCCCGAATTCTTGAAAGCAACCTCGCCGAAGCCCTGTTGGGCCCAAGCGGGCTCAGAGCTTAGTAAAAAGAGGAGGCACAGGAGACACAACAAAAATTCAGGGGCCCTTTTCACGGACGCACCCCTTTCCTAAAAAGCGGTTTACCTGGCAGCGGAGCTTTCTAGAGGGACACTGACTCCGGCTCATAATACGCCGGTAATGATTCACAAACCAGCCCGCATGGTAAGGAAGGTAAGGAAACCTATTTCTCGGGCTGGCGCACTCGAGTCTTACGCTCTCCTGGCGACAACCAAACAGCCAGCCCATTCGCTAACGTTCTCTTTTTGGAATAATTCCCCTACCAGGGCGATTAGATTCTCCGATTTGGCGCAAGCAGAACCGACGACTGAAAACGTTTCTATTTGTACAAAAAATACTTACGGCGCGTTTGGTCGAACGCCGTGAGGCTGTCAGACCAGCTGGCAACAATTTTTTCCGGCGCCACACCAGCCTGCAATTGCTGGATAGTGTCGGAATTGCCGACGAGTTCGATCAGCTTGGACACGTCAAACTGTTTGGGGTACAGCTTCTCGAGAATCGCCGCGATTTCCAGTCCCATGCGCATCGAGCGCACTTTGAAGCGGTCCGTAATCCTAATGGACACGCCGCCGCAGCGTTGTCCGCTGTAAAGTCCGGCAATGGGAATGAAGGGCTGCCCGGCAAAATGCACGCCCGGAAGATTTCGCGCGTTCAGCGCTGCCGCCACTTCATCGCCGTTCAGCCACGGGGCTCCAAATTCCTCGAACGGAGTCTGTGTGCCGCGTCCCACCGAGACTCCGGCATTCTGGAGAATCTCGATCCCCGGGTAAAGGATGGAGCCTTTGATGGTACGAAGATTCGGCGAGGGAGGAATCCATTTGATGCCGGTGCTCTCAAAGAAATAATTGCGATGCCAATTCCGCATGGTAATGACGTGCAGGTCGACCCCGATATGATTTTCCGCATTGAAGAACTGCGCGAGCTCTCCGATCGTCAGCCCGTAGCGCACCGGCAACGGAAAATACGCGACGAAATTCGTCTTATCCGCATCGAGCATCGGACCTTCGGTAATTTCTCCGCCCAACAGATTCGGTCGATCGAGCACGAAAAACGCAATGTTGCGTTTGGCGGCTTCCTCCATGCAATACGCCATCGTCACGGTGTAGGTGTAGAAACGCACGCCTGCTTCCTGAACGTCGAAGACCAGCGCGTCGATGCCTTTCAGCATTTCGTCGGTAGGACGAAGTGTTTCACCGTAGAGGCTATAAACCGGGAGGCCGGTCGAGGGATCTTTGGTCGAAGCGATCTTTTCATCGTTGCGGCCGGCCAGGCCGTGTTCCGGACTGAACAGGGCCACAAGTTGCACGCTAGCGGCGTGCGACAAAACGTCAACGGTGCTGCGCCCTTCGGAATCGAGGCCGGTGTGATTGGTGATGATACCAACATGCTTGCCACGAAGGGGCGCGAACTTTTGCACTTCGAGAACATCGAGGCCGGTTTGCACTCGCGCGGCGTGACCAGAATGTCTCGACGCGCGCGCGCGCAAAGGTCCCGGCGAGAGGATCGCAACAAAAATAGTAAAATGGACAAAAATGAAATGCGCACGCTTCAAGCCGGTCAAATGGTCCCCCTCTGACTGTCCACAGAAAGCCACGATTGTCATTCTGAGGGAAGAAGGAAGAAGATGCCCGAAGAATCTCAACCTATTGTGTTGCAATCACCGCATGTTTGGATGCTCATTTATCTGCAATCGCAGATGGCTTCTCCATGCCGATCTTCTCTACCCTGGTACGGCAACCATACAATGATATTCTGGAACGCGCTGGCCCAAGCTGCGTTGAGAGCGCGCGGTGCGTGTGCTATGAATAAATGCAGACTGCGGGCGGCCAATGGGGGATTCTAGCCGATGGATGGACGCCGCGTCCGTTTTTTGCTTTTGATTCCAGTCTCAATCGTTCTCCTTATGGCCCATAACGCAAGCAGCCAGAGCGGCGCCCCGTCGGCAAAAAAAACCGCCGGCAAAGAAAACGCACTTCCCGCAAAGAAGGGGCCAAAGAAATTGTCGCCCGCCGCGAACGCCTGGGTGGAAACCACCCTGCGCAAAATGACGGTGGACGAAAAGATTGGCCAGCTTCTTTTCACTACCTACCACGGGAGTTTAACGGCCACGGACACGCCGGCTTACCGGCAGATGCTGCACGATGTGACCGATCTGCACGTCGGTGGCTTCATCAACATCACGCATGGATCGCCGCTGGGAATCGTGAAGAGCCAGGCTTATCCGACGGCGGTGCTGAACAATCAGCTCCAGGCCAAGTCAAAACTGCCGCTGCTGATTGGCGCGGATTTCGAACGCGGCACGGCCATGCGTTTGGATGAAGGCACGTCTTTTCCGACGGCCATGGCGCTCGCGGCCGGCGGAAATCTGAAAGACGCTTACACCATGGGCAAAATCACGGCGCGGGAAGCACGCGCCGTTGGAGTTCATTGGATTTATGCGCCGGACGCAGATGTAAACAATAATCCGGGAAATCCGATTATCAATACGCGATCGTTCGGCGAAGACCCGGCGCGCGTCGCGGAATTTGTTAGCGAATTCGTTCGCGGCGTGCAAGAAAATGGCGGCCTGGCTACGGCGAAACACTTCCCCGGCCACGGCGATACCGCTGCTGATTCGCACATCGATCTGCCGGTGATTCGCGCCGACCGCGCTCGCCTGGACCATCTTGAGCTAGTTCCCTTCCGAGCGGCGATCTCCACGCAAGTCGATAGCATCATGACCGGGCATCTGAATGTTCCCGCGCTCGAACCCGATCCCAACACGCCCGCGACGCTTTCACACAACATCCTCACTGAGGTGCTGCGCAAACAACTTGGATTTCAAGGATTGGTCGTTACCGACGCGATGGACATGGGCGGAATCACGGTGCGCTTCGCGCCGGGAGAAGCGGCGGTGCGGGCGGTGGTGGCGGGAGCTGATTGCTTGCTGATGCCGCCGGTTTCGGATGCGGCATTCGAAGCGTTGCAGGCCGCAGTGAAGTCCGGGCGAATTCCCTTAGAGCATCTCGACGCGTCGGTGCGGCGCATCCTCGAGGCGAAAGCGCGCCTTGGACTGAATACGTCTCGGCTCGTGGACGTAAATGCGCTGAATCACAAATTCGGCAGCGCTGCCTGGCAAAACGAAGCGCAGGAGATTTCCGACCGCGGCGTGACGCTGCTGCGCGACACGCCGCACCGTTTGCCGCTGGACGGCACAAAGCCGGCGCGCGCGCTGCTGCTGGCGTTTTACGCGGATCCGGAGCCGTATCCGGGGGAAGATCTGGAGCGTGAGCTGCGCGCGCGATTCGATTCGCTGACCACGCTGCGGGCGGACACACGATTTGTGAACGCTTCGATTCTGAAATTGCCGCCCCCGGAAACTTACGATGTCGCGATTCTGGCGCTCTTTGTGCGCGTGAGCGATCGCAAGGGAAACGTGGATGTGCCCGCGGAGCAAGCGGCGTTGGCGGAACAAGTTTACAAATCGGGCAAGCCGGTGATCACGATGGGATTTGGAAGCCCGTATTTGATTGAGCGGTTTCCGCAGGCGGAGACGTGGCTGGCGGCGTTTGGAATCAGCGACGTCGCGCAGATTTCCGTGGCGCGCGCGCTGTTGGGTGAAATTCCGGTGCGCGGGAAATTGCCGGTGACGATTCCGGGCGTGAACTTGCAAGCGGGATTTGGAATGGAATTGCCGGCCAATGCGATGACCTGGCAGCCGATGGATGTTCGCGGCGAAGCGCAATTGCAGCCAGCTTGCGACGTGATCGAGAAAGCCATCGCGGACAAGGCGTTTCCCGGTGCGACGCTGGCGGTTGGATTTCGCGGGAAAGTGGCGTTGCACGCGTTCGGCAAATTGAGTTATGACAGAAAGGCCGCGGCGGTAGCTCCGAACACGATGTATGACATTGCGTCGCTGACGAAAGTGACGGCGACGACGACGCTGGTGGCAAAACTAGCCGAGGGTGATTTCGGCGTACCGCTCGATTTGGATGCGAAGATCGAGCGGTATTTGCCGGAGTGGGCCAGCGGTCCGAATGCGGAGTGGCGGCATCGCGTGACGGTGCGGCATTTGCTAACGCACACTTCCGGGTTGCCGCCGTTCAAAGAATATTGGCGAACGTCGAGGAGCAAGCAGGATTCGCTCGAGAAGATTTTTGCGGAGCCGCTGGAGTACGAGCCGGGAACGAAAGAAGTGTATTCGGACCTAGGAATTATTTTGATGGCGGAAATGATCGAGCGATTGACGGGAAGGAAGCTGGACGGTTTGGCGCATGAGTATATTTTTTCGCCGCTGGGAATGAAGGACACGATGTACCGGCCGCCAAAAAAACTTTGGCCGGCGGTTGCGCCGACGGAGATTGACAATAATTTGCGGCACCGGTTGGTGCAAGGCGAAGTCCACGATGAAAACGCGTTTGCGATCGGCGGGGTTTCAGGACACGCGGGGATTTTCAGCACGGCGCCGGATCTGGCGGCGTTTTGCCAGATGCTGCTGAACGGCGGCGTTTACGGGCACGAGCGAATTTTGCGGCGCGCGACGGTTGCGCAGTTCACGACGCCGCAGCAACTTTCCAGTGGGACGCGGACGCTGGGGTGGGCGGTGCCGACCGAAGGAGGTTCGAGCGGGCATTATTTTTCGGCGCATGCTTTTGGGCATACGGGATTTACCGGCACTTCGATTTGGATCGATCCGGACCGGCAGCTTTTTGTGGTGTTTTTGACAAACCGGGTGCATCCGACGCGCGAAAATATGAAGATCCAGAAGGTGCGCGTGGCGTTGCATGATACCGTGATGCAAGCGCTGGGATTTGCAACGGCGGCGGCACCGGCGAAGTAGTCAGGTGGTCCGTGTGCCGGGATCCTGCGACCCTTGAGGTGGTGCCCTTATTCCAACTAAATATGACTTTTTGTTTTTTTTGCCCTGAGCTGATACCTCCTCCCTCTTCTGTAAGTGCTGCATCTAAAGGACTTAGAGTTGGTGTAGGGGTGTGGAGTCTACCAATCACAAGCCCGAAATGAAATGAATTCTACGTTACGTCAAGCGTAATGGCTCGGGAAAGCTTTTTAAAGCCGAAAAGTTAGGGCGTGTGTTGGCTGACGGAGAGGATGTTGGCGTCGGGGTCTTTGAACCAGGCTACGCGGCTGCCGTCGGGGGTGGTCCAGATGCCGAGGGATTGGTCTTGCGCAAAGGGATACTTTTCCGGGGGGACGCCGCGGTCGCGGAGCCAGGCGGCGACGGATCGAATGTTTTCGACTTGCCATCCGAGGATGGTGCCTTGCAGCGGAGTGAAATTGGGAATTCTTGTAATGCGAATCGTGTGGCCGCCGATGGTCATGACCAGGGCGAATGGATCGAGGCTTACAAACTGGAAGCCGAGCTTGCCTTCGTAGAATGCGCGGGCTTTGTCGTAGTCCGTTGTGGGGATGAAGCCGACCATCTTGCCTGATGCGAGCATCGCTTGCCTCCTAGTGCGCTTCTTCGAGGGCCTTGCGGATCACAGGAATAGCACTTGCGGTGGTGAAATTCTCCCGATATTGTGACAAGAAATGTCGCACAAGTGCCAAAGCATACTTCATGCGGCGAATGGGCGACTGCTCGGCGAGTTGGCCAGCGTGTCGGCGGAGCTTGCCCATGGGCACGTGATTCCGGAGCATTCGCATCCGGAGGACCAACTGTTGTTTGCTTCGAGCGGGGTGATGACGCTGCATGCGAAGCAGGGCGTATGGGTGGTGCCGCCGCTGCGGGCAGTGTGGATTCCGGCGGATACGCCGCACTCGGTGGCGATGTCGGGGGCGGTTTCGATGAGGACGTTGTATTTTCTGCCGCAGGTTTGCCGGTGGCCCGGTGGAAAGTGTTTTGTGATGAACGTTTCGACGCTGCTGCGGGAATTGATTCTGCATGCTTGCCAGTTCAAGAGGTTGCATAAGAAGGCTGCAGGGGAGCGGCGGATTATCGAAATGATTGTGGATCAGTTGAAAGCGGTGGATTCGATTCCGTTGCAGTTGCCGCATCCGACCGACGCGCGGGCGATGCGGGTAGTGAAGGTGCTGTTGGCTGATCCCGGCGACCAGCGGGACTTGGAGCAACTTTGCAAAGAGTGCGGGGCGAGTAAGAGAACGATTCAGCGGGTGTTTTTGGAGGAGACAAAGATGAATTTTGGGAAGTGGCGACAGCAGCTTCGGCTACTCCAGGGGTTGCAGCTGATGGCTGCGGGGGAAAAGGTGACGGCAGCGGCGTTGGAGGCGGGGTACAGCAGCCCGAGCGCGTTCATATCGATGTTTCGGAAGCAGTTGGGGACCACGCCGATGCGGTATTTGGGGGATGGGAACGGATGGAAGCAGTGAGCATGCAACGAGGTGGGAGGACGCGAGATGACGGTGGTTATTTCGATGTTGCGTGGGGTAAATGTTGGGGGCCACAACAAGATCAAGATGCAGGCGCTGCGGGCGCTGTATGAGTCGTTGAAACTGCGGGAGGCGCAGACGTACGTGCAGAGCGGGAACGTGATTTTCAGGACGGACGAGCGGGACATGGCGGGGCTTGGGAAACGCATCGAGGACGGGATTGAGAAGAAGTTTGGGTTTCGGCCGGATGTGATTTTGCGGACGGCGGCGGAGATGAGAGAAGTGGTTGCGAGGAACCCGTTCGCGAAGCGGCGCGGGATTGAACCGGGCAAGCTGCTGGTGAGTTTTCTGGGGAGTAAACCGAGGGAGGAAGGCCGGGAGAAAGTGCAGCAGATGAAGTGCGATCCAGAGGAATTGCGGATGGAGGGGCGAGAGCTATACATCTATTTTCCGAATGGAATGGGGCGGTCGAAACTGCCATGGGCCACGCTGGGCAAGATACTTGAGACGCCGGCGACGGGAAGAAACTGGAATAGCGTGACGAAGATGTTGGAGATGGCGAAGGAGATGGAAACTGCGGAGTAAGCATGGGCGGCTAAACCGAAGTTGTTGGCATCCAATACAAATCAACGTGGAACTTTAAACGCAGCGTCGGTGTCGGACTGGAGTGAGTAAGCGGTGTGGCGGTTGGATTTCCTAATCATTGTGTGACGCGAGCATTTTGATCTGGCCTTCTGTTCGTCCAGAACTTCCTGAATAACACCCAAGAGAGATTCCTCGCTGCGCTATGTCGGAGCTAAAGTTCCGACCCCCGAAAGACGTTTTGCTGCAAATCGAGGGCCGCTTGGGCGAGATCGGAGAGGCGGCCTAGGTCGCGCCAATAGTATTGGTCGGCTCGGAAGGCTAGGATTTTTTGGCCTTGGGCCGCGAGCCGGAGGTAGGAGGGGATGATGGAGAAGATGCCGTCTTCGGTGAGGAGAGGGAGGAGGCGGGGAGAGAGGACATGGATGCCGGAGAAAGCGAGGGGCTGCAATGTGATCGAAGAGAGATTTCTCCGCGCGGAAGGCGCGCAAAGAGGAAGCGCTCTCCCTTCGCTCGAAATAACGGGATTTTGAGGGTCCGGGATGGCGGAGTGGTGAGGCGGCGGAACGAGAGTGTCTTTGCCAGCGATGCGGCGGCCGCAGAGTTGGAGATCGTTGTTGAAGAGGAGTTGGCGGGAGGATTCGCGGGACTGGACGGCTAGGGTGGCTAGGGCGTGATGTTCGGTATGAAATTGCAGCATGGCGCGGAGGTCGATGGCGCTGATGACGTCTACGTTGTGGAGGAGGAAGGGCTCGTCGAGATCTTTGAGATCTTCGAGGAAAAACCGGGCGGCTTTTTTTACGCCGCCACCGGTGTCGAGGAGGATTTCTTCGCGGGAGATTTCGATGCGTAAGCCGAAATTTTTTTGAGATTTGAGGTAGGCGATGACTTGGTCGGCGAAGTGGTGGACGTTGATGATGAATTCGGTGACGCCGAAAATGCGGAGGCGGGTGAGGGTGATTTCGAGGAGGGTGCGGCCGGAGAGCTCGACGAGAGCTTTGGGGCGAGTGTCGGTGAGAGGCTTGAGTCGGGTGCCTAGGCCGGCGGCTAGGATCATGGCTTTCATTGGTGGCCACGGTCAAACTTCAAAAGAATAAGAATTAGCACCGGGGGCGCAGAGAAGAGGTGCCGTGGCCATTCTCTGGAGATAAAGCCAGTTCTCTGGAGCGGGCGGCTGCAAGAAATGCGGTGAGCGTTCATTGGAGGGATTTGCGCTTGCCTAGTTTTTCGAGTTCGAGATGGCGGACCGCTACTTCGAGGCCGTTCCTCCCGCGCAAACGTTTGGCTAATTGCTCGGCTAGGTAGACGGAACGGTGCTGGCCGCCGGTGCAGCCGAAGGAGACCATTAAATTTTTGAAGCCGCGCTGCTGATAGGCAGTGATGCTGGCGTCGATCAAGGAGAGGACGCCGGCCAGGAATTGGTGAACGCTCTCTTGTTGATTGAGGTAGTCGATGACTGGAGCGTCTTTGCCGGTGAGAGTCTTAAAGCGCTCTTCGCGACCGGGATTGGGGAGGCTGCGGCCGTCGAAAACGAAACCGCCGCCGTTGCCGCTCTCGTCCTTGGGCAAGTCGTGGTGAAACGAAAAACTGAAAATGCGCACAACGAGATTGTCGGCGTCAGTGGCCAGACTTTGCAATTTCTCGGAGGCCAACATGTCTTTGAAGGCTTTCATTAGGGCCGGCAGAGGGATGGGGAGCCTGACGTTGTGGAGCAGCCAGCGAAGATTCTTGAGGGCGTAGGGGACGCTTTGGAGAAAATGGGCTTTGCGTTCGAAGAAGCCGCGAAAACCGTAAGCGCCGAGGGCTTGCAGGATGCGAATGCAAACATAGGGGTAAAAATGCTGAAGGAAAGCGGCGCGGTCAAGCGGAAGAAAGCTGGAGAGGCGGTCGAGATAATGTTCGAGGAGTTGCTGGCGGAGCTCCGGCGAGAGGTCGGCTTTGGCGTCGTAGAGAAGAGAAGCGATGTCGTATTGCAGGGCGCCTTTGCGGCCGCCTTGGTAGTCGACGAAGAAAGGGTCGCCGTTGCGCAACATGATGTTGCGAGATTGGAAGTCGCGATAGAGAAAATAATCGCGCCGGGCGCTGAGAAGGAATTCGGTGAGGCGGCTGAAATCGTCTTCGAGGGCTTGTTCGTTGAAGGAGATGCCGGCGAGGCGCAGGAAATAATATTTGAAATAGTTCAGATCCCAGGCGATGGATTGGCGGTCGAAGCTGGGGTTGGGATAGCAGACGGAATAATTTAGATCGCGCCCGGCTTCCACCTGGAAACGCGGAAGAATGGCAACGACTTTGCGATAGGATTCGATGACTTGGGGAGCGATGACGGGGCCGGAACGATTCTTGGAAAGAAATTCGAAGAGGGTGGTGTCGCCAAGGTCTTCTTCGAGATAGGCGCCGTGGTCGAGATCTTCGGCGTAAATCTCCGGGACCGGCAGGTCGTGACGGCGAAAATGTTTGGAGAATTCGAGGAAAGCGATGTTTTCTTCGCGGACGCCGTAGAGAATGCCGATGGCGCTGATTTTTGCGTTGGCGAGGCGGATGATTTTGCGGCCGGAGCCGCCGAGTTCGCCCTGGAGCGGGACGATGCGCTCGGGCGGAGCCTGGAAATGGTGCTCGAAGAGAGTTTTGAGAATGTCCAGGGACATGAATGCCTGCCCGATTCGCTTTGACGGATCAAAAAGACCTCAGGCCTGAAGGCCTGAGCTACAGCATCGATACTGCCAACCGCTTTCTAGCATAGCTGATTTCCGCCCAGGAGAATTCAGCGAGAAAGCGGCGTTGTGCCTAGAAGTGTGTCTCAAGATTGAGCCGGGAACAGTTCGACTCATTAAACGCAGAGACACAGAGGAGGCAGAGAAGAATCGGAAAATCCAAAGTGCCGGTCTGAAGGCCGCCGCTAGGTAGTGGAAAAAGCCTCAGGCCTGGAGGCCTGAGCTATAGGTTGGTTGCGTATAATGCGGGGATGACTTCCCAGCCTAGGAAACCCGGGCGCGCGGCGCGCTTGCTTGCAGAACAGCGACAGACGGAAAAAAGGAATGCAGCGTCGAAGAATCTCGATCGCATGACGGCCGAGGAGATTGTGCGGTTGATGAACCGCGAGGACCGCAAAGAGGCGGCAGCGGTGGGGAGGGAGAGCGCGGCGATCGCGCGGGCCGTGGATACGATTGTGGAGGCGATTCGAAACGGAGGGCGGTTGATTTATGTGGGGGCGGGATCGAGCGGGCGAATGGGTGCGCTGGATGCAGCGGAGTGTCCGCCGACGTTTGGGATTTCGCCGAAGCTGGTGGTGGCGTTGATTGCCGGAGGGCGGCGGGCGATTACCAGGGCGCTGGAAGGAGCGGAGGATTCGGGGCGAAACGGGGAGCGGGATTTGCGGAGGGTGCGGCTGACGGAGCGCGACGTAGTGGTGGGAATTGCGGCGAGCGGGACGACGCCGTATGTGGTGGGGGCGCTAAAGTATGCGCGTGCGCGTGGGGCGATGACGGTGGCGGTGACGTCGAATTTGCGGATGCCGGTGGGGCGGGTGGCGAAAATCGTGATTGCGCCGGAGGTGGGACCGGAAGTGTTGACCGGTTCGACCCGGCTGAAGGCGGGGACGTCGCAAAAGATGGTGCTGAACATGCTGAGTACAGCGGTGATGGCGAGGCTAGGGCATGTGTACGAGAACTTGATGATCGACATGATGCTGACGAATGAGAAGCTTGCGGAGCGGGCGGTGCGCATTTTGGTGGAGGCGAGCGGGAAGCGTGTGTCTGATGCGAAACAGGCGCTGCGGGCGGGGGGACACAATTTGAGAGTGGCGTTGGTGATGTTGAAGCGCGGGGTTGCGGCTGGAGAGGCGAGGAGGAGACTGAAGGAGGCGGGGGGAGATTTGCGGGGGGCGCTGGGGGAGTAAGAGAACGGGTTAACGCAGAGACACAGAAGACGCAGAGAAGAAAAAGGATCGGACAAAGAAAGATGGCGCCTAAAGTCGGCGCCACGAGGGAAGGCGCCGGGCGAAAGCCCGGCTTCTACAGAGAGAAGAGCGAGAGTTGAACAAAGTGAGATTGCTTGCCAACGGGGGCGCTGCATGCTGCGCCCCCACAACGAAATAAGAGGCGCACAACGGGATGGATAAATTTCGGATTAGGGGCGGGAGGGCGCTGCGCGGGACGGTGGCGGTTAGCGGGGCGAAGAATTCGGCGCTGCCGGCGATGGCGGCGGCTCTGTTGACCGCGGAGAAGGTGACGCTGCACAACATTCCGAAAGTGCGCGACTTGATTACCATGAGCAAGCTGCTGGCGTTCATGGACGCGAAAGTGTCGATCACGGAATTTCCGAGTAGCGATTATGTGATTGAGACGCCGAAGTTGAATCATGCGGAGGCACCGTATGAGTTGGTGAAGACCATGCGGGCCTCGGTCCTGACGCTGGGTCCGTTGATGGCGCGAGTGGGAGTGGCGCGGGTTTCGCTGCCCGGAGGATGCGCGATCGGGGCGCGGCCGGTGGACTTGCACTTGAAGGCGCTGGAGCAGATGGGTGCGGAGATTCGGACTTCGCACGGGTACATCGAGGCGCGGGCGCCACTGAACGGGAACAAAAGGGGACGCCTGAAGGGCGCGCATATTGTGTTTGAGAAAATCACGGTCACAGGGACAGAAAATATTTTGATGGCGGCGGTGCTGGCGGATGGAGTGACGGTGCTGGAGAATGCGGCGCGCGAGCCGGAAGTGACGGATTTGGTGGTGCTGCTACGAAAAATGGGGGCGGAGATTTGCGGGGACGGGACTGCCACGCTGCGGATTCGCGGGGTGAAGGAGTTGCAGGGGGCGGAGCACACAGTGATTCCGGACCGCATTGAGGCGGGGACATTTCTGGTAGCTGGGGCGATTACTGGCGGTGAACTCACGATAACTGATTGTGCGCCGGAACATTTGGGAGCGGTGATTGCAAAGTTGGAGCAGGCGGGCGTGTCGGTTGAAATTGTGAATGAAACGACGATGCGGGTGCGGGGCGCGAAGAACCTGGTGGGCGCTGACGTGACGACGGAAGAGTATCCGGGGTTTGCTACAGACATGCAGGCGCAGTATATGGCGCTGGCGACGCAAGCGGAAGGCACGTCGGTGATTTCAGAGAAAATATTTGAGAACCGTTTTTTGCACGCGAGCGAAATGATGCGCATGGGGGCGAGCATTTCGATTGAAGGACATACGGCGACGGTGCGCGGGCCATCGGCGCTCTCCGGAAGCGTCGTGCAAGCGTCGGATTTGCGGGCGAGCGCGGGGTTGGTACTGGCGGGGCTGGTAGCGAACGGCGAGACGATGATTGAGCGCGTGTATCACATTGATCGCGGGTATGAGGGAATTGTGGAGAAACTGCGGGGAGTGGGAGCAGATATTGAACGGGTGCATGGGACAGGTTCTTCGTTTTTTCCTTCAAGCGCAGGGGCGTAGGAAGACTGCGCGCAAGTGCAAACACTACGATTTTCCCGCCAGCACGGCGGGTGTGGAATAGGGCGCGCCGATCGAGAGCGCTATGAGTTTTTGGCTAAGAGACCTATGGCTTGGAGCAGCCCCTCCAGTGATCCGATTGATCTAGAAAGCCAGCCCCAGGCTGGCATAAACCATCGCGAACACGGTAGCCATTACCGAGCAAACAGGATCGAACGGAGGTCGGCGCCGGTTGTGACGAGTTGGTCGATTCGAGAAAGAATCGCACCTAGTAATGAAGAAGAAGGTAATGAAGGCGAACAATTGGCGCTTTGCCACGCGTTGCAACTTTTTGAGGGAACACGTTAACAGCGCGCAGGATTCAGCTGAAACCATGATACAAACCCCTTAAGTCAAAAACTCGCTGGCAATAGTGGAATAGCGGCCAGCTTGATTTCATTGTACAATGCGGCACGATTTTGATGAGATGCGGGCTTGCGGCTGAGACGGCGGGAAGCTCCGAAGGAAGGCCACCATGAGCAATGCGGAGATGCTGGCGCGGATGGATGTGGCGATTGCAGAGAAAAGTTTGCTGAAGCATCCGTTTTATCAGGATTGGCAATCGGGGAAGCTGAGCCGCGAGGCGTTGCAGCTTTATGCAGCGCAGTATTACCGGCATGTGGAGGCGTTTCCCAAACACTTGCGGGTGCTAGCGGCGCGGACGGAAGGTTCGCTGCAGGGATTGATTCGGGAGAACCTGGCGGAGGAAGAGAATCCGGCGGGGGCCCATCCGAAGCTGTGGCGTGATTTTGCAGCAGCGGTGGGAGTGGGCGAGGACGACATCACGTGCTGCCCGGCTCTGCCGGGGACGCAGGCGGTGGTGCAGACGTTCCGGGAGATTTGCGGGGACCGGACGGTGGCCGAGGCGGTGGCGGCGCTCTATGCGTATGAATCACAAGTGCCGGAGATTGCGACGACGAAGATTGATGGGTTGAAGAAGTTTTACGGCGTGACGGAGCCGAAGGGGCTGGCGTACTTCGAGTTGCACAAGGAGGCGGACAAAGCGCACCGGGCGGCTTGGCGCGGGTGGCTGGAAGAGCACGCCAGCGGAGACGAAGAGGAGATTCTGAAGACGACGAATGAGGCGCTGGATGCGCTTTGGGGGGCGCTGGATGCGGTGCATTGCGCACACGCTTGAAATGAGGTTAAAGAAGTACAGGACGTAAAGGATAGGAAAAATCTGCCGGGTTTCGCTTCTCCACCACTACTGGACGAACTAAGAAAGGCCTCCGATCAGGGCCGCGGAAACGAGATCGTCAGTGTCCAGCTCCAGCCGGAGCGCGAGCATCAACGCCGCCGTTTCTTAAAACGAGCCGCCTTGATGATGCGGTCGATTTGAGCGGAAGTGATCGCGTCGGTTCCCTTGAGAGCAAATGGGGCGCAGCCTGCTGCGCCCTACGCAAATCCGAATGCCACTGGCAGCAGTGGGCCGCCCGTGGCGGACCACCTCGGATGAAACACGTGACTATTCGTGGGACGCGGAGTCGGCGCCGGAGCTGCCCTCGGATGAGGAGGGAGCGCTGCTTCCGCCTGCGGCGGCGGTTTTCTGCTGCTTCTCGCGGGCTTCGCGGATTAGGGCTTTGCGGGAGAGGCGGACCTTGTTGCCCTCGATGGAGAGAACTTTCACGAGGACTTGGTCGCCGAGCTTGAGCTCGTCGCGAACGTCGCGGATGCGATGCTCGGAGATTTCGCTAATATGCAAGAGGCCGTCGGTGCCGGGGAAAAGTTCGACGAAAGCGCCGAACTCCGCGAGGCGAACGACTTTGCCGAGATAGGTCTTGCCGATTTCGGCGCTGGCGGTGACATCGCGAACCATGGCGAGAGCGGCGTCGCCGCCGGCTCCGCTGGTGGAGAAGATGTGCACGGTGCCGTCTTCGAGAACGTCGATCTTGACGCCGGTGGCTTCGATGATGGAACGGATTTTCTTGCCGCCCGGCCCGATGAGGTCGCGGATTTTGTCCTGCGGAATTTTCAGTTTAAAGAGGCGCGGAGCGTAGGCGGAAATCGTGGTGCGCGATTGGCTGAGCGTCTTCTCCATGGTGTCGAGAATCTGGAGACGCGCCTTTTTCGCTTGGGCAAGAGCTTCGCGCATGATGCCAATGCTGATGCCGAGGACTTTAATGTCCATCTGCAGAGCGGTGATGCCGGCACGCGTGCCGGCAACCTTGAAATCCATGTCGCCGTAGTGGTCTTCCGCTCCGGCAATGTCGGTGAGGATGGAGTATTTCTTTTCGTCACCGAAGACCAGGCCCATGGCGATGCCGGCGCAAGGAGCCTTCATCGGGACGCCAGCATCCATGAGGGCGAGCGAGCCGCCGCAAACGGTGGCCATGGATGAGGAGCCATTGGATTCGAGGATGTCAGAGACTAGACGCATGGCATAGGGGAAATCCGCTTCAGGTGGAAGCAGGTTCACCAGCGCGCGCTGCGCGAGGGCACCGTGGCCGATTTCGCGACGGCCAGGGCCACGCAGGAATTTCACTTCACCGACGCTGAACGGCGGAAAGTTGTAGTGCAGCATGAAGCGGTTGAACTGGTCCTGCTCGAAGAGCAGGTCGAGGCGCTGCATGTCTTCCTTGGTGCCGAGAGTTAAAGTGGCGAGCGCCTGAGTTTCGCCGCGGGTGAAGAGGGCGGAACCGTGCACGCGAGGGAGCAAGCCGACTTCGCAGGTGATCAGGCGAATCTGGTCAAAGGCGCGGCCATCGGGACGGCGGCGAGCGTTGAGAACGTCGTCGCGGAAGATATTTTCGCGGAGACGCTCAAAGGCGCGCTTGGTAAGGGTACGCTTCTCGTCCATTTCTTTCTTGGGCTCTTCGGGAATGGCTTTGATGATCTCTTCCTTGAGAGCGTCGATGAGGTGGTAGCTTTCCTTTTTGGGATGCTTTTCGGTATTCACCGCGTCGTGGAGCCGGTCCGCATATTTCTTCTGGAGATCCTTATAGATGGCTTCGTCAAAGGGAAGGGGCGGGACGACAACTTTCTTGGGCTTGAGCCGGGCGTGGAGTTCCTTGATGGCGGCGACGATTTTCTTGATTTGCGCGTGGCCGAACTCGAGAGCGTCGGCGACGGATTCTTCGGAAACTTCGAGCGCGCCAGACTCGACCATGACGATGGCTTCATCGGTGCCGGCGATGATGATGTTCATCAAACTTTTCTTCTGGTCGGCAACCGTGGGATTGATCACCAACTGGCCGTCAACAAGGCCAACGCGGACACAGGCGATGGGCTTCTCGAAGGGGAGGTCCGAGCAGTAGGCAGCGGCGGAGGCGCTGGTTACGGCGATGACGTCGGGATCATTTTCGCTGTCCGCAGAGAGCACCATGGAAACAACTTGTGTTTCATTGCGCCAGGATTCGGGGAAGAGCGGGCGCATGGGGCGGTCAATCAGGCGGGAAGTGAGAACTTCTTTTTCGGAGGGGCGGCCTTCACGCTTGAAGAAGCCACCGGGAATTTTTCCGGCGGAGTAGGTGTTCTCGCGGTAGTCCACGGTAAGGGGGAGAAAGTCGCGGTCGTTCATTTGGGAAGCCATGCAAGCGGTCGTAAGCACGACGGTGTCGCCGTAGCGGGCGACGATGGCGCCATTGGCCTGTTTGGCGATTTTCCCGGTTTCGAGAGTCAGAGTGCGGCCGCCGACTTCAACGTTAACGATGTGTGGTGCGGTTGTGTGCGTATTATCAGACATAAATCATTTCCTTTGGTCCCGGCAGGGCCGGGACATCCTAAGACGCGTCCACTAGGCAAACGGGCCTTGAGTTGACGTTGGCCGCAACGCAGCCATGGAGGAAGAGCAAGAGGTGCGAACTAGCTTGAGACGGAAGAACGCGACGGACTACACCACGAGAAAACCCGGCACTACAGCAGCCGGATGCCTGACGACAGACTCCGTGTGGAATGTGTCAATTCTTGAGAACGCAGTGGATACCGTCCTGATTTTAAAGAAAAAGCAGGACGATTACTTGCGCAGGCTAAGACGATCAACAATCTCGCGGTACCGATCCGGGTCGCGGCGGTTGAGATAGTCCAGCAAACGGCGGCGCTTATTGACCATCATGATCAATCCGCGGCGCGATGCATGGTCTTTCACGTGGGACTTGAGGTGCGACGTCAGATAGTTGATCCGCTCGCTCAGAAGCGCGATTTGCACTTCGGGTGAGCCTGTATCCTTAACATGGGTCCGGAATTGTTCGATCAACGCTGCTTTCGGTGCGCTCAAGTGCCCTTCTCCGTCATCCCCTGAATTTTTTCCTCTTCTCTTCGACCCACTCAGGCTAACACAAAGACAACAAAAGTGTAAAGGAAAGTAAAGACCGAGCGTGAACGAAGATTTCGAGGCCACCCCAAGCGCCTTGCGCATTTGGCGGACCCGTGAAGGAGACCGTCAGCCCTTGGCAAGATCCTTGATATGCTTGGCGAGTTTTTCGATTTGCTGTGCTTTTTTTACGACGGTGAGGGATAGTGTAGCCGTGGGGTCGGTTTTTTCGATCTGTTCCTTGAGTTGCGAAACCATTTCATAGAGCTTGGTGATGTCCGTTCTGATCGTGACTTGGTTAGCCCGCGCGACGGCCTTTGGGTCCAGGTGGCTGGGGTTGTCGATGCCGGTATCTACGTTGGGGTCCCGACCGTTAGGGTAGACCTTGGCCTTCGGTGAGACCCCTTGCAATCCAGCAAAAAGAGGCTCCACAGCAAGGAGGCCAGCAGCGCCACACAATGCCGTCAAAATAGAACGTCGTGATTCCGGCATAGACAACTCCAACAGAGATGTATCCGGGTCCAGACACCGGATTCCGCGGACTGGGAACTGGCCAAAAGCTAGGTTTAGACCCTTTTTTGTTCAGATGCAAGGCTCGAAACAAAAACGGGCAGAAACGAGTCTTGCTTCTCAGCCGTCAGTTAGGGTTGGGCGGATTCGAGGTTGCACTTAGTGGGCAAATCCGGTTCAATACTCTGGCACAACATGAGGGGGGAAATTCATGAGAAAACCTTTTGCAGTTTTGGCGGTGGGATGTTTGACTTTGGGTTTGATGGCGGTTTTAGGTTCAGCACAGATGGACAAGAATGCGCGGCCCAGTCCGGCGGCGAAGACAACTTTCAGCTTTGCCGATGGTAAGACGATAACGGTGGACTATTCCAGCCCGCGGGTGAAAGGCCGCAAAATATTTGGTGAACATGAACCCTATGGCCAAGTCTGGCGAGCCGGGGCCAATGAGGCGACGACTTTCGTCACCACAGCGGACCTGATGGTGGGTGGGGCTCACGTTCCAGCCGGAAACTATACAATTTTCGCGATTCCTAATCCGGATAAGTGGACTCTGATTATCAGCAAGAAGACCGGAGAATGGGGGATTCCCTATCCAGGTGCGGATCAGGATCTGGTTCGCGTGGATATGAAGGCTTCGAAGTTGCCTTCGCTCGTTGAGAATTTCACTATCGCGTTTGACAAGGCCGGTAGCGGATGCGCGCTGAGGATGGAGTGGGAGACCACGCGGGCGTCGGTGGACATATCGAAGATGTGACAGTCGTTATCCAGAATAAAGAAAAAGGCGCGTCCGGCAGTTCAGCGGCGTGCCTTTTTCATTTTTGATCGGTCAGCTGAGGTGCCAAAACTCTAGAAGGCTTGCTGGAGGCGGGTCATGCCGCGGTCGACAAGCATGACGGCGCCAATGACGAGGGCCGCGGAGAGGAGCACGTTGAATGTGACGGCTTCGCCGGCGAAAAGCCAGCCGAATAGAACGGCGACGATGGGATTGACGTAGGTGTGAGTGGCGACGAGCGTGGGAGAATAGTGCTCGAGGAGCCAGTTGTAAGCGGTGAAGGCCACAACCGAGCCGAACAGGATAAGGTAGCCAAGGGCAAGCCAGGAACGCACGGAAACTGAGGCAAAGGAGAACTCGCGGTATTCCCCCAAGGCGGTGCCGACTAGAAGCAATTGCACGGAGCCTGCTAGCAATGAAAGCGCCGACAAGAGAAACGGGTGCCCGGAGAGATGCGACCGCCGGGAGTAGACAATTCCCACGGACCAGGAGAGCGCGCCCAACACGATAGCGAGCGAACCGACAAACACGCCGGGGCCGGAGTTCAGGGCGCTTCGACCCATCAAGAGGCCCACGCCGCCGAATCCCAGGAGAATTCCAGCCAGCAGCCTCGTGTTCAAGCGAAATTGCCGGGCGGCGAGAGCGCTGAGGAGGAAAACCCAGATGGGCTCGCTGGCGATTAGCAGAGAAGCGAGGCCAGAGGGGACTTTTTGCTCCGCCCAGTGAAGCGTGCCGTGGCCAATCAGGAAAAAGAAGGCGCCGATGATGATGCTGGCGCGAACCTGCGCCCAGGTGGGTCGCCGACGTTTTGCCAGGCACCAGGCGAGGAGAATGGATCCGGCGACTAAATGGCGGAGGCCTGCGGTGTAAAGAGGAGGAATGGTTTCGACGGCGTAACGAATGGCCAGATACGTGGAGCCCCAAATGAGATAGATGGAAAGGAAACAAACGACAACGGTGAGGCGATGAGTGCGGGCAGGGTACGACGTGGCTGGCGGAGAGGATGCTGCTTCGATAGCGATAGGGCCCTGGTTGGCGGTCATGCCGTGTTCATCATCCAGCGTATAGGGCACCAGCCGAGCAAGCTAGCTCCAAAATGGATTTTTCATTGCGATTAGAATTACTGAAAACCGGACAAACGGAAGGTCTGTGCCCGTGTTAGCTCTTTCTGGGGCGGATTAGCGCCAGAAACTCGTCGCGGGTTTGCTTATTGTGGCGGAAAGCGCCGAGCATGGCGCTGGTAACGGC
>DATKHV010000007.1:0-5086 GCA_035510055.1 Candidatus Cybelea sp. | reverse complement strand
ATTCCGAAGACAAATCTCCTCGCCGCTTTTTCTGACCAACGAAGACCGCCGCCGCGGACAAAGAACGAAGCGAGCTCGAAACCCAATCCGCTGCGCCGAATTTGCTCGGCAAGCACAAGCTGGCCTGGGCCAGGGCCCACTCCGACGGCTGCACCGAAAGTTCCAGGAGATCACTACTCCAAGTCTGCTTCCATCTTTTTGGCGACCCCACACCCTAAGCCTATACCCTACAATCTTTTACGAAAACATGGCGGGAGGGGTGCTGTGGTCGCGTCTCTTCGGAAGACACCCGGGGTGTAGGCGGATTCTTCCCATTTCGAAACTCCTAGAGCTCTGGTTCGACAGGCAGACTCCGAGAGACTACTTGTGCTCCGCCGAGACGCGGATGGCCTCGTTCATGTCGGCATTGGCTTTCTGGCAAGAGTCTCGCTCGCCTTGGTAGCAATGTTCAAGGTCATCTAGATAAGTCTCGAGGATTTTCACGCGAACCTGGGCCAAGCCCTTTTGTCGGGACTCTTCCAAGGCGGATTTAGCTTTCCGCTCGGAAACGGCATCCGGATGTTCGCCGAACTGCTCGATCGCCGTATACGCGCTCCAGTAGGTGCGGTCCTGCCGCTCGCGCTCTTTGTTCAGCGTATAGACCAAAAGGTAGTTTGCTCCCAACACAAAGACCACGCCCGCGATCCCGAGGATCATGAGTCGTTT
The DNA here is from genome assembly GCA_035510055.1 of Candidatus Cybelea sp. GTDB lineage: Bacteria > Acidobacteriota > Terriglobia > Acidiferrales > UBA7541 > Acidiferrum. The sequence continues at coordinate 4,381 of DATKHV010000007.1, read as the reverse complement.
GAACATGCTGCGGAGCCTACCGCATCTGCATTCTTCCGACTAGCAGATTATTCGGAGCGTGCGCCAGATCCCAAGGTCAGAACGACGCTGCTAAAGACCAGGAAGAGGAAAACAGGAACTGGAAAATAGAAAATGGAGGAAGTACTAAGCACCAGCAAACTTTAATACACCTGTCCTTAAACTGAGCCTTAGGACAGATGGCAGAGTACACCCTGGAGAGTAGCCTGCCGGGCAGGGGGCTGTACCCAAACGGTACAGCGAACAAACTATGCGTACCATGAAAATATTGCCGATGGCGTTGGCGTGCGGTCTTTGGCCTTTGGCTGCCGCCGCCCAGCAAGGAACCACAACGAGCGAAGTAGAAGTAGTGGACAAAATTGTGGCGCAAGAGCAAGTCGAAATGCAGATGCTTCGCCAGTACTCGCCACTGGTAGAGACATATATCCAGACTTTTCACCTGGACAAGCAACTGGGCGCGGTGCCGGAGGGCGACAAGTATTTTCTGGGCCGTGCCGAGCTGGCGCGGGGCGTAGAGCTGGAACCACTGACTCGCGGCACCGGAAACGCCAAGCACAACAAGATACTCGGCGGATTGGGGAGCTTCTTCTCAACCGAATTTCTCCCGCAAGGTTTTCTGCAGATGATCTACCTGGACTTGAATGGATTCGATCGTCAGCACTACACGTTTGAGTATGTTCGCAGGGAGTTTTTGGGTGACGTCCGTTGCTTGGTGTTCGACGTGAATCCCCTGAAGAAGAACGAAAAAGGCCGCTTCGTCGGGCGGATCTGGGTAGAGGACCGGGATTACCACATCGTGCGTTTCAACGGCGTGTACGGCGGCTCGTCCTTGATCAGCAACTACTACAATTTCGACAGTTGGCGCACCAATGCCGGAAAGAATCAATGGCTGCCGGCCCTCATCTATAGCCAAGAAGGCGACGTCCAGGATCAACGGACGAAGAGGCTGGCCTTCAAGCCATTCAGGGCGCAGACGCGTTTGTGGGGGTACCACCTTGGCCACGCCTCGGAAGAGCAAGAGCTGAACAAAATGCTCGTGGAAGCGCCGGTGCAGGATGAGGCGGAAGCTGCCAGCGACTATTCGCCCCTTCAAGCCGAGCGCTTCTGGAGCCGGCAGGCGGAAAACAACTTGGTCGACAGCATGGAGCGGCTGGGCTTAATGGCCCCGCAAGGCGACGTGGACAAAGTGCTGGAGACGGTGGTCAACAATCTCGAGGTTTCCAATGATCTGAATACCGAGCCGGCAATCCGCTGCCGGGTGCTGATGATCTCCACGCTCGAATCGTTCACCATTGGCCATACCATCGTAATGAGCCGTGGCTTGGTGGACGTACTTCCGGACGAGGCCAGCCTCGCGGCCATCCTGGCGCACGAATTGGGTCACGTGGTGCTGGGGCATCGCATGGATTCGCAATTCGCCTTTCTGAATAGCTTGCGCTTTGATGAACGCGACACCTTCCGGCACTTTGGATTTGCCCGCACGCCCGAAGAGGAACAAGCGGCGAACCAAAAAGGAAGCGAGCTGCTAAAGAAGTCGCCCTACAAGGATCAGTCCGGGACCGCGCGATTGTTTCTGCAAGCGCTCAAGGACCGCTCGAAGGAGATTCCCAACCTGATCAGCCCGCACCTGGGCGATCGCCTCCCGGAACGCTGGAACATCGTCTCGGCCGTGTTCTCCGAGCAGTTGGCTGATGAAAAAATGGCGGCGAATCCGATTGCCGCGCTGCCGCTCGGCGCCCGCATCAAGATCGAGCCGTGGAACGATCACTTGCAGATGCTCAAGTCCAAAGCGGTAGCCATGATGGCGGAATCGGAGAAAATGCCGTTTGAGATCACTCCGTTTGTCCTCTATCTCACGCGCCAAAGAGATCTTTCATCGAAAGAAGTTCCTGGCGGGGAAGAAGTAGCCGATACGGATGCAGAAACAAAACCGTAGCCGGCTGTAGAAAACCGGGGGGCAGGAGCACCACCTGCCCGTTTGGCTTTCCCGGTCAGCGAAAGCACGCTTAGGAAGAAAGTAGCGGGCGTGCGCGGACGACCAAGCTTTGTGCCGATGACGAAGTATGCGATTCAGGGGACGGCCACGAATGGCACCTGGCCTTCCTGCCAGTTTTCACGGCCGGAGCGGAGTTGTAGACTAAAGCTGTCCCAGTCCCAAAAAGGTGAAACCATGAACGAATTCACTGCCTGGATCGCAAGCAATTGGTATGCGCTCGGAAATCTGCTCAGTCAGATTGCTTTCTTGGTTGCAGGTGTCTGGTTCGCAAGCAAAATCCTGAAAACGATGAGGGCGTCCCAGGAACAGGTTGGCGCGCTGCTCAGACTGTCGGTTACCGGAACGCTCGCCGAGCGGCCTTCTGCAAGTGCCGTCGCAGAGCGATCGTTTGCAAGCGAGAGCCCCTATTGGCTTACGCCGCCGGAAATCCCTCCTGCCAGCCCGCTCGAACTGCCAGAAACCCGCTCGAGCCGTTTAGCAGTTGCCGGGCACGGCTTGATGGTGTGGTTGCAGACCCCCATGCGCAGCGGAGGCCCCGCTCCCTGGCGCAAAGCGGTCAAGTGGTTGCAGGCGCCAGTCAGAAGCTGACGAGAGCGCTTCGTTGACAAGGAGCGCGCCGGAGAGAGAGAGCATAGTTCTCCCGCCGAGAAGCGCTGTGCGCCCCGGCGGGCTTCCTTGTCTCTAACCTGCTTCGCCAAGGTTTCTTTACAAACCGCGGAGTCGATCAAGAGCGGATCAATGCGGTGCCAGCGTCGAGGAGAAGCTTTCTTTGGCGGCGTTTTCATAGAGGTGGAGGAGCTGGGTGGCGCGTTTGAGCAGATCCGAGGGCAGGTCGCCGGGTTGATAATCGACCCAACCGGTGGTGTAAACGAGAGTGACCTTTCGGCTCGCCGCGAGCACTTCGAGGGTGCCGAGGCGGTTCAGCACAGCTTGGACTTCGCCGATGTTGCATTCCGGAAGAACCAGCAGGAAATCGTCGCTGGACAGGCGGGCCGCGAAATCAGAGCCGCGACAAGCCTTCTTCAAACGCCGAGCAAGCTCCTTCAAGGCAGCGTCGCTCACCGACAAACCGTAGCGTTTATTGAACTCCGCGAAATCGTCCAAATGAATCGTGGCAAGGCTCAGCGCGGTATTTTGGTGGCGCGCGCGGCCGATTTCTTTTCCGAGCTGCTGCTCGATGAAAGAGCGAGTGTACAAGCCGGTGACCGGATCGCTGCCGGAAGGATTAGAAATTGGACTAGCTTGCTCGCCGGCGTTCTGCCCGGTTGATTGCTTGCGCTGGCGGCGGAACGACCATTGACGGTAGAGCATCCAGCCATTGAAAAGGAGAAGCAGGCAGAGAATTCCCCAGCGGGCCTGATCGGGCCGGATTTCGTAGAAATGCTCGCTATGTCGGAATAGAGAGGGGACCGAAGAGAGCGCCAAGGCCAGCGCCGAAAGCGCACCCACGAAACAAGCAGAAAACCAAAGCCACCATTCGCGGCGCGCGAGATGACGCAGGGCGGATTCGGCTTGCTGGGCGCGGAAAGCTTCGGAACCCTCGAGTGGCGAGGGATTGGATTTGTTTGCGCGGAGACCCAGTGTCGATTCCATGTCCTGAAGGTAAAGACCTCTACACCACAACAATAGGATGCGGCTCTAAAAGAAGGCAACGTGGAAATGGTACAGGCCCGTTCGGGGCTGGAACCTGACCGAAGGGTCAGATGGGGAAGCGCGTTTCGTTGCTACCGGGAGAGTAACGCATCGCCATACTCGAGATCGTTCAAGAACAAACGCATGCTTCTTCGCGCTGTCCTAGACTATAGCCTAGGAAGTAAATCGAGATACCGCCATGCCGTTAAGGGAAAACGCCTCCGGCCTGGCCGGAGGCGTTTCGAGAAAGCCTAGAAACGAACAACGAAAAGGAGACCGCGTTACGGCTTGGTGGCCGGGGGCGGAGTGGTCCCCGGCACGGGCTTCGCCGCGGCGGGCTTTGCTGGAGCGACTGCGCCCGCCTTGACGGGATAAGCCTGATCGTAGAGACGGATAATATCCTGGGTGACGTCAATTTGCGTGGAGGCAAATAGAATCGGAGTGTTCTGCGCCGAGGAATCGAGGACCACGACGTAGCCATTTTCGCGCGCGTAGCGGTCGAGCACGTCAACCATTTTGCGGCCGATGCGATCGATCACGTCGGCTTGCTCGGCGTTGACGTCTTCCTGGTATTCGTTGTTCATGCGCTCGAGGCGCTGCGCTTTCCGCTGACCGTCTGTCCGGAGACGGGCTTCTTCTTCTTGGCTGAGCTTGCCAGCGCTGCTCTGCAGACGCTGTTGCAGATCGCTAATTTGTTTGTTGAGGTTCTCGATCTCGTTCTGACGCGAGGCGAAT
>DATKHV010000006.1:0-4497 GCA_035510055.1 Candidatus Cybelea sp. | reverse complement strand
AGTTCGACCACTTCCAGGTCGAACCCGTTCATGCGGATTCCCTTCTCGCGCTTCTTGCCGAAGATGAGCGGCTTGCCGTGCTCGAGCTGGACGACATGCTCGCTGCGCGCGTCCTTTTCTGTGATGTCCTGCCACGCGCCGTCATTGAAGATATTGCAGTTCTGCAGAATCTCGACGTAGGCTGCGCCTTGATGAGCCGCCGCTTTCCGCAAAGTTTCCTTTAAATGCTGCTGGAAAATGTCCACAGAGCGCGCGACGAAGGTGGCTTCGGAACCAATCGCCAAGGATATGGGATTGAACGGGCGGTCCGCGGTGCCGTAGGGCGTGGACTTGGTTTTCTTTCCGATCTCGGATGTCGGAGAGTATTGGCCCTTGGTGAGACCGTAAATCTTGTTGTTGAACATAAGAACTTTCAGGCCCACATTGCGGCGGAGCATGTGGATCGTGTGATTTCCGCCGATGGAAAGAGAATCACCGTCGCCGGTGGCAACCCAAACGTCAAGGTCAGGACGAACGAGTTTGATACCCGTGGCAACGGCGGGGGCCCGGCCGTGAATCGTGTGGAAGCCGAAGGTGTTCATGTAATAGGGGAAACGGCTGGAGCAGCCGATGCCCGAGATAAACACAAATTTTTCGCGCGGTACACCTAGCTCGGCGAAGACCATCTGCACCGCGGAGAGAATCGCGTAGTCGCCGCAGCCTGGACACCAGCGGATTTCCTGGTCGGTTTGGAAATCTTTTTTCGTGTAGACGGGCAACGTGGCCGTGGTCATTTTCGATCACCTCAAGAAACTCAAAGGCTGGCGGTCTGCAGACCGCCTCTACAACATCCTAATCGAGCAACTCTTCGATTTTGGCTTCGATTTCGGATTGCTTGAATGGCTTGCCTTGGATTTTGCCGTAGCTTTGCGCGTCGACTAGGAATTTCGCGCGCAGGAGCATCACGAGCTGGCCCATGTTCATTTCCGGCACAAGAACTTTTTTGTAACGCTTCAGCAAATCGCCCAGATTTTTCGGCAGCGGGTTCAAATAGCGCAGATGGACATGGCCGATGCGATGTCCTTTGGCGCGCTGGGCTTTCATGGCCGCTGTGATCGGTCCATGAGTGGAACCCCAAGCGACGATCAACACCTCACCCGAAGGATCACCCTCGGCTACTGCGTCCGGAATATCCTGCGCGATGCCTTCAACTTTCTCCGCCCGGGTGCGCACCATGTGCTCGTGGTTCAGCGGTTCGTAGTTCACGTTGCCGGTGACGTCCTGCTTTTCGATGCCACCCACGCGGTGCTCGAGGCCGGGAGTTCCGGGAATGGCCCAGGGACGCGCAAGCGTCTCGGGATCGCGCTTGTAGGGCTGAAAGCCTTCCGGATTGGTTTCAAAGTGCACGGGAATCGCCGGGAGATCTTCGACCGTGGGAACTTTCCAGGGCTCGGAACCGTTCGCAAGATATCCGTCGGAGAGGATGATGACCGGCACCATATATTTGATGGCGATGCGGCTTGCTTCCAGAGCAATCCAGAAGCAATCGCCGGGAGTAGCAGGAGCGAGCACCGGAATCGGAGCTTCGGAGTTGCGGCCGAACAGGGCTTGCAACAGATCGGCTTGTTCGGTCTTGGTCGGAAGGCCGGTCGAAGGCCCGCCGCGCTGGATGTCGCAGACTACCAGCGGTAATTCGACCATTACGGCGAGGCCGAGGGCTTCGGTTTTCAGGGCCATGCCCGGGCCGGAAGTCGAGGTGATGCCAAGTGCCCCAGCATATGCGGCGCCGATTGCGGAAGTAACCGCTGCGATTTCGTCTTCGGCTTGAAAGGTGGTGACGCCGAAGTCCTTGTACATGGAAAGCTCGTGAAGAATGTCGGAAGCTGGTGTGATGGGATAAGAGCCAAGAAAAAGCGTGATTCCCGCCTGCTGAGACGCGGCGACGAATCCCAGAGCCAGCGCAGCGTTCCCACTGATATTGCGATAGACGCCCGGCTGCAGCTTCGCGGGAGGAATCTCGTAGCTGATCTGGAACGCTTCGGTGGCTTCGCAATAGCTGTAGCCAGCCTGCATCGCAAGCTTATTAGCTTGGACGAGCTGTGGCTTGTTCTTGAATTTGTCCTCGAGCCAACGCAGCGTCGGCTGCATCGAGCGGTTATAGAGCCAGTAGCACATGCCCAGGGCGAAGAAATTCTTGCAGCGGTCCATGCTCTTGGCGTCGAGGCCCAATTCTTTCAGCGAGGCGCGCGTCAGTTTGGTGAGTTCCACGGCAAAGAGGCGATAGCCATCGAGCGAATGATCTTCAAGAGGGTTCTGAACGATCTGGGCCTTGCGAAGATCAGTTTCCTTGAAGCTATCGAGATTGACGATCAGAATGCCGTTGGTTTTCAGGTCCGGCAGGTTCATCTTCAGGGCAGCGGGATTCATGGCGATCAGGGCGTCCACCGAATCGCCGGGGGTATAAACATCGCTGGACGAAAAGTGAACCTGGAATCCGCTGACGCCGGGCAAGGTGCCCGCAGGGGCGCGAATCTCGGCTGGGAAATCGGGCAGCGTCGCGAGATCATTCCCATACAGGGCCACGGTGTTGGTGAACTGGCTACCGGTAATCTGCATGCCGTCTCCGGAGTCACCGCAAAAGCGGATGACGGCCTTGTCTATGGTTTCTTTCTTGCGGCCCGATATGTCAGCAAATGTACTGGACATTATGAATTCAACACCTCTTTTCGAGATTAGCGCACCACTGCCTGGGCTGGGCGTGTGTCACCCCTGTTTCTTTGACGCGCGTAAGCGACTTTCTGTTCAGCGAAACGCTAGCACAGTGCGAGGCTATATGGGGATCACAGATAAGGGACCAGGCGTCGAACTCGGACCATCGGATTGGCCGGTGATTCGAACCCGTCGAGAAAGAAAAACGAAGCCATTCGCCGTGCCTTGGAGCGCGACGCAGCCTTGCGCGCGGTTTTTCCTCTTCCCGCATAACTCCAACTATAGGCTAGCACAACGTCAGGCACTTTGCCCGATGTACCAGCAGAATGTGTCGTTTTCGCCGCTACGGCGGAACCGGAACCTGGCATCGGGCGTCGAATGGATTGGGCACGGACTCAAGGGCGTGCGGCCATGAAGCTTGCAATGGCAAAACTTGCGCCGATGACAGCGGCCACGAAAGCGCACGCGGTACGGCATTGGCTCTTCACCCTGGGCGGTCCGGGTTTGATTCTGCTGGGGCTGATCGATAGTTCAGTGATCCCGGTCCCCGGCAGCATGGACGCGATGACGATTGTACTGTCGGCGCACGACCACGCCAGGTGGCCGTACTACGCCCTAATGGCTACAGCGGGCTCGGTAATCGGAGCCTATTTTACGTACCGGATCGCGCGAAACCGCGGTGAGAAAGCGCTGAAGGACCGGGTCTCGCCGCGAAACGTGAAGAAAGTAACCAAGGCATTCGAGCGCTGGGGCTTTGGGGCGATCGTGGTTCCGGCGTTCTTGCCGCCGCCTATGCCTATGGTGCCGTTTGTGATCGCGGCCGGCGCGCTGCAATACTCGCCCAAGAAATTTCTGATAGCGATGTCCGCTGGACGCATCTTGCGCTACTGCATCCTGGCTTACTTGGGAGCCGCTTATGGACGCCAGATTTTTAGGGTGATCATGGCGCATGGCACCACGGTCCTAATTGTAACGATTGCCCTGGCGGCGGCTGTCGCGCTCGTACTCATTGTGTTTCACTTCAGACGAAAACGAGAGGCACTGGCGAACGTGCACTAAAAACCGCTCGCCTTTACTTTTTCGCACCATGCCGCCAACTGTAGCAGCTCGTGATACACCGGAGTGCTAACGTTAAAGTTTCCCCCGGAGCCCGTTGTGAGTGAATCCCACCGATCGAACGAACCTGGCGCGGAGAAGCGCCGCAGCACACGCCTCGCAAAATCCGTGCCGATCAAGATTACCGGAACCGATGCACTCGGCCAGACCTTCCACGAGTCCACCGCAACCGTGATGATCGATTGCTACGGTTGCAAGTATCAGTCGAGGCATTATGCTCCCAAGGATTCAACCGTCAGGGTCGAAATTCGCCGCTTGGACGCGACGCGGTCCTCCAAAGTAGTGCAAGCCAGGGTTGTGTGGGTGCAGCGTCCGAAGACCTACCGGGAGGTCTATCACGTGGCCTTGGCTTTCGAGGTTCCCGGAAACGTCTGGGGAATTCCATGGCCACCGAGTGACTGGTTTCCTTGCGCTGGTGAAGAGGTTGTCGCGGCGGAGCCGCCAGTGGAAGAGTCCGTGGCGGCTGTTATAGCTTCTTCGCCATTAACCGAGACCGGCCGCGGCTTGTCCGCACAGTTGGCGGTAGCGGGCGAGGTGGTGCTGGATTGCACGGTGGAAATGATGACGGCTCTGGAGAAAAGTAAGCCGCGACCGCGGGTAGCCAGCGAAAGCACCCACGAATCGCAACTCGCGGAGATGCGGGAGACGGCCGGGCTGGCTGCAGCCGAAGCGGTCGCGGAACAGATCGCGGCG
>DATKHV010000005.1:0-46034 GCA_035510055.1 Candidatus Cybelea sp. | reverse complement strand
GGCCTGTAAACACATGGGGCGCAGCATTTATCCGAACTCGTTCGGGACGCTGCGCCCTTAAGAAGAGAAAATGTGCCTTGCGTCGCGCGCGTCTAAGGCTGCTCGATGGCTCCGCCCGTACGCTGAGCCACGATCTTCTTGGCATTTTGATACAGGGCACGCGCCTGGGGAATGGCTTCGACGGCCTTCTGCACTTGCGGATCGGCCTCCAGCAGAACCTTAAACCCTTCCTGCTGGCTGAACGTAGACATGAACACTTCCTGCTTGATCTTCCTCTTAATCCAGTCGAGGTCTTCGGCTATCTCGGGTTCCGTATACCTGATGTTGTGCTTGCTCAGATATTCTCGGAACGTACGCATCACATCGTCGCTCGCTTCAAAATCCTTAGTGATGGTGGGTTTGGTGCCGAGATAGTAGCGGGTAAATCCCCCCACCCCCGTCTCGGCGGGCCAGAACACGTCACTGCGGTAAAGCAACTGTTCAAACTTGGTCAGCTTTGGAGCGGGCACGATGATATCCGGCGTGATGCCGCCGCCACCGGTCACCGAACGCCCGCTATCCGTCAGCTTCACTTCCGTCGGATGTTCGGGCACTTTGCGTTCGTAGTGGTATTCATAGAGCGAAACGGATTTGTAGTCTCGCTGAATCAGCCGTCCACTGGGTGTGTAGTACCGGGCCGTCGTGAGTGCCAGTCCGGTATTCTCGCTCAGCCCGGTCACTGTTTGCACCAAGCCCTTGCCAAAAGTCGTCTCACCCACGATCAGTCCGCGATCATGGTCTTGCACCGCACCGGAAACGATTTCCGTGGCGGAAGCCGAATTGTTGTTCACTAGGATAACCAGGGGCATAGTCACGCCCTGATTGCCGCGCACCGCATAGTAGCGCCGCTCGGGAGAAGTCCGTCCATGGTGGGAGACGATCAGCTGGTTCTTGTCGAGGAACATGTCGCCAACAGCGACTGCTTCATTGAGCAAGCCGCCGGGATTCGCGCGCATGTCCAAAATCAAACCATCGAGTGCCGGAGCATTGAGCTGTCTCAAAGAATCCGCAATTTCGCGATCGGTGGTCTCGTTGAATCCGGAAAGCCGAATGTAGCCTACGCCCGGCTTCAGCATGAAGGCGATATCCACGGAATGTCGCGGAATTTCGTCGCGCGTCACCGTGAAGACGAGCTGGTCTGAATATCCCTCGCGTGAAACCGTGATCTTGACGACCGTGCCCTTCGGGCCCTTCAACATGTCGGCCACTTCGGTGGTGGTCAATCCATCCGTGGATTTATCGTCCACCTTGACAATCACATCGCCTGGGCGGATGCCCGCGTTATATGCTGGTGCGCCCGCGTAAGGCGACAGCACCACGGTGTGATTTTCTCGCGGCGCCACGATCATCCCGACGCCGTAATATTTCCCGCGCTGGTCTTCGCGCAACAGGGAAAACTGCTTGGCATCGAAGAAACTCGAGTGCGGATCGAGCATGCGCAGCATGCCCGGAATGGCCCCCTGGTAGACGGCCTTGTCGACGTCGACGGGATCGGCATAATTGTTCTGGACAACATTCAGGACTTGGGTAAAGCTCCGCACCGCCGTCTGATAATCATCCGCCGAGGCCGTCGTGGCTCGCACGTTGGGGCCGTAAATGCCCCCTAAGACAGCGGATACCAGCAGTACGACAATCACAACTACAAGTCCGCGACGCTCTGATCTCATTCTTACCTCGCGCGACAGCTCTAGTTTAAAGTATAACACACCGCCTGCACCCGCCAACTCCGGTTTGACAGCGGCTGGCACCCTTTCTATGATGCCCTTGGACCCTTTAGACGGCTCCCAAACGCAATGTTGAGCGTTCCCCATATGATTGTGCTGTTTATCGTGGTCCTGGTAGTGTTCGGGCCGCAGAAGCTGCCGGAGCTCGCCCGGGGCCTGGGCAAGCTTATGGCTGAATTCCGCAAGGCCTCCACGGACTTTAAGAGCGCTTTTGAAGAGGAAATGCGCGAAATGGAGCGCCAGGCGATGCAGGCCGAGCGCAAGAAGGCCGCTGAGGCCGCTGCCGCTTCTGCCGCGGCTGCCGAAACTGGCCCCCCTGCCATCACAGAGCAATCCTCGGTCGCAGCAGCGGCTTCGAGCGAGGCTGAGCCAGAGACCCAGGCACCTCAAGTTCCGGTCGTTTCACCCGTAGCCGAATCCGTCCCGCGTTCGCCGGAGGAGTGGACTGATCCGAAGACCGAAGCTGCGGCAGTGAAAGATTCCCAAGATGCCCTCCATGACCACCAGCATCCGGCCTGAACCCGTGCCCGAATCTCCATCCAACACGCAAATCACGCCTTCACCGGAAGAGCCCGCCGGAGCGATGACCTTCTTCGAACACCTCAGCGAGCTTCGCAAACGCATAATCAACTCGCTTTTCTCGGTCGTCGTCGGCGCAGGCATCGGCTGGTTTGCGGCGCCTCATTTTGTCAACTGGATCGTTAAGCCCATGACCGATGCCTTGAAAAAAGCTGGACTCAATCCCCAACTGGTTTACTCCCATCCGGCGGGTTTCTTGAATCTGCTGATTACCCTGAGCATCTATCTTGGGATTGTCATCGCCTCTCCGTGGATTCTTTACCAGATATGGCTTTTCGTCGCGCCTGCCCTGTATAAGCACGAACGCAGTGCCATCACAGGTTTCTTGTTTTCCACGGTCTTTCTGTTTCTGGCGGGAATCGCTTTTGGGTATTTCGTTTCCCTCCCTTACGTGCTGCGTTTCCTGATTAGTTTTCAGGGACCGGTGGTTCCCCTGATCAACATCGATGAGTATTTTGATCTGATCTTAATGGTACTCCTCGGCCTGGGGCTGGTTTTTGAATTGCCGGTGCTCATTTTCTTTTTGTCCCTATTCGGAATCGTTACTCCAAAATTCCTTATGAAGAATTTCCGCTACGCCATTTTGGTGATCGCGATTCTAGCGGCTATCCTTACGCCGACGCCGGATGCCACCACCATGCTGGTTTTCATGGCAGTTTTGGTGGCTCTGTATTTCGTTGGCGTCGCGGTGTCCTGGGTAGTGGTGCGGCGGCGCGAGCGTCGTCTTGCCACCGCGGAGGCTCAGTAGATGACTTCCATTTCTAAAATTGCTCCGCGAGTCGCCGCGGCCTTTTGCCTTCTTCCCGCGGGCCTCGCAGGTTGTAAATTCAGTGGCAAAGAAGCATCTGCTGCCGCAAACCAGCCCCCGTTTATGAGCACTGTGGCTTCCGCTCCGCCGCAAACTGCTGATGACGCGCCTTCGCCCGAGAAGACTGGCGGCTTCGATGGCAAGCGCGCCTTCGCCCAGGTTGCCAAGCAAGTCAGCTTTGGACCTCACCCCTCGGGCTCACCTGCGATCGTCAAACTACAAGAGTATCTGCTCTCCGAACTAAAGAGCTACGGCTGCACCGTGGAGACCGATTCTTTCGGCGCGGACACGCCCATCGGCCGTATCTCCATGAAAAATATTCTGGTCAAAATTCCCGGCGAGAAGCCCGGCACCATTCTTCTCGGCACGCATTACGACACGCTCTTGATGGACAACTTCGTGGGCGCTGACGACGCCGGCTCTTCCACGGCCGTCATGCTGGAGTTGGCACGATTGCTCTGTCCTCAGAAGGGGAAGTACGCCGTGTGGATTGCATTTTTCGACGGCGAAGAGGCCATGAAACACTGGAGCGAAACCGACAGCCGCTATGGCAGCCGTCAAATGGCGGCGCGCTTAGCGGCCAGCGGCGACCTGAAGAAGGTCAAGGCATTTCTGCTGGCGGACATTGTTGGCGGACCCAAGGACCGGTTCCTGCGCGAAGCCAGTTCTACGCCGGCGTTGGTCGAACTCATTTGGAGCACCGCCGCCAAGCTGGGCTACTCCGCCAATTTCCTGAATGAAAGCATGTCCGCTGAAGATGACCATGATTCTTTTTTGAAGCGCGGCGTTCCTTCGGTGGATGTCATCGGCGATTTTACGAACAACGGCTACTGGCATACGACGCAGGATACGCTCGACAAAATCACTCCCAAGATGCTAGCCATCACCGGCCACGTTTTTCTGGAAAGCCTCAAGCAACTCCAAACGAAATAGCCCGTTTGGAGTGCGGGAGCGCTTTTCCCTCAGCCGGCGGCACCTACGCCTCGAATTTCACGTCTTTTCCCTTTTGCACCACCGAGTGCTTCAGAAAATCCTCATCATTGTGGTAAGGAAAATCCGAGCGATAGTGGCTCCCCCGGCTCTCTTCCCGCGCCAGTCCCGAGCGCGCGATCAACAAGGCCAGGGTATGCAAATTTCGCAGCTCGTGGTCCGAGCGCCCAGCCTTGCCCGATTTCGGAAGCTCCAAAACTTGCAACTGCTTGAGGACATCCGCCATTTCCTTGCCGCTTCGCAGGATTCCCACGCCGCCCCACATCAGGTCGCGAATTTTCGCGAGCATTGCGCAGGCGGGGGATTGTTTGGCCGCCGCTTTTGCCGATTCCTTGTGCGCCGCCGAGGAATTTCCCGGTAGCGGCGCCGGACTGCCGGGCAGCGCCGCTCCGCTGCGCTTTCTGACGGGCGCGTCCTTGATCATTGCTTGCCCCACGAGCGCCCCGAACACCAATCCTTCCAGCAGGGAATTGCTTGCCAAGCGGTTAGCGCCATGCACGCCAGTTGCGGCCGTCTCGCCCGCAGCATACAAGCCAGCAAGCGAAGTTCGTCCCCACAGATCGGTCTTCACTCCGCCCATCATGTAATGCGCCGCTGGACAAACCGGGGCCATGTCGCTGGCCAGGTCCAGGCCGAAGCCCGCGCAGGTTTCATAGATTCGCGGGAACCGCTTCTTCAGGAATTCTTCACTCTTTTTCGTCATATCCAGAAATACGTGCGAGCTTTGTGTGTGGTGCATTTCGCTGACGATGGCGCGCGCCACGATGTCCCGCGGCGCCAGCTCCTGCGCCTCGTTGTAACGTTTCATGAAACGCTCGAGGCCGATGTTGCGCAATACGCCACCTTCGCCGCGCAGTGCTTCGGAAAGCAAAAAACGCGGCGCTCCCTTTACCGCTAGCGCCGTCGGATGGAATTGCACGAACTCCATGTCGGAAAGCACCGCGCCAGCTTCATAGGCAATGGCCATGCCGTCGCCCGTGGCGACTTCAGGATTGGTCGTCTCCCGGTAAATTTGCCCCAATCCCCCGGTGGCCAGCAGAACCGCCCCGGCCCTCAACTCGTGCTGCGACCCGTCTGCTTCATCGATGAAGCGCAGTCCCGTGACGTGCCCGTGCTCCACCGTCAATTCCGTCGTGAAGGCGTGCGCGCGCAAGTGCAAGTGCGGAATCGTGTGCGCCCGAGCCAGCAGCGCGCGGCTGATCTCCCTGCCGGTCGAGTCGCCGTGCGCATGTAAGATGCGTGAGCGGCTGTGCGCGGCTTCGCGCGTAAATGCCAGTTTCGTTCCTGCCCGGTCGAATTCCGTGCCCCACTCGATGAGCTGCGTGATGTACTTCGGACCCTCTTCGACCACCAGGGCCACGGCTTCAGGACGGCACAAGCCATCGCCGGCTTTGATGGTGTCCTGTTCGTGTAGTCCGATTTCATCTTCGTCGGAGAGGGCCACGGCAATTCCTCCCTGGGCCCACGCCGTGGCGGAATCGTTTAGATTGGATTTGGCCAGAACCAGTACGCTTCCGGCCGCGCTCAACTCGATCGCCGCCCGCAAACCCGCGATTCCGCTGCCCACGACAGCGTAATCGGCGCGATGGATTTTGTGGGAGTCGCTCATAAGCTTGGGGAGTTTGCCGCCCCAATATGGTAGCACGAAGGAATTGCGCCGATTGAGCGGTGCGGACGCGATATGCGATGCGTCCGGTGCGTGTGTTACATTGAATCGTCTCATTCATGAAAATGAAACGCATTCCCGTGAAGTCGTCGGCCGGTCCCTACGCGGTCGTGGCCGGGGCGGGCGTGATTCGCCGGGCCGCGCGGGAAATTGCCGTGCTCGGACGGTTTTCGAGCGTGCACATTGTTTCATCGCCAAAAGTTTGGCGCGTGGCAGGGAAGTCCGTCCAGCGCGGGTGGCGGCTTTCGAAAGGCAGCGCTGTTCACCTTTTCGACGACGCCGAATCGTCCAAGAACCTCCGCAGCGTCGAACAAATCACGCGCTCGCTGTGCCGGGCGGGCGCCGATCGCCAGTCCCTTGTAATCGCGGTAGGGGGCGGCGTGGTTGGCGACGTAGCCGGGTTTGCGGCGGCGGCGTACCTTCGCGGAGTGAAACTCGTTCACATCCCTACGACGCTGGTCGCCCAAGTGGACAGCTCTATCGGCGGCAAGACTGGCGTCAACCTTCCCGAAGGGAAGAATCTTGTCGGAGCGTTCTATCCTCCCCAGTTAGTGCTCACTGACCCGGAACTGCTGCGAACGCTCTCCGACCGCGAATTCCGCGGCGGCCTCGCGGAGGTTATCAAGCACGCGATCATTGCGGATGCCAAGATGTTCGCTTTTCTTGAGAATAATGTGGACAAGGTGCTGCGGCGGGATCGCCAGATTCTCGGTTTTCTAATTCCTCGCAACGTGCAGATCAAAGCTCGCGTGGTGAGCCGCGATGAACGGGAATCCGGTTTGCGGGAAATCCTCAACTACGGCCACACTTTCGCGCATGCCCTGGAAAGCGTCACGAAATACCGACGTTATCAGCATGGCGAAGCGGTCGCTTGGGGTTTGATGGCGGCCGCTTTCCTCGGGCACGAACTCGGTTTGACGCGCGCCGCCGATGTTTCCCGCACCGTCGCGCTGATTAACCGGCTGGGATCGTTGCCGCCCTGGCCGAATGTTCCGCCCGCGACGTTGCTTGAAGCCATGCGCTCCGACAAGAAAACGCGCGCCGGTATTCTTCGCTTCGTCCTCTCGCCGCGCATCGGTGAAGCGCGCTCCTACGACACCGTCCCCATGCACGTCGTGGAACGCGTTCTTCATTTCACGCCACGCCTCATCACCGCCAGCGCAAAGCATTCACGAGGCCGCCGTGGTTGAAGCCCCCGCGTCGGTTAAGGGAACGCGCCCCGAAGGCGCGACTAGTGAGGACGACGCTTCGAAAAAAGTCCGCGAAATGTTCACGGAGATCGCGCCGCGCTACGATCTGCTGAACCACCTCTTGTCGCTGCAGCTCGACCGCTTCTGGCGCGCCCGCACTGCAAAGCATCTTCGGCATGTTTTTCCTGAGCCGGAGATTTCTATTGAGGCACACAAGCCTGTTCATGTCAGACGGGAGATTTCTGTGCTAGACCTTTGCTGCGGCACAGGCGACCTGGCCATCGCTCTGCATCGCAGGTATTGGGCGCGGGTGGTCGGTGTGGACTTTGCCCACAGCATGCTCGTACGCGCCAGAAAGAAAAGCGCCCGTTGGCATGTCCCTGATGCAGTGCCGCCCCGTGCCATCCGGTTTATCGAGGCTGATGCGCTGCGGCTCCCATTCGCGGATGGCTCCTTTGACCTCGTTACGACCGCTTTCGGCTTTCGCAATCTTGCCAACTACGAATCCGGCTTGCGCGAAATTCAGCGCGTGCTTAAGCCTGGCGGCACCGTTGCCATTCTGGAGTTTGCCGAACCGCCCGAAGGTTTGCTGGGCGGTCTCTATCGCTGGTATTTTTCTAAAGTGTTACCGAAGATTGGCGGCCTCATTTCCGGGGAGCAAGCTGCCTACAAGTATCTCCCGCAGTCCGTGGCCCGCTTCTTCCGCCCGCCCGAACTCGCCGCCCTCCTGACCGCCGTCGGCTTCCGCGCCGTTGACTACTGCGCCTGGACCTTTGGCACCGTAGCCCTTCACACCGCCGTCCGTTCCACCTGATTTGTAATGGCCGGCTTCGCCCCGGCCTTCTTACTCTCTCTAGGTCCTTCCTACCTTCAACTTTAAACTTTCGACTTGCAACCTCATTCCCCAGTCACTCTTCCAGTCCAGCACTCCGCAACTTCGCGAGCAGCGTCTTCGGCGAAACGCTCAGCTTTTCCGCGGCGCGCGTCTTATTCCACCGGCACTCGCGCATGGTGTTTTCCAGCAAAACTTTCTCCGCGTGGCGCGCGGCTCGCCCGGTGACTTCCTCGAGCGAGCCCTCCCAACTAAAATTTTCCGGAAGCATTCCCGCTGGCAAGTGTTCTGTATCCGGCTTCGACACCGGCAATTGCAAACCCTCGGCGCGAATGCTCAAACCATCCGCCAAAATCACCGCGCGCTCCAGCGTATTCTGCAACTCGCGTACGTTGCCCCGCCAGCGGTAGTGCAGCAATCGGTCCCGCGCTTCGGCCGACAATTCCAGCCCGGGCTTCCCAAACTCCCGGCTGAATTTTTCTAGAAAGTGATCCGCGAGCAGCAACACGTCGTTCCCGCGCTCGCGCAAAGGTGGGATGGTCATCGGAACCGCTGAAATTCGAAAGTACAAGTCTTCGCGAAACAGCTTCTCTTGCGCCAGTTTCTGCAGGTCGCGATTCGTGGCCACCACGATTCGCACGTCCACATCAATCGATTGCGTCCCGCCCACCCTCTCGAACCGCCGCTCTTCCAGCACGCGCAGCAACTTCGCCTGGATCGCCAGCGGCAACTCTCCAATTTCATCCAGAAAAAGCGTTCCGCGGTTCGCCAAGTCCATCTTTCCGACTTTGCGCGCGCCCGCCCCGGTGAACGCCCCGCGCTCATGCCCAAAAAGTTCGTTCTCCACCAGTCCTTCCGGGATTGCCGCACAATTCAGCGCCACAAACGGCTGGTCTCGCCGCGGCGACAAATGATGAATCGCCAGCGCGAACAACTCTTTCCCCGTCCCGCTTTCTCCCAGTAGCAAGCAAGTTGAATCCGTCGCCGCCACTTTCTGAATCTGCTGGCTCACTTCCCGGATCGTGGCGTGCTCGCCCAAAATGCGCGGAAATCCGTAGCGCGTCGAATACTCCTCGCGCAGCAGCAAATTTTCCCGCAATAATTCCTGTTGTTGCGCCGCGCGTTTTACCAGCAGCTTTAAATGCTCCAGGTCCACGGGTTTCTGGAGAAAATCAAACGCCCCCTCTTTCATCGCGGCGACCGCTTCTTCCACCGATCCGTAGGCCGTCAACAGCAACACCGGGACCGAGGCGTCCGCCTGCTTGGTTCCGCGTAGCACCTCCAACCCCGAAGCCCCCGGCATCTTTAAATCCGTAATCACCAGCAGATAGCGCCTCGTGCGCACCTTGTGAATCGCCGCCGCGCCATCCGCCGCTTCGTCCACGGTGTAGCCCGCGCGCTCCAACGCCTTCCGCAGCATGGTGCGCAGTTCCGTCTTGTCTTCAACGAGAAGAAGAGGTTCCATCTCTTTCGTTTCTACCACGAATCCTATTGCCGTCCGGGAACAACAAAAGACACATGTGCAGGAAAGAGAAGCAGCTTGTTTTCCCCTGTGGGAACAGGCCCTTAGTGCAGTTCTCAGTTTCGGAGGCGAAGGTTTCTAAACCGCTTGCGACGAATAACTTACGATTCTGCCTAATTCTACCGAGCCCAACCAGGATCGCCGCCAGCCTTCCTCAATTGGTCCTCGAGGTCACCCAGAGCTTGCTTCAGCTGGTCAATTTCCTTCTTTTTCGCGTCGATTTTCGCCGTCTTGTCATTGATGTCCTGGCGGGTATTCTGCTGAGTCATCGCTTTCTGCGGATCAGGGTAGTATTCCACCTGGGCCTTTTCCAGTTCGCGTTGCAGAAGATCAAGTTCCTTCTCAGCCTTGGCAATCTTATCGTGCTGGTCCTTGAACTTGGCTCTCCAGGCCGCCTCGCTGTTTGGATCGTCTGCTTTGGTAGCGCCTCCAGCCGTCTGCCCCGTTGATGCGGTTGCCGCCCCGGTGGCGCTGCCGGTGGCTGGATTAGCCGCCGCTGGCTCGGGCGTGCTCTTCTTCAGATCATCGTCCGTATAAACCTTTTTGGGTTTTGACGCGTCTTTCTTTGTCTCGCGCGCCTTTCTTGCCGCGTCGGCCACGGGATCGCCTGTTTGCTGCGAAGAATCCTGCGCGTGCGCCGCTGGGGAAAGTCCGGCCAGACACAAAGCCGGAACAAATAGGAAGCTCTTCATCCAAAATTTCATTCGCATGTATTATGTTCCTCCCGGAGCGGCTGGAAGACCCCGACACTCTCTTAGAACTTAGATGCTTGCCTGCTTTGATTCTACTGCTTCCGGGACCCGGCGGGGCATCGGTAGCGTAACTATAAACTCCGCGCCTCCTTGGGGCCGGTTCCGTGCCTCCACTTGGCCGCCATGTTGCACGATGATCTTCTGGACTACCGCTAGCCCCAGTCCCGTCCCTTTCGCCTTGGTCGTAAAAAAAGGCCGGAATAGCCTCGGCAGTACATTTCGAGGAATCCCCGGCCCGTTATCGCCAACGCTGATTCGCTGCAATTCCGTCTCATCGCCCTGCACAAAGTCTCCACGAACCACGACCTGTCCACCGCCAGCCGTTACGGCACAGGCTTCCGCCGCATTCCGCGCCAGGTTCAGCAGTGCTTGCCGGAGCAGCCCTTCGTCTCCGCCCGCATCTCCAAATGTTCCTTCCCATCGAATCTTTACCTGTGGAAGAGCCTCTCTCACCTCTGAAACCACTCTCTCGACCATCGCGTGCAGCGGCACCCGTTCGTCGGGTATTTCGATCGGCCGCGCATACTTCAAGAACTCCGTTACCACGTGCGTGATGTTCCGCGTTTGTTCCAGAATCCGTTCCGAGTAGTCCAGCGCCTCGGTCTCTGAAGACTCCGCCCGGATCATCTGAGCATAGCCCGAAATAGTCGCCAGCGCGTTTTTGAACTCGTGCGCGATTCCCGCAGACAATTCTCCCAGCGCCGCCAGATTTTCTTTTAGTTGCATCCTTTGCTGTAGAGCGGCCAATTCCGTCAAATCCGTGAGCAAGCAGATCGCTCCGCTGATCTTTCCCTCGCCGCGGCGGATCGGCGAGATCGTCACGCCCAGGTGACGCGTGTCTCCTGCCGGCGGAAGGTGCTCCACCTCTTGGCGCCGGAAAATCTTCCCGGTGGAAAGGCATTCCCCAATCAGCTTGGTCATATCCGAGGATGGCCCTAGCGCCTCGCTGTGGCGCCGGAACGCCAGCCCGCGAATTCCCAGAGCCTGTTCCGCCGCCGGATTGGAACTCGAAATAATTCCCGTGGCATTCACGACGAGCAGTCCCGCCGGCATGTTCCTCGTCACTTCTTCACTCAACCGCTCCGTCTGTTGCGCGCGCTCCCTTTCGATCTTGTGCAGCCGTTCCAGCTCCTTTTCCTGCTTCCGTAGTTGCTGAATCACGCCTTGCATCGACGCCGCCATGAACGCCGAAGGATTCTCCGTGCGCGGCGCGCCCGAGCTGAATTTCTCCTTCTGCCCGTCGCGTCTGTTTTGAAAGGACTTCCGAAGGAGCCACACCACCAGGCCGGTGATCACCAGCAACCCGACTCCCAGCGCCGCCGCAAGCAGCCAAAGGTGCTGTGTGTTATTCGCGTTTTGGAGTGCTGCCAACATCGTTCTCGTCTTCCGATTCCTTCTTCTCTTCCTCCGCGCCCCTGGAGCGTTCTCTCTGTCTCTGGGTTATCTTTTTCTTTTTCCTTTTCTTTCTTTTCTTTCCTGTTTCACTTTGAACTTTCAACTTTTAACTTTTAGCCTTCTACTTTGACGCCGCCCTAACCAACAATCCCCCGGAAAATGGGCCATTCCGCCGCAATCGGCGGCCCGCCATATACGATCGCTAGCGCCGCAATCCCCAGGAAAGTCCCCAGCGGCAACTGGTACTGCCTCGCGATCGCCCAGCGCAGCCGCTTCTCTGTCCCCAGCCCCCGCCGGCTCGCGCGTTTCGCTAGCTCGCTTCTCCAACCCCCCAGGTACAACGCCGCCACCAGGCCAATCCCAATCACGCTCCCCAATAGGCTTCCCAGCAGCAGCGTCAGAAACGTCCCTCGCAATCCGAGAAAGGCCCCGATCATGGCGATCATTTTCACGTCGCCCATGCCCATCCCGTCATGCCCGCGCACCCATCGGTACCCCGCTGCCAAGCCCCACAAAATAAAACTTCCAAAAGCCGCGCCCAGTATTCCATCAAGCGTTCCCTCGAGGAATCCGGGCAACGCATGTACTTTAAGGAATCGCCAAGCGAGCAACGCTGCATACCCATGGTCTGGCGGCACAATTCCGGAAAACATCAGCCCGGCGGCAAACCCCGGCCAATTCACCACGTCCGGCAGGAGCCGCACCCGCAAATCGGTCACCGTCAGGATAAGAATCAAGCACGTAAAAAACAGCCACTTGACCGTGACTTGTGTGATCCCAAACTCGAAAAATGCCGCAACGAATAGCAGCCCCGTGGCCAGCTCAATCAACGGGTACATCGGCGAAATCGCCGTCCCGCAAGCGCGGCACTTTCCTTTCAGCCAAAACCAAGCAAACACTGGAACGTTGTCAAAAGGCTTGATGGGCGTCCCACACTTCGGGCAGCGCGACCGCGGCGTGACAATGGAAATTTCCGCCGGAATCCGCGTGATGCAGACATTCAGGAAGCTCCCGACAATCGTCCCTAGCAGAAAAAAGAACGCGATGATAATGACCACGGTTTGCCCGGCCACTCCGCGGCCGCTCTTCCCAATCTGCCACACTCACCTCACTGCCTCAATGAATCGCCCCTCTCCCCGTGCCCCATACCTAACGCTTTCTTCTCCGTGCCCCCTGTGAACGCTGCGGCCTCTTCGTAAATTCCTTACTCTACGAGCAACCCGAGCCGACTTTGTTGTTTCCGAACCAAAAACGGTAAACTATTAACTGATAACTGCCTTTATGCACTGGTTCGAACGCAAAATCCGCCGCTACGAGCACCGCCGCTGGACCACCGACGACAACCGCCGCGTCCAGCCCTTCCTTTGGGGTCTCGAACACCTCGGCGGCTCCTCTGGCGACCCCAATCCCGGTGCCTTCGTTCGTGACTATGCCCGCAAAGCCATCGAATCGAGCAGGGAGTGGTACGAAGCCTCTCCCGCCCCCGATTACCGCCTCGGCTGCGAAAACGTCCTCACCTTCACCAGCTCTATCGAATCCCCTTGGTTGGAAAACAACACCGTCCACGCCCAGCTCTTTCCCGCGCGTGAGACCGTTTCGACTCGCTCTCGCGGCAAACGCTACGGCGCGGGCCCCGCCGTCCTACTCCTCCCCAACTGGAACGCCAAATGGCACGGCCAGAACGGCCTGTGCCGCTGGATTCAGCGCCTCGGCATCACCGTCCTCAAAATGAGCATGCCCTATCACGACCGTCGCATGGCTCGCGGCCACGAACGCGCTGACCAGATCTGCGGCCCCAATATCGGCCTAACCCTCCAAGCCAACCGCCAAGCCGTCCAGGACGCTCGCCGCTGCCTCCACTGGCTTGACCAGCAGGGCTACACCAAGCTCGGCATCCTCGGCACAAGCATTGGTTCTTCGGTCGGGTACATCACCCTCGTCCACGATGAACGCGTCCGCGCCGGCGGTTTCTTCCACGTCTCCACCTACTATGCCGACGTGATCAGCCAGGGCATGACCACCAATCACGTCTGGGAAGGACTCAGAAATCATGTCACCGTCGACGAACTCCGCGAATACTGGGCCCCCATCAGCCCTATGCCCTACGTCGAGCGTGGCATGGGCGCCGGCCGCAACACTTTCATGGTCTACGGCAAGTACGACCCCACCATGCTCCCCGAACTCACCCGCCAGATGCTGGACTCCCTGCGCCGCCACGGCGCCGACCCCCGCACCCTCGAACTCGCCTGCGGCCACTACTCCCTCGAACTCGCCCCCTTCTCCTACATCGCTGGCTACCGCATGCTCACCTTCTTCCTCGAATCCCTCGCCTAAGCGCAGACTTTGCCGCAGGTAGCTAGGCGGGCGCCCCGGGTGCTGGTGAGGTCTCCCCCGACCGGGTAGGGACACCTGGGCTCTCCGAGTTTTCAATCCGCGCGCTGATGCCCGTCGATTCATGCAGACTCCCATGCAGTATCATTGACGAGTGGACAAGCTTCTCCTCTTCGTCTTCGGCCCTTTGGCATTTGCAGCCACCCTTCTGGTCATAGCCACCGGAATTCGCGCCGTCATCCTAAGATTCCGTTCCCGCTGCAACCCCGATGAACTCCACGCCATCTATGAGTCCTACCGGCGTCGGCTGCTGCATCCCCAACCTGACGCCGTGGAGCAGGAACTCGGCAAGCTCCTCCCAGAAAGACTCCTGCAGCTTTACGAGGACAAAGTCGCCATCGAGGCCGCTGGTTTCCAAGTCGAACAGCCCAGCAAAAAACGCTGGTGGCCGAAGCCCTGGCAAGTCTATTGCTTTGAGCCTCTGGACCTCGAATCCCTGAACGAGTTGCCCTACGAAGAAGAGTTAGGCCCGGGATTTTGCTTCGCCACCACCGGTCGCGGCTCCTGGTATTGGATCGCTGCTTCCGACGAAAGGGCAAAGGACTCCCCCGTGATCTACCTCGACTACGACGGAGGCGGCTCTCACGGCGAAACTGTCGCCAACAGCCTCGAAGAATTTCTTAATTTGCCCCGCAGGTCTTTGAAATAACCTCGGGGTCCGCATTTGACGTGCTACACTTTCTTTGTCACCTTGCACGTTAGATATGTCTGTGCTTGATTTTGCGTTTCCCTTTCACTCCCCAGCAGACAGAACCTTCGTTCAATTCTTGGACATCATGGGGCGCTTACAAGTGCTGTCTAGCAAAGAAGCGGCTCCCTTCGCACAATTTCGGTGCAATGTAAGTACTTTAGAATCGACACTTACAAAAAACACGGAGGGCCCTTGGAGTGCGGAAGGCTTGCCGCCGCTCTTCTTTCAGCCAGGAACCTTATGATGCCTTTTCTTTCGCTCGCGGAATCGCCTTCTGGTCATTACGGTGCTAAAAGCCCATCTCACCGCAGCAGCGCTGAAATCGCGCCTGCCGCCACCAACTCTGACACCGCTTCTATTTCCCCAGCCAACGGCCGGTCCTCGATCAGTTTAGGCGACTTAATCCGTACGGCGTCGTAGCCCTTCTTTGCCAGCGCGCCAGTCTGCAACGGCGCCAGCAAATCAATCCCCTGGCACCCGCAGAGCAGTTCAATCGCGATGGTATTTCGCAAATTGACCAGCATGCGCCCTAATCGCCGCGCTCCGCTCATCCCCATCGACACGTAGTCTTCCTGATTGCCGCTTGTGGAAATGGAATCGACCGAATGTGGAGTAGCCAGCGCCTTGTTCTCGCTCGTCAGCGCCGCCGCCGTCACCTGCGCGATCATGAACCCGGAATTCAGTCCCGGCTCCGGCGTCAGGAACGCCGGCAACATGCTCGTCAGCGGATTCGTCATCTGCTCGATTCTTCGTTCGACAATCCCGCTAAGCGTGGCAATCGCCATGGCCACTTGATCCGCGGCCATAGCCAGAGGTTGCCCATGAAAATTTCCGCCGCTGATGATGTCTCCGTTGTTGGCATCGCGCACAAAAACGAGAGGGTTGTCCGTCGCGCTGTTCAATTCCACGACCGCCATCTCTCTTGCCTGTGCCAGCGAATCGCGCACCGCTCCGTGTACTTGCGGCGTACACCGCAAACTGTAGGCATCTTGCACGCGCTTATCTTTTTCCACGGAACGATGGGATTCGCGAATCTGGCTGCCCTCGTTCAAGTGCGCGAGATTCCGCGCTGTCGTGGCTGCTCCCGCAAAAGCTCGCGCGTGCATGATTCGCGCATCAAAAGCGGCGGGACTTCCGCGCAGCGCATCCAGCGAAAGGGAAGCGGCTACGTCGGCGGAGTCCACGAGGAGATCGGCTTCCTCTAACGCCAGGCTCAGCAACGCCAGCATGCCTTGCGTGCCATTCAGCAGCGAGAGTCCTTCTTTGGCATCCAGCGTCACCGGCACAATCCCCGCGCGCTTCATGGCTTCTCTGCCGGGCAAGACTTCTCCGTGAAACGCGGCGCAGCCTTCCCCAATCACCACTTGCGCCAGATGCGCGAGCGGCGCAAGGTCCCCTGACGCGCCCACCGAGCCTTGCGACGGAATCACGGGATGCAGTTTCGCGTTCAACATCTTGCAAAGCGTTTCAACAACGAGCGGCCGCACTCCGCTAAATCCTTTCGCCAGCGCGTTTGCGCGCAGCAGCATCATGGCGCGCGTCTCCGCTTCACTCAGCGGCGCGCCTACGCCGCAAGCGTGGGAACGGACCAGATTCACCTGCAGTTGTCGCACTTGCTCCGTGGAAATGCGCACCGAAGCAAGTTTCCCGAAGCCCGTATTGATTCCATACGCGGTGGCCCCCGAGGCCACCAGCCGGTCCACCACCGCGCGCGAAGCGTTCATTCTTTCCGCTGCTGAAGCCGCCAGTGTGACTTGCTCGCCACGCAAGGCGACATCATGGAGTTGAGGAAAAGTGAGATCGTTGCCCGTCAGCGCGACGCTCATGCTTGGCTCCGGTCGGGTTGTGGCGCGGCGATGGAATTAAATGCTGTTTCGTACTTTTTGGGCAGCATTTTCGGGCGGCCATTGCTTCCGCAAATCACGTGCGTCGTTTCTCCGTTTGCCAGGACTTTTCCGTCGGCGTCGCGAATCACTTCGTAAGAGAATTTGACGATGCGGTTTCGCGACTCCGCGATGCGTGTCCGGATGCGCAGCACTTCGTCGTACATCGCGGAAAGATGATAGCGGCAGTGCAGATCGGCAACCACAATGTGGCAATCGTCTTCAATTTCCATGCGCTTGTACTCGAAACCCAATGCGCGCATCAGCTCGACTCTGCCGACTTCGAACCAGACCAGATAGTTCGCGTGATACACCACGCCCATCTGATCCGTCTCCGCGTAGCGCACGCGCACTACCGCGTCATGATATTCAATCATTCTCATGTTCCTTATTTTTCCGAATCGTCTTGCCAGACCGGTTTGCGCTTTTCGAGGAACGAAGCCAAGCCCTCCTGGAAATCCGGTGTGCAGCGAATGCGCGCATTCTCGAGGATGGCTCGTTCCAAATCGTGATCTACTCCTGCCGCCGCCGAGGAAACCAGCAGGTGTTTGGAACGGGTAAGGCTGCTGGGGCTCGCGGCGATCAATAGGTTCGCGAGTTCGTGCGCGCGCTCGATCAAGCGTTCGGCCGGAACCACCTCGGACACCAGCCCGAACTCCTTTGCTTCGGGCGCTGCAATGATGCGGCCGGTAAGCAGCAAATCACGGCAGCGCTTTTCTCCAATCTGCCTGGTCAGAAAAACCGAGACAATCGCCGGCAGGAAGCCAATCTTCACTTCCGTGTACCCGAATCTTGCTTCCGGGACGGCGAGCGTAAAATCACAGAGGGTTGCGACACCGCAGCCGCCTGCATAAGCCGCGCCGTTTACCGCCGCGATGAGCGGCCGGGGGAAACTCCAGATCCTGCGGAACAGTTTGGCAATTCGCCGCGAGTCTTCTTGATTTTCGGCGGGAGATTGTTTCGCGATCACCGCAAGCATGTCTAAATCCATGCCGGCGCAAAATGCCTTGCCTGCTCCGGTCAGAATCCCCACGCGTGCGTGGCTTTTTTCGATCGCGTCGAGAGCCGTCTGCAGTTCCGCCATCATTTGAGTGGAGATGGCGTTGCGTTTTTCCGGGCGGTTCAGCGTGATGGTGGCGAGATTCCCGGCAATCTCGAGAAGAAGTGTTTGATACATTTCAGCGATCACCCGCGATGTGCGAGTTACGATCCTTTCCGGAACGCGGCAGTCCCGGCTGTAAGGGCGCAGCAGCTGCGCCCCTACTTTGCAGGGACGCGGTATCTGGATGATTCTAGTTCACAAGCGGGGCGTGCGCATACTTCGCGCGAATTTCGCTTGTCATCTCCAAGGCCTTCGTCAGTCGCGACGAATCGATGCCCGGATCGGCGCCCGCTTTTCGTAGCGCCGCAAGAATATCTTCCGTCGCGATGTTGCCAACTAGATTGTCTCCCGCAAAGGGGCAGCCGCCAAGCCCGGTCAAGGCGCCATCGAACCGCCGGCAACCGGCTTCGTAGGCCGCGAGAATTTTTTCTTCCGCATTTTCCGGCCGGCTGTGCAAGTGCACTCCCAGCTCGATGCCGGCTACGTGATCCTTGACGCTGCGGTACAAATCTCCGACAAGTTGTGGCGAAGCAGTGCCCACCGTGTCCGCGAGCGAAACCGTGCGCACGCGAATGTCCTTCAACCACTCCAAAGTGTCCGCCACGATTTCTGGCCCCCACGGCTCGTCGTAAGGATTCCCAAACGCCATCGAAATGTATATCACCAGGCCGCGATTGGCCGCCGCGGTTTCCTTCCGCAACTTTTCAACGAGCAGCCGCGATTCGTCCCGTGCCATGTTGGCATTCGCCCGCCGAAAATACGCGGAAATGGAATACGGATATCCAATGGTTGTGACTCCCGGCGTGGCCAGCGCCCGTTCGAATCCTTTTTCGTTCACGACAATGCCGATGATTTCAGGGGCCTCGATGCCAACGGGAAGGGAAGCATTCAGCTTGGCCATCACCTCCTCGCTGTCCGCCATCTGCTTCACGTGCTTCGGTGAAACAAAACTCACGGCATCAATGTGCTGGCATCCCGCAAGCACAAGTTCCTTAACGTACGCCGCTTTGTACTCCGTCGGGATAATATCCGGCAATCCCTGCCAAGCGTCGCGCGGGCATTCGATCAGCTTCACGTTCTCCATGTCAGGTTTGCAGGACCCCCGTCTTAAGTTCGCCGATTTCGGGATTTAGCGCGGCGGCTTCTAGAGCCCAGACTAGTGCGTCGCGGGTGTGCGCGGGATCGATGATGGCGTCGACCCACAAGCGGGCGGCGGCGTAGCGCGGATCAGTTTGGTCTTCGTAGGTGGCGCGGACGGATTCGACCAATTCTTTCTTTTGTTTTTCGTCGACTTTTTTGCCTTCGCGTTCGAGCTGTTTCAATTTTATTTCGGCTAGCGTGCTGGCTGCGGCGTCGCCGCTCATGACCGCAAAGCGGGCCGTGGGCCACGCAAACATAAAGCGCGGGTCGTAGGCTTTGCCGCACATGGCGTAATTTCCCGCGCCGAAGCTGCCGCCGCAAATCACAGTAATTTTTGGCACGACGCTGTTGGCCACGGCGTTCACCATTTTCGCGCCGGCGCGGATGATGCCGCTCCACTCCGCGTCTTTGCCCACCATGAAGCCGTTTACGTCGTGCAGAAAGATAAGTGGGATGCGGTTCTGGTTGCAGTCGAGAATGAAACGCGCGGCTTTTTCCGCGGACTCGGTGTAAATCACGCCGCCAAATTCGATACGCTTCTGGTCGGAGCCGCGCGCCAACGTTTGCACGTGTTTTTTTTGATTCGCGACCATCCCGACGGCCCAGCCGGCGATCCGCGCGTATCCGCACAGCAACGTCTCGCCATACTCGGCGCGATATTCCTCGAACTCGCTGGCGTCCACGATACGCGCGATGATCTCTTTCATGTCGTATTGTTTCGCTGGATCGCTCGAAAAAATCCCGTAGATCTCTTCGGAAGAATAAAGCGGGCCGCGCGATTGTATATGGCTGAACGGTGAAGCGTTCGGCGCGCCAATTTTATCGACCAGAGCGCGGGTGCGCGCGATGCATGCCTCGTCATCCGGCTCGCGGAAATCCACCGTGCCGCTGATCTGCGCATGCATTTTCGCGCCGCCAAGATCCTCAGCTGAAGTTTTTTGTCCAATCGCCGCCTGCACCAACGCTGGTCCTGCCAAAAATAGTCCTGAGCCTTCGGTCATCAAAATATGGTCGCACATCACCGGAAGGTACGCGCCACCCGCCACGCACATACCCATGATGGCGGTGATTTGCGGAATTCCCATTGCGGACATGACCGCGTTATTCCGGAAGACCCGGCCGAAATCGTCGGTGTCCGGAAAAACATCTTCCTGAAGCGGCAAAAAAACTCCCGCGGAATCGACAAGATAAATCGTGGGAATGCGGTTTTCGATGGCGATGTTTTGCGCGCGAATCACTTTCTTCGCGGTCATGGGAAAAAATGCGCCAGCCTTCACGGTGGCGTCATTGGCGATGACCATGAAGGTGCGCCCGCAAACTTTCGCCAGCCCGGTAATTGTTCCCGCGCTCGGCGCGCCGCCCCACTCCTCGTACATTTCATGCGCGGCGTAGATTCCCAATTCGAAAAGGTGAGAGCCCGGGTCGATCAGCTTGGCAATGCGCTCGCGAGCGGTGAGCCGGCCCTTTTTGTGCTGCGATTCAATGGCCTTGGCGCCGCCGCCCTGGCGAATTTGTTCTTCTTCATTCTTAATGGTCGTCAGCAAATCAATGATGCGGCGGGCGTTTTTTTCGAATTCAGGCGACTTGCGATTCGCATTGGTTTTCAGAACGGAATCAGACACGCCGAGTCCTCGCTTACGGACAATTTTAAAAGTGCCATTCCTTGCGTGGCAAAGCAGACCAAGTGTGACAGTATACGAGGTTTACGTATGGTTATGCGAACGCCATGAAATTCGCCGGGATCATTTAAAAAAGGCAAAGTGCTTGCACTCAATCGGAAGAAAGGTAAGCTAACATCCGGGCTTTTGAGGACATCCGCACTTGCTGTCCGCTGCCTATTCGCAAAATTGCCGACCTATCGAGAGGACACTGTATGAGCCTTGGGGGCAAGAACGCACTGCTGTTAGCTTTGATTTCTTTGACCGTATTCGCCAACGCGGCGCCCGCGCAGACATCCTCGGCGCCCCCGACGAAAACGCCAACGCAAGCTGCCAAGCCGGGCGCGGCCAAGCCTGCGGCGCTCGAGGTGCCGCAACTGAAATTCGAGAAATACAAGCTGGACAATGGGCTGGAAGTGATTCTTTCCGAAGATCACCGGCTGCCAATGGTCGCGGTGAATTTGTGGTATCACGTGGGCGCTGCGAACGAACTCCCGGGCCGTACAGGATTTGCACATTTGTTCGAGCACATGATGTTTGAAGGATCGCGGCACGTGCCGGGGAGTTCACACATCCACTACCTGGAAGCCGCGGGCGCTTCCGACATCAACGGAACGACGGATTTCGATCGCACGAATTATTTCGAGACCCTGCCCTCGAATCAACTGGAGTTGGCCCTATGGCTGGAGTCCGATCGCATGGGTTATTTGCCGGACAAGCTCGACCAAGCCAACCTATCGAATCAACAAGACGTGGTGCGCAACGAGCGGCGGCAGAGCGTGGAAAACGCGCCGTACGGCATCGTTGAAGAGGGAATGTTCCACCAGCTTTTTCCGAAAGAGCATCCTTATTACGGCGATGTCATCGGCTCGCATCTGGATGTGCAGTCGGCGAAGCTGGAGGACGTACGGAATTTTTTCAAGTTGTACTACGCGCCGAACAACGCCAGCCTGGCGATTGTCGGCGATTGCAACCCTGAAAAGGCGCGGGAACTGGTGGAGAAATACTTTGGGCCGCTGAAGCGCGGCGAGGATGTGCCAAAAATCAAGGCGCACACGCCTCCCATTACCGCGCAGCGGCGCGCGGTCATCCAAGACAACGTGCAGCTCCCGCGCGTTTACATCGGATGGCTGACTTCGCCGATTTTCAAACCCGGCGATGCGGAAGCGGATCTCTCGGCGACGATTCTGGGCGGTGGGAAGTCCAGCCGGTTGTACAAGAAACTGGTTTATGAAAAACAGATTGCGCAAGACGTGGCCGTGAACCAGCAGTCGCTGATTCTTGGTTCCGTTTTTGAAGTGCAGGTGACCGCCAAGGCCGGAGTAAAACCAGAGGATCTCGAGAAAGCGATTGATGCGGAGATGGATGAGTTCCGCAAAAATGGACCGACAGCGGCCGAACTCACGCGAGCACGAAACGTGATCGAATCGAGAATCATCGCCGGCCTGGAAACGCTGGGAGGATTCGGCGGCGTAGCGGACCGCTTGAACAGCTACAACCACTACCTGGGCACGCCGGATTTTCTGGCGGCGGACATGGCGCGGTATGAGAACGCTTCCTCGGAATCGATTCAAGCCTTCGCGCAAGGACAGCTCAACGGAAATCAGAGCGCGGTGGTTTATGGCGTGCCCGGGAAACAGGATCTGGGGCCGGAAGTGGCGACTCCGAAGACACCGGAAAAGGATCCTTCGAAGAACAACGGCGAGCCGGAGAACGAGGACGCCGAATGGCGCAAGGAAGCGCCAAAGCCGGGACCTGCCAGCGCGCTGCATTTGCCGGTGCCGCAAAAATTCAAACTTGCGAATGGATTGACGGTGCTGTACAGCGACAGGCCGGGATTGCCGCTGGTGGCTGCGAACCTGGTGCTGCACGCCGGCAGCGGTATGAATCCGGTCGATCGGCCGGGGCTCGCGAGCATGACGGCGCGAATGCTGCAGCAGGGCACGACGACGCGGTCGGCGCTGCAGATCGCGGACCGCGCCGCGGATCTGGGGGCGACGCTGAACTCCGGCGCGGGTAGGGACACGACAGGAATTTCCACGCGGTCGCTTTCGCGAAATTTCCCCGAGGCCCTCGAACTGCTGGCGGACGTGGCGCTGCATCCCACATTTCCCCAATCGGAAATTGAGCGAGTGCGCTCCGAGCGGCTGACGGCCATTGTGCAGGAAAAAGACGATCCATTTTCCCTGGCGATGCGCGTGCTGGACGCGGCGCTCTATGGGCCGCGGCATACCTACGGGTATCCGGACAGCGGGGCGACGGAATCCATCAAGGCGATTTCGCGCGACGACCTGGAAAAGTTCTGGAAGCAGAATTATTTTCCGGACGATGCGGCCCTGGTCGTTACTGGAAACATCAAACTGGCGGCGTTGAAGCCGCTGCTCGAAAAACAATTCGGCGCGTGGAAGCCAGGGAGGCCAGCGCCCGCGGCGTTGGGTTCGCCGGAGACCACGGACGCGAAACTGATCTTGGTGGACCGTCCGGGAGCGCCGCAGACGACGCTGTTGTGCTTCTCGATGGGCTTGGCGCGCTCGACGCCGGACTACGCGCCGGTGGAGGTGATGAACACGGACCTGGGCGGACTTTTTTCGAGCCGCATCAATATGAATTTGCGCGAAGCGCACGGATATACCTATGGGGCATTTTCCTTTTTTGCGTATCATCGCGCACCGGGGCCGTTTGTTTCTGGCGGAGATATTCGGACCGACGTCACCGCCCCGGCGACCACGGAGATTTTCAATGAACTGCGGCGCATGCGCGAAACGCAGATGACCCCGGCAGAACTGATCCTGGCGAAGGATTCCATTGGGCGTTCGCTGCCGGGGCGGTTTGAACGCGGGACGGATGCAGCGGCGACGTTTGCAGAACTCTTCACCTACGATTTGCCGCTGGACTACTACTCGACGCTCCCCGGGCGCATCAATGCCGTGACCGCGGAGCAGGCCCAGGTTGTGGCGCAGAAATATGTTTTGCCGGACAAGATGATCGTGCTGGCCGTAGGCGACCGAGCGAAGATGGAAGAAGACATGAAGAAGCTGAATTTGGGCAAGGTGGAGATTCGGGATACGGACGGGAAAGTCGTGCACTGATTCCAATATTTTGAGTGATTGACTGGGGTGCGACCGAACGATTATGATTTGATCGTGAAGGTCCCCGCGCACGCGCGAGAACCTTCAATTCAGCCACGGAGGCGCCTGTGCGAACCACTAGCAAAGTTCTCGCGGGCGGTGTGTGTCTTCGCGGCGGCATGAACTGAGCGCGTCACTCCTTCCCGCAATTCCAATCCATTAGAAAAAGTGTTGTTTTGATTTGGCGCCTAGCGGCAACCGGGTGTTTTGTCCCGGCTGCGGGAGGATTATCCGTGTCAATTATTTTGTGGGGATGGAATTCGTGCTTTGAAGCGTTTTGGCGCGGCGAAGATCGCAAGAATGCTCTACCGGCGCGCGTGGTTGCGCAGCAACGAAGATTCTGGCGCGTCGCGGGAGACTTCGGCGAATGCTGGGCGGAAGCGAGCGGGAAGCTGCGCCTCGCGGCGGACGAGGGCGCGGACTGGCCGGCGGTAGGCGACTGGGTAGTGGTCGAGCCGCGGGGAAGAAAGTCGACCGCGTTGATGCAGGAAGTTTTGCCGAGACGGAGCAAATTCGTTCGCAAGTCGCCCGGAAAGAAAATGGAAGAGCAAGTGATCGCGGCGAATGTGGAAACGGCATTGCTAGTGTCTTCCTTGGACGGCGAGTGCAATCCGCGGCGCCTAGAGCGGTACCTGGCCCAGTGCTGGGAGTCCGGGGCGAGGCCGGTGATCGTGTTGAATAAGGCCGATGCGTGCGAAGAAGCGCGAGGAAAGGCCGCGGAGATGGAGCGTAGCGCGATAGGAACTGCGCTATGCGTGGTCAGCGCAAAGACGGGAGAGGGATTTGGTGAGCTGGAGGAGTTTCTAACACCAGGACACACACTGGTCTTGCTGGGTTCCTCTGGGGTGGGCAAGTCCACGATTGCGAACAGGCTGCTGGGACAGAACGTGCAAGAAGTGCAGCCGGTTCGCGAGAGTGACAGCAAAGGGCGGCACACTACGACGGCGAGACAACTTTTTGCGTTGCCGGGTGGAGCACTGCTGATGGACACACCAGGGTTACGCGAGATGCAATTATGGGACGCGGACGGCGGTGTTGCGCAAATATTTTCGGATGTAGTCGAGTTGGCCGCGAAGTGCCGTTTTGGCAATTGCCAGCACGGAACAGAGCCAGGCTGCGCGGTGCAGGCCGCGTTAGAAGCCGGCACGCTAGACCGCGCACGACTCGAAAACCAGAAGAAGCTTTTGCGCGAGCAGGAATTTCTGCGGCGAAAAATAGATCCGGAAGCGCGCCTGGAACACAAACAGCAATGGAAGCAGATTCACCGAGCCGCGCGGCAGAAATACGAACAGAGAGAGAAAGACGGAGGCAAGCGGTGAGGACGTGGTCCGCTACGCTCACGACTTCTGAACCCCGGCTGAAGCCCGTGGCATCCATGATTGCTTATGAAACCAAGGCAAACGATGAGGAGATCCACTCTGCGGCCGCGTACTTCTCTGGGCGCAAGCCGAAAAGATGGATTCGGGTCGTGCGGCAACTTTATGACATGCAAAGCGGTGCGCGCGCGGGAGCAAAATCGCAATTAATGAAAGAGCCGGTCCGAAACTTGTCCGTGAACGATATGGTTTCGATCGCAGCTTACGCGGCTACGCTAAAACCCTAACTGGGGATAGCTTCCCGCGGAGTGGTCTCAGACGTCGCAGAGGTCGGCGGCTTCGCGCAGGGAGGTGAGCGGGTCGCGGGCGGGGACGAACTCGTGGGCGACGTAGCCGCGGAAATTGGTGGCCGCGATGCCGCGCATCACACCATCCCATTGGACTTCCTGAGTGCCGTCGAGTTCGTGGCGGCCAGGAACACCGCCGGTGTGGAAGTGGGCGAACCAATCGATGTTTTTCTGGATGGTGCGGATCAGGTCGCCTTCCATGATTTGCATGTGATAGATGTCGTAAAGCAGCTTGACGCGGGGAGAGTTGACGGCTTCGACGACTTCCAGGCCCCAGGCGGAGTGGTCGCACATATAGTCGTGGTGGTCGACCTTGCTGTTGAGGAGCTCCAGGCAGATGGTGATACCGTGATCCTCACCGATTTTCTTGACGCGGTTGAGTCCGATGATGGTGTTCTTGGCGCCCTCTTGATCGGACATGCCGTCGCGATTGCCGGAGAAAGTGATGACGTTAACCACACCGGCCTTAGCGGCAAGCGGAATATTTTTCCGAAAAGCTTCTTCAATCTTGGCGTGATTTTCGAGGCGGTTCATGGCGTGGGGAATGTCGCCGCCGCCGGCGTAGCCCATGGCGCAAACCAAGCCATAACGTGCGGGGACATCCCATTCCTCAGGATTGAGCAAGTCGATGGCCTTTAAGCCAATCTCGGCGGAGTACGCGCAGAGCTTGTCGAGCGGAATCTTCTGATAACACCAGCGGGAAACCGACTGGCGGATATTGCCCTTGCGCTTTATGGGGGCGCCTCCCTGAGGCCAAGTGACGGTGGAGAGAGAAGCCATCGTGGCTCCTGAAAGAACAGTCTTGATGACGCTGCGGCGCGATAGTTTAGACATGTTAGACAGGCAGAGTGTACCTAAGAAAAGTCAGAGGCGGGAGAGGAAATTTATTCTTTCGAGGGTTTGGGACTTTGCGTCGGCAGGGACGCTGTCTTGGGGAGTTCGACGCGCCAAATGTCTTTCTCGGACTGGAGCCTGAAAACGCCGACATGATTGGACTCGGTGGTTCCAACCTGGCCGATCCAAACCACCCGGAAACGGGCTTTGCGCCACAGGCGGCGGACTTCAATGGTCTGGCCAGGAGAGGTGAGGAAGCCAATACCGTCGAGACGGGCGCCATCCTGGCTGAGATCAACGGTGTAGGCGCTTTGGGCAAAAGAGTGGCCCTGGGGATCTGTACCTTTGACAATCACGCGGAGAGTCTTGGGGACCCGCGCTTTCTTGCGGCTTCTTTTCCAGAACTCGAGAGTGGGTTTCTTGAAGGCCAGACCCAGGAGAATCTCGCGGTCGGAGTAGCGGTCGACATAGGCGACCCGGACTTCCTGCTCCTGGCGGCTGCTCTTGTGAATAAGAAAAACAGTGTCGCCTAATTCGAGCTTGGCTTTGAGGGTGACGAGAGCGCCGCTGGAATTGACGAGAATCGTTTCGGTGTCTTCGTGGAACGCGCCGCCTTTGCCAGCAAAACCGTAAACGACCACGGGCACGCGCATGGGGATGCGCTCACTCGAGCGAGGAGTTTTTTTTGCCGAGGTAGACGGGAAGGGGACGGCGTAAGATGCAAAAGTTTTTTGAGGGGGTTGAGGATCGTCCAGGGGCGCGACTTCCATGGCTTCCTGAGGAACGCCTTGCTGGGGGCCGTGTTCGCGACACTTGAATTCCCAAGTCTGCTGAAGAACCTGCTCGAGGGACTCCTCACGATTGAAAAGAGTAACCCACGAGTCGCTGTCTCCCATAGGACACCTGAGGCGGATGGCGAAGTTCCTAGGCATGAAAGATTCCTACAATTTGATGATACCTGCACGGGAGATAGAAGTCTGAGGGCTGGTTCGAGGAAGTACCTCGAAAGGTAAACGGGGAGTGGGCCAGGCGCGCCGGTTTCTGTGGCCGGCCGTAACCTTTGGTGGGGCGGCGGGCTCCTATGGAGCGAACGGGACGAGAGGGCCAAGGAACGGCCCTCGAAAACTCAACATACAGGAGTTCGCACGATGAAATCGGGCTTGGCAGGCGCGGCGCTAGCAGGGGCATTTCTGCTCCCGCCATCACTAGCGTGCTCAAGACGCTTCGACACAAGACCGCATGAAGCACGAGAAGATGCAAGACGGCAAAATGATGCACGACGGGAAGGCTAAGACGCTGGAGACGGGGAAATTTCACGAGACGAGCGGACGGGCGACGATTTAGAAGAGCGCGGATGGAAAGGAGTACTTGCGGCTATCGGATTTCACGACTTCGAACGGGCCCGATGTGCAAGTGTTGCTCGTGAGGGCGGATGACAAGCTCTTGGTATCGAACTCTTGAAAGGCCACCTTGATCGCGTGGCACTTGCACGCTGAAGGGAAATCAGGAACACCAGAATTATGATTTGCCGGCGGGCGCGGATCTAAGCAAGTAGCAAGCCGTGGCGATTTACTGCGAAAGGTTTCATGCTATTTTCGGAGTCGCGAAACTGCAGAAGTTCTAAGTTAAAGTGCCAGAGTGTGAGGCGCCTTCCGGAAGGCCGGCCTCTCAAAGGGGGCGGCTACAATTTGTTATGCAGACGACGGGGACAAATGAGGCCGGGCTGATCGCGCGGATACTGGCGGGCGAGAAGGAACTGTTTCATGATTTGATCCGGCCGTATGAGCGAATGGTCTATCTAACCTTGTTCTCGATCATAAAGAATGAGACCGATGCTGAAGACGGAGCGCAGGAGGCGATCATAAATGCTTACCGGCACCTCGCTTCCTTCCGGGGCGACGCCAAGTTCAGCACTTGGCTGACCACGATTGCGATCAACGAAGGGCGGAAGCGTCTGCGGAAGGCCAAGGGAGCGGCGGAGGATTCGATCGAAGAAGAAACGGAGGCCCATGAAGGAGACTACACGCCGGCTCCGTTGACTGATTGGCGGGAAATTCCTTTGGAAGCGCTGGAGCGCAAGGAACTGCGGGAAGCGCTGCGAATTGCGGTGATGGAATTGCCGGACATTTACCGGCAAGTGTTTACATTGAGAGACCTGGAAGAACTGAACATCGAGGAAACGGCGCAAGCCCTGGGAATCAATCCCGGGGCCGTGAAGGTGCGGCTGCACCGCGCGCGGATGATGCTGCAAAAACGCCTGGTACCCTTCCTGAAAACGACGGCTCCGGCACGTCAAGGGTTCTTCGGGAGAGCGCTATGAAACTAGACTGCAAACATGTGTGGGAGCACATCTCCGAATACATCGACAATACCGTGGATGCCAAGCTGCGCCGGGAGATTGAACTGCATCTCGAACACTGCGAAATCTGCTCGGCCATACTGGATTCGACGCGTAACATCCTGATTTTAACGGGGGACGGCCGGACGTTTGAATTGCCGGTGGGCTACAGCAAGAGATTACATGAGCGTCTGAAGGAAGAAATGGAGAGGTCGGAGCCGGAACCGCCGGTGGGCAAGCCGAAATAACAAGGCTCAGCGGCCGGCGTGCAGGACAAGATGAGCGACGAACTCGGCCGCGAGCAAAACAAGAGTGAGGACGGAAAGAGTCAACTGGAGCCATTCGGAGGCGATCTTTTTCTTCGACACCGGCTGTTGACGCCAAGCTGACGCGGGGCGTCTCCGCAACCTCCAGACCTGCCAAAGAACCACAAGATTCAGAACCGCGCCGGCCAAAGCAAGAAGCATCATGGGGATGCGGATGGCCGCGATGTGCATGCGGTCGGCCAGCTTCAAGGCGCCCGAAGCAGCGGCGAAAGCCCCAACTCCAATTAGCAGACGGACGCCATTGAGCGCGATGAAGACGCTGCAGACGCTTTGCAGGACCGCAAAGAGAAACGCAGACCAGTTGATGAGCCGGGTGTTGACCAGCAACACGTCCGGGGTGGACTCCGCAGAACTGGGCTGCGGGGGATCAGGCGGCGCATTCGTCTTTTGCGTTATGGGCGAGGGTCCTCGTCAAGAATGCGGAGTCCACTTCAGAAAGACGGCTGCCAGCGGCGGAAGGGTGAGCACGAGAGAATACGGGCGGCCCTGGGCGGGATGATCCGCGGCTTGCTGACCGCCTTGATTGCCGACGTTTGAGCCGCCGTAGTTCGCGGCGTCTGTATTCATGATTTCGCGGTAGAAACCAGTGTTGGGGACACCGAGGCGGTAGCCTTCGCGGGGAACCGGTGTGGCATTGAAGACGGCGACCATGAGGTCCTCGGGGTTTTTGCCGCGTCGGATGAAGGAGAGAACGCTATTGTCGGCGTCGTTGGCGTCGATCCACTCAAAACCGTGCCAGTCAAACTCGACTTGATGGAGAGCAGGCTCGGCGGCGTACAGACGATTGAGATCGCCGATGAGGCGTTGGACGCCGCGATGAGAATCATACTCGAGCATGTGCCAGTCGATGCTGCGGGCTTCGCTCCATTCGGGCCGCTGAGCGAGTTCCTGGCCCATGAACAGCAGCTTCTTGCCGGGATGCGCGTATTGATAGGCATAGAGCAGACGGAGGTTGGCGAATTGCTGCCACATGTCGCCGGGCATTTTGTGAAGGAGAGAATTCTTTCCGTGGACGACTTCGTCGTGTGAGAAGGGAAGCAAGAAGTTTTCTGTAAAGGCGTAGAGAAGCGAGAAAGTGAGTTTGTTGTGTTCGTATTTGCGATGAACGGGATCATGGGAAAAATACTTTAGCGTGTCGTTCATCCATCCCATGTTCCATTTGAAGCTGAAGCCCAGGCCGCCGAGATAGGTGGGGCGCGAAACGGCGGGCCAGGAAGTGGATTCTTCGGCGATGGTGAGGATGCCGGGAAACTTGCCGTGAGCGATTTCATTCATGCGCTTTATGAAATCGATGGCTTGAAGATTTTCGCGGCCGCCGAATTGGTTGGGAACCCATTCGCCGGGCTTGCGGGAGTAGTCCAGATAGAGCATGGAGGCGACCGCGTCCACGCGCAGGCCATCGATATGGTACTTGTCGAGCCAGAACAGAGCATTGGAAATGAGATAGTTTTGAACTTCGTTGCGTCCGTAGTTGTAGACGAGCGTGCCCCAGTCGGGATGAGCGCCCTGGCGAGGGTCGGAGTGTTCGTAGAGATGAGTGCCGTCGAATTGGGAAAGGCCGTGAGTGTCGCGTGGGAAATGCGCGGGGGTCCAATCGAGTAGGACGCCAATGCCGGCCTGGTGGCAGCGATCCACAAATTCCATGAATTCAGCGGGCGCGCCGAAGCGGCTGGTGGCCGCAAAGTAGCCCAAAGTCTGATAGCCCCAGGAACCATCGAAAGGATGCTCCATGATGGGCAGCAATTCGATATGCGTGTATCCAAGATCCTTGACGTAATCGATGAGCTGGTCGGCTAGCTCGCGATAGGTAAGCCAGCGGTCATGATCTTCGGGGACCCGCCGCCAGGAACCGAGATGAACTTCGTAGATCGAGATAGGCGACTCGAACCAGTTTTTTTGCGCGCGAAGGGAAATCCAACTGGCGTCGTTCCATTTGTGGTGGTCGAGACGGGCAACGACCGAGCCGGTGTTCGGGCGCAGCTCCGACCGGAAGGCGTAGGGGTCGGCTTTGAGCGGGAGAATATTTCCGCTGGGCCCGACGATTTCATATTTGTAGATGGCGCCTTCTTTGAGCTCGGGGACAAACATCTCCCAGATGCCGGAGGAGCCGCGCGCGCGCATGGGATGAACGCGCCCGTCCCAACGATTGAAGTCGCCCACGACGCTGACGCGCTTTGCGCTAGGGGCCCAAACGGCGAAGTGGACGCCACGGACCCCTTCAAGAGTGATGACATGGGCTCCGAGTTTTTCGTACGTATCGTAGTGGCGTCCTTCGCCCATGAGATACAAATCAAATTCGCTGAGTACGATCGGAAACGCATAGGGATCAAAAATTTCGAAGGGATCTCCGGAGTGCGTGCGTCCCTGAATTTTGTAACTACCGGCTGCCGGTGCCGCAGATTGATTGGAAGGCCAGGTCGCTTCGAAGAATCCTTCCGGTCGTAGCTTCACGGCTTCGGTGACTTTGGCGGGAGGGAGAGCGGACCCTGCAATCGCGGGAGGCCGCAAAGAGATGCGGGCTTCGGCGGCCCAGGGAAGGAAAAAGCGCACCGTCCAAAGGCCTTCGACGGGATGAGGGCCAAGCAGGGCGAAGGGATCAGCGTGGCGTGCCGCAAGGACGGCGTCCATCTCGGTGTTGAGACGCGCATCGCTGCTAGCGGCCGGCGTGGAGTGCTGCATCGCGGGGCGTTGCTCAGGCAAGTCGATCGTCTCCCAAAAGGTGCAAACGAGGGATGGGCAAACCAGCTTAGCTCGAATGCTGCTCCCGCGTCCTCTCGATTCTAGGACCTTCGCCTTGAAATGCCAATCGGCTAGGAGAGGCGCGAATGGCGGTTATGCGCCAAGAGATTACAAGATTACCGCCATTGACGTGCTGCAACCTCACCTGTATTATCCGCGCATCCCAAATCCAATTCTATCGGAGAGATTCACCATGCTGAAGTGCGCGAAATTCGCTGTTGCCAGATTCGTGGTAATGATCCCAATGGTGGTGCTGCTGGCCACTCCTGGTTTGTTGTGGGCGCAGCAGCCGCCTATCAGTCCTGACGTCTACGGGCAGCTTAAATATCGCTACATCGGCCCGGAGGGCAACCGCGCCACGTCGGTCGTCGGTGTGCCGGGCAAACCGAACATCTGGTACGTGGGCGCGGCCTCCGGAGGCATTTTCAAGAGCACGGATGGCGGGATCCACTGGGATCCTATCTTCGACTCCGAGCCAGTGGCATCCATCGGTTCACTGGCAGTGGCCGCGAGCGACCCGAACTTGGTATGGGCGGGAACCGGAGAATCCTTCATTCGCAGCCACATCTCCGTGGGCCAAGGGATTTACAAGTCCACGGACGCCGGCAAGACCTGGTCGTTGATGGGATTGGAGAAGGTCGGCCGCATCGCTCGCGTAGAGATCGACCCCCGCAATCCGGACGTCGTGCTGGCCTGCGCGCTGGGCCACGCCTATGGGCCGCAGCCCGAGCGCGGCGTCTTCCGCACCGCTGATGGCGGGAAGACTTGGGACCGAGTGCTTTTCGTGGACGAAAACACCGGCTGTTCCGACTTGGGAGCGGATCCCAACAATCCGCGAATCTTTTTTGCTGGGATGTGGCAGATCGAGATTCACACCTGGGGCCGCACCAGCGGTGGGCCGGGCAGCGGCTTGTTCAAGTCCACCGACGGCGGCGTCACCTGGAAGCGCCTGGAAGGCCATGGCCTGCCGCATCCTCCGGTGGGCCGCATTGCCGTGCGCGTGGCTAAGAAAGATTCCAACCGCGTGTACGCGGAAATTGAAACCGGCGACGGCGTCCCGCAGCTGAATAGCCCCGGCCAACTCGGGCAGCTATGGCGTTCCGACGACGGCGGCGAGAACTGGGAGATGGTTAACTCTGACCGGCAAATCCGCGGGCGCACGCACTACTACACGCGCACGGAAATTGCACCAGACAACGAGAACGAAGTGTTTTTCTTTTCCGCGTCATTTTCGCGAACGCTGGACGGCGGCCACACCCTTACCAAGATGCCCACGAATCCCGGCGGCGACAATCACGAGATGTGGATCGATCCCGCCAACGGGGATCGCATGGCGGTAGTCAACGATGGCGGTGTGAATATTTCCGTGAATCGCGGCAACTCCTGGAACCACGTCAACCTTCCCATCGCGCAAATGTATCACGTCACCGTGGACGACCAGATTCCCTACTTTGTTTACGGCAACCGGCAGG
Source organism: Candidatus Cybelea sp. (assembly GCA_035510055.1). Classification (GTDB taxonomy): domain Bacteria; phylum Acidobacteriota; class Terriglobia; order Acidiferrales; family UBA7541; genus Acidiferrum. The sequence continues at coordinate 13,172 of DATKHV010000005.1, read as the reverse complement.
ACGGCCCGTCCTGGCGCGGCCCGAGCAATAGCCTGCAGTTCGGCGGTTTCTTGGGCAACAGCATCCCGCGCGGCGCTTGGCACCCCGTGGCAGGTGGCGAGAGCGGTTTCGCCGTGCCCGATCCGGTGGACAACAACATCATCTGGTCCACGGGCACCGGATCGGGCAGCATCGGCGGCACGGTAACCCGCTTCGATGAGCGCACGCGCCAGGACCGCGAAGTAGAGGTGTGGCCCGATTATGTTGCCGGTGCGCCGGCGGCAGAGGTCAAATACCGCTTCAACTGGGAATTCCCCATAGCCATTTCTCCCTTCGACCACAACAAAGTGTACGTGGGCAGCCAGTTCGTGCACGTCACGACCGATGGCGGCAATAGCTGGCAGATCATCAGTCCCGACCTGACGCGCAACGAAAAAAGCCGGCAGCAGATTTCCGGAGGGCTCACTCCCGACAACATCGGCGTCGAATATGCCGGCGTGATTTTCGCGTTGACCGAGTCGCCGAAAGAAGCCGGTCTGCTCTGGGTGGGCACCAACGACGGGCAGGTGCAGGTGACGCGCGATGGCGGCAAAAACTGGACGAACGTCACAAAAAGCCTTCCCAACTTCCCGGAGTGGGGTACGGTAGACAACATCGAGGCTTCGCGCTACGAAGCGGGCACCGCTTACCTGACCGTTGACGGTCATCAGGTGAACTTTCGCGACCCCTTTGTTTACAAGACCGCCGATTATGGAAAAACCTGGATGTTGATCACCAACGGGATTCCGCACAACATGTTGAGCTATGCGCACTGCGTACGCGAAGATCCCGTTCGCAAGGGACTCCTTTACCTGGGCACGGAGGGCGGGCTGTACGTTTCCTTTGACGATGGAAAGAATTGGCAGCCGCTGCAGTCTGGCCTGCCGCACGCGCCAGTCTATTGGCTCACCGTGCAGGAGAGGTTCCACGATCTGGCGGTGGCCACTTACGGGCGCGGCTTCTGGATCCTGGACGACATTACCGCGCTCGAACAATTCACACCGGAGGTCGCCACTGCCAAAGCCCATCTGTTTACGCCGCGCGACGCGTATCGTTTTAAGGAAGTCGCCGAGCCGGCTGCCGTCGAGTACGATCCCACGACAGGGAAGAATCCACCGTACGGCGCGTCCATTAATTTCTATCTCAAGTCCAACCTGGGAGAGAAAGACGTGGCCAAGCTAACCATCACGGACGCCGGGGGCAAGAAAGTGCGCGAGTTCGAATGCCGCGCGCCAAAACCCGGCGCCGCGGAAGCCAAAAAACCCAGTGAGGAGGACGATTTCTCCGATGTTGAACCGCCGCCTTGCGAGGTCAAGGCCGGCATCAACCGCTTGTGGTGGGACTTGCGCTCCGAGCGCAGTACGCAGATCCGCTTGCGAACCACGCCGCAATTCGCTCCGGATGTTCCCTTTGGACCGGAAGGATGGCGCAAGCCTCCGGCTCTGGGGCGCCTGGCGGTGCTGGCCCTGCCGGGAACCTACACCGTCACGCTCACTTGGGGGGAAGAAAAACTCACGCAGAAGTTGACCGTGCTCAAAGACCCCCATACTGCAGGTTCGGAGAGCGACATTCAGGCGCAGACGCGCGTACAGACCACGCTCTACGACGAGATGAACGCCATGGCAGCCACCGTGAACCAGATCGAGTCCCTGCGCGCGCAGCTCGTGGCCTTGGGGCAAGAGTTGGGCCCCGCTGACGACGCGAAACCCGTCAGGAAAGCCACCGACGAACTCGGGGAGAAACTCGCGAGTGTCGAGGGAACCCTGCTGCAGTTGAAGCTCACCGGGCGAGGGCAGGACGACTGCCGCTGGTCGCCGATGCTGCTGCAGAAAGTGGGATATCTCTTCGGCCAGCTCGATGGCAGCGCGGATTTTCCGCCCACGACACAGCAATCGGCTGTCGAGGAAGAGTTGCAGCAGCGTGGCGACAAAGCGGCGCACGACTTTCAGCAACTCCTGACGAAAGACCTCGCGGCGTTCAACGCCATGCTTCGGGAGCGGAACATTGCGAACATCTTTGCGAAAACAAAGTAAATGCAGCCGGGTTAAGAACAACGGGGTTGTGACAGCCCTAGCGATCTGCCCGGGGGGAAAGTAAGATGAGGCGAATTCCTTGCGGAGGGATATTTCTGTTTCTTGGCCTGGCGATGACCATCGCCGTCGAAGCCGTTCCTGCCCAAGACCGCTCGCAAGGGCGATCGATGGTGATTTCGCGAGGCGGAATCGTGGCGGCGGAATCACCGCTGGCGGCGCAAGCCGGGGCAAGAATCCTGGAGCGCGGCGGAAACGCGGTCGATGCGGCCATCGCTACGAACGCCATGATGGGTGTTGTCGAGCCGATGATGAATGGGATCGGCGGCGACTTGTTTGCGATCGTGTATGACGCCAAAGCCAACAAATTATATGGACTGAACGCCAGCGGATGGGCGCCAAAAGGACTGACCATCGAATATTTGCAGAAGCAGGGAATCCGCGGAATGCCGCAGCAGGGAGTGAATTCGATCACCGTTCCGGGCGCGGTGGATGGTTGGCAGAAGCTGGCGGATAAATTTGGAAGAAAGAAACTGGGGGAAGATTTGGCGGCAGCGATTCGCACGGCGCGCGATGGATTTCCTGTTCCGGAGTGGACGGCGGCCTATTGGGCGATGGAAGTGGATCATCTGCGCACCGATGATACCGCGGCGGCCACCTATCTTCCGGGAGATCGCCCGCCGAAAATGGGTGAAGTGTTTCGCAATCCTGATCTGGCATGGTCGCTCGAGCAAATCGCCCAGCATGGCGGGGATGCTTTCTACCGGGGCGAGCTGGCGGCAAAAATTCTGGAATCCATGAAGCGCCACAACGGACCGATGACCGCCCAGGACCTCGCGGAGTTTTCCAGCGAATTTGTCGAACCGATTTCGACTACTTATCGCGATTGGACCATCTATGAATTGCCGCCGAATGTGCAGGGCCTTGCGGCTCTCGAGATGCTGAACATCATGGAATCATTTCCCTTGGGACAAAAGGATTGGGGGTTTGGGTCGACGAAAGCTCTGCACGTCATGATCGAGGCGAAGAATTTGGCATATGCCGATCTCGCGAGATATATCGGCGAACCGAGGAAGCAGAAACTGCCGGTGGCGACCTTGCTTTCGAAACAATGGGCGGGAGTGAGAGCTAAATTGATTGACGCAGACAAAGCGGATTGCGATGCGGCGGCGGGAGAAATTGCCGCAGGAAACGACACGACTTATCTGAGTGTGGTTGACCGCGACGGGAACATGGTGTCGCTCATCCAGAGCAATTACGAAGCCTTTGGAGCCGGCCTCGTCGCTGCCGGGACGGGGTTTGCGCTCCACGATCGAGGCGGACTCTTCAGCATGGATGCGGCTTCGCCAAATGCCCTCGCGGGAAGAAAAAGGCCTTTGCACACGATCATTCCCGCATTTGCGCGAAAAGGAGATGTGCGTGTGGCCTTCGGGATCATGGGCGGCTGGAACCAGTCGCAGGCACACGCGCAGTTCGTTGCAAACTTGGTGGACTTCAAAATGAACATTCAGGCTGCCCTGGAGGCGCCGCGGTTCAGCAAGCGTACCTTTGGAGGCTGCGACGTGATGATGGAAAACCGCTTTGCGCAGAATGTGCGGAATGAGTTGGCGGGAAAAGGCCACAAAATTGACCTGAAGGGCGCGTATTCTAGCCCTATGGGGGGCGGGCAGGCGGTTTTGCGGGACTTTGCCGCCGGGGTCAACTATGGCGCCTCGGACCCCAGAAAAGATGGCCAGGCGGTCGCAGAACTGCCCTTTGAGTAGGGCGCGAAGCTCCCTTCTGAGCAGTGCAAGAGAGTTCCATTTTGGGGTGATTTGAGGGGAACTATTCTACCTTTCCGACCACGAGTGTCCCTTCGATAGTCTACAAGCTATTGATAATAAACATTTTATATTAGATGTCATTGGCTAGCGGATTGCACCTGTACGAATGGCCAGGGACCGCCGCCCGCAGCTACGCGACCTGGAAGTGGAGATTTTCCCATGGGGTATGCCCGGGTGGGCCCGACTCTGGCGCGGTGCGTCGCTGCTGCTGCCGTTTTGCTTTTCCTCACGACGCAATGCCAAGGGCAAACCGTTGACGTTTCCGGGCGTTACCAGTGTATGCAAGCCAAAGTGCGTGGGAAGGTGATCCCTTGCAAGGCCGCGCCGCTCATTCTAAAGAACGACGGTCGTTTTGAACTGCGTGGCTGGGAAGGAAGCTACCTGGTGAGTGGGCAATGGGTCGAACTTTCCGATTCGCTGATTAAGACGCGAGCGAAAATCGAGCCGGGACATAAAATCGTGCTGCGCTACTACGGGAAGCACGGGTTGGTGGAAATGACCTACGAGCGTCGCGTTGCCGAGATGGGAAACAACGCGCTGAGTTGAGTCCCGCTGCTCACCATCCCAAAGTCCGGATCGCAACAAATCCCGCCACCGTTTTTCTCAACTGCGCACAGTCTAATTTAATTTGGATTAGTCGAATTTAGACGATCGAACATTCTTCTTTTCAATTCGCCGCTGGTTGCCATCCTCGGCCGCGTAAGGCTTTTCCGGCGGCCACGCCGGTCAATTTTCCGTGATCGTATTCGACCTGGCCGTTGACCATGGTGAAGTCGATGCCCTCGGAGAGTTGGTCGGGCTTTGTGAAAGTGGCGTGGTCGATGATGGTTGCCGGATCGAAAATGGTAATGTCAGCGAAGTAGCCAGGCTTCAGAAGTCCGCGGCTGTCGAGATGCTCGCGCTGCGCTGGGAGAGAAGTGATTTTGCGAATCGCGGCTTCGAGAGCCATGAGGTTCTCTTCGCGGACATAGTGACCAAGGAAACGCGGCATGGAACCCATGGCGCGCGGATGGGTATGTGGCTCGTAGGTTGGGCCATCAAGCGACATTTCTCCGGCATCCAGGCCGATGCTGGTCCACGGCTGGCTTAGGCCGGTACGGACATCGTCTTCGCCGGCTATGAAATAGATCGCACCGGTTTGTGCCTGGTCCGCCAGGACAAAATCCATGAGTGAATCTTCGGGTGATTTCTTCCAAGCCTTGGAAACTTCATCGAGCGTTTTCCCGGCAAACTGTTTTAGCTCAGGATTTTCAGCGGAAGCAATGAGCACGCCGGCCGCGCCGCCACAATCGTAGTATAGATTCTCCCAGTCAGGGTGATCGCCAGCGAGATCTTTCTTGAGGCGCGCGCGAATGGCAGGGTCTTTCAAGCGCTCCAACAATTTCTGCACTCCGCCATCGGCGACCCAAGGCGGCAAAGCGGAGGCCAGCGCGGTGGCGCCAGCAGTGTAGGGATACATGTCCGCGGCGATGTCAAGGCCGGAGTCGCGCGCTACTTGGATGGCCGCGACCACGTTCTTCATGCTGCCGTGGCGGACCTTGCCGCTAACTTTCAGATGAAAAATCTCCACTGGCAAATTCGCTTCGCGGCCGATGCGGATAGCTTCGGCTAGCGCGGGCATTTCCGAGGCGCCTTCGCTGCGCATGTGCGTGGCGTACAAGCCGCCGTATTTTGAGGCGACTTGCGCGAGCGCGATGAGCTCATCGGTCTTTGCGTAGATGTTCGGGGGATAGATCAGAGCGCTGGAGACACCGAGAGCGCCGTCCTTCATGGCTTGCTCGACGAGAGTTTTCATCTGCTCGAGCTCTCGGGCGGTGGGAGCGCGATCGTCGTCGCCTATCACGGCTTCGCGGACTTGCGCTGAGCCGACGTAGGTGCCGATGTTGAGCGGTGTGCCTTGCTTTTCGAGACGGTGGAAATAGCCGTCGAGAGTGCTCCAATCGATAGTGAGCTTGTACTGGTCGAGAAACGGTTTTTGCGGCGCGATGGTCTTTTCGTTTTGCGGGGAGACGGAACCGCCCTCCCCTGTAATTTCCGTGGCGATCCCCTGGGAGAGTTTGCTCAGAGAACGATTGTCAAGGAGCAGAGAGACTTCGGATTGCCCGAGCATGTCAATGAAGCCTGGGGCAACGATACGGCCCGTGGCGTCGATTTCGCGCTTAGCGTGAGCTTGGGTCAGATCGCCGATGGCGGCGATGCGCTCGCCGTTGACCGCGACGTCCCCGGCATACCAGGGATTTCCGGTACCGTCGATGATGTGCCCGTTGCGAATGAGCAGATCGTAGTCGCCAGTGTTCACCGAGGCATCCAGACTTGCTTCATAAGCGGCAGCGGCAATTTCACCAAGCGCTTGCCCGGCGACCTCCTGCGCGGAGTCCGCATCGAGAGACAGTGAAACATGATTCACGTACGCGGCGAAAGCCAATTTCTTTCCGTCTTTGGTGATCACGTAGCCGGCCAAACCCTTGCCGTTGAGCATCATCTTGTTGTTGAGTTTATCTTCGGAGTCGAAAGTGCCAGTCTTGGCGAAGACGTGACCGGCCCCGGGGGAATTCGTCTGTATTTTCGCGAGCGTGCCGTCTTTCCCCAGGATGGGGAGCCCCTTGAAGAAAACGTTGTAGTCTGGCCGCTTGGACCAATAAATCATGTAGCGCACCATGAAGTCGGGACTAAAGAGGTCGGCCCAATCGCCGCCCGCGCCATCGCCTTGCGCTGCTTCGGAGAGATCCAGCTGGGCTTCCTGAAGAAAAGCCTGCTCCGTTTTAAAACCGGCGTGGAGTGGATCGCTCATGTCCTTGGCAACGAGCAAGCCCAAGAGGTAAGGTCCCATGCCAGCGTGGAGATTCTGGCTGACTTTAAGCGTAATTTTGATTTCTTCAGAAAGCGGCGGGGAAACATGTTCAGCGAGTTGATTTTCGGAAGTGTAGAAACGTTGGTACGGCGTGAAGTCGGTCACCGGTACGGGGGCTTGGGGATTAACGGCGATGCCCGCGGATTTCAGCAAATCGCCAAGCACGACGGCAGCGAATTTCGTCGGCGAGGGTATTGCAAAAGCGGCCGTCTGCGGTTCCATGCCAAGGGGGATGCTGCCGGTGAGGCTGACGGTCATGGAACCATCTGGGGAGGGGATCGGGTCGGAAGCGCTGAAGACCAGCTTTGATTTTGCTTCGCCGGTAACGACGTTGTTGATGAAACGGATATAGGAATTCTTCGGGGAAACCGAAAGCGGCGCCGGGTCGCCAGGTTTGCTGCCCGCTTGGCCTACCAGGTCGATGACGTTGTCGTTGACGATGATGGAGGACATCACCACGCCGGTGCCGCCTTCGCGTCCGGAATCGGGCATGAGACTCGTGTCCACGTAGACATGACCTGCGATCTTGCGAACGCCCTTGGATTTCACCTGCGAAACGAATTCCCGGATGACCGCTAGCGGATCACCCGGGAGCGCCGGACCGTTATAGGAGTGGTCATGATCGACAAAAGCGAGAGTTCCGTCGGGCTGAATGCGATTCGAAAGATTGGGATCACCGCTGGCCACGAGGATGAGATTGCCTTTGAGGGTGCCGTGCTTGTCGATGGGCCCGGTGCGATAGACGCAGGTATGGAAACGGTAATCGACGCCAAGTTTGGCGAGGACCGTGCCTTCGGTGAGAACTTTCGTGGTCGAGGCGGGGACGAACAATTTGTCTGCGTTCAGCGCATAAATGACTTTGCCAGCGTCGAGCGAATAGAACTCGATGCCGAAATTGGCGTGAGCAAATTCCGGGCGGCTTATAACTTTTTGAATGCGCTGAGACAGAGAAAGTTCAGACTGCGCGCGAGCGGACGGCATTCGCAGGACAGGAAAAAGCAACAGAATCAAAACACTGAAGAAAGCTAGGGCGCGCAACTTATTTTTCAAAGCAGAATCCTCCTATAGGTGATTCAACCGCTCGATCAATGAACGGACATGGCCGCCGAGCCGGAGTCCAGCTTTTCGAAGGGTATATTCAGGATCGCATATTCCTTCCAGTCCTTGTAGTCAAAATGCCACCACTCGGACTCGTAAACCGTGAAGCCTTCAGACTCCATGGCGCGGCCAAGCAGATCACGATGCCAGCGCTGAAGTGATGTACCACCGGGATAATCCGGGAAGGATCGTGGCGACATTTCGTCGTAGGTGCCGGGCATCTCGATAGGTTTTCCGCTTGCCAGATCGTATAGCGTGAGGTCAACGGCGCATCCGCGATTGTGGCGGGAGCCCTGCGCAGGGTCGGCGACGAAGATTTTGCCTTCGGGCGGAGTAGCTTCCCAGAAGATTTTCGTGACGTACCAGGGGCGGTAGGCGTCGTGGATCAGCAAGCCGTAACCGAGCGGCTTTAGCTTTTTCTGGACGCGGAGAAGAGCGTCAGCCGCGGGACGCTCGAGAAACGCTCGGGCCTGCGAATATACGGGAGTGCCAAGGAAATCATTGGAAGTGGCGTACCGAATATCGAGATGAACTGAGGAATCGCGTGGGGCAATCTCAACCAGATCAGCATCACGAAAGTGCCCTACTTCTTTGGGTGGGGAGGCCGCCAGCGCTTCAGAGCGCAGTTCCTCGATCGGGCGAGAGGGCTTTATCAGTGCTGCTCGATAACCTTCTCCGTTCGGGGTGCGCTGGCCGTTTCCAACATCACCCATTAGCAAAATTCGTTCACCCCGGAGACTCGATTGCAAGCGCATCCCTTGTGCTGGGGAGGTTGGCGGTGGCGCTTCGAGAGGGAATTTTTCAAGGATCTGGTAGGTCGCTGCGCGTTCCTGATTCGGCCGCTGCAAAATCCAGATGAACCCGTCCTTTTCACTCAGCACATATCTAATGGGATTGCCGCTGATACCATATTCGCCGATCCAAGGCCTCCAGTCGTTGGGGAGGTCGGCAGGTTTGCGGCCGGGAAGCAGAGCATCAGGCGATTGAGCGAGCGCAGCGCAAGCCGAAAGAACTGCGAGCAAGACGGCGGCAAATCGCCGCTTCAAGAGGATGTTGCCATTATCGTACACGCCCGATTCCCTTCCGGTTTCTCGATCTTCGTTCCGTTTGTAACGACATAATAGCGGACTCCCGGCGAGACTAGGACATGAATCGAACCGGGCCAGGCCGGTCTCAAGTGTTGAACCAGCGAACTCCTTTGCGCTGCTCTTCGGCGATTTCTTTCACCAAAGCCAGCGTTTGGGTCCGGCGGTACTGGCCGACAGCCGCGAGGATGGCGTTCATCAAGGCAATGGGCGCCGCATAAGAAGCGCCGAAAGATGTCGACTCAATCGAGGCCAGAAAGATTTCGTCACACTCGCGTGCCAGGGGAGAAACATAAGTGTCAGAGATACCGACGCAATGGGCTCCGCGAACGCGAGCTTGTTGAGCTCCTTCGATAGTCTGGCGAAGCCCCCGGCGGAAGCTGATGGCGATCACCAGGTCCTGCTTGTTAACGGAGCGTACCAGATGCAAAATCCTGCCGGCAGAGGTGGCCACGAAGATCGGCAGACCCAGCAGACTAATTTGATACTCGAGGTATTGAGTTAGCTGAACCGCGAGGTCTCCCGCCAGCAAGACGATGCGACGGGCTTCGTAAAAGCGTTTGGCCAGTGCCACCAGGCGTTGTGCGTCGAGGCTGTTTTTCAAGCCCTGCAAGTTTTTCATGTCTTGCTCAAGGGAATCGCGCACATGCGAGGGCATGCTGCCATCGCCTCCCCGGGACTGCATGGTGTCGAGAGAAGTAGCGTAGGCGAGGGAAAGCTCGTGCAAGTGTTTCTGAAACTCGCGGTAGCTGCCGAATCCCAGGCCGCGAACGATGCGGACGATGGTCGCGGGATCGGTCTGAAGGCGTGCGGCCATGGCGCGTACGCTGAGGAGTACGTATTCGCGCGGATGCTCCAGGATCGGGCGGATAATTTCCTGGCGTTTGATGCTTAGCTGATCGATGCGCTCCGCTAGATTCGGAGTAGCGGCCTCGTTGCGTTTCATCAAGCGAGAGAATTGCCTAATTCGCGCCGCGTGTCAACCGGCGCGCGGGCCACGAATGCAGAAATCCTAACTAAAACGATTAAGTATTATTTCTTCGACGCGGCCACTTTGTTTTCGAGTCCGGGCGCCACCACTGGTTGCAAGAACGGCATCATGGCACGAAGTTTAGGGCCAAGCTGCTCAATGGAGTGCTGCTGCTCGCGCTGCCGCGTGGCCAGGAAGTTTGTGCAGCCTTTCTCGTTTTCCTCCACCCAGGCCTTTGCAAAGCTGCCGTTGCGAATCTCTCCGAGAATCTTGCGCATCTCTTCGCGCGTCTGCTTGGTAATAATTCGCGGTCCGGCGGAATAATCACCTTGCTCCGCGGTATCGCTGACGGAGTAGCGCATGTAGCTGAGGCCTCCGCGGTAAATCAGGTCAACGATAAGTTTTAGCTCATGCAAGCACTCGAAGTAAGCGACTTCGGGCTGGTAGCCGGCTTCCGTGAGCGTGTCGAAGCCCGCCTTGATCAATTCACTCACACCTCCGCAGAGGACGGCTTGCTCGCCGAATAGATCGGTCTCGGTCTCCTCGGTGAAAGTGGTTTCCAGAACTCCCGCCCGCGTGCAACCGAGCCCCTTGGCGTATGCCAGCGCCAGCGCTTTTGCGTTGCCGCTAGCATCTTGTTCGACTGCCAGGAGCGCCGGCGTTCCGCCGCCTTCCGTGAAAACTTCGCGAACGCGGTGGCCGGGAGCTTTCGGAGCGATCATGGAAACATCCACGGCGGCAGGCGGCTTGATGGTGCCGAAGCGGATGTTGAATCCATGCGCGAACATCAAAGTCTTCCCGCGCTTGAGATTTGGCTCGATGGCGTCGCGATATAGTTTTGGTTGCTTGGTGTCCGGAACGAGAATCATGATGACCTCAGCCCAAGCGGCGGCTTCCGCTGGCGAAGTGACCGGCAATCCGGCCTTTTCCGCCTTGGCGCGAGAAGCGCTCCCTTCGTGGAGGCCGACTCTGACGGAGACGCCGCTATCGCGGAGATTCAGCGCGTGCGCATGACCCTGCGAACCGTAACCAATGATGGCCACTTTCTTGGCCTGGATCAGCGAAATATCCGCGGAATTATCGTAGTAGAGATTTGCCATGGGCTTCCTCTCGTGACCGGTTTGCGGTCGCCATATTTATGAATTCAGTAATACTTGGCTTGCTCCGCCGTGCTCCTCGATTCAAGGGACAAGCGGGAATCACTGTCCTACTTTGACTCCGCCTCCACGGATACGGGCGATTCCGGCGAAGCGGCCGGCGGCTGCAACAAATCGCCGCCGCGAGTCATGGAAATCCGGCCCGTGCGAGCCATTTCCAGCACCCCGAAAGGACGTAGCACTTCCAGCAGGCCGTCAATTTTGTCGACGGTGCCGGATACCTCGATGATCAGCGATTCGGGAGCGACATCAACCACTCGCGCTCGGAAAACTTTGATCAATTCCATCAGGTGAGGGCGATTCTGCTGGTCGGCGGAGACTTTGATTAACGCCAAGTCTCGTTCGAGAAGCGCACGCGTGGAAATATTTTCCGCAAGCAGGACGTCAACGAGTTTTTCGAGGCTAGCTTCCAGGCGATGCGCGCCTCGTTCGTCGGTATGCGCCACGATGGTCATACGCGCGATTTCTTCGTTCTCTGTCGGGCCGACCGTAAGCGAATCGATGTTAATAGCAAGACGTCGCGCAAGAGAAGAGACGCGATTGAGGACGCCGGGTTTGTTTTCGACATAGGCGACAAGTGTTTGCATGATTTTCTCAATTTCTCCTATGGCTCCGTCGCTGTTTCGACGAGTGGATTATTCGGTCGGCGAATCATGTCGCTTAAAGAAGAGCCCGCAGCCACCATGGGATAAACGGAATCTTCCTGCTCGACGCGGAAATCGATCAGCACCGATTCCGCGGATTCGCGCGCGGAGCGGATGGTGGGCACTACTTCGGCGCGTTTGGTAATGCGCTCGCCGCGAATGCCAAAAGCGTTCGCGAGAGCCGCAAAATCCGGCGCGACCAGCGGCGTGGCCACGTAGCGCTTGTCGTAGAAAAATTCCTGCCACTGCCGGACCATGCCGAGATACCCGTTATTGATGATGGCGATTTTGATGTTGATCTTTTCCTGGACGATGGTGGCCAGCTCGCTCATGGTCATCTGGAATCCGCCGTCGCCGACGACGACCCACACTTCCGAGTTGGGCTTCGCGAACTTGGCGCCGATCGCGGCCGGGAGAGCAAACCCCATCGTGCCGAGTCCGCCGGAAGTGATCAGCGTGCGCGGACGATTGTGGTGATAATACTGAGCCTCCCACATTTGATGCTGGCCCACGTCCGTGACGATGATGGCTTCGCCGCGGGTTTCTTTCCACAGATCGTTGATGACATGGGCGGCGTAGAGGTGCCCGCTATCGGGCAGGCTCTGAATGTCGCGTACGGCCGAATCACCCTTAAGCTCAGTGATGTGGCCAATCCAGGCGGAGTGGTCGCGGGTGGCGATGTGTGGCGTGAGCTGTTCGAGTACTTCTCGCGCATCGCCGACAAGAGCGGCGTCGACTTTTACGTTTTTGTTGATTTCCGCGCGGTCAATCTCCACGTGGATCTTGCGAGCGTTCTTGGCGTAAGTGCGCAGATCGCCGGTAACGCGGTCGTCAAACCGCATGCCCACGGCAATCAGGAGGTCGGCTTCCTGGATGGCATTGTTCACCCAAGCTTCGCCGTGCATGCCCATCATGCCGAGGTTGAGGGGGTGAGTGGCGGGAACGTTACCGAGGCCGAGCAGCGTCATGGCCATAGGAATCTGCGCGCGCTCGGCGAGGGTGCGGACCTGCTCCATCGCGCCGGACTCGGAGATGCCGTGGCCGGCGAGGATGACGGGGCGCTTGGCATTGCGGATGAGCTCGGCAGCCTGGGCGAGGCCGGCCTCATCGACGTGGAGCATGGGGTGGGGGCGATAGGGATGCGGCTTTGCGGCTTCAAAGTCGAAGACGGCTTTGCCCTGGAGAGCGTCCTTGGTGACGTCGACGTGGACAGGGCCGGGGCGGCCGGAGACCGCGATCTGGAAGGCGTAGCGCAGGGCGGCGGCGAGGTCTTCGGTTTTCGAGATGAGGAAGTTGTGCTTGGTGATGGGCAGGGTGATGCCGGTGATGTCGACTTCCTGAAAGGCGTCGGTGCCGAGGACTTTGCTGGGGACCTGGCCGGTGATGCAGACCATGGGGATGGAGTCGAGCATGGCGGTGGCGATGCCGGTGACGAGGTTGGTGGCACCGGGGCCGGAGGTCGCGATGCAGACGCCGACCTTGCCCGAGGCCCGGGC
>DATKHV010000004.1:0-8681 GCA_035510055.1 Candidatus Cybelea sp. | reverse complement strand
TGACGGTCCATCTTCATGACGTTATCGAGACTAAGGGGATGAGCAAGAAGGATGTTCCCGCGCTGCGCGAGCGCGTACACGCGACCATCGCGGCGCCGGTGGAAGCCAGCTTAGAGGGATTGGCTGAATAGGTTTTGCTGAGTCACTGCAGCAGGCCTTTGAGAACAAGTCACGAAGGAAGCTTGATCCCCGGAATGGTGCGGCCCGCTCGCGTCTCCTGCCAGGTGAAGACGATGCGGTCAATCACGGTGATCGTGGAGACCACTGCAATCACCCAAAGCACCGCGCCCATGCGCGTAAAAATACCGCCAATGATCAGCAACACGAGTCGCTCCGGCCGTTCCATGAATCCAACTTTGCAAAGTGGAATCAGCGATTCTGCGCGCGCGCGGGCGTAACTGACCATGACGGAGCCCGCTGTAGCGACGGCGGCAAGCACCACGTACGGCGTGCGCCCGCTCACGGAGTAATAGACGAGCAGGCCCATGTAGAGCGCCATATCGGCGTAGCGGTCGAGCGTCGAATCGTAAAACGCGCCAAACGCCGTCACGCGATTCTGCCGCCGCGCCACCTGCCCATCCAAAATATCCAGGAAACCCGCGAAGAAAATAATCAGCGCGGCGATCCGGAAATGTCCCAGCGCAAAATTTGCCGCCGCAACGAAGTTCACCACCAGGCCCAGAAAGGTCAGAAAATTGGGATTGACGCCCGTGGCGGCCAAAACGCCGACGATCTTGTCAAGCAGCCACTTGCTTCCGGTTCCTATTGCGCCTGTAAAGGTAGCCATTCTTTTGCTGCGATCAATCGGGATTTTTGATTTTTACCGCGCGTCGACGAAATCGTACACTAGGGCCGCAGCGCTCCGCAAACGACTGTCCCAAATCGGACCAAAATGGTTTGCGTTTCAAGGTGCTTTCTTCTTGACGCTGCTCGCATCACGTCATACATTCACTTTACTTCATTCGCGATGTGCACGCGAATCTATGGACTGTAAACCTTCACGCCGCGACTTTTTGTCTCAGACTTTAACGGGTATTTCGGCTGCCTGGATTTCGACGAACTGGCCGGCCATGCTTTCGGCGGCCGCGCACGCGCGTGCTGCAGTTCAATCCGGAGCGCCCGGCAAGTTCGAATTTTTCTCCGCCGAGCAAGCCGTTGAAGTGGAGGCGATTTCGGCGCGGATCATTCCCACAACCGACAGTCCCGGCGCTCGCGAGGCCGGCGTTGTATTTTTTATCGACCGCGCGCTCGTCACTTTCGCGAAAGAGAATCAGAAAGCTTATGCCGACGGCCTGCCTGCGCTGCAGGCTAGAGTCGTCGAACTGTTCCCCGGCGTAAGCAAGTTTTCCGCCGCCACGCCCGAGCAGCAGGATCAAGTCCTCGAATCGCTGGATTCGCAAGCTGCCCGGGGCGGAAGAAATCCCTTTCGTTCCGGCGGCGGCGCGCAGTCTTTTTTCGAAACGCTCCGCATCCACAGCATCTCCGGATTTCTGATTGATCCCGATGCCGATAAACGCGGTAACCGCGACGGCGCCGGCTGGAAAGCGATCGGCCGCGACCGCGAACACATGTTCACGGCGCCCTTTGGTTACTACGACAAGGACTACCCAGGCTGGCAGCCGAATTCCGCCGCTGCGGAAAAACCAAAATCATGACCCCGTTCGACCAGCCCAAATACAAAACCACCGATGAAGTTGACTTCGTGGTCGTCGGTTCCGGAGCTGCGGGCGGGATTGTCGCGAAAGAGCTGTCTGAAAACGGATTCCGTGTCGTCGTCTTGGAACAGGGTCCGTACCTCACGGAAAAGGACTTCATTCACGACGAAATCGAAGTCCTGAATCGCGACCTGCTCACCAATCATCCGGAGCTCCAGCCCAATACGTTTCGCAAAACACCCGACGAAAAAGCCAAGCGGCAGCGCGCCATCGCTTACGGCCGGCTCGTCGGCGGCACCAGCACACACTTCACCGCGAATTTCTGGCGCTTTCACGAAATCGATTTCCGCGAGCACAGCAAAGTCGGCGACGTCCCCGGCGCAGCTCTAGCCGACTGGCCCATCACCTACGCGGACCTCGAGCCTTACTACACGAAGGTCGAATGGGAAATCGGCGTGTCCGGCCTAGCGGGCGCCAGTCCCTTCGATCCGCCACGCTCCAAGCCCTACCCGATGCCGCCGCTTCCGGTCAAATCCGGCGGCGTCGTTTTCGAGCGCGCCGCGCGCAAACTCGGCTGGAATCCCTTTCCCGCGCCCATGGCTATACTTTCGCAGCCGCGTCCCGGGCGCAGCGCCTGCATCAACTGCGGCTTCTGCCTCGCGTTCGCCTGCGAAGTCGGCGCAAAATCCAGTTCGCTGGCCACTGCGATTCGCATGGCCGAAAAAACCGGCCGCTGCGAAATTCGGCCGAACTCCTACGTTCATCGTATCGAGCTGGACGCCAACGGCCGCGCCACTGGCGCCGTTTATTTCGACGCACAGCGCAACGTTCAGCGCCAGAAAGCCAAAGCCGTCGTGCTCTGCGCCAACGGTGCCGAAACGCCGCGCCTCCTGCTTCTCTCCGCCAACAACCAATTTCCCGATGGCCTCGCCAATAGCAGCGGAAAAGTCGGCAAATATCTAATGTTCAACAGCGGCGCGATGTCCATGGGCGTCTTCGAGCATCCTCTCAACGACTACAAGGGCTTCGCCGTCAGCCGCATCCTCCACGATTTTTACGAGCTCGATCCCGAGAAAGTCGGTTTCCACGGCGGCGGTGGACTCGACGCGCGCTTCGACATGACGCCCATCAGTTTTGCGCTCGGCGGCCTCCCGCCCGGCACGCCACGCTGGGGTAAGGGATTCAAAGACACGCTGAGCCGCAACTTCACCCGCACCGTAGAAATTTTCTGTCACGGCACGTCGCTTCCCGTGGAGAACAACAGCTTCTCGCTCGACCCCGACCTGAAAGATGCCTGGGGCCTTCCCGCACTGCGCATGACGTACAAGGACCATCCCGACGACGTTAAATTGAGCAATTGGCTGAATGTGCGGGCGGGAGAACTTCTCCAAGCCGCCGGCGCCCAAAAGCAATGGTCGTTCCCCGCAGGCGAACAGGAATTCTCCGTCCATCTCCTCGGCACCTGCCGCATGGGAAACGATCCAAAAACGTCTGTGATCAATTCCGATCACCAGACCCATGACGTTAAGAATCTTTTCCTCTGTGACGGCAGCAGCCTCGTCACCAGCGGCCGCGGGCAGCCCACCATGACCATCGAAGCGCTCGCCTTCCGTGCTTCCGATCGCATTCGCGATCTAGCTAAACGCGGCGAACTCTCATAGCCTCATCCTGATAGGATGACCGTTCCCGCTTTCTGCTACACTTTCTCTCTCGAAAACCACCGCTGAGAGGATCAAGGATGAACTCGGATCGATGCCACAAGACATTCGTCACGGGCGCACTCCTGTTAACCGCCGCCCTCGCGGTCCTCGGCGCGCGCGCTCAATCCCCAGCCGCGCCCAAACTGGCCGAAGAGCAGTTCAAGAACATCAAAGTGCTAAAAGGCGTTCCTGCCGACCAGATCTTTCCCTCCATGCAATTTATCACTGCCTCGCTCGGCGTCGAATGCGAGTATTGCCATGTTCGCGGCGATAAAGGTCTCGAATTCGAGAAAGACGATAAAAAGAATAAAGTGACCGCCCGCAAAATGATGGAAATGATGTTCGCCATCAACAAGGACAATTTCGAAGGCCACCGCGAAGTCACCTGCTATTCCTGCCATCGCGGCGCTGCCGACCCCATCGCCACGCCTCTCGTGGCTACCGGAGACGAAAAGCCGGAACCCGCACCAGCAAAGCCCGGCGATGCGAAGCCTGTTCTCCCACCGGCCGACCAGCTTCTCGACAAATATCTTTCCGCTGTCGGTGGCGCCGCAGCACTGCAAAAAGTCACTAGTCGCGTCGAGAAAGGAAAAATCGACGCCAACGGCCATCAGCTCCCCATCGAGGTCTATGCCAAAGCGCCCGACAAGCGCATTTCGGCGATGCATCTTCCGAACGGCGACAGCATCACCGCGTTCGACGGTAAGCAAGGCTGGCTCAGCAACGCCGGCCATCCGCACCTAATGTCCGCCGCCGAAAACGACGCTGCGCGCATCGACTCCGACTTCTATTTCGCGTCCCACGTCAAGACGCTCTTCCAGAAGTTCACTGTAGCCCCCGGCGAAAAAATCGACGGCCACGACACCTACCTTGTCGTCGGCCGCAACGAAGGCCAGCCGCCCATGGGCCTCTACTTCGATCAACAGTCCGGCCTGCTCGTTCGGCTCGTTCGCTACGCCGAAACGGCTCTCGGCCGCATGCCCACACAAATCGATTACGCCGACTACCGCGACGCCGACGGCGTAAAGATCCCGTATCGCTGGACGCTTGCCCGCCCCGGCAACCGCTTCACCATTCAAATCGATGAAGTCAAGCAAAACGTCCCCGTCGACGATGCGAAATTCACCGCTCCTCCACCCCCTCCGGACCAGAAACCAGCGGGCCAGTAAGCTCGACCAAGAGCGGGAGACTCACTTTTTCTCCGCAGGCTTATCCTCAGGCTTTGCCGCTTCGACATCAGCTTTGCCTTCCGCTTCGTTTTCGGAATGCGCGGCGCCCAGGCTGGGTTTTTTGTCCAGATATTGCACAATCAACGAAATCCTGCGATTCGCAGGATCCATTGGACTGTCCGGCTTGCGCAGCCGCTGGTCCGCAAATCCCCTTACTTGCGTAACTTTGTCGGCTCCGATGCCATGTAGTTGCATCAGCCGCCGAGCTGCGTTCGCCCGATCCGTCGAAAGCTCCCAATTTCCGTAGCTGCTCCCTTCCGCGTATTGCTTTGAATCCGTATGCCCTTCCATGGCTAGCTTGTTGGGGAGTTTTCCCAATTCTTGCGCCAGCAGTTCCAATAGGTCGCTGCCGTCGCCGCTGATTCTTGCGCTCCCGCTCTCGAAAAACGTTCCGGCGGCAGATTCCGTCAGCTCGATCCGCAATCCCTCGTTTGTGACCGTCATGTCGATGTGATTTTTCAGCTTGTCGAATTTGGGCACTTCTTTGATGGCCTTCTCCAGTTCCTCCTTCAGGAGCTGCATGTTGTCCTTGTTCACGATAAAATTTTCTGCAGCGCCCGCCTTGTCCGAGCCCGCTTGCTTCGTCGCCCCCGTGGGATCCTTGAAGTACCCTCCCACCGCTTCCTGTATTTTCTTGCTCGTATTCAATAGCCATAACACGATGAACAGCGCCATCATCGCTGTAACAAAGTCGGCATATGCCACTTTCCAGGCCCCGCCGTGGTGTCCGCCATGGCTGATTTTCTTTTTGATGATGATCGGTGGCGTTCCCGCCATGTGCATCTCCGTTTTCTAGGCCGCAGCCGGTGCGGCTGCGCCGCCGGAATTCTTGATGTGTTTCTCTGTTTCCTGAAAAGAGGGCCGTACGTGCCCGGGAATGGCTCGCCGCGCGAACTCGACAGCGATAGTCGGAGGGGTGCCTTTCATAAATGACACGATCACCACGCGCAGCACGTGGTAGTAAGCATGTTCATCGTCAGCGGCCTTGGCCATGTTGGCAGCCACCGGTCCAATCAATCCGTAGCAAAGTAAAATCCCCAGAAAGGTTCCCACCAGCGCCGCTGCGACCTTGTGCCCGATTTCTTCCGGAGGTCCGCCCAGCGCTCCCATAGTGATGACTACGCCCAAAACCGCCGCAACAATCCCTAAACCAGGCAAGGCATCCGCCATCGTGGAAAGGGAAGCGATCGGCGTGGACGTCTCGTGGTGGTGCACATCCATGTCGAGCTCCATCATCTGGTCCACGTCGAAAGGTTCCACGCCTCCGCCCGACGCCATGCGGATGGTGTCGCAGACGAAGTTAAGCGCATGATGATCTTTCAGGAATTTTGGATACTTCGAGAAGACAGGACTCTTGTCCGGCGCGTCGCTGTCCGTTTCCAGTGCCATAAGTCCTTCTTTTCGAGCGCGAGTGAAAAGCTCGTACATCATTTTCAGCGTGTCTAGATATTTGTCTTTTCCGAAGCGGCCGCTTCCAAACGCGCCGCCGATTCCGCCGACGATGGCCTTCAGAATGTACAGCGGGTTGGCGATTAACACGGTGCCTATGGCGGCGCCGCCAATAATGACCAACTCCGCTGGCTGAATTAAGACCCTTAGGTTGCCTTTCTCCATCAGGTAACCGGCCATGACGGCGCCGAAGACCACGACAATT
This sequence comes from Candidatus Cybelea sp., assembly GCA_035510055.1. GTDB lineage: Bacteria > Acidobacteriota > Terriglobia > Acidiferrales > UBA7541 > Acidiferrum. The sequence continues at coordinate 2,443 of DATKHV010000004.1, read as the reverse complement.
CCGATAATTACAAACATGGCGAATCGGCCCTCAAGAGTTCTTCGCTCCTATTCATTCCAGAACGACCATTTGGTTTCCGCCAAGCGCGATGCTTTCGCGGAGCGCTTCCTCTGCCCGGCGCATTATTTCAGCCACGGTGTCTTCCGCCTTGGCTGCTGTTGCTCCCATCGCTATCGTTACGGGCAGCGAGTCGCCCCACCACGTAATTTTGGCGCTGGCGATCGTTTTCCTCAGCCGTTCTCCGACTCGCGGAATCTCCGTCTCGTTGCACTCCAGCACGATCGCGAGAAACTCATTCTCTTGCCAGCGTCCCAGGTAGTCCGTTGGGCGCAAACTGTTTTCCAGCGACTGCCCGGCTACGCGCAGAACCGCCGCGAGCGCGCCGGCCCCGTATCGCCCTTTCACTTCTTCCAGGTGGTCAAACGCAATGCACACGATGCAGAAGGGAACTGGCTGGTCCGCGTAGGTCGCTAAACACTCGCGCAGCCGCGCCTCCGTCACTTTGTGGGTGAGAACTCCCGACGCCGCATCCAGACAACCGTACTCCGCCAACTTGTTGTGCCGTCTGTTCCATTCGCCAAGGTCTACAACTTCATCGAAAGATTCTGCCGCACCAATGATCGCGCCGTGCGAATCTCTCATGGCTACAGCCCTCAGCCGCACCGGCACCAGGTAGCCGGATTTATGGCGAAAGGAAACTTGCGACTCCGTTGCTTTCCCATCTTTCAGAACAGCTTCCAGCGCCGCGGCGGTCGCCGAGACTTGTTCCGCGTTGCCTTCGGTCTCTCCCAGAAAATCCTCGCGGCACAAGTGACCAACCACGTCCTGCCGCAGGTGTCCCGTGATCCGCTCCGCGCCGTGATTCCAGAACAAAATTTTCCCGTCTCGCCCTACCAGGTAAACCCCAGTGGGAAGTTCCTCCAATACGCTCCGTAGGATTTCTGGGTCGTCAAACGTGGACATGGGGCGCCCGTCGCGATGTCATCGCTCAATACAAAGGCAACTTGAGTTCCACCCTTCTTCCTGGAGCGATGATCTTTGGCGGTCAATCCTCTTTGTTTTGTGATGTCTGGATGCGGGATTTGCGCAGTGAGATACGAATGTGGGAATCAATGTGCCGTTTTGGAACCGGCACCGCTTCTTGTCGCTTGGCTGAAATTTGGAAAGAAAGAGTTCTTGGGGAGAAATGGTGGGCCTGGGTGGACTTGAACCACCGACCTCGCCCTTATCAGGGGCGCGCTCTAGCCACCTGAGCTACAGGCCCTTCGTGCAACGCAGAGCTTTAGTTTAACACGCCGCGGCACCGGCACAATATGCGGCCTCTCAGGAATATTGCCAACCGCTTCTAACCTCAATCTTTCGTTTTCTGGCCCGCCTTACTGCACAAACCCCACATTCGGCGGCTGCCCGCTGCCCTCGGGCGCCTCTTTGATCGGCCCGAACTGCGCTTCATGGCGCGCGATGTTTTCCCCCAGAGCGCGCCAAATGCGCTTCGCGTGTCCGGGGCTCACGATAACGCTGGTCAGCAGCTTTCCCTGCGCGCCATTTGGGAAGATGTAAATGAAATTGAGCGTGAACTCCTCGATGTTGTGATGCAGCATCACCAAATTGCTGTATTGCCCCTGCAATTCCTTTTCGTCCGCTTTGATCTGCACTTGTCCCGGCACTGGCCGCTGCTCTTCCATCTTCTTCTCCCTTTAGTCATCGCGTCATTTTCACGGCTGGTTCGAAGGTACCACAGCGCTTCCTGTTCCGCTTGCCCGCTTCCGATCCTCTCTATTCGTCTTGGTCGACACCAAGGAAACATCGGGTATCAGTCCTATTGACAAATTTTTTTGTTAAGTCTAGTTTAGTGTAGACATTTACCGTAGTTAACAGATTTTCTGTTACTTGGTATCAACCAAAAGAATCATGTCGCCTGCGTTCCCTCCCCAACTCGACCCCGAAACCTCCCCGCCCTCCTCCGTTTCTTCATCGGCGCCCTCGCGGCAAAGTTCGGTGAGCCTGCCTTCTCTCCCCGAGTCCCATCGCAGCATTCCGATCTCTCCTACCGCCTCCTGGATTCGCAAAGTGCTCGCGTTTGCCGGCCCCGGCTACCTCGTGGCGGTGGGCTACATGGACCCCGGCAACTGGGCTACGGACATCGGCGGTGGCTCGAAATTTGGCTACACCCTGCTCAGCGTCATTCTCATCAGCAATCTCATGGCAATGTTCCTGCAGGCTCTCTCCGCCAAGCTCGGCATCGCGATGGGTCGCGATTTGGCGCAGGCTTGCCGCGAGCATTACTCTCGCCCCACTGCCGTCGCGCTGTGGATCGTCTGCGAAATCGCCATCGCCGCGTGCGACCTCGCGGAAGTACTCGGCTCCGCCGTGGCCCTCAAGCTTCTTTTCGGGCTCCCGCTTCTAGCCGGCGTGGTCATCACCGGGCTCGACGTCTTGATCG
>DATKHV010000003.1:0-11943 GCA_035510055.1 Candidatus Cybelea sp. | reverse complement strand
CTTTCCGTGATCACCGACGAAATCTCCGAGGACTTGGGCCACGCCCTGGAAGTTGCGTCCAAGGAGTTTGGCCTGGGTTACGTCGAGCTGCGAAGCATGTGGAAGAAGAACATTATTACCCTCGACGAAAAGGAAACCGCGGAAGTGCGAAGGCTACTCGAGAAGTTTGGCCTTAAGGTAACCGACATTGCCAGCCCGCTGTTCAAAGCGGACTGGCCGGGGGCGCCGGCGTCGAAGTACAGCCCGAAAAACCCGCAGTTCGGCGCGGACTATAGTTTCGCGCAACAAGCGGAGGTGCTCGAACGCTCCATCGCGGCGGCCAAGGCGCTTGGGACGGACCGCGTTCGTTGCTTCGATTTCTGGAGGTTGGATGATCCGAAGCCCTTCCGCGAAGCGATCGACAGCAAACTCCGGGACACCGCGGCGCAAGTTGCCAAGCAGAACATCACGCTACTCTTGGAAAACGAATTCGGCTGTAACACCGCGACGGGCGCTGAAGCGGGGCGTACCTTGCGGGCCCTCGAATCGCCAAATCTCAAATTGAACTGGGACCCCGGGAATGCCGCTTATCGAGGCGAGATGGCTTTTCCGGACGGCTTCAGAAATATTCCCAAAGAGCGCATCGGGCACGTGCACTGCAAAGATGTAGCGCGCAAAGCAGACGGCTCGTTCGAATGGGCGGCCATGGGCCGCGGCATTATCGATTTCGTGGGCCAGTTCCGCGCGCTGGCCGAAGCGGGATACTCGGGAACGATGAGCCTCGAAACGCACTGGAGAGGCGCGGGCACATCGGAAGAATCAACGCGGCAAAGCTTCGCGGGAATGAAGGAGCTCTTGGGCAAGGCGAGCGCGCTGTAGCCCGCTCGATTTTTCCGCCGGCTAGCTTTTCTGGAGCAAGTGGTCAGCGCTTGCTAACCCTGTAAATAGCAGAGGCATGAGGAGCTAGGGTTACTTTGAGCGCATCCACGGGCGCGAGATCTTGGTGCTCCCAGAGATCGCGCAGGCGGTAACTCCCCGGCGGCAATCCGACGTTCATCCAAGAATAGCCCATGGTCTCTGGAGCGCTGTCCAAATTAAAGACGGCCAGGTAATAGCCGTCGCCCGATGCGGGACGCGCCAACCAGATAGCGGCTTTCTCCGTGGTGAGGACCGCGTGATTGCTTGTGGAATGCTGGTCCACCGCGAGCACTTCCGCATTGGTGAGCAGGGATTCCGTCCACTCATCAGAGAGGGTCAGGTTGCCGCCCATCATGAGCGGCGAACGAAAGATAGACCAAAGCGTGAGTTGCGTGCGCTGCTCATCGTGAGTGAGGCGCGTGGGGCGTGGATTCTGCCAGCCCGCGACCGGTTCGAGGCGGCCCAGGGGAAGCATGTCGGCGTCGGGCCAGTGGCCCGGTCCGGAGAAGGGCGCCCACTTCGCGGCGCGCGCGAACTGATTTTCGATGCCGGAAGGAAACGGTTTGTCGCTATGCCAGAGATCCCAAACGTCGTCGGAAATGCGCCACATCTGGGCGTACTTGCTGAGCTCCTGGGCTTTCTCGAGCGCCACGGGGCCCGGCGAAAGGCTCAGAACCATCGAACGGCCCGTTTTGCCGAGCGCTTCGCTGAGCAGGCGAATCTCCTCCCCCTTGTAGGGGTGATCGGCAATGCAATCCACCTTCAGGAAGTCGACGCCCCAGGCCGCGTACTGTTCGGCGAGCGAATCGTAATAGGCTTCGGCGGCGGGCTTGCTGGCATCCAACCCGTAGTTAAAAGGATTCCATGGACAAGTGTCGGAGGTCTTCGCGGCATCGCCAGCATGAAAGGAAGATCCGGCAATCGGCAGATTTTTTCGCACCGCCTCCTTGGGAATGCCGCGCAAAATGTGAATGCCGAACTGCAAACCCAGCGAATGAATGTAGTCCGCTAAGGGCCTGAAACCCGCGCCTCGGGCCGCTGAAGGAATGCTGTTCACCGCGGGCGTGAAGCGGCCGTAGTCGTCGAGGCTGAATTGCGCGTTCGCGGCGTTCGCCCCGGCGGAGTGATTGGTCACATACCAGCCCATATCCACGACGATGTATTGCCAGCCGTAATCCTTCAGGTGCTTGGCCATCCACTCCGCGTTCGCGCGGATGTCGGCTTCGCTGACGGATTCGCCGTAGGAATCCCAACTGTTCCAGCCCATCGGCGGAGTCGCGGCCAGCACAGACGGCGAATCGGGAGCGGCCGCTTTCGCTAGGAACAAGAGCGCGGCGGCTGCGGCGACGAGAATATTGACGCTTAACGGCCTGGAAAAACGCATTGGTTGCTCCCAGGGGCGATTTCCTCTGGCGGCGTGTTTGGACGGCGAATGAAGCGCCGGCAATTTTAGCGCGCGGTCAAAAAATCGGAAGTGAAGTTTGCGTGGCCCCGACACCCCAGCATCCGGATTCGCGCACGGGCGCAAAGGAATAGCGGTGCAGGGGTGTGGGGCCATGCAAGCGCAAGGCTTCGAGATGGTCGGGAGTTCCGTAGCCTTTGTGGCGCGCCAGGCCGTATTGCGGGTAGATGGCGTCCCACTCTTCCATGCGCATGTCACGATGCGTCTTTGCAAGGATGGAAGCGGCCGCGATGGAAATGCTACGAGCGTCGCCTTTGATCAAGGATTTTTGCTCGATCAAGACGTCGAGCTGCATGGCGTCGATGAGCAAGTAGTCGGGCGGGATGCTGAGTTGTTTGAGCGCGGCGGTCATGGCCTGGCGCGAGGCTTGGTAAATGTTCCACGCGTCGATGCGTTGGGCGTCGATTTCGGCGACGGCCCAGCCTAGGGAATGTTCCTGGATGCGCGCGGCAAGCTCGCTACGGCGTTCGGCAGTGAGCTTTTTGGAATCGTCGAGGCCGACAATGCGCCGCTTGGGGTTGAGAATCACGGCGGCGGCAACGACCGGGCCGAACAGCGCGCCTCGTCCGGCTTCATCAATGCCGGCGATGCGCTGCCACCCCAGTTGGCGCGCCGCTCGCTCGAAACGGGAGGAGCAGAGTCGGCTCATTACGCGGGGAATTTTAGCACGCCAGCGAAATTGTGAACGGCCAATTGGAGAAAAAAAGTTTACTCATACCTCAGTGCAACTACCGGGTCGACGAGCATGGCGCGGCGCGCGGGAATCCAGGCAGCGAAGAACGCCACCGCCAGCAAAACAAGCAGCGCTAATGCCAGAAGAAAGGGATCGTGCGCGCGGACTTCGAACAGCAGAGACTCGAGAAGGCGCGAGGAGAGCCAAGCCCCCAGCAGACCGAGGAAGGCGCCGGAAACGGTCCAACGCAGCATGTTTCTAAGAACCATTCCGAGAACGCTCCCGGGGGTGGCGCCGAGCGCGATGCGAATGCCGATTTCGCGAGTTTGCTGCGCCACCAAAAAGCCAACAACACCGTAGATGCCAATCCCGGCCAGCAAAACACCCAGGCCTGCGAACAAAGCGAGAAGGATGGCGGTGAAGCGGGGCCGCTCGGCGAGCTTTCCGACGCGCTTCTTCAGGCCTTCAATGGTCACCGGAACGGTGGGATCGATGGCCGCGGTTTCGGAGCGGATCCACGGGGCCAGGGCTTGCGGATTGATTGCGCTCTGGACGATCACGTGAGCGGAACGGAAGTATCCCGAGGTGTCATTTTTCCAAGGAAGATAAAACTCGGGGTCCGCGGGAGCGGCGAGGCCGTTGTTCTTGACGTCTCCGGCAACGCCGACGATGGTGTGCCAATCGGCCGCCGAGCCAAAACGATAGGATTTTCCGACGGGATCCTCGCCGTTGGGGAAGAGCTTTCGCGCGAGGGCTTCACTGAGAATCACGGGTTTTTCCGCGGGCGAGCGATCCTCTTCGCGAAAAGCCCGGCCCTCGAGGATGGGGATGCCCAGCGCTTGGAAATAAGCGGGAGTGACGAAACGATAGCCAATCATTCCGCCGGTGCCGGCGCTGAATTTCGTATGGCCGGGAATTTCGAGGGTGGAGAGAAAAGTGGCTTGCCTGCCGCCGGAGGGAGGCAGCGTGTCGCTCAAGGCCAGGGAAGTGGCACCGGGCATTTGTTTGAGGCGGGCTTCGAGCTGATGGAAGAAGGCCAGTTGTTTCAGGGCGTCGGGATAGCGATATTCGGCAAGGTCGATGCCCGCCGTGAGTATGCTACTCGTGTCCATGCCGAGGTTCACGGTTTCCAGCTTCCAGAGGCTGCCAAGGAGCAAACCGGCTCCGGCGAGAAGAATCAGGGAGACGGCCATCTCGATGGTGACGAGTACTTGGCGAAGAATGCCGCGGGACGTCGCTTGGATTTCCTTTCCGCAGAGCAATTCCGGCGCCGGACGGCGCAGCGCGGAAGCGAGTCCGAAGATAATGCCGGAACAGAGGGAAACGCCTAGTGCGAAGAGCAGGACGCGAATGTCGATGGTGGCCTGCTCCAAGCGCGGAATGCCGTCGGGGGCGATGGAGACGAAGAGACGAAGCAGAAGTTCGGCGAACCAGCAACCCGCAAGGCCGCCCAGAATTCCCAAGAGCAGGCTTTCTGTGAGCGCCTGACGCGCCAAGCGTCCGCGCGTGGCGCCGATGGCGGTGCGCACGGCCAACTCCCGCATGCGGCTGGTGGCTCGCGCGAGCAGCAAGTTGGCCACGTTGGTACAAGCAACCAGGAGCACGGCGAGAACTGCGCCGAGAAGAACCCACGAGGCTACGCGGGCGTCTTGGATTTGGCGGTCCCGGAGGGAGCGCACGCGGAACGACACTTCGTTGCGGAATTGTGGCGGAACGTAAGTAAGGGATTGCTGGAACAGCGGCTGCATCGCGGCAGCGGCTTGCTGGATGGTTATGCCGGGTTTGAGCCGCGCGAAAGTGCGCAAGATTTGTTGCCGGGCCTGGGGGCCGCGCTCGGTGGAACCATCGAGAGCGGCGGGAACCACCACGTCGTCGTGGTCGAGGTTTGGCATTTCGAATTGGGGCGGTAGGACGCCGACAACAAGAGTGGGCCGGCCATCTAGGGAAATGGAGCGCCCGGGAAGATGGCGGTCGCTGGCAAAGCGCGAACGCCAAAGGCCATAGGAAATCAAGGCGACCCGCGGGGCCCCGGGGCGGTCTTCGTCGCTCGTGAAATTACGGCCGAGGAAAAGCGGAATTTCGAAAGTGGGCAGAAATGTTGATTCGACGAGAGCGCATTTCAGACGTACGGGATTTTTCTCCGTAAGGTCGCAATCGGCCCCGCCGGGAATAAACGAGGTTACCGATTCGAACGGAGTCTGGGCCTTTTTCCAATCGACGTAGTCGGGGCCGAGGACGAATTCATTCGCTTCGAACGGAGCTTTATCGCCAAAGCTGACCAGGCGATCGTCATGAGGATAGGGGAGGCTGCGGAAAAGGATGCGGTCAACGACGCTGAAGACCGCCGTGGTAGACCCAATGCCTAGTGCCAGAGTGAGGATCGCGACGATCGCGAATCCCGGACGTTTCTCGAAACCCCGCAGAGCAAATCGCAGGTCTGCGACCAGCGCGTCCATGAGCTGAAGGCCGCCCTGGTCGCGGTACAGCTCTTTGGCTTGTTCGACGCCGCCGAATTCGCGCCGCGCCGCGTAGCGCGCTTCTAGAGGGCTCATACCTTTAGAAATATTTTCTTCCTCGAGCAGTTCGAGGTGCGCGCGAAACTCGGCGTCCAGTTCCGAGTCGCGGCTTTTTCTTCCGAGCCATCCTTTAATGCGATGGATTACCACGCGCCAGTTTTCCATAACATCCTCCGCAAGCTGTTTCCTCCAGTTGCTTTATTCCTAGCGTAATAACGCCATGGGGTGGGGCCGCCGCATTCGCGGCCCGCGGCCTAGCGAGCTTCTTCTGGCGCCATACCTTTGCGAATGTTTTCCCCGGTGAGCAGGTCCAGGTGCGCACGAATCTCGGCTTCGAGGTCTCCACCCGGATGCTGCTTGCCGACGAGGCCGCGCACGCGCGCACAAAAGAATGCAGACCCATGCCATCTCAGGCTCCTTCCGTACCACCGAGAAGACGCGCCATCAGCGCAGTCAAGCGCTCCCAACTGGCGGTTTCCGCCAGTAATTGTTTGCGTCCTCGAGGCGTGAGCGAGTAAAACTTGGCCTTGCGGTTGTTTTCCGACGAACCCCATTTCGCAGCGATCCAGCCGCGCTGCAGAAGGCGTAGCAAGGCCGGATAGAGCGTGCCCTGGTTCAATTTGAGCAGATCCCCGGAAACCTGCTGGACGCGCTGGGCAATACCATAGCCGTGCAGCGGGCCCAGGGCATAGAGGGTCTTGAGAACAATCAGGTCCAGGGTGCCGGGCAGAACTTCTCCCCGGGGAGGAGCCATAAACTCTCCTTTAGACAAACAACAGGAGTATAGGGCTTCTTCCTGTTGAATGTCAACAGGAACACCCTGCGGTTGGACGCGTGGGGCGTCAAAATGTTTCCGGGTTTCTTGGCGTGCTTGATCGCCGTGGCCATGGCATTCCGATTGACTGGCCTTCAGAGGGCGTGGCAGCATACGCTTGCTGCAAGCGCTTCAACCTGCGAAATTTTGGCGGCATTTCTCTTTAAGGAGCAGCGCGGTCATGATGACGAATCCCAGCGCACTTCCATCTTCCCGTCTCCTCTGTTCCTTTCTATTACCGGTAGCCCTCGCGGCGAGCCAGTCGGCTCTTGCGCAAACGCGCAAAATCGAGTTGCCCGACTACGCCAAGATTGCTTCGGTTTCCGATCCGCAGATCTCTCCTAACGGCCAGACGATCGTTTTCGTGGTCGCGCGGCCCAACCTCGAGCAAGACCACATCGATCGCCAACTCGTTCTGCTGGAAATCGCCTCCGGAGCGCAACACGTGCTGACCTACGAACGCCAGGGCGTAGGCTCGCCGCGCTGGTCGCCAAACGGCGACCGCCTAGCCTTTGCGGCCATCGATGGAATCGGAAAAGACGCAAAGCCGCAAGTCTTCGTTCTCCCTATGACCGGCGGCGAAGCTCAGAAGATCACCGAAGCTCCCAACGGTATCGAACAGTTTGCTTGGAAGCCCAACGGACAGGAGATCGCTTACGTCACCTCCGACGAGCCGGAGAACAAGAAGGAAATTGCGAAGCATCAAGATGCTTTCGAAGTCGGCGACAACGATTACCTGGCGACGGAAGCAGAGCCGTCTTCTCATCTCTGGATTCTTCGAGCCGATGGAGGTAAGGCCAAGCGGCTGACTTCAGGTACCTGGAGCCTTACCAAAAGCGCGCCGCCCAGCCCGCCAGCGTCTCCGATTTCCTGGTCTCCTGACGGCAAGTGGCTCATGTTCACGCGGCAAGAGCACCCGCACCAAGGCGACAGTGACCTCACCACCCTCGAAGTGCTCAACGTGGAGTCCGGGGAGATTCACAAACTCACCAAACACGAAAAATTTGAAAGTTTCGGAGCGTTCTCTCCGGATGGCTCCCGCGTGGCTTACTGGTATCCGCGCGACGACGATCCCAACAACGAAATTGAGATATTCGTGACCGAGACGACCGGAGGTGATGGCAGCGATGTTACCCGAAACATCGACCGCGACCTCCAGCGCGTAATCTGGATGCCCGACGGAAATTCGCTGCTCGTTGGCGGTCACGACGGCGTTAAGACTTCGCTGTGGTTGCAGCCGCTTGCCGGCGCTGCCAAGAAACTTGCGCTTGGCGATATCAGCCCCTCATGGTTGTTTTGGGTGGATGCTTTCGTTGGCCGCAAAGGCGACATCGCTTTCGCCGGTAGCACGCCAGCGCAGCCTTCCGAGCTCTACTACATGGCGTCTGCCAGCTCTACGCCGAGGCGGCTGACGGACTTCAATCATGAAATCGCTTCGTTGGCGCTGGGAAGAGCTGAAAAATTCGAGTGGAAAGGGCCGGACGGTTTTCCGGAAGACGGCGTTCTTTTCTATCCGCCCGATTTCCAAAAGGACCGCAAATATCCGCTGGTCCTGATTATTCATGGCGGACCCACGGCATCCACCACGACACAGTTCAATTTTCTCACGCAGCTTATGGTTTCGCACGGATACGTGGTGTTCTCGCCGAATTACCGCGGCAGCGACAATCTAGGCAACGCCTACCAGCGGGCCATCTGGAACGACGCCGGAGACGGTCCGGGACGCGACGTTATGGCGGGGATTGATGCGGTCAAGAAACTGGGTTTTGTCGACGCGAACAAAATCGCTGTGACCGGCTGGTCCTACGGCGGGTACATGACGTCTTGGCTCATCGGCCACTACAAAATCTGGAAGGCCGCCATGGCTGGCGCGCCGGTCACGGATATGTATGACGAATACAATCTCTCGGACGGGAACGTCTCCGGCCGTTACAGTTTCAAGGGATCGCCTTATGTGGGAGATAACCTCAAGGACTATCGCGCGCAATCACCCATCAGCTACGCGCCCCAGATCAAGACTCCCACGCTCATCTTGCACGATACGGGCGATGCCAGGGTGACGGTCACGCAAGGCTATTCGCTCTACCACGCTCTCAAGGACAACGGCGTGCCCGTCAAGTTCATCGCTTACCCGGTGGCAGGCCATTTCCCGGGCGATCCGGTGCGGAGCATGGATGTCGATCGCCGCTGGGTCGAATGGATGGACCAGTACTTGAAGTAAGAATGATTCCACAAAGCCTGAAGCTCGATAAGATCCACTTGCGCCTATACACGTCTATCTGAGGTTCCTAGGGAGAACTCTATGCGTCTAGAAAAACAGTCGACTTCACTTCGCTTTACCCTTGGCTTCTTTGGCGCGCTAGGTTTGCTCGTCGGAGCGCCTTACAGCGGCGCCCAGGGATTCGGCAGCAGCGACCTTTCGCGCTTGCGTTCCGTCGGCAGTGTCGAACTGTCTCCGGACGCCCACCGCATTGCCTATAGCGTCGCCATGCGCGACCGGCCGGGCCGCCCCTGGGGCCAGCTCTGGATCATGGATCTTGCTACACAGAAATCCGTCCTCGTTGGCGGCGAAAAAGATTCTGGCGGCGGTCCGCTATGGTCGCCGGACGGCAAATGGCTCGCATTCCAAGGGCATCAGGGTGAAAAAGGCGGATTGTTCATCGCCAAACCGGACGGCTCCGAGGTCACGTTCATGGCTTCTCCGGAAGGAACCAACAGCCCACTACCGGGCACGGGGAAGGATTTCACCTGGTCTCCGGACGGCAAGCAGATTGCGTTCATTTCCTCGACTCCCGGCGCGGAAGCTGCGGAATCGAGCGGCGACCCCATGGTGATCACGCGCTATCTCTATAAGCCAGACGCCGGCGAGGGCCTGACGCGTTTCAACGATAACTTGCGCTTGCATATCTTTGTGGTGGACGTTTCGACCAAACAAGCGCGGCAGTTGACGCAAGGGAATTTTGACGAGCATTCCATCGACTGGTCGCCGGACGGCAAGGAAATTCTGTTTGTTTCTAATCGCGAGCCGAATCAGGATGAGTTTTTCAACTATGACATTTTCGCTTTGCAGGTCGCGGACTCTAGCATTCGCCGTTTGACGGCCACGGAATACAACGAATACGGGCCGCTATGGTCGCCGGATGGAAAGCGCATCGTTTTTCACGGTACTCGCCGCGGTTTAACGGACCGCGAGACGACCATGGAGGATACGCACGTCTCGATTATGAATGCTGACGGCACCGAGCGCCGCGAAATTGGCGCCGTCTTGGACAATCGGCAGGGTGTACCACGATGGTCGCCCGACGGCAGCGCGGTCTACTTCACGATCCAGGAGCGCGGCAGCAACCACTTGGTGCGGTTGCCCATTTCTGGCGGCAAGCCGGAATATGTGGTGAAAGATACTGGAGGCGTAGGCGCATGGTCCGTTGGAAAAGACGCAACGATCGCGTATGGATTCGCTTCGCCGCGCGACCTCGCGGAGCTCTACCTCAAGAACGGCAGCGCCGCTCCCCGCAAGTTGACCGATTTAAACGCGGAAGTCTTCCGAGGAAAACAAATTGCCGAAGTCGAGTCCTTCACATTCATCAGCAATGACAACAAGTTTGAAGTCGAAGCGTTTCTCACCAAGCCCTTGGGCATGACAGCCACATCGAAGCATCCGCTGATCGTGAACATTCACGGCGGCCCGCATGGGCAAAATGGTCCGTCGTTCAATTACAAGAATCAGGTTTACGCGGCGCGCGGATGGGCCACTCTCCAAGTGAACTATCGAGGCTCCACGGGCTACGGACAAAAATTCGCCGACGCCGTCTTTGGCGATCAGAATGGCAACGAAGGGCAAGATGTGCTGTACGCGGTGAGCGCCGCCGTGCGCCGCTATTTGTGGATCGATCGGGAGCGCATGGGTATCGAAGGCGTGAGCTATGGGGGCCAACTAACGGACTGGCTGATCACGCAGACCAATGAATTCAAAGCCGCCATCCCCATCGCCGGGATCGCCAATCTGGTCAGCTACAACTACATGACTTATTACAACCAGTATGAAGAAATGGAATTCGGCCAGTTCCTTCATCAGGGAAACTTGATGGACGTCGCCTGGGAGCGCTCCGCTCTGAAGCACGTAGCTGCCGCGCACACGCCCACGATGTTGATCCACGGCGAAAACGACAACGACGTGCCGATCGCCGAAGCCGAACAGTTCTTCATCGCTTTGAAGGATGTAGGGACGGAAGCCATCTTCGTGCGCTATCCGCGGGAAGGACACGGCCTCAGCGAAGTCAAGCACAACATCGATGCCACCGACCGCTCGATCGCCTGGTACGAAAAGCATTTCCCCAAGCCCGGCGCGGAAGGCGTCACCAACGTTCAGCCGTGATGGAAATGAAAAAGCCCGACTGCCCCGGGCTTCTCCTACAATGCGGGAGGAATCGCGAATGTCGCTTAGGCCTTGGCTTCGGTACCCGCAACTGCCACCGCAGCCACTTCCTCGCGTCCCGCGCGCTTGATGCGGGCGGCCTTGCCCTTTAAATCGCGCAAGTAGTACAGCCGCGCCCGGCGAACTTTGCCTTTGCCTACCACTTCGATGGAGCTGATGGTAGGCGAGTGCAGCGGGAAAATGCGTTCGATGCCGATGCCGAAGCTCACTCGGCGCACGGTAAACGTGGCGCTGGACGCCCGGCCCTTCTTGGAAATCACCACCCCTTCGAATGCCTGGAGGCGCTCTTTAACCTTTTCTCCTTCACCTTCTTGCAAGCGGACATTGACGCGCACGGTATCGCCCGGGCGGAACTCGGGGAGGTCTTTGCGCAATTGCGCTTCATGGAGTTTACTGATTACCGGATTCATGTTCCTGTTTCCTTTTAGACCCACTCAGGCGGGGGCCAGCTCAATAGAGACAACCACAAATTATAGACATTTTCCGGCCAATCTCCTAGCGGATTTCACCTCCGGGCCCTCCGGTGATTAGCGCATCAAGAGTGGCCAGCGCAATAGGAACCGCAAGATGCCCGTCGGGGTCGCCCCGGTTACCCGCTAGGGCAAACCCACCTCGAACATTCGCTCTTGCTAGAGTATTGTCAGGTTATCCTGCCCCCGAGGCACTCCCGGCGTGAAGACCGTCCTGGCCATTGCCGCCGTTATTGTTGTCTTGGCATTGTTCTATTTTCGTTTCCAATCGGAATCCGGCCTCGTGGCATTGGAGCGCTGCAAAGCCTCCGTCAGCGAAGCCCAAAGCTGGACCGTCGAGACGACTTCCCAGCCGGAAAGCCCTAACTACGTCACTCTTACGAATCGGACCAAGGTCAGTTGCCCGGATGACTACGAGTCGCTTTTTAGGAGCCGGACGCCTGACAACGTCCTCAAGCAACAATCCACCATTCATGCTCACGGCGTAACTTATGTCGAAAATGGCGATGGCCAATGGGACGAGAACGCTCGTGCCTTTAATCCGCAGATTCCCACGGAATGTGGAAAGGGGCCTTTGCTGGTGCAGCAAACGGTGTTCAATGCCGTCATCGAAATACCACGCCGGAGAGCGGGAACAATCACGAAAGGGCAGCTCGAAACCCTGGATGGCGTGAAA
>DATKHV010000002.1:0-24455 GCA_035510055.1 Candidatus Cybelea sp. | reverse complement strand
ACGAAGAGTTTGTGCATGTCGCGAGAGTTTATCACCAGCGGGCGCTGCGAATGTGAACGGCAGAAAGGAAACACATGGAGCCGGTGTATCGGCTCCTTTTTTCGCCATCTTCTTTGTAGGTCGCGATAGCGACGGGAAGTGAGTACTGGTCGGAGCCGCAAGCAGGTGGAAGGCAGCAAAGAAGTGGGAAAATTGGCTGGGGCGGAAGGATTCGAACCTTCACCGTCCTCATTAACAGTGAGGTGTCCTACCAGTTGGACCACGCCCCAGCGGGCGGCCCGCGTCCCCGTGCTGCCCGGAGACGCGCAACTACCATTGTAGGTAAGCTCCGCCGCAAAACGAGCGGCCGAGGGTACCTCTAAGATACCACGCCGCCGCCTCTTGGCCGATGCTCGGCTAAAGAAATGTCGTGAAAAAATGTTTAAACTTCTCCATCCGCTTAAGCATCAGATTCCGTGATGGCGGGTTTAGGCAGTTGGGGAGGAGAAGCAGCGGACTCGGGGCGCGCCGCTCTTGCCTTTTCGTCGAGCGGCTGAAACCCACGAGCAGAATCTTGTTAGAGAAGTCTTGAGGGTGGCGCAAAGTTTGTCGAAGAAGTTGCTGCGAAAGTATCTGAAAACAAATTGGCCCGAAGGTTGCATTCCAGAATGTTTTGATGGACACTATCGCGTCAAGCTTGACCCGGGTTTGCACTGTCCGGTTAACTCGTGGGAGGCCCTGACCGCAGCTCCCTTCCGGAGCGCTCCCCCCCGCATAGTGCTGAACAGACATGGCCCAGATTTTTCATCGAAGCACGAATTTCATCGCGCGATTCAGTGTGTTTTCGGCCCTTTTTCTGGGCGGACTGGCGCTCGTGGCCGTCCTTGGCGTGGCGCGTTCGCCCTATCTGACGCGGCAAAATATTACGCGTGAGCAGCCCGTGCAATTCAGCCACAAACATCACGTCGGCGACGATGGCATCGACTGCCGCTACTGCCATACCGGGGTGGAGACTTCCGCGGTTGCCGGCATTCCGCCGACAAAGACTTGCATGAACTGCCATTCGGTGCTCTTCAACACTTCCGCCTACCTCGAGCCGGTTCGCGAAAGCTTTCGCACCGATAAATCCATCCAGTGGATCAAAGTGCACCGCCTGGCCGATTTCGCGTATTTCAATCACAGCATTCATATCAATAAGGGTGTGGGCTGCTCGACGTGTCACGGACAGATCAACCAGATGCCCCTGGTGTTCCAAGCCAACACCCTGTTGATGCAGTGGTGCATCGACTGCCATCGCCACCCGGAAGCCGTTTTGCGCGAAAAGGAAGAAGATGTTTTTTCGATGGATTGGACGCCGCCGCCCGACCAGGCTGAAATCGGCATGAGGCTAGCGGTGGAACGTAACATTCGGACAACGGCGGAGTTGACCAGCTGCTCGACCTGTCATCGCTAAATGGACGTTATGCGCGAACAAGAACAACAAGAACAGTCCGGCGCCCAGCAAGAACACCACGATGCGTCGGGAGAAACCAAGATGCCCAGAAGTTCGATGGATTTGGCCACGGTACGCGCCAAGCTCCAATCGAAAACCGGCAAGCAGTATTGGCGCACGCTCGAGGAACTAGCCGACAATCCGGAATTTGCGGAGTTGCTGCACCGCGAATTCCCGCGCCAAGCGCCTTCGGAATGGGACGATTCCGTTGACCGGCGCGATTTCCTGAAGTTGATGGCGGCTTCGCTGGCGTTTGCCGGTCTAGCCGGCTGTGGCCGCACTTCTGAGCAGTACATCGTGCCGTACGTCAAGCAGCCCGATGGAATGACTCTCGGCAAGCCGCAGTTTTATGCCACCGCTATGCCGTTCGGAGCGGACGCCATCGGCTTGCTCGTGGAAAGCCACGAAGGGCGACCGACGAAAATTGAGGGCAACCCCGACCATCCGTCCAGCCTTGGCGCGACAAACGTGTTCGCGCAGGCTTCGGTGCTGAATCTTTACGATCCAGATCGCGCGCAAACGGTGACGAAGTTCGGTGAAATCCAGACGTGGTCGCTGTTTGTCGAAAGTGCGCAAGCCATGGCGGCGGCGATGAAAGCCTCGAACGGCGAGGGTTTCCGCATTTTGACCGGCATTATCACTTCACCGACGCTTGCGGCACAGATTCAATCGCTCTTGACGCTGTTTCCGAAAGCCAAGTGGCACCAGTGGGAACCGGCCCTGGGCGACGGCACTCGTGAGGGCGCGAAGCTTGCCTTCGGCAGCTATCTCAACACCGTTTACCGCCCAGAAAAGGCTGAAGTCATTCTTTCGCTGGATTCTGATTTTCTGGGCAGCGGCCCGGGACACATCCGCTATGCGAGGGAATTTTCACGTCGCCGTAAACTGAACGGCCCGAGCGACACGATGAACCGGCTCTACGTGGCCGAGCCGACGCCCAGCGTCACCGGCGCGACTGCGGATCAGCGCTTGCCGTTGCGTGCCACCGAGATAGAGCTTTTTGCGCGAGCGCTGGCGGCGAAGCTCGGGCTCGGCGGCTCCGCAACCCTTCCTCCCGCGGGCGAGAAATGGCTCGAGGCTGTCGCCAAGGATCTCCAGTCGCACAAAGGTGCGTCTCTCGTGGTTGCGGGCGAACAGCAGCCCGCCGAAGTCCATGCGCTGGCGCATGCGATGAATGCCGCGCTCGGCAACGTGGGGACCACGCTGTACTACACCCAGCCGGTGGAGCAGCGCCCGGTGAATCACCTCGACTCCCTGCGCGGATTGTGCAGTGACATTTACGACGGGAAAGTCGAGACCCTGCTGATCGTAGGCGTCAATCCGGTTTACACGGCGCCGCATGATTTTGATTTTGCTTCCAAGATCAAATTCGACCTAGAGAAGAAGAGTAAGCGCGTCAAGAACACTATCTACGTCGGCTCGCATTTTGACGAGACCGCCGAGCTGTGCGACTGGCACGTAGCCGAGTCCCACTACTTGGAAACCTGGGGTGATGCGCGGAGCTTCGACGGCACGCTGAGCGTGATCCAGCCGCTGATCGCGCCGCTCTACCGTACGCATTCCGCCCGCGAAGCGCTGGCGGCTTTTGGCGACAAGCCGGGAACTTCCGATTACGACGCCCTGCGGGCGAGACTTAGCGCCGATGAACTGACCATCGGCGTGGACGATAATTGGCGCAAATGGCTCAACGATGGACTTGTTGCCGGCTCGGCTTTTGCGCCCGTGGGCGCCGTTCTAAAATTTAGTCCGGCGAGCCTTCCCGCCGCGAAGACTACGCCTGCAACCGACATCGAATTCATCTTCCGTCCCGATCCGTGCGTTTACGACGGACGTTTCGCCAATAACGGCTGGTTGCAGGAATTGCCCAAGCCGGTCACCAAACTTACCTGGGACAACGCCGCGCTGGTCAGCCCCAAGAGTGCGCAGACGCTGGAACTGGCGCACCATGTCGCTTGGCGCGGCGGCGAACACGGCAAGGTTTATTCGAACGTCATCGACATCGCGCTTTCAGAGAGCAAAGTCACTGCCGCCGCCTGGACCGTGCCTGGCCAAGCGGATGGCGTCGTCGTTCTTCCCCTGGGATACGGCCGCAAAAAAGCCGGCTACACGGGAACGAACAAAGGCTTCAACGCGTATGCCGTGCGCACTTCCGATGCCCTGTGGACCGCCTCCGCGCCTGCCAGCGTGATCAAGAAAACGGGCGAAGATTATCCACTCGCTTGCACGCAGTACCACTTCAGCATGGAAGGCCGGCAGATCCTCGCCACTGGCACGCTCGAGGAATATCGCAAGAGTCCCAATTTTGCCAACGAGCACGCGGAGCTGCCGCCAAAGGAACTATCGCTTTACAAGGGCGAAGCGGAGTTCCCCTACCATCGCGACAAGTGGGCGATGGCCATCGACTTGAACAAATGCAACGGCTGTAACGCTTGCGTCGTCGCTTGCCAGTCGGAAAACAACATTCCCGTCGTCGGCAAAGACCAAGTCATGCGCGGCCGCGAAATGCACTGGATCCGCATCGACCGGTATTACGAAAAGGCCAAGTCGGCGACCAACGATCCTTCCAGCTACGACGAGTCGCTTTTCAATCCCCCGACCTTTTTCCAGCCCGTTCCCTGCCAGCAGTGTGAAAACGCCCCTTGCGAACAGGTCTGTCCCGTCGGTGCCACCTTGCACAGCGCCGAAGGCCTGAACGACATGACCTACAACCGCTGCATTGGGACGCGCTACTGTTCCAACAACTGCCCTTACAAAGTGCGCCGTTTCAACTTTCTGCGCTTCCAGGATTGGGAGACACCGCAACTCAAGCTCTTGCGGAACCCGGAAGTTACGGTGCGCAGCCGCGGCGTCATGGAAAAGTGCACCTATTGCGTGCAACGCATCAACAACGCGCGCATCGAATCTGAAAAGTACAACGCCCCGATTCACGACGGCGCCATTGTCACTGCTTGCGAACAAGCCTGCCCGACCGAAGCCATCGTCTTCGGCAACGCCAACGATCCAAACAGTCGCGTTGCCCAGTTGAAAGCGCAGCAGCGTAATTACACGCTCCTCGGTGAACTCAATGCTCGGCCGCGTACCACCTACCTCGCGGCTGTGCGCAATCCGAATCCAGAATTGGAGTCGGCATGAGCGCAAGTCAACCGCCATTCGATTCCCCCGAAATTCGCCGCTTGACACCGGTGCTCGGGCCGGGGCATACCTACGGGTCCGTCACCGACAAAATCAGCTCCATTGTGTTGACCCGGCCGACTTCCCTCGGTTGGTACATCGGATTTCTGATTTCCTTCGGCCTCACAGGCGTGTTGACGGTTGCTATCGGTTGGCTGGTCACTAAGGGCGTCGGAATCTGGGGCATCAACATTCCCATCGGCTGGGGTTTTGCCATCGTCAATTTCGTTTGGTGGATTGGTATCGGCCATGCTGGCACGCTGATCTCCGCAATTTTATTCCTGCTAAATCAGAAGTGGCGCACTTCCATCAACCGCTTCGCGGAAGCCATGACGCTTTTCGCGGTGGCCTGCGCCGGCATTTTTCCTTTGATCCACACCGGCCGGCCGTGGATGGCGTTTTACATGTTTCCTTACCCCAGCACCATGGGGTTGTGGCCGCAGTTCCGTAGTCCGCTGATCTGGGATGTTTTTGCGGTTTCCACGTACGGCACGGTTTCACTCATGTTCTGGTTCGTGGGGCTGATCCCGGACCTCGCGACGCTCCGCGATCGCGCCACAGAAAAGCACATGAAAATTATTTACGGCATGCTCTCGATGGGCTGGCGCGGCTCCGCTCGCCATTGGCATCGCTACCAGTCGGCTTATCTGTTGCTCGCGGGTCTGGCCACCCCGCTGGTTCTTTCCGTGCACACGGTCGTAAGCTTTGACTTCGCTATCGCCATCGTGCCCGGCTGGCACACCACCGTCTTTCCGCCGTACTTCGTCGCTGGCGCTATCTATTCCGGCTTCGCTATGGTTCTAAGCATCGCCATTCCGTTGCGCAAGGCTTATGGCCTTGAAGACTTTATCACCATGCGACACCTGGACAATATGGCCAAGGTCATGCTCGCTACCGGCCTCATCGTGGCCTATGGCTATTTTTTCGAATTCTTCCTGTCGCTCTACAGCGGCAATAAGTTTGACGTTTTCCTGGTTAACCAGCGCCTCCACGGCCCCTACGCTCCGTTTTACTACTCGCTGATTCTCTGCAACATCCTGCTGCCGCAAAGCCTGTGGTCATATAAGTTGCGCCACAACGTCCCCTTTCTCTTTATCATGTCCATCATCGTGAATATCGGCATGTGGCTGGAGCGCTTCGTCATTGTGGTCATCAGCTTGACGCGTGACTTCACACCTTCCGCCTGGGGCCGTTATACTCCAACGGTCTGGGATTGGGCCACGTTCATCGGT
Organism: Candidatus Cybelea sp.; assembly: GCA_035510055.1. Classification (GTDB taxonomy): domain Bacteria; phylum Acidobacteriota; class Terriglobia; order Acidiferrales; family UBA7541; genus Acidiferrum. The sequence goes on along the minus strand of DATKHV010000002.1, from coordinate 18,581 downwards.
ACCATCGGCATGTTCGTCATGCTGCTCTTCCTGTTTGTGCGCGTTCTGCCTGCTATTTCAATCGCGGAAATGAGCGAACTAGTCTCGGAAACTTCCGAGGATGGGAAATAATGCATCAACGCTCGCATATCTATGGCATCATGGGCGAGTTTCGCGAGCCCCAAGAGCTTCTTCACGCCGTGGAAAAAATCCGCGAAGCTGGATACCGCCGCGTCAACGCCTATTCGCCATTTCCCGTCGAAGGCCTTTCCGAAGCTCTCGGCCTCAAGCGCAATATGGTTCCGTTTATTTGTTTGCTGGGGGGATTGGTCGGCGGCGTTGGCGGTTTTTTCTTTCAGTATTGGGCAGCGGCAATCACGTATCCCCAAAACATCGGCGGCCGTCCGCTTAACAGCTGGCCGGCTTTCATTCCCGTGACCTTTGAGATGACTATTCTTGGCGCCTCGCTCGCTGCTGTTTTCGGCATGTTGGCCCTGAACAAGCTGCCCCAGCCGCACCACCCGGTGTTCAACGTGCATCGCTTTGTGCATGCCACGTCGGACCGCTTTTTTGTTTGCATCGAAGCAAAAGATCCGAAATTCCACCTGCCGGAATGCGCACGCCTCCTCGAGGAAGTTCACGCGCGCCATATCGCCGAGGTGTCTGATGATTAGCACCTCGCGCTTCCTGGTCTCCGCCTGTGTCGCCGCTGGCCTCTTTTTCGGCGCCGGTTGCGAATATCTTAAGCAGGACATGGCCAACCAGCCGAAGAATAAGCCGCTTTCGCCTTCGCCGTTTTTTGAAGACGGCCGCTCCGAGCGTCCGCTCGTTGAAAATACCGTTGCGCGCGGTGCGCTGGCCAACGATGCACTCTTCGTGCCGAAGGATTCGAACAATTTCCCGTTGCCGGTGGACCTGAAGCTTCTCGAGCGTGGTGAACAACGTTTCAAGATTTTCTGCTCTCCCTGTCACGGTTTGCAGGGTGACGGCAACGGCATGGTGGCCGTGCGCGGCATGAAGCAGCCGCCCAGCTTTCATCAAGACCGTCTTCGCCAGGCTCCCAATGGCTATTTCTACGACAACATCACCAACGGTTTCGGAGCAATGTACGGCTATTCGGCGCAAATCTCGCCGCGCGATCGCTGGGCTATTATCGCCTATGTCCGCGCTTTGCAGCTCAGCCGCAATGCCAAAGTAGCAGATCTGCCCGCCAAGCTCCGCGAGAAGTTGCAGTCCTCTGGGATGGCGGGGGATATTCCCGGTGGAGCGAAGCCGGGCCAGATTGGCAGCGTCAAGGAAGGCGCGGGGGAGCAGAAGGAATGAGCGGGTCGGACTATCAGGCGCCGGAGAGCGTCGGCCGCTTGCAGCAACGAGCTCTCATCGTGGGCGTCCTAGCTCTGATGATTGCCCTGTACGGCGCCGTGCGTGCGCCTGGACTCTTCTACAGGTCTTACTTGATGAGTTTTATGTTTGTTCTCGGCCTCGCCTTGGGTTCTCTAGGCCTCCTCATGTTGCAGCACCTTACCAGCGGGCACTGGGGTATTATCATTCGGCGTCCGCTGGAATCGGCCGCTCGCACACTTCCCCTGATCGTGGCACTTTTTCTCCCCATCGTTTTCTTCGGGATGAAGGAGTTGTACGGTGCCTGGCTTGATCCGGAAAAACTGCAAAAGGAACCGCTCTCCGAATTCCAGCAGGCCTACCTGACCAGAGGCGGCTTTCAGTTGCGTGCAGTTATTTATTTCGTGATCTGGCTGGTGTTGATGTTCGTCTTCCATAATTTGTCGAAGCAGCAGGATGCCCAAAAGGAAGACCGCGCCGTGCGCTTCCGCCTGAACATGCTGGCAGGTCCCGGCATCATTCTTTATGTTTTTGTGATGACCTTTGCTGTCATCGATTGGGTGATGTCCCTCTCGCCGCACTGGGCTTCCACCATTTATGGCTTCCTCTTCGTGGTGGGGCAATTGATCTCCTCGATGTCGCTCATGATCACGGTGGTTGTGCTGCTGGCACGCACGGAACCTTTCGCCAGCGTCCTGCAGAAGCGCCATCTCCACGATCTTGGAAAATTGCTCCTCGCTTTCGTGATGCTCTGGGCGTATTTCGATTTCTCGCAGCTGCTGATCATCTGGTCGGGAAACCAGCCGGAAGAAATCAGTTTCTATCGCACGCGGCTGTACGGGGGATGGGGCGTAGTCGCCGTGATCGTGCTGGTGTTCCATTTCTTCGTCCCTTTTTTCCTGCTTCTCTCGCAGGATGTGAAGCGCAACGCGAAAGTGCTCCCGAAGATTGCCATTTGGCTCGTCTTCATGCGTCTTGTGGATCTATTCTGGATGACCCGCCCGGAATTCACTTCTCAGGCTATGCCTACTTGGCTAGACATTGTTCTGCCCATCGCCTTCGGCGGCTTGTGGCTTGGCCTGTTTGCCTTCAATCTGAAGCAGATGCCGTTGTTGCCGCTTGGCGACCCGGAACTTGCGGAGGCCATTGAGCACCATGAGCACTGAGTTCCCCAAGACGGGCCAGCCGCCGCGCCACACCGATGTCGCGTTCGAAGAACGCGACATCAAGGCCGGCACCATCTATCGGTATCTTTTGGCCCTGGGGTTGGCGGTCGTCGCTTCCTCGCTGATTTGTGTTTATATTCTCCGCTTCGCTGCGCGATTCGCTGCTTCGCGCCATGCGCCTCCGCCGCCATCGCGCGAGGCTCATCAAAAGGAATTGCCGCCCGAGCCTCGGCTTCAGGGTTTTGGCTTTCCCGGCCAGAAAGCCGATCCGCAAGCCGATCTGCGCAGAAAGATCCAAGATGACGTAGAAGCCAACGAAAAGCTTGACTGGATTGATCGGTCCAGCGGCATCGCCCAGATTCCCGTGAAGGAGGCGATGAAGATCATCGCTGAAAAAGGGCTGCCCATGGCATCCGCGCCGGCGGAGGGAAAAAATTATACCAAATGAAGATACTCTGCAAAATCGTTGGGGTTGCTGCACTCTTGATGGCCACAGGAACGGCGCTGCGCGCGCAGGCGGTTCCCGGCAGTACCGGCCCGGCGGCGGCCACCGTGCCGGCGGTTCTCAAAAACGTAGGCTTCGAGCCTCCGCTCGACGGGCCCATGCCGCTCGACCTTGCTTTCCGCGACGAAACCGGGCGCAGCGTTCAGCTCCGCGAGTATTTCGGGCAAAGGCCGGTGATCCTCGCCTTCGTCTACTACGGCTGCCCCATGCTTTGCGAGCAGGTCGAACAAGGCCTCGTCGGCGTCCTGCGCATGCTCTCGTTCAATCCCGGTCGCGACTACGAAGTTGTTTTCGTGAGCTTCGATTTCCGCGAGACGCCGCAGATGGCGGCAGAAAAGAAAAAGAAAGCGCTGGCTCATTTTCGCCGCCCGGAAACGGATTCCGGCTGGCACTTCCTCACCGGCTCGAAAGAATCCGTTGAGGCCGCAACGAATGCCGCGAACTTCCGTTTCTCCTTCGATGCTAGGAACAATTTGTTCGCTCACGCCAGCGGCGTGCTGCTCCTTACTCCCGACGGCCACATCTCCCGCTACTTCTACGGCGTCGAATACCCCGGCCGCGACATGCGCCTCGGGCTTGTAGATGCCTCGGCAGGCAGGATCGGCACGCCCATCGATCACGTTCTGCTGTTTTGCTACCACTACGATCCGGCGGCGGCAACCTACAGCGCGTCGATTCTCAAAATTATCCGGCTGGCCGGGATCCTGACGATTCTTTGTTTGGTTGGAGGGATTCTGATTTTCCGCCGCCGTGAAATGCTTGCGGCCGCCCGGAATTTGCGCCAGCCACTTTCCCGCGACCTGGAACGAGGAGCTCACTAAGCCGTGCAGTCGCAATTGCCAATCTATCCGGAGCAAGCCTCCAACTTCGCCCCCCACGTGGACGCCCTGATGCTTTTTATCACCGGGATTTGCGTGTTCTTTGCGGCCGGCGTTACCATCGCCATTGTCACTTTCTTTTTCAAATACCACCGCAAATCGCCGGATGCCATCGGCATTCCCATCTCCGAAGATTCACGGCTTGAGATGGTGTGGATGGTCGTTCCCCTGATTCTGGCCCTGGCCATGTTTAGCTGGGGCGCTGTTATTTACGTGGACTATCGGCACACGCCGAAGGACACCCTGGATATCTACGTCATCGGCAAGCAGTGGATGTGGAAAGCGCAGCAGCCCAATGGGTTCAAGGAAATCAATGAATTGCACGTTCCGGTAGGCCGCAATATTAGGCTCGTCCTTGCCAGCGAAGACGTTATTCACGATTTCTTCGTTCCCGCTTTCCGAGTGAAGATGGACGTTGTCCCCGGGCATTACAACACCATGTGGTTTCGCCCCACCAAACCAGGCCGATACCACTTCTTCTGCTCTCAATACTGCGGCACAAACCACGCCATAATGGGCGGTTGGGTTACCGTCATGGAGCCGTCGGATTATGCCGCTTGGCTTTCCGACTCCTCGGGCGGGAGCGCCAATCCGGTCGTGGCGGGTGAAAGACTCTTTGCCGAAAAGGCTTGCATCACTTGTCATCTCGCCAACGGCACGGGCCGTGCTCCCTCGCTCAACGGCATGTATGGCGCCGAAGTTCTCCTGGCGGATGGCTCTACGGTGGTCGCCGACGAAGCCTACGTCCGCGAATCCATTCTCCAGCCGAATGCGAAGATTGTGGCCGGGTATCTGCCCTTGATGCCCGCGTTTCAGGGACAGTTAACGGAGGAGCAGATTCTCGCTCTCACCGCCTATATCAAGTCTCTACAGTCGCAGCCAGTGCCCGCGAAGGGCTCCGGCATTGCGCCGCCCACGGGGAAGAAATAAGTCATGAGCAACACGCCGCCAACGCCAGACCACAAATTGCCGGATGACCACTATTTGAACGCCACCTACGGCGACGGCATCCGTTCGTGGCTGCTGACCACCGATCACAAGCGCATCGCCCTGTTGTATCTATCGACCGTCACGACGTTCTTTTTCATTGGCGGGGTCTTCGCCACGATGATTCGTATTCATCTTTTGACCCCTGGCGGAGCGCTGGTCACGCCGGAGACATACAACAAGCTCTTTACCATGCACGGCGTGGCGATGATTTTCTTCTTCCTGATCCCGTCAATCCCAGCGGTGCTTGGGAATTTCCTGATTCCCATGATGATCGGCGCCAAGGATTTGGCGTTTCCGAAGATCAATCTGCTGAGCTGGTACATCTACGTCATCGGCGGCTGCTTCGTTCTGTATTCCTTTGGCACCGGCGGTCTGGACACCGGTTGGACGTTTTACACACCGCTCAGCAGCGTGTATTCGAATTCCGCGGTGACGCCCGCGGTCATCGGCATCTTTATTAACGGATTCTCTTCCATTCTGACGGGCCTCAACTTTATCGTCACCATCCACACCATGCGCGCCCCGGGAATGACCTGGTTCCGCCTGCCGCTCTTCGTCTGGGCCCATTACGCCACCAGCCTAGTGATGATTCTGGGCACGCCCGTCGTCGCCATTACGCTTTTGCTCGCCGGCCTCGAACGCATGTTTCATCTGGGCTTCTTCAACCCCGCTCTGGGCGGCGATCCCATCCTTTTCCAGCATCTTTTCTGGTTCTATTCGCATCCTGCCGTGTACATCATGGTCCTTCCCGCCATGGGCGTGGTCAGTGAAATCATTCCGACGTTTGCTCGCAAGCCCATCTTTGGTTATTCTTTCATCGCAGGATCGAGCATCGCCATCGCGGTCATCGGTTTCCTCGTTTGGGCTCATCACATGTTTGTTACCGGTGAGTCCACCTACGCCGCAATCACCTTTTCGTTCCTGAGCTACCTTGTGGCCATTCCTTCGGCGGTGAAAGTTTTTAACTGGACTTCCACGCTCTACAAAGGCTCGATCTCCTGGGACCCGCCGATGATCTATGCGCTCGGCTTCATTGGCTTGTTCGTCATCGGTGGCCTCACTGGGCTTTTCCTCGCCTGCTTGGGCCTGGACATTCACATTCACGACACCTATTTCGTCGTTGCCCATTTCCACTACATCATGGTCGGCGGCGCAGTCATGGGCTACGTCGGCGGCTTGCACTTCTGGTGGCCAAAGATTACTGGCAGGCTCTATCCGGAAGCTCTCTCGCGGTTTGCCGCGGTGGTTCTCTTCATCGGTTTCAATCTGACATTCTTTCCGCAATTCATCCTCGGATACCTCGGAATGCCGCGCCGTTATCACACCTATCCGCCGGAGTTTCAGGTGCTCAACGTCCTTTCCTCGGCAGGCGCCTCGATTCTGGCGCTGGGGTATTTGCTCCCGATGATTTACTTTGCTTGGTCCATGCGCTATGGCAAGGTGGCCGGGCCGAACCCCTGGCCTGCGACCGGTCTTGAGTGGAAAACGGCTTCACCGCCGCCCACCGAAAATTTTGAGCTGACGCCGGAAGTCACCTGGGAGCCGTATGACTACAACAACCGGCCCGATCTTGGTCTGTCCGCGGGAGCTCCATCGCCCGCGCCGGCTCGTGGCGACGACTAGAGAGTTTAGCTTTTCTGTGGGGGCAGACTCGAGTCTGCCCTGTATTTGGCCCAAGCCCGGTCTCGCATTGGCTTAGGAAGAGGAGTACCGAGTGCATCGCACCGGAGAGCTGTACGGACAATTTCAAACGCTCGAGCAGCAGAAGGAAACTGCCACGCTTGGGATGTGGATTTTCCTGGTCACCGAAGTCCTGTTTTTCGGCGGCCTGTTCCTCACTTACACCATAAATCGCAGCACGTTCAGCACCGCCTTCGGCATCGGCAGTAACACGCTGGACATCACTCTGGGAGCCGGCAACACCGTCGTGTTGATCATGAGCAGCTTGACCATGGCCATGGCCGTGTGGTCCGCGCAAGTCGGTAAAAAGAAATTGGTCAGTATTTTCCTGATGGCCACCCTCGGTCTCGGCACCGTCTTTCTCGGCGTCAAAGCCGTCGAATACAAACAAAAATTCGATCACCATCTCGTCCCCGGCCGCAGCTTTGACATGAAGTACCATCCTACGCATCCCCTTCCCGGCGATGATCCAAAGGAATTGGCTTTGGAAAAAAAGGAAGTGGCAGAGGCTTTCGCGCACGACCCCGACATCAACGCGCATGGCCAGCTTTATTTCTCTTTGTACTTCGGCATGACCGGCTTGCACGCCCTGCACATGATCGTTGGCGCCGGCCTCCTCCTCTGGCTCATCAAAGGCTCGTTCGCTGGCCGTTTCACGCCGCAGTACAACACGCCCGTCGAAATCGTCGGCTTGTACTGGCATTTCGTCGATATCGTGTGGATTTTTTTGTTTCCCTTGCTGTATCTGATTGACAGGCACCGGTAGGAAAGAAAGAGAGTCGCGCGTGTCCGAACACATTGTTTCGCCAAAAATTTACGTTGCCATCTTCTTGGCCTTATTGGTTTGCACCACGCTTACGGTTTGGGCGGCGTTTCAGAATTTCGGCAAATTCAATATCGTCATCGCTCTCGCCATCGCCACCGTCAAAGCCGCGCTCGTCGTTCTCTACTTCATGCACGCCCGCTATAGTCCCAAGCGCACACAACTAGTCATCGTTTGCTCGGTCTTTTGGCTGGCCATTATGCTGGCTCTCACGCTCACCGACTACGACACGCGCGCCCACGAGGGCCGCTTGACCCCCGCCAATACTTGCGTTACCGTGCTTGATTCTCGGACGATACTTGCTCTGCGTAGAGCACACTAATGGATATGTTTTTGGCGTTACGCGTGCATTCTTGCCTGCATTTCACCTGCAGCAGAACGGTAACGCTGCCAGTGACTGTTTTCCCGGAGTCCGCCTCGCCGCTAAACGTGCCAGACATGCCCGTGCCGCTTCCCGAACATTTCAAGGGGAGCGCCAGTGATTCACTCGCTCCGTTGGGGAGGATGTAACTTAGTTCAATCATGGAACCGTTCTGGCACGTGACGCCCTCTGACCATTGGTTCGCGGGCTTATCGTATAGCGCCGTCACCTCGATCTTCGTCCGGGGAATCGGATTGCCGTTCTCGTCCATCGCCGCCACGGTCTCGAGCAGCGAATGATCGCGGCTGATGTCCGGGCCCGTTCCGTCCCAGTTCAATACCAATGTGTCTTCGGGAGCTTGGGCCTTGGCGGGAACCAGGGTTAGGGCGATCAGAGCGAGGATCGTAACGACGGAGATCTTTTTCATATATTCTCCTTTTCGGACGCGATCTTAAGCACATGATGCCACGAGAGAATCGCTCGCTAGCTTCTTTTTTATCGGAAACGTGCGCGGCCTTCGTCGATCAGTTCATAATGTTTAGGACACCTTGAACTTCGGCACGGTTCTCCCACTAGCGGCCCCCCTACCCATTCTGGATGGATACAATACACGTTTCCGCCCTTTTTCTGAAGGGTTTGCGGTTTGTTTTTGAGGGGTTTTGCACAGATTTCGAGGCTATGGGGGGTCAATCGTTGGAAAAAGGAAAAGGGGGGAGTAACGAACCGGCCCAGCCCTCAATCCCCTAAAGGGATCCTCGGCTCGTCTCCCCCACCGGCTTACGAAGTGCAAGCTCCAGGCCAATTCTAACCTATTTGTTTTCAACGAGTGCCGAGCGATTTCCAAGTAAAAAAGCTCTACCCCCGCCGCAAATTTACCTGCCCTATAGAGGCTTCCTATACCAGGGCACCTACAGGCCCAAATTCAATAAGAACCTTCAACAGAGTGAGCTTCAGGTATCTACCTGATTCCCGATCCTTGGGATTCCGTTCCCGCACTCCGCGCATGCCTTCGTTCCATGGGCCGTATGTTTTTGCCGGAGCAGCTCCGGCATTCGGCGGCAACACCAGTCGACGGTCCACAACAGCGCGATGGTCCTTTTTCTTCGCATTCCTAAGTTGGACCCCGCCGGAAAACCGTTGCTGTTGATGGTCGTTCGCGCGGCCCCGAAGGGCAATCTGGCTGCGTTTCGTTGCCTTCATTCCATCGTTTTATTGCCAGCGGAACGGCGCACTCGAACGATTCGAACGCCGGAACCTTGTCGCCCTAGCGCGCACGGAGTAGACTTTTCGCCTGTCTTTCCTCGGGAGGTGCCGCATGCCCCGCTTGGTTCGCTGTGGCCTGATTCAGGCTCAATGTGAATGGTCTCCGGAAAAATATTCTTTGCCCGACATCAAGAAAAAAATGATCGCCAAGCACGAGCGCTTGATTGCCGACGCCGCCAAGCAAAAAGTGCAGATCCTCGGCCTCCAGGAACTCTTCTACGGCCCGTATTTCTGCGCCGAGCAGCAAACCCGCTGGTATGAACTCACTGAAAAAGTTCCGAGCGGTCCCACCGTCACGGCCATGCAGAAGCTCGCCAAGAAATACCAGATGGTGCTCGTCGTTCCCGTCTACGAAGTCGAAATGACCGGCTTGTACTTCAACACCGCCGCGGTCATTGACGCCGACGGCCGCTACCTCGGCAAATACCGCAAGCACCACATTCCCCATTGCCATCCGGGCTTCTGGGAAAAATTCTATTTCACTCCCGGAAACGCCGGCTACCCCGTCTTCCAGACGCGTTTCGCCCGCGTCGGCGTCTACATTTGCTACGACCGTCACTTCCCGGAAGGTGCGCGGATCCTCGGCCTTCATGGCGCCGAAATCGTCTACAACCCTTCCGCTACCGTTGCCGGTCTCTCCGAATATCTTTGGGAACTTGAGCAGCCTGCCCACGCCGTCGCCAATGCTTACTTCGTCGCTGCCATCAACCGCGTCGGCACCGAAGCTCCCTGGAAAATCGGTGAATTCTACGGCAAGAGTTATTTCTGCGACCCGCGCGGCAAAATCGTCAAACAAGCCAGCCGCGACAAGGACGAATTGCTGGTTGCCGAACTCAATCTCGACGAAATTCAGAAAGTCCGCGACACCTGGCAGTTCTATCGCGACCGTCGCCCCGAATCTTATGGGGAAATCGCCAGCACTCGTGCCGGAGAAAACTCCGAGGCGGCCAACTAAATTGTTTCGCGCGGAAACCATTGAGCGCAGTTCGCTCTATAACCAGGACCTGGCCCCGGTCGGAAGCCAGCGCCGCACCTGGCGCACCTACAACTACGCCGCCTTGTGGATTTCCATGAGCGTGAATATCCCCACCTACATGCTCGCCAGCGGCATGATCGCCGGCGGCATGAACTGGAAGCAAGCGCTCTTCACCGTTTTTCTCGGCAACGTGCTGGTGCTGATTCCCATGCTGCTCAACGCCCACGCCGGCGCGCAATACGGCATTCCCTTTCCGGTTTTTGCGCGCGCTTCGTTTGGAGTTCTCGGCGCCAATCTGCCGGCCATCTTGCGTGCCCTGGTCGCCTGCGGATGGTTCGGTATTCAAACCTGGATCGGAGGCCAAGCCATCAACGCCATGATCGTGGCCCTTGCTCCTTCCTGGGCAAATTTTCATTCTGGCGCCGCGATCTGTTTCGTCTTTTTCTGGCTTCTCAACGTTTTCGTCATTCTGCGTGGCATCGAAACCATCCGTTTTTTGCAAGGGATTTCCGCACCCTTCTTGCTTCTGATAGGACTTGCCCTGCTCCTCTGGGCCCGCAGCAAAGCCGGCGGCTTCGGCCCCATGCTGGCCACGCCTTCTAAATTTCAAACCTTCGGCCAGTTCTTCCGCTTTTTCATTCCTTCGCTCACCGGCGTCGTCGGATTCTGGGCCACCGTCTCGCTGAATATTCCCGATTTCACGCGTTACGCCCGCAGCCAGCGCGATCAAATCGTTGGGCAGGCCCTGGGCCTTCCAGCGACCATGACCTTTTATTCCTTCATCGGCATCGCTGTCACTTCCGCCACGTTAATCATTTTTGGCGAAGCTCTCTGGAACCCCGTGGCTGTCCTCGCGCGTCTCGGCAATCCCTTCGCCGTCGTCCTCGCCATGATTGCGTTGCTCATGGCTACGCTGAACGTCAACGTCGCCGCCAACGTTGTTTCCCCGGCCAACGATTTCTCTAATCTTTCTCCGCGCCGCATTAGTTTCCGCACTGGCGGCCTCATCACCTGCGCCATGGGCATCGTCATGCAACCGTGGAAGCTGATGGCCGACTACGGTACCTACATCTTCCTCTGGCTCGTGGGCTACTCTGGATTTCTCGGCCCCATCGCCGGCGTTCTCATCTGCGACTACTTCGTCATCCGCAAAAAACTCCTCATCGTCGAAGATCTCTATCAACGCAACGGCCAATACGAATATGCGCGCGGCTTCAACTGGGCCGCCGTCGCGGCACTGGCCGCAGGCGCCGCAGTGGCTTTCATCGGCTTGGTGTATTCGCCCCTGCGCGTCCTGTACGACTACGCCTGGTTCGTCGGCTTTCTGGTCAGTTTCCTTGCGTACTTCGCCCTGATGAACCGTGTCGCTCCGGTCACCCAGCCGGCCGGCTGACTAGGATGTGGGTAAGCGGCTTTAGGAGCTTGAGCAGGGGCGGCTGAACGCGTAGAGCTGTAAGCCGACTGGAGCAGGAGCTGGCCAACTGTGTGGGAATGTTGTCATCCTGAAGCCGCGTTTTTCGCGGCCGCAGGATTTCAGCTTTGACTTTTTGCAGCACTCAATGTTTCTCCAACGGAGTAAGCCATGGACTTCGGCATCACCATCAAACCAGACATCTCGATCGACCGCATCCTCAGCCTCACCCGCCAAGCCGAATCCTCCGGCTTCGGCTTTGGCTGGGTTTTCGATTCCCACGTCATCTGGAAAGAGCCTTTTCCTCTACTCACGCTGATGGCTGCCAACACCAAAAAAATGCGCCTCGGCACTTGCGTTACAAACCCTGCCGTCCGCGATGTCACCGTCTCCGCCAGCCTTTTCGCCACTCTGAATCTTGCTTCCCACGGCCGCATGGAACTCGGCATCGGCCGTGGCGACAGTTCCCGCCGCGTCCTCGGCAAAAAGCCCACGACTCTTGAAACCCTGGAGGAATTCGTCAGCAACTTTCGCAATCTGAACGCCGGTAAGACCGTCGACCTCGACGGCGTCCCCACCAAATTTCCTTGGGCTAGCGGCGAAATCCCCCGCGTGTGGGTCGCTGGCTACGGCCCCAAAGCTCTTCGCACCTCCGGACGCATCGGCGACGGTGTCATTCTCCAGTTCGCCGATCCCGACCTGATCGCTTGGTGCCTCGGTTTCGTCCGCGAAGGCGCCAAGGAAGCCGGCCGCGACTTCAGCAAGCTCGAAGTCATGGCGGCCGCCCCGGTGTGGCCCTCCGATGACCTCGAAAGCGCGCGCGAGCACGTCCGCTGGTTTCCCGCGCTGGTCTCCAATCACGTGATGGACCTCATCTCGAAGTACAAGCCCGAGGAACTTCCTCCCGCCCTCACCTCTTTCGTCAAAAACCGCGGCAAGTACGATTATCTCCACCACTGCGAAGTCGGTAGCGACAACGCCGAGTTCGTCAGCGACGAAGTTGTCGACCGCTTCTGCATCATCGGCCCCATTGACGAGCACCGCAAAAAGCTCGACCGCCTCCGCAAAGTCGGCGTCACCCAGTTCAACATTTATCTAATGTGTGGCGAAGAAGAGAAGACCCTCGATGTCTACCACCACAAAATCCTCCCGCACTACCTAAAATAGCTGTTGCTCACCCCTCGAGGCGGAGGCTTTCCCGTTCCGCCCCCGTAGGCCTGCCTGGTCTTGAAGATTGCAAAAAGTGCAGAACTCTGACTCAAAAAATACCCATTAGAATCAATCCGTTACGAATCACCCCTTTCCATCCGTTTGTAACTCAATTCAGAATGCAAATGCTTCGATCGCAGCCACGCGCCTTGTACGCATCACGCATCCGTTCCATCCGTTCAGCGGGCGGCAGCTACCTTGCGTGGGCGAGCGGTACAACCGCTATGGAATGACCCTGTTGCTGCAGATCGATGATGAATCCATTTGCTCCGTTCCGCCGCAATGGACTGACGTCGTCGCTATCGATCCTGAGATCGCCATCGGTGGACACCGTGCGCTATTCCGCGTGGTGGATTTGTTGGAACTCGCGGGCTTGGTGGACCGGCTCAGCAAACGGGATTGGCGGGAGAGCTAAAGATGTCGTGTAAGGGAAATTGCGCCGCATACGTAAAGAGAAATACGCCGCAAGATATGCCAATACAGGAGCGTCGCGTGAATAATAGTGTTTCATGTGGCACAAAGAACGGCATTATACCCCTTGACATGCACTCCTATTGCGGCATAATTGTAATTACGATCGGCATGCCGATCCTCGGAGATCGCGGTGCCCGCGAAAAGCGACAGCCAGCATCCGAAAGCCCGTGCCCTCCTCGAAGAGGGCACACTGAATCCGGTACCCGAGAAGGTCCGCGATCCGAAATTCCAAGACAGCGAGTTCTTCGACCCCCGCGACATCGTGCAGGTCAAGTACGAGATGCTGCGCCGCGTTTCGGTCGAGAATGCGACGGTCGCCCACGCAACGGAAGAATACGGGGTATCGAGGCCGACGTACTATCAGGCCAAGGCCAACTTCGACGAGGCGGGGATCGCTGGGTTCGTACCGAAGAAGCGGGGGCCACGCGGCCCTCACAAGCTCCAGGGTGCAGTACTGGAGTTTATTCAAAAACACCTCGTCGCTGGCAAGCCCATTCGAGCGCGCGAGCTGGCGAAGTTGGTTCGGCAGGAATTCGGCCTGAACGTACACCCGAGGACGATCGAGCGAGCGGTCGCCGTAAAAAAAACTCCGAGATGAAATCGAACGCCACACACGGTTCGGAAGCGTCACCGAGCGTTGTGGTCCAATACGAGACTTTACGCGGAGCCGTGCTCGGCGGGGTGCTGCCGCCAGAGGCCCGCTATGGGCTCATGCTCTTTCTCCGTCGGGGAATGTGGGGGTGGACACGCACCATCGCAATAGCTAGTCCGGGGGTCTTACAGCAGCGGAGTGGCTCACAGTCGTTAAGCTGGACGGCCTCGGACGAACACATAGCCGTGGTTCATGTCTTCGCGGCAATGGCGATGAACGTCAGCAATCGAGGAGTAACAACATGAGCGATTCGTTGAAGGTCCAGCCTCAGCATCTCGAGCGAGGTGCATACCTGTACGTTCGGCAGTCATCCATGCGCCAGGTTTTCGAGAACGTCGAAAGCACGAAACGTCAGTACGCACTTCGCAGCCGGGCCATCTCTCTCGGTTGGCACGATGATCAGATCATCGTCATCGACAGCGATCAGGGCGAGTCGGGCGCGTCAGCGGCTTGGCGCGAGGGCTTTCAACGTCTGGTCACGGATGTGGGCATGGGCCACGCCGGCATCGTCATGGGGCTCGAAGTTTCGCGCCTGGCGAGGAACAACGCTGACTGGCACCGCTTGCTGGAGATCTGCGCGCTGGCCAACACCCTGATCCTCGACGAGGATGGGATCTACGACCCGGCGAGCTTCAACGACCGTCTGCTGCTCGGCCTCAAAGGAACAATGAGCGAAGCCGAGCTTCACGTCCTCAAAGCCAGGCTGCGCGGCGGAATCCTCAACAAGGTCCGACGCGGCGAATATCGTTGTCCGCTGCCCACGGGCTTTGCCTACGATGAGGCTGGCAACGTGGTGCTCGACCCTGACGCGCAGATCCGACAAACGATCGCCTACTTCTTCGAGACGTTCTCGCGTGTCGGCTCGGCGTGCCAGACAGTGAAGGTGTTTCGGAAGGAAGGCCTTTGTTTCCCATCTCGACGTCTCGGCGGCACCACAGTGTTCCAACCGCTGACTGCGTCGAGCGCTATGCGCGTGCTGAATAACCCGCGTTACGCGGGCGCCTACGTGTACGGACGTCGACGGTATCGGCGAGCTGCCGATGGCTCAAAGAAGGTCCAGCGAAAGCGTGAGTACAATGAGTGGCTCGCCTGCATTCCGAATGCTCATCCTGGCTATATTAGCTGGGAACAACATCAGCAGAACCTCAAACTACTCGCGACCAACGGTCAAGGCTACGAACTAGCGCGAGTATCGCCGCCGCGCGAAGGCGTTGCCCTACTGCAGGGACGCGCGGTGTGCGGCCGATGCGGCAGACATTTCCGCGTCCGTTATATCTCGCGGCGAGGAAAGCGAGAAGCCTGGTATGTCTGTGACCGTGCAAATGCTACGCTCGGTTGGCCGAACTGCCAATCCATCGCGGGGCAGGCTGTTGACGAAGCCATCGGGACGCTCGTCGCCGAGAGGATGACGCCTGCCGCCGTGGAGCTGGCGCTCGAAATCCGACGAGAGATCGAGGCTCGGCACGAAGAGGCGGATCAACTACGGCGTCGTGCCATCGAGCGTGCGCAGATCGAAGCCGATCTCGCGCAGCGCCGCTTCATGCTGGTAGATCCGAGCAATCGTCTCGTTGCCGACACGCTCGAGGCCGAGTGGAACGACAAGCTGCGCGCGCTGGCCTTGGCGCGAGAGGAACGAGAACGTGGGCGACAGCACGACCAACTCGTCGTTGATGATACGATTCGTCAGCGGCTGGTTGTGATGACGACGGACTTCAAGAAGCTCTGGAATGATCCATGCACGGCGAACCGCGAGCGCAAACGACTGCTCGCCTATATCATCGAGGATGCCACGCTGATTAAACTTCCAATGGAGGGAATCACGAAGATCCATGTGCGTTTCAAGGGCGGCAAAACCGAAACGTTGACGACGCTGAATCCCAAGTCATCGGCGCAGCAGGTCAAGACACCGACAACCACCGTCAAACTTGTGGACAAACTCCTGGACCATCACATCTACTCCGAAATCGCCGACATTCTCAATCAGCAGGGACTTCGTCCTGGCGGATCGGCCCGACCCGGACGCAGCAGCACTCGCTTTACCACCCTGCGTATCACCTATCTCGTCCATCGATACGCACTTCGCTCTCGCTACGACCGACTTCGCGACCGCGGCATGCTGACGGCAGCGGAAGCGGCCGCTCGCCTCCACATCCATGAGGCGACTGTTATCCGCTGGGCGGAATACGGTCTCATCACGAGGCACGCCCACAATGCACACGCGTACCTTTACGAGGTGCCAGAATCGAATCTACCCGCCAAGCATTCCAGCCGCTGGGACCCGCTAACTGATCGCGTCGCGGCTCTCAAAACGGCGAGGGAATCAAAACTATCGGATCCAATCGAAGGAGGTGTAGTGTGAAGACTGTTAGTTCCGACTGAGTCAGAATCGCTTCTTTACCAAATCCGTTCCTTAGAGGAGCGCAATGCGTTTTGACACCGTAATCCGCAACGGCACCGTCGTAACCGCCACCGATACTTCCCTTGCCGATGTCGGCGTCAACGGCGAAAAAGTCACCGCCATCGCCACCCAGCTCCCCACAGAAAATGCCACGCGCATCGTTGATGCCTCCGGCTGCCTGGTCATCCCCGGCGGCATCGATGTCCACACCCACCTCGACATGCCCTTCGGCGGCACCACCAGCGCCGACGATTTCCAGACCGGCACGATCGCCGCCGCTTTCGGAGGCACCACCACACTCATTGACTTCGCCATCCAATACAAAGGGCAAACGCTTCGACACGCTTTCGACGCCTGGATGAAGAAAGCCCACGACAAAGCCGTCACCGACTACGCCTTCCACTGCATCATTACTGACCTCGGCTCCGCGCAGCTCGAGGAAATGGGCCAACTCGTCCGCGAAGGCGTCACCAGCTTCAAGCTCTTCATGGCCTACCCAGGCGTCTTCATGCTCGACGACGCGACGATCTTCAAGGCCATGCGGCAGGCGGCGAAACATAATGGTCTCATCTGTATGCACGCGGAAAATGGCGGCGCCATCGACGTCATCGTCCAGCAAGCCCTCGCCGAAGGAAAGCGCGCTCCGAAGTATCACGCACTCACGCGTCCTACCACGGCCGAAGCCGAAGCTACTTCCCGGGCTATCGCCCTCGCGGAAATGGCCGGCGCGCCAGTCTACATCGTTCATCTCTCCTGCAACGAGGCACTCGAAAAAGTCCGCGAAGCGCGCGACCGCGGCCTCCCCGCTTACGCCGAGACCTGCCCGCAATATCTGTATCTCTCGCTCGAAAATATGGAGGCCCCCGGATTTGAAGGCGCCAAATACGTCTTCACTCCGCCGCTGCGCGAAAAATGGCACCAGGAAAAACTCTGGCAAGGCCTCGCGAAAGATACTTTGCAGGTTGTCTCCACCGACCACTGCCCGTTCTGTTTCAAGGAACAAAAAGAGCTAGGCAAAGACGACTTTACGAAAATTCCCAACGGCGGCCCCGGCATCGAACACCGCCTGAGCCTTGTCTATACCGGCGGAGTCCACGGCAAGCATTTTTCGCCGAACCGTTTCGTCCAGCTGGTCGCGACGGCACCTGCAAAACTTTTCGGCCTGTACCCGCGCAAAGGCACCATCGCCGTCGGCTCCGACGCCGATCTGGTCATCTTCGATCCCCAGCACGAAGAAACTATCAGCGCCAAAACGCACCACATGCGTGTGGACTATTCCATGTTTGAAGGCCTCCGCATCAAAGGCGCGCCAAAGACCGTTTTCTCCCGCGGCCACGCCCTAATCGAAGGTGGCAAATTCGTAGGCCGTCCCGGCTCCGGCCAATTCCTCCGCCGCCAGACCTACGCCGGCCTTTGACGGCCCACTAGGATGCCCAGGCAGGATCCAAAATCGGGATTCCTTCGAGGTGGGGTACTTCAAGAATTGCGTGGTCGGAGCCTACGAAGACGGGCACTGCAGTTCCTCCGCGAACCCCGCAATGCCAACGTAACCGGCTAGCGCATAGTGTAGAGAAGGAAGACGAGAAACCCCCACCGGGGTATGCTCTTCTTGTCGGCACTGAAGTAGGCGTGCTGGTAGCCGTGCTGGTAGCCGACGGCGACACCTCCACCATAAACCGGCCCTGGAGGCGGGCTCGCCGTCTCGTCTCGACAAGCGGCGGCCCTTAATCGGGGAGAACCTCCAGGGTTTCAACGAGAGGTTCCCCAGAGGAAGCACGTTGACCCTGCCGGGAGCGGCGGAATCGTAAACGCTGCGCGACTGATCGGGCGGAATCGGCCGATGCGGATATTGAGATGACCAGGCGCAAAGCATTTCCGGCCACTCTACGACTACCGGACCGTAGCTAGAGAAAACCGATTGAGTAAGTGCCGTGGAAGGCCCTTAGGGTTTTGCGGACAGCGGCTGCCAGAGCTCAATCTTATTTCCATCCAGGTCATAGATCCAGGCAAAGCGACCGTAGGATTCATCCATTCGTTTGGCATCAATCTTTACTCCCTCTTGTTTTAAGCGGTCGAGCAAAGCATCCATATCGTCCACGATGTAGTTGACCATGAACGGTGCGTGGCCGGGATCGAAATAGTCCGTGGAGGCGGGAAAAATACTCCAAACCGTAACGTGTTCCTTTTGCGGGTCGTCGTGCTCGCGCCAGGGAAGCATCGCGCCTGCGCCTTTGTCGGCGAGTCCAAGATGCGTTGAATACCATTCGCGCATCTGATCGCGATTAGCGGATTTGAAGAAGACACCACCGATTCCAAGGATGCGCCCGCGCTGCTCCATTTTGACAGGCGGCTTCGACTTTTCAGGTTGAGGAGATTGCACTTCCTGTCCTGGCATTGAGCAGACAGAGAGGAGCAATAGCGAGCCGAGCGCAATTGTCCTCCAGGGTATTCGTCGCATCTAGGGATTATACAAGT
>DATKHV010000001.1:0-2290 GCA_035510055.1 Candidatus Cybelea sp. | reverse complement strand
GCAGCAGCTTTAAGCGACCTCCCCGGCTGGTTCGTTCCCACTTCGCCCGAGCCGTCTCGGACTGATTTCGCGAGTCAGGAAGCAAATCAGTTTCTGTGGGATCAGCAAGTTGACTTTCCCTTCGTCTTTGCGTTCCGCGCCGAGCTCGAAGCGCGCGCCGGTGGAAATGTCTCATGGAACACTGGCGTGGACTACCGCAAGCAATTCGAAAAATCCATCAACCGCGACGAGGTATGGGCTCTCTATCAAACCGCTGGTCTCAGCCTGGAAGGGGACCTCGACGCGTTGAATGACGCGGCTCGGATAAAAGCGGATCCCAGCGCCGTTGATTACCTAAAGCAGAATATTATCTTCAACGGCCAAATTGACATTCCGGTTTTGACCATGCACACCAAGGGCGACGGCCTGGTCGTCGTCGAAAACGAGTCGGCGTACAAAGATGTCGTGGACCGTGTGGACGATAACCGTCGATTGCTGCGTCAAACCTTCGTTGATCGCGCGGGGCACTGTGCCTTCACTCCCGCCGAAACGATCGCCGCGGTCAACACGCTTCTGGAGCGCTTGGAAACCGGCCACTGGCCCAGTATTGACGCGACCCCGCTGAACACCGAAGCCGCCATGCTCGGGTCCGCTTTCAACATCTTTAGCAACGCGAACGGCATGATCGTTCCGGTCTCGCCCGCTTTCATTGATTTTACTCCGGCTCCCTATCTGCGCCCCTTTGACGCGTTCACAAACCGATGCGGTTCTCGTGGTAGGGACGGCGACCACGATTGCCGCGACGATGACTCTAGGTTCCTTCCAACGCAGTGAGCGGTTCGACCGCGGACGGTTCCGGAAGCCACGCATGGGCGTGACTTGCGCAAAAAGCTCGGTGGCTGAACGGGGGTGCGCTTGGCGACGGCAAGTAGTGTTAGTAGCTAACATATGATATACACTTGCATATTGTTGGAAGTGAGGAATCGTCGGGCGCCGTGGCTGGCGACGTGAGGGGCCTGCACCTGTTCGATCTCAAAGGCCGCGTCGCCATCGTCACCGGTGGTTCGGTGGGCCTTGGCCGTCAAATGGCCGAAGGTCTCGCGGAAATGGGAGCGGATTTGGTTCTTTGCGCGCGCAAGAAGGAGCGCTGCCAGCAGGCCGCCGAGGAATTGCAGAAGCTCGGCGTGCAAGTTCTAGCGCTCGGCTGCGACGTCAAAGATCCTGCGAGCATCCAGGCGGTTGCCGATGCCGCCATGAAACAGTTCGGCCGCCTCGACATTTTGATCAATAACGCCGGAACTTCCTGGGGCGCGCCGGTGGAAGCAATGACGCTCGAGCAGTGGAACAAGGTCATAGAAACGAACCTCACCGGAACGTTTCTGTTTTCGCAAGCCGCAGGCAAGATCATGATTTCGCAGCGCAGCGGAAAAATCATCAATATCGCCTCCATAGCTGGACTGCGTGGCTCGCCGCCCAAGTTTTCCGCCATCGGCTACAGCGCCAGCAAAGGCGGCGTAATCGCTTTCACCAGGGACCTTGCTTGTAAATGGGGTATGCACAATATTCAAGTCAATGCGATTGCGCCCGGCTGGTTTCCGACGGACATGTCTGGAAAGGTGATCGAGCGGAATAAAGACTCGTTCCTCGCGACAATACCCTTGGGTCGCTTTGGCGGGTCGAGCGATTTGAAAGGCGCCGCGATTTTTCTGGCTTCAGGTGCCTCCGATTTTGTGACTGGGCACACTTTGGTGGTGGATGGAGGTCAGTCGGCCTGATTCCTGTTTTTATCCGGCGACGCACGCCATGAACATCCCGCTCACACCTCTGCGCTTTCTTCGTTACGCGGAACAGCAGTACCCGCGCAGAACCGCGGTCGTTTGCAACCAGGAAAGCTTTACGTACGCGCAATTTGCCGAACGCGCCCGGAGTCTCGCGGGAGCGTTGCGCCAGGCTGAGGTGCGCCCCGGCGATCGCGTCGCCTTCTTCAGCGCTAATTGCCACCGCTTGCTGGAAGCCTATTATGGCGTTCTGGAGGCGGGCGCGGTTCTTCTGCCGCTGAATATCCGGCTCACCGCGAACGAACTGGGTTACGTCCTGAACGATGCCGAGGCCACAATTCTTTTCGTCGAAAAGCAGCTTCTCGGCGTAGCCGAGTCCTTTCGCAAGGATGTCCCTTCGATAAAAATGTTTTGCCAATTGAATGACGCTCCAAATGCACCTTGGCTCGCGCCCCAGAACTATGATGCTCTGCTCGCCGCAGCCGCTCCGTATCGCGCTGACCTTTCATCCATTGACGAAAACTCTCTCGCCG